>CALQLA020000115.1 GCA_943331295.2 Bordetella parapertussis | reverse complement strand
GCAGAACGTGATCGACTGGCCCGACGTGTAGCTCGACGCGGTGATCGCGAGCGCCTGCAGCGTGCCTTCGCGCACCGCGCGGCCGATGCCGGCGAGGTCGAGGCGGCGCGCGATCAGCCGCGCGAGCGGCGCATTGTCGAGCAGCGACGATAGGGCAAGAGGTGCGCGTGCAGCTTGGGTTCCAGGTAGACGGCCAGCAGGTCGCAAAAGCGCGGATCGGCGGCGAACAAATTGGCGCCGCGGTTGTCGGGCACGGCCTGCACCGGTGTCATGTCCATGATGGCCTCCGTTCGGCTTTGGCGTTCAATCGATCCTGGCGCCGGATTTTCTTACGACGTCGGCCCAGGTGGCGAGTTCGGCCTTGATTTGCGCGCTGAACTGCTCGGGGGTGTTGGTGACCGGATCCCAGCCGAGGGTGGCCATGCGTTCGTGGATATCGGGCAGCTTCATGATTTTGGAAAATTCGCTATTGAGGCGGTTGACGATGTCGCGGGGCGTGCCGGCGGAAACGAACACGCCGTACCAGCCCGAGACTTCGAATCCGGGCACCGATTCGGCCACCGTCGGCACCTCGGGCAGCAAGGCGTGGCGCTTCGGGATGGTGACGCCGATCGCGCGCAGCTTGCCGGCCTTGACGTTGGGGGCGACCGTGGAATACTGGTCGAACATGAAGGTGAGCTGGCCGGCGATCACGTCGTTCAGCGCCGGGCCGCTGCCCTTGTAGGGCACGTGCTGCATTTTCACGCCGGTCATGGTGGCGAGCATTTCGCCCGAAAGATGGTTGGACGATCCGTTGCCGGCCGAGCCGAAGGTCACTTCACCGGGTTTTTGTTTCGCCAGCGCGATCAATTCGGCCACCGATTTCACCGGCACGTTGGGATTCACGACCAGGATGTTGATGTATTTCACCACCAGCGTCACCGCCACGAAATCCTTGATCGGGTCGTAGGGCAGCTTGCTGTAGAGATTGGGGTTGATGGTGTGCGTGCCGGTCGTGCCAAGCAGAATCGTATAGCCGTCCGGCGGCGATTTCGCCACGTTGTCCGCGCCCAGGCCACCACCCGCTCCGCCGCGATTGTCGATAACCACCGGCTGTCCCATCGCCTCCGCAAGCTTCGCGCCGATGACGCGGCCGAGAATGTCGGTGGGGCCGCCGGGCGGGAAGGGCACGACCAGGCGAATCGGCTTCGCCGGGTAGGTTTGCGCCTGCGCGCTTGACAACAGGGCAAACAGCAGAGCTGCGGCGATTCGGGAAAGCAGTTTCATTTCGAGGCTCATCGACGGATTCTTGCAGTTTGCTTCGATCGGTTCTTCGGCGCGGCGCACGTCACCCGGTGAGCGTTGCCGCGCCGTTGTTCAGCACCACGACATCGCGCTCGAGCGCGCGCGAACGGAACAGCAGCGTGTCTCCCCTGCGCCACATCTCGGTGCGAATCGTTTCGCCCGGGTAGACTGGCGAGGAGAAGCGCACCGCCAGGGCGCGCAGCCGGGTCGTGTCGTAGGCGCAGACCGTCTTGAGCATGCATGCCCGGCGACGCCGTAGGTGTCCAGCCCGTGCAAAATCGGGTGCGGAAATCCGACGGATAGCCATTTCAAGCGCACTGGGCTGAGTGTGGAGGAGCAGATCGGGCGAGTCAAACGTCCATTTGCGGTGACAACGGGCTGCTCCGCACGCTTCTCGGCGCACTTTCGGGCGGTCGCGAGCGCCAGGGTGGCTGCGCGCGGGCAGGCGGGCTGGCGCGATGCGGGGCGGCGCGGTGGTCGCCCCCGGCGCGAGGGCGGTGAGCGCAGCGCGCAGGGGCGAGTTGGGGGCGAGGACGCCGAAATAGCGATGGCGGTGGGTGCGGGAGGCACCAGCGCGGCGCGGCGGTCGAGCAGCTCAAGCGGCGTCAGGAGCAGTGAGCCGTTCCCGCTTGGACCGGGTTTCGTGCTCTGGTAGAGCAGGCGCTCGGGATCGAGTTCGCGCAGCCGATCCAAAGCGAACGGTGGCCGGGCGCAGTAGCGCAGCAGACGCTCGCGCCCAGCGCGATCAGCGGCCTCGATGCGCACCGAGCCATCGACGGAGAAACTGCCGCCGTGTTGCCATTGCGCCATCGCCTGCGCGTCATCGCCCGGCAGCAGGCCGCGGCGCACGAACACGCGTAACAAACAGCCGCCGGCGCACGCGCGCCTGCACATCGGCGATGGCTGGCTCATCGAGCCCGGCGGCGGCGTGGAAGACAACCCCGCCCGCATTGGTGGCGTCGAACACGCCGTCGATGATGACGCAGTGAAAGTGTAGATGCGCACTGAGGCTGGAACCGAAACGGTGAATGAAGGCCACCGCGCCGAGGCGGGCCGCGGGACCGGCGCCTCGACTGTGCGTACGCAGGGATTGCTCCACCACGTGCAGGAACAGGCGCAGAGCGGCACCCTGGAGATCGGTGTCGCCCTGTAGGAAGTAACGCAAGCGCTTCGGCACGGCCAGTACCCATTGGCGCACCGGCAGCGGCGGCAAGACGTGGTCGGTGAGATGCGCCGCCGTCGCCACCATGCGCCGGGCGTTGCATGATGGGCATACGCCGCGCCCCTTGCACGAGAACGCGATCAGGAAGTCGTGCCCGCATTGCCCGCAGCGGGCGCGGGCGAAGCCGTGCGCGAGGATGCCGCAGTTGAGGTAGCGGCGGAACTCCCGCTCCACATATTCCGGCACCGACCACTCGTCGTCGTGACCGTCGCGGCATTGGCCGAGCCAGGTTTCGAGGTGTTGCTGGACGCAGCGATAGAGCACGCTTTCGCACGGACGGCGCAGCCGATACCGCGTCGGTGCGCTGTCGATGGCCCGGCGATCGCTCCCCATGCCCGTCCTCTGTGCGCCGCGTTGCGGCGTTGGGGCTCAGGGTGGGCGGCACGACGCGCCGGCCGGCATTGGCCACAGGAACTACTCAGCAGTCGGTAATATAGGCGACAAACGGATGCCGGAAAAATGAGCGGACAAGGGCGGGCATTTGCTGCAGTGCTGCGAGTTGGCCCTCAATCTTGTCCCGCAATTTCTCGCCCGCTTGCAGCG
>CALQLA020000114.1 GCA_943331295.2 Bordetella parapertussis | reverse complement strand
TGCGCTCGCGGACGAGCCGGCGCTCGTCGAGGTTCCGTCCTTTTCCGCGGCGGCACGTGCCGCGCTGGCCGCGGCGGGCGCGGCGTTCGCCCCCGCCGATGCCGAGCGTGTCAAGGCGCTCGAGCGCACCACGAACCACGACGTCAAGGCGGTCGAATACTGGCTGAAGGAGCGTTTCGCCGACCTGCCCGAGGTCGCCGCGGTCGCCGAATTCATCCACTTCGCGTGCACGTCCGAGGACATCAACAACCTTTCGCACGGACTGATGCTCGCGGAGGCGCGGCGGACGCTCGTGCTGCCGACGCTGCGGAGCGTCGCCGGCGATCTGCGCGCGCTCGCCCATGCGCACGCCGCGCTGCCGATGCTCGCGCGCACCCACGGCCAGCCGGCCACGCCCACGACGCTCGGCAAGGAAATGGCCAACGTGTACGCGCGGCTCGAGCGCGCGATCGCCGCCATCGAGCGCGTGCCGATCAAGGGCAAGATGAACGGCGCAGTCGGCAACTACAACGCCCACGTGGCGGCCTATCCCGACGTCGACTGGGAGCGGCTGGCGGCGAAGGTCGTGACGGGGCTCGGGCTCGAACTCAACCCGTACACGACGCAGATCGAGCCGCACGACTACATGGCGGAGCTGTTCGATGCGATCGCGCGGGCGAACACGGTGCTGGTCGACCTCGACCGGGACATCTGGGGCTACGTGTCGATCGGCTACTTCCGGCAGCGCGTGAAGGAGGGCGAGGTCGGTTCGTCGACGATGCCGCACAAGGTCAACCCGATCGACTTCGAGAACTCCGAGGGCAACCTCGGGCTCGCCAATGCGGTGCTGCGCCACCTCGCCGAAAAGCTGCCGGTCTCGCGCTGGCAGCGCGACCTGACCGACTCGACGGTGCTGCGCAACATGGGCGTCGCCCTCGGCTACTCGCTGCTGGGGTGGGTGTCGCTGCGGCAGGGCCTGGGCAAGCTCGACGTCGTGCCGGAAGCGCTGGCGGCCGACCTCGACGCGAACTGGGAAGTGCTGGCCGAGCCGATCCAGACGGTGATGCGCCGGTACGGGGTGCCGAATCCGTACGAGCAGCTGAAGGCGCTCACGCGCGGCCGCACCGGCATGACGCGGGAGAGCCTGCACGCGTTCATCGAGGGCCTGGCACTCCCCGCGGAGGCCAAGGCGCGGCTGCTTGCGCTCACGCCGGGGTCCTACATCGGTCGCGCCGCGGAGCTCGCGCGGCGCGTCTGACCTGTAGCCCGGGTTTCGCGTGGCTCAACCCGGGCTACCTGCGGCTCTACGGTCCCTCGGGCTTGCGCGACCGGCGTTCCTGGAAGAACGTCACCACCGCGGGCACCAGCGACACCACCACGATCGCGATCACGATCAGCGACAGGTTGTTCTTCACCCACGGGATGTTGCCGAACAGGTAGCCCGCATAGACCAGCGAGCCGATCCAGGTCACGCCGCCGATGACGTTGAAGAACAGGAACTTGCGATAGGACATGCCGGCGACGCCGGCGAGGAACGGCGCGAAGGTCCGGATGATCGGGATGAAGCGGCCGATGATGATCGTGACGCCGCCGAAGCGGTCGTAGAACTCCTGCGTCCGGCGCAGGTGCGCGTGCTTGATCCAGCGCGAATCGGGCCGCTCGTAGATGCGGGGGCCGATGTAGTGGCCGATCGAGTAGTTGACGGTGTCGCCCAGGATCGCGGCCGCGATCAGCACCACGACCAGCAGGTGGACGTCGAGGCCCGCGCCGGCCGCGACGGTGCCGGCGATGAAGAGGATCGAGTCGCCGGGGAGAAACGGGAATATCAGCAGCCCGGTCTCGGCGAAAATGATGACGAAGAGCAGGCCGTACAGCCAGTGCCCGTACTGGACCGCCAGTTGGCCCAGCGTCTGGTCGAGCGTCAGGACCGAGTAGAAGAGCGTCGTCAGCATGGGGTCGCCGCGGGCAGGGGCGGGGCTCGGCGGCTGCCCGCGGCAGACGGCCGTCTGCCGCGCGGACCGTCCCGGGGGCCGGTTACGGCAGCACCTTCTCGGGGCCGCCCTCGCGCTTCTTCTCGGGCTTGACGAGATCCTCGCGCGACACCCCCATCCACATCACGAGCGGCGCCATCACGAGCACGGACGAGTAGATGCCGAAGCAGATCCCGATGGTCAGCGCCAGCGAGAAGTAGTGCAGCGTCTCACCGCCGAAGAACAGGATCGACAGCACCATCATCAGCGTCATGCCGTGGGTGATGATCGTGCGCGAGATCGTGCTCGTGATCGCGTTGTCGATCACGTGGGTGACGGTCGCCTTGCGCATCTTGCGGAAGTTCTCGCGGATCCGGTCGGCGATGACGACCGACTCGTTCACCGAGTACCCCAGCACCGCGAGAATGGCAGCCAGCACCGGCAGCGAGAACTCCCACTGGAACAGCGCGAAGAACCCCAGGATGATGATCACGTCGTGCAGGTTGGCGATGATCGCCGACACCGCGAAGCGCCACTCGAACCGCAGCGCCAGGTAGGCGACGATGCCGAGCGAGACGAGGAGCAGCGCCAGCGCGCCGTTCTCGAAGAGTTCCTTGCCGACCTGCGGCCCGACGAATTCCACCCGCTGCTGCGCCGCGCTCGGGTCGTCCGACTTCAACGCCGTCATCACGCGCTCGGACAGCGCCGCGCTGGACGTGCCCTCCTTCAGCGGCAGCCGGATCAGCGCGGTGTTGGAACTGCCGAAGCTCTGCGCCGCGTACTCGCCGAGGTTCAGCCGGTCGACCGCGGCGCGGAGGCGGTTGAAGTCGACGGCGTGGCCGTAGGTGACCTCGATCAGCGTGCCGCCGCGGAAGTCGACGCCCAGGTTGAGGCCGCGGACCGCGAGGAAGATGACGGCCAGCACGAACGTGACGAGCGAGATCACGTTGAACACCAGCGCCCGCTTCATGAACGGGATGTCTTGGTTGATGCGGAAGAATTCCATCGCGGTGCCTCTTGTCTTGGCTTGCTTGCGGGGCGGCGGGCGTTACTTGGCGGGCGCTGCGGTCCCGGCGCCGGGCTTCCAGACCTGCCCGATCGAGATCCGCTCGAGCTTCTTCTGGTTGCCGTAGATCAGGTTGACGATGCCGCGGGAGATGAACACGCCCGAGAACATCGACGTCATGATGCCGAGGCAGTGGACGACCGCGAAGCCGCGCACCGGCCCGCTGCCGAAGATCAGCAGCGCGACGCCGGCGATCAGCGTCGTCACGTTCGAGTCGAGGATCGTGCCCCATGCCCGCTCGTAGCCTGCCTGCAGTGCCGCGTGCGGCGTCGCCCCCCAGCGCAGCTCCTCGCGGATGCGCTCGTTGATCAGCACGTTGGCGTCGATCGCCATGCCCAGCGTCAGCGCGATGGCGGCGATGCCGGGCAGCGTCAGCGTCGCCTGCAGCATCGACAGCAGCGCGACCAGCAGCAGC
>CALQLA020000113.1 GCA_943331295.2 Bordetella parapertussis | reverse complement strand
GGGCCACGCCGCTGTAGGTGACCGTGACGAATTGCTGATCGGCCACCCCGCTCAGCGGCACCGTCATCGAGTTGCCGGCAAACGTCGGCGCGCCGGCCGTCGCAGAGCCTTCGGTCACCGACGCGGACCCGATGGTCACCGCTTCATCGAACGTCAACACAATGGAATGGTTGCCGCCGGCGCCGGCGGACCGCGGCTCGGTCGTCGGATTGTGCACCGCGGCCGCCAAGGCGAGGTCGAAGGTGCCGGCGCTGCCGTGCACCTTGCGCGAAACGGCGGTGGCCAGCACCGGCGCCGGCGCGGTGAGGTAGCAGGTGGTGACATCGGTCAGCACGGGCGTCGCCGCAGCGCTGCTGGTGGCCAGCGACGCCTGGTACTTGAGGTAGCGCTTGCCGTCGAACTGGGCGAGCGAGGCCCCGCTGGTGAAGTAGGTTGCCGCCGTGCCGTCCGGCCCGACGAAGGTGAACGGGCCGAACGGCGAGTCGCTGGCGGCGGCCTGGAACCGGAGCGTCGTGGCCGCCGGCGTCGAGCCGGTCCAGGCGAGGCTCTTCCACCGGGGGGTCACGCCCACGGCCGGATTGCTGTCCTTCAGCGACGAGGTCTGCGTGCCGGCCGACACGAAGCCGGTGTTCACGTAGGTCCTGAAGCCGGCGTCGGTGGTCACGCCGCTCCTCAGGAGGATCGACCACACGGTGCCCGAAGTCCCGCCGGAGATCTGGGCACCGCCGGCATACACGTCGGCGCCTACGGTCTGGGTACCGCTGCGCGTCAGCGTATAGTTCCCCACCGATGGGTTCGCGGTCGGGCGGATGACCAGCGCGTACTGCGTCCCGGCAGCGAGCGTGGCCGGGCTCGCGAACACCGCGGGGTAGAAATTCGACGCGCCGCTGGCGAAGCCGGTGATCGTCGCCGTGGCGAGGTCCGCGCCGGCCGGCAGCCCGCCGCTCGTGGCACGTACAGAGAGCGTCAGGCTGGGCGTGGTGCCGGTGCAGCCGCTGCAGAAGAGGTTGATGTCGGCCTGCACGAGCGTTCCGGTCACCGCGGGCGTGAACGTCTGTCCGCCCCAGGTCGTGGTGCTTATGGTGACGCCGAAGCCACCCAGCGTCGTGTTCTGTTGGTCGAGCTTGTCGGCATCGAGCAGCGTCACGCTGCCGGGCGTGGTGGTCAGGTCGACGTTGGCCTGCACGCCGGCCTGGAAATTGGCCTGCGTCGTGTCGACGAGGCAGGCGCTGGTCGGTGCCGCGGCGAGCGAGAAGTTCTGCGTCGTCGTGCCGCTCCCGATCACGATGCCCGAGGCGGCAACCGGGTTGAACGCGGTGGCGCTCGCAGTCGCGCCGGGATACGTTCCCGACGGCAAGGTCGCGAACGAATAGACGCCGCTGCCGTTGGTCGTCGCCGTCCGGGTGCCGAGCGCGACCGTCGCGCCGGCGATGGGCGCGCCGCCCACGGCCGCGGTGACGGTACCCTGCAGCGCGCCGCTGCCCGCCGGCACGCAGCCGGGGTACGCGAAGGCGCCGATGCGGGTCTGCGCATCGGTGCCGGTGGTGACGTAGTACTGGCTCGTGTACCAGAACCGGCATCCGTCCGGATCGGTCGTCATCGCGCTGTAGTCGCCCCAGCGGGTGTACGAAGTCTGCCCCCCCGAGCCCTCGACCAGCGACGCCTCGGTCTGCGACAGCGAGTTGACCGGGTCGCCGGCCAGGCGGCCGGCGTAGCGGATCGCGGCGAACAGCGAGGCCGACGACGCGCTGTAGCCCAGGGCCATGTTGCCCGCACGATCCACGCCGACGCTCGGGATGTACCGGTTGACCGTGGTGTCGGGCGCGAACGTGGACGCCTGGGTCGTGGCCGCCGCGACGACGCCGCCGGTGACGGCCGTCTGGTAGTAACGCGGCGCGGCCGTCCCGGCGGCGCCGCCCAGCACCGTGTGCGCGTTCCACACCGATTCGGCGCCGGCGATGTTGGTGTACTGGTTCTGCACCATCAGCCGCACGGGCAGCGTTTCGTTGTTGTTGCCGCCCTGCGCCGGCACCGTGTTCGGCGGCGAAGCCCAACTCGACGGCGCGATCGCGGTGAAGGGCCCCGTGAGCGAAGACAGCGCGATGCTGGTCCAGTCGACGTGGAACTTGTAGATCGACACCGCATTGGTGTATTTCCAGACGACGCTGAAGTAGTTCGGCGAGCCGGCGGGCGGCGTGCCGGTCTGCAGCCGCGCGTTGGCGGGCAGGATGGTGAACTCGTCCCCCGGCGGGTTGAACTCGACGATCTGGATCGACGGCGCGCCGGCGTACATCTGCGCCTTGTCGAGCGCCCAGACGCGCGTTCCCATGAAACCGCCGGCGGCCGGAAAGCCGAACATGTTGGCCGACATGTAGATGCCGTCGGGCCAGACCCCGAACTTCGGGTAGTCGGGCAGGCCGTCGGTGACGTGCAGCGAATAGAAGTACCAGCCGCCGGTCACCGGGTCGCCGGTCTTGGAGACGGCGAAGCACTGGTAGGCGCCGGGCGGACTGGCGACGTTGCCGCCACCGTCCAGCTGGAACGCGAAGTCGGTGACGATCCAGCGATCCTCGAAGGTGTCGTAGAGCACCACGGGATCGCCGAAGTTGTCGGTGTCGCACAGGTTGCCGAAATTGCCCTGCGCCATCAGCGTGTCGAACGTGAATGCCGCGACGCGGGCGCCGGTCGACTTGACGTAGATGCCGACCGACGAATTGATGGCCTGGATGTAATGGGTCGGGCCGACGTCGCCGTTGGTGTCGAGCGGGTGTCCCGCTCCCCAGTTGGCGAAGTCGAGCCCCGCGAAGTTGGCGCTGGTCGCGGGCGCGGTCACGGGCGCGAGGCGCGACACGGCCGGCGATTCGGGATCCACGGTGGGCAGCCCGGGCAACTCCACCGGGGTCACGTCGGGATCCTCGCGGTCCGGCCGCTCGCGGCGGACGGGCAGGCTCTGCGGGAGGCGGCGCAGGTCGAGATCGACCGTCGCGGCGCGCCGCAGCGTGGAACCGAGCGGCGTGCCGATGCTCCTGGGCATCGGCGCCGCCACCACGGCCTTGACGGGCACTTCCTGCGCCTGCACGCCGCCAGACCCTGCCGACATCAGGCCGAGCAGCAACACCGGAAGAAATCGCTTCATTGCGGCTGCCGACAGGGTCAGAAGACCGGATTCGTTCCGCAGAAAGTTGCGGCCAAGCCTGCCCTTCGAGAGCAAGCGGCACGATTCTCTCACGCCGGCCGCGGTACCTCCAGCGATGACGTCGCCGGCGACGCCGGTTGCACAGACGCGCCCGCGGCCGACGCGGCAGGCTATAACCATGCGCCGATTGCATATACTCAGCAGTCGGTAATATAGGCGACAAACGGATGCCGGAAAAATGAGCGGACAAGGGCGGGCATTTGCTGCAGTGCTGCGAGTTGGCCCTCAATCTTGTCCCGCAATTTCTCGCCCGCTTGCAGCGGCCGGCGCGCGACACCAGTTC
>CALQLA020000112.1 GCA_943331295.2 Bordetella parapertussis | reverse complement strand
GTCGGCGCGGCCGATACCGCGCAGCGGCGCTCTCCCTGGCCCTGCGCTCGACCCCCATCCCTGCCCCCGCTGCCCTGCGTTGCGGCGTTGGGGATCAGGGTGGGCGGCATCGTGTGCCGGGCGCCATTGAGACGTAGTCGGTACCGAGCAGCACCCAGCGCTTGGCGCCGCCGCCTTCCTTGCTCATAAGGTACTCGACCGCGGGAATCGCCTGCTGGTTCGGCGCCGCGCCGGTATAGAACACGTTCTTCGACAGCTCTTCGCCTTCGTACTGCACCGGGTAGAAGAGGACGCCATTGAGTTCCTCGAACACCGGCAGCACGGACTTGCGCGACACCGATGTCCAGCAGCCGAACACCGCGGCCACCTTGTCCTGCGAGATCAGCTGCCGCGCCTTCTCGGCGAACAACGGCCAGTTCGAGGCCGGGTCGACGACGACCGGCTCGAGCTTCTTGCCGAGCAGGCCGCCCTTGGCGTTGATTTCGTCGATCGTCATCAGCGCGACGTCCTTCAGCACCGTCTCGCTGATGGCCATCGTGCCCAACAGCGAATGCAGGACGCCGACCTTGATCGTGTCGGCCGCATAGACCGGCATGCCGGCGGTGAGGCCCGCGATCGCGGCGCTTAGTGCGAGTCGTTTCAGTACTGTTCTGCGTTGCATGGATGGTCCCCGTGTCAAAAGAAGTTGGAAAGCGCTGCCACTGCAAATCCTGAGCGCCGCCCTCTGTTCAGCGTGCAGCGCGGCCTCGCGGCAATGCTCGGCACGATCCATGCCATCCGCGATATTGACTGGATACCATGCTGTTTTGGAATGAGGACTACCCGATTCGCACCGACTGGCCCGCCGCTCGCCTGCGATGGACGCGCCGCCCGCTCATTCCAAAATGGTGCAGGTCATGAAGCGACGCACCGAATTGGATGATGGCGCTGTTGACCCGTGGTAATCTCGACCCGGCCAACGTTCATCCATCCGCGTATTGACAGGCCGCCATGCCCACGCTTCAACGGTTACGCTTGATGCCGCTGTATGGCTCGATCTGGGCGGCAGATCGCCTCGGCGACCGATTTCCGGCAACCCCGCGATCCGGGTTCGGACCCTGGCAGCCGGGCATTTCGGTCGTCATCCCGGAACGCGACGCGCCCGAAATGCTGCTGGAGGCCCTGGACAGCCTGCACGGCGCGCTCGCCGAAATCGACGAACCGCATCAGGTCGTGGTCGTGGTCAACGGGGCGGCTCCGGAGCGCTACGTCGGCGTTCTGGAGCGCTACCCCGACATCGAATTCGTCTACCGGGCGGAGCCCCTGGGCTTCAGCGCCGCGATCGTCGAGGGGCTGAAGCGCGTCAGGCATGACTGGACGTTCCTGCTGAACAACGACGTCACGCTCGATCGGCTCGCACTGCGCGAATTGGTGAAATCGCGAGGCGAAGATGTCTTCGCGATCGCCTCGCAGATCATGCAGCGCAGCGCGTCGGGGCGGCGCGAGGAGACCGGTTTCGTCGACTGGTACGTCGACGGCATCGGCGTGCGGGTCTTTCACGCCGATCCGGGCGCCACGACCGCGGTCCGCCCGCATCTGTGCGCGAGCGGCGGCGCGGCACTGTTCCGCACCGAACCATTGAAGCGCTATGCGCGGGACAGCCGCTGCTACGACCCGTTCTACTGGGAGGACGTCGAATGGGGCGTGCGCGCCTGGCAGGACGGAATGCGCGTCCTGTTCTGCCCGTTGTCGCGGGCGTGGCACAAGCATCGGGTGACGACGACGCGCTTCTATGCATTGGACGAGATCGAGCGCATGGTCGAGCGCAACCGGGTGTTGTTCGACGCGCGCAACGCAATCGTACGCGAGGGCCCCGCCTGGGTGGTCGCGCGTATCCGCGAATTGCCCGAAGCAAGTCAGCGTGAGTTGGGCCGGTTGGCGCAGGCCTGGGCAATATTCCGCCAGCGCCTGCGCGCAAGGCGATTGCGCCGGCTGCCAGCGCCGCCACCGTTGCCGGCGCTGGCGAAACGCCAGCCTGCGGCGAAAATGCCCGCCGAGGCGTTTGCCTATCGCCTGCGCACCGCGGACCCGCCGGCCGTCCCGCCGCGTCCGCGGGTGCTGGTGGTCGCACCGTTCGCCATTTACCCGCCGCGCCATGGCGGGGCGCGCCGGATCGCGGGCTTGCTGCGCGAACTGCGCCGCGACTTCGACATCATCCTGGTCGCCGACGAGGCATCGATCTACGACGTGCGCTGCATGGTGCACTTCGACGGGCTGCATGCAGTCCATTTCGTGCGGACCGAATACCGCCGCGGGGACAGCCAGAGCACGCTTTCCGAGCGGCTTCGCACGCATTGCCATCCGGCATTGGTCGCAAGCGTCGAGGAAGCATTGCAGCTCTACCACCCCGACATTGTCCAGATCGAGCACGTCGAAATCGCCGAGCTCATCCACTGCCGCCGCCCCGGGCAGCGCTGGACGCTCGCGCTTCACGACGCCTGCGACGAGAACGATTTTGCCGACCGTGCCGAGGCCGACTGGTTCCAGCGTCAGCTCCTGGCACGTTACGACGCGGTGACGGTCTGCTCGGCGGAAGATCAGGCGATGGTGGTCCACCCGCGCGTGGTATGCGTGCCGAATGCGGGCTCCTGTTCCCCGGACCAGTACCGCCCATCCGATTCGTCTCAGCTGCTGTTCATGGGGCCGTTTCGCTACGGCCAGAACTTCGATGGCATCAGGCAGTTCCTGAACACTGCCTATCCCGCCATTCGATCGGCGGTCGAATCGACCCGCCTGCTGGTGCTGGGCGGCGATGCGGCGACGCAGATCGCGGCGGAACATCGCGAATTCTCCCAGCCCGGCGTCGAAGTGCTCGACCACCGGGAAGACGTGCCCGAATTGCTGGATCGCAGCGCGCTGACCATCAACCCGCTGATCGCCATCCGGGGCTCCGCGTTGAAGCTCATCGAGTCGCTGAGCGCGGGCCGCGTATGCGTGAGCACCTGCGACGGCGCCCGCGGGTTCGCCGCAGCGGATTTCGCCGGCCTGGTCACGGTGCCCCGCATCGAGCAGATGAGCGAGCCGATCGTGCGGCTGCTCGAGAACTCGGAGCATCGGCGCCAGCTGGAAAAACCCGACCCGGTCAAGCTCGGACCGTACCAGTGGTCCGCGGCGGCGGCGATTCAGCGCAGCCTCTACCGGGGCCTGCTGGGCTTTGCCGGGTAAGCGCTGCCAAGCCGCCGGCGAGCGGACCGGGCAGCGCTGCTGCGGCAACGGATAGTAAATTGAACGGCCCGAGGGGCGGTCGGGAGCACCTTGGGATGTCCTAACTGACCCCGGAGCGACGGGGAGCCGAGGCGATCCGGGGTCGCAGCGGGGCCATGATGGTGCTGGGTGGGGGTGTTTTGCACGCGTCAGCGCGTGCGCGGTGGCGGCCGGGGTACGCTTGCCCAGCGTCGCACGGGGCGGGCGGTCGACGGTCGGGGTTACCAAGCGAGGCGTTGATCGAACTCGTACTCGGGTGCCGGCTGGGCGTGGGGGTGGCAGTGATCCGCCCCGGCCTCGGGGAGGTCCCAGAGCGGCGGGCCCCGGGCCGGCGCGATGCGCGGCGGCGCGGTGGGTTCGCCCAGGTGCGCAAGGATCGCGCGCACGGCCGCGGGATCGGTGAGAAAAGCGATGATGCGCATCTCG
>CALQLA020000111.1 GCA_943331295.2 Bordetella parapertussis | reverse complement strand
TGTAGCCCGGGTTGAGCGAAGCGAAACCCGGGGGGTCGTGCCGCTGCGCCCCGGCGCATCGTGCCCCCATCCGCGTCCACCCGGGTTTCGCGTTCGCTCGACCCGGGCTACGGAAGGTCGCTTAACGCCGGATCGTGATCTCGGTGACGCCTTCCTCGGCGCCGACCAGGATCACGTCGGCGCCGCGCTGCGCGAAGATGCCAACCGTCACCACGCCGGCGATGCTGCGGATCTTCGCCTCCATCTCGGCCGGGTTCTTGATCGCCAGGCCGTGGACGTCGAGGATCACGTTGCCATTGTCGGTGGTGAACCCCATCCGCCAGCCGGGCCGGCCGCCCAGCAGCAGCAGCTGCCGCGCGACGTAGCTGCGCGCCATCGGGATCACCTCGACCGGCAGCGGGAACCGGCCGAGCGTCGGCACGACCTTCGTCTTGTCGACGATGCAGACGAACTTGCGCGCGACGGCGGCGACGATCTTCTCGCGCGTCAGCGCGCCGCCTCCACCCTTGATCATCGCGCCGTGCTCGGTCACCTCGTCGGCGCCGTCGACGTAGACCGGCAGGTCGGACACGTTGTTCAAGTCGTCGACGAAGATGCCGTGCGCCTTCAGCCGCTCGGTGCTCTTCGTCGAACTCGACACGGCGCCCTTGATCCGGTGCTTGATCAGCGCCAGCTCGTCGATGAAATGGTTCGCCGTCGAGCCGGAACCGACGCCGACGTAGGCGTCCTCCACCACGTAGCGGATCGCCGAGCGCGCGACCACCTTCTTCATTTCGTCCTGGGTGAGCATGCTCGTTCGAGGCATCAGAGGATGCCGCGACGCAGGTCGGCGAGCAGCGCGGACAGGTAGGTGATGAACCGCGCGGCGGCGGCGCCGTCGATCACGCGATGGTCGTACGACAACGACAGCGGCAGCATGAACCGCGGCACGAACGCCTTGCCGTCCCAGACCGGCTTGTGCGCGCTCCTCGAGACGCCGAGGATCGCCACCTCGGGCGCGTTGATGATCGGCGTGAACGCGGTCCCGCCGATGCCTCCCAGGCTGGAGATCGAGAAGCAGCCGCCCTGCATGTCGGCGGGGCCGAGCTTGCCGTCGCGGGCCTTGGCCGACAGCGCGCCCATGTCGGCCGCGATCTCCAGCACGCCCTTCTGGTCGGCATTGCGGATCACCGGCACCACGAGCCCGTTCGGCGTGTCGGCGGCGAAGCCGATGTTGTAGTACTGCTTGACCACCAGGTTGTCGCCGTCGAGCGAGGCGTTGAACTCGGGGAATTTCTTCAGCGCGGCGACCGACGCCTTGATCAGGAACGCGAGCATCGTGACCTTGATGCCGGCCTTCGCGTTTTCCTTGTTGAGCGTGACGCGAAAGTCCTCGAGCGCGGTGATGTCGGCCTCGTCGAACTGCGTGACGTGCGGGATCATCACCCAGTTGCGGGCGAGGTTCGCGCCCGAGATCTTGCGGATCCGCGACAGCGGCCGCGATTCGACCGGCCCGTACTTGGCGAAGTCGACCGTCGGCCACGGCAGCAGGTTCAGCGCGCCGCCACCGGTGAGGGCGCCGCCGCCAGCGCCGGTGCCGGGCGCGCCGGCCAGCGCCTGCTTGACGAAGGACTGCACGTCCTCGTGCTGGATGCGGCCCTTGGGGCCGGTGCCGGTCAGCTTCGCGAGATCGACACCCAGTTCGCGGGCGAACTTGCGCACCGACGGCGATGCGTGCGCGCTCGTGAACTGCGCGCCGTCGACGGGTACGGCGGGGGCGCTCGCGGCGGCCGGCGCAGCGGCGGCGGGAGCCGCCGGCGGGGGCGCGGCCGGGGGCGGCGGTGCCGCGGGTGCCGACGCCGGCGCGGCCTTCGCCGCGGGCGCGGCGTCGGCAGTTTCCAGCATCAGTACGACCATGCCTTGGCCGATCCGGTCGCCCAGCTTGACCTTCAGTTCCCGGACCGTGCCCGCGGCGGGCGAGGGCACGTCCATCGTCGCCTTGTCGGATTCCAGCGTGACGAGCGAATCCTCGGCCTTCACCACGTCACCCGGCTTGACGAAGATCTCGATGACCGGGACATCCTTGAAGTCGCCGATGTCGGGGACTTTGACTTCGATTGTGCTCATGGCTCTCTTTTCGCGCGTCGACGTTGCAGGGTGGCGGAGAAAGTGCGGAACGGCGTGGTCAGACCGTCCACGGCGCGGGCTTGGCCGGATCGAGGCCGTACTTCGTCATGGCCTCGGCGACCTTCGCTGCCGGCAGCGTGCCGTCGTCGGCCAGCGCCTTCAGCGCGGCGACGGTGACGTAGTGGCGATCCACCTCGAAGAACGTCCGCAGCTTCTCGCGCGTGTCCGAGCGGCCGAAGCCGTCGGTGCCCAGCACGACGTAGCGGCGCGGCACGAAGGCGCGGATCTGCTCGGCGAACGTCCGGACGTAGTCGGTCGCGGCGATCACCGGGCCTACCGTGGCGGCAAGGCAGGTTTCCACGTGCGAGCGCTTCGGCTTGCCCGTCGGGTCGAGCCGGTTGGCGCGCGCGACCGCATTGCCGTCGCGGGCGAGCTCGGTGAAGCTGGGGCAGCTCCACAGGTCGGCGTCCACGCCCCAGTCCTCGCGCAGCAGGTCGGCGGCGGCGATGACCTCGCGGAAGATCGTGCCGGAACCGAGCAGCTGGACGCGCGGCGTCTTCGGCTTGGCCTTGGCGCCGGCGCGGAACAGGTACATCCCCTTGATGATTTCCGCCGCGGCGCCGTCGGGCATCGCCGGGTGCGGGTAGTTCTCGTTCATCACCGTGAGGTAGTAGTAGACGTCCTCCTGCTCGGCGTACATCCGGCGCAGGCCGTCCTGCACGATCACGGCGACCTCGTAGCCGAACGTGGGGTCGTACGAGATGCAGTTGGGGATCGTCGCCGAGTACACGTGCGAGTGTCCGTCCTCGTGCTGCAGGCCCTCGCCGTTGAGCGTCGTGCGCCCTGCGGTGCCGCCCAGCAGGAAGCCGCGCGAGCGCATGTCGCCGGCCGCCCACGCGAGGTCCCCGATGCGCTGGAACCCGAACATCGAATAGAAGATGTAGAACGGGATCATCTGCACGCCGTGCGTCGAGTACGCCGTCGCCGCGGCGATCCAGTCGCACATCGCGCCCGGCTCGTTGATGCCCTCCTGCAGGATCTGGCCGCTCTTGCTCTCCTTGTAGAACATCAGCTGGTCGGCGTCCTGCGGCGTGTAGAGCTGGCCCAGCTGGTTCCAGATGCCGAGCTGGCGGAACAGGCCCTCCATCCCGAACGTCCGCGACTCGTCGGGGACGATCGGCACGATGTGCCTGCCGATGTTCTTGTCGCGCAGCAGCATCTGCAGCACCTGGACGAACGCCATCGTCGTCGAGATTTCGCGGTCCTCGGTGCTCTTCATGAAGCGGTCGAACGCGGCGAGCTCCGGCACCGCCAGCGGCGCGGCCTTCGTGCGCCGCGTGGGCAGGTAGCCGCCCAGTTCCATCCGCCGCGCCGTCATGTACTTGAACTCGGGCGAGTCCTCGGCGAACGTCACGTACGGCACTTCCTCCAGCTGGTCGTCGGCCACCGGGATGCGGAAGCGGTCGCGGAAGTTCCGGATCGACTCGAGCGACATCTTCTTCTGCTGGTGCGTGATGTTCTGCGCCTCGCCGGACTCGCCCATCCCGTAGCCCTTGATCGTCTTGGCGAGGATGACGGTCGGCTGGCCCTTGTGGTTGACCGCGGACTGGTACGCAGCGTAGACCTTGAACGGGTCGTGGCCACCCCGGTTCAGCTGCCAGATCTCGTCGTCGCTGTAGTCGGAGACGAGTTCCTTCAGTTCGGGCGTGTTGAAGAAATGCTCGCGCACGTAGGCGCCGTTCTTCGACTTGACGGTCTGGTACTCGCCGTCGACGCATTCCATCATCCGGCGCATCAGGATGCCCTTCTTGTCGCGCGCGAACAGCGGGTCCCAGTGCCTGCCCCAGACCACCTTGATGACGTTCCAGCCCGAGCCGCGGAAATCGCTCTCCAGTTCCTGGATGATCTTGCCGTTGCCCCGCACCGGGCCGTCGA
>CALQLA020000110.1 GCA_943331295.2 Bordetella parapertussis | reverse complement strand
GGCCCCCTTGGCGCTGTCGCGCCGTCCCCCCGAGGGGGAGCAATTCGCGCTTGGGGCGGCCCGGCGCGCTCATGGACGGCCCCCTTGGCGCTGTCGCGCCGTCCCCCCGAGGGGGAGCAATTCGCGCTTGGGGCGGCCCGGCGCGCTCATGGCGCCGCCTTCGCCGCCGGCATCTTCTGCGCGAGGTCCTTGCAGGGGTCCTCGCGCACGGCACGCGGCGTCAGCACCCAGGCATCGACCGTTTCGGCCAGTTCGGGCGTGGCGCCGTCGTCCTCGCGCTCGAGCAGCGCGATGCTCACGCTGTCGCTGCGCAGGCCGGCGTCCAGCCAGTGCGGGACGCCGACGTCGTTGCGCGCATGGCCGTTGCCGGCCAGCAGCACCACGCCGCGCGCGGCATGCGGTTGCATCGCCTGCGCGAAGACAATGTCGCGCGCGATCTGCGCGCGGGCCATCGCCGGCAGCGCGGATGCCGGCAACAGCCCGCAGTGGCCGGCGGCGATCGCCTGCTCGTGGCTCCGCCGGAACGCTTCGGGCAGGTCGTCCAGCCCGAGGCTCTTGCGAACCGCGGGGTCGAACACGGCCGGCCAGCCTTCGCGGGCGACGCGGGTGGCGTCGGCGCGGGACAGGTTGGCGGCCACGATGGGCAGCTTGTGGTCCAGCGCCAGTTGCACGAACGGGCGATAGAACTCCCATTGCCAGTCGCCGCGGCCCGCGGCCTGCGCGATCAGGTAGTCGGCGTCGGCGGGTCGCTCGCGGCGGGCGCGATCGATGTCGGACTGCCGGTCGCGGTCGAACTGCTCGAACGCGATCGCCGGGCGCGCGCCTCCGGCGACGAGGGCCGCGAGCGCGTCGTAGCGCAGCCGGTGCTGGACACCGTTGTCGTGGACCTCGCCGAGGACCACGACGCGGTGGCCTCCCATCGCCCGGGCGAGCGCGGCTGGCGTGGCCTCGAGTGGCGGCGGCGCGGCCGCGGCGGCCGGCAGCGGGATGGCGGCAACGAGCCAGCCGGCCGCCACCAGCAGTGCGCGCAGGACCGGACGGATCGATGGCATGGTTTGGTCTGCCGTCGCGGGCGGGCGGCCGGGCGCGGAGCGGCAATATCTGACGGAAAGGGGCCGCTAGCGCCCCGGCGGGACGCGGATCGTGGTCCGGGGGCCTCTGGTCTTTCGCGACAGGCTCCTTGCCGCTTCTTCCGCTGCCTTCTTGCGCGTGTAGTGCAGGCCGAGGCCGACGAGCAGCAGCAGCACGGCGATCCCGAGCAGGAAGTTGCTGGAGGACGACGGGGGCGGCAGCGCCGGAGCAGGCGCCGGCGGCGCGGCAACCGCGGCCACGGGCTCCTCGGGCTCCACCGGATCGGGTGCGGTCAGCGCCCGCGTCAGCGACGCGATCGCCGCGGCCTGGTCGGGCTTCGGGGGCGGCGCCGGCGCGACGGAGGCCACCGGCCCGACCGAAGGATCGGCGCGGAAGCCTTCCTTCGTCGCCGTGGCCTTGTTCGCCAGGTAGGCGTCCTTGCAGCGCGTCGCCTCGGCAGGATCCTTCGAATGGCTGACGTCGCAGACGCGGAGCGCGCGCGCGTCGGTCGCCTCGTCCGACCGCACGACCCGGACGCATTCCTTGCGCTCGGGCGAGTCGACGTAGGGGAAGTTCTTGTCGCAGTCGCCGAACGACCAGAGCCGCATGTCGGTGGTCGAGGCGCCGGAGGCGTCGGCGCCACCTAGCTTCGGCCGCTTCGGATCGCCGGCGGCGACGGTCTTGGCGCCCGGATGGGTGGTCTGCGCGAACGCCGGGGCGGAAACGATCGCCGGCAGCGCAACGAGCGCGGCAAACAAGCCGAGGGCGGGAACGATCTTTCTCATCATTTCATCCAGTGCACGTTGCCGTTGCGCGTCATGCCGGGTGGCGCCGGCCGGGTGCTCTCGCCGGACGGCCGGAAGCTCCCGTCCGGCTCAGTCGACGACGAGCAAGCCACGCAAGTATCGGGCCAATGTGGCGCATGGCGTCTCCGGCCGCCTCCCCTAGCGGATCGTGTTGAACGCCTGCCAGGCGCTCATCCTGTCGTCGGTGAACGTGACGCGCAGCAGCGTCGAGACCGCCGTGTTGCCCCGCGAGCCGTACGCGGACAGCGGCACGTCCGAGGTCCGGAATTCCCAGATGTCGGTATGAGCGTCGACCCGCGTGCGCTTGTCCGGCTCCCCGTAGCGCTCGATCATGTACGCCTTGTCGGCGCGGCCGATCAGCGGATCGAGCACCTTCGCGTATTCGCGCGTTTCGTTGCCCGCGCAGCCTGCGCCTGCACCCAGTGCGATGGCGAGCGGGGCAAGGAGCAGCAGGCGGCGGATGGTTTGCATGGGACGGAATCCTGGTTTGGGTTGAGCCGGGCCGGACGGCTCCCATTCTGGCAGATTCGGCCGGTGCTTTCTGGCATACTCGGCGACCGAAGCGGGTACCCATGGCCCGCCCGTCACCCACTGCAAGAGAGGACGCGCTCGATGGAAAAGGTAGGTCGCTACCAGATCCGCGAGGCCATCGGCGAAGGAGCGATGGCCAAGGTGTTCAAGGCCTATGATCCGGACATCAACCGGGATCTCGCGATCAAGGTGCTGAAGTCTCAGTTGCGCGGCGACTCGGAGTATCACCTGCGCTTCCTGCGCGAAGCCAAGGGCGCCGGGGTGCTGTCGCACCCCAACATCGTCACGGTGTTCGACGTCGGCGACGACGGCGGCCACCCGTACATCGCGATGGAGCTGATCGAGGGGCCGACGCTTTCCGACCTGGTCGGCGGCAGCAACAAGCAGCTGCCGGTGAAGACCGTGGTCGAGATCGGGATCCAGCTGGTCCGCGCGCTCGACTACGCGCACAAGAAAGGCATCGTCCACCGCGACGTCAAGCCGGGCAACATCATGATGATCCGCGACTCGACCACGATCAAGGTCGCGGACTTCGGCATCTGCCGCATCGACAGCAGCGACGCGACGCAGGCCACCCAGGTCGGCAACGTGCTCGGCACGCCCAACTTCATGTCGCCCGAGCAGGTGCTGGGCGAGAAGGTCGACTCGCGCTCGGACCTGTTCTCCGCCGGCGTGGTGCTCTACCAGCTCCTGACCAACCACCTGCCGTTCGAGGGCGAGACGCTGATCAGCGTCGCTTACAAGATCACCAAGACCGAGCCGCCCTCGCTCGACAAGCTGCGTCCGGACATCCCGCTCGCGCTGCGCCGGATCGTCGACCGCTCGCTCAAGAAGCAGCCGGACAAGCGGTTCCAGACCGGCGAGGAATTCGCCGCGGCGCTGATCGGGGTGGCGAAGGAGCTGAACGAGGCCGAGGAAAAGAAGGGGCGCGGTCGCCGCATCCCGCTGGGCGTGCGCTGGGCCATCATGATGGCGGCGCTGGTCGCGACCACGATGACGATCACGGCCGCGTTCCTGTACCAGCAGCAGTACCGGGCGATGCTGGACCAGGTGAAGGGGTACGGGGGCTCGCTCGCCAAGTTCATGGCCACGCAGAACGCCGTTCCGCTGCTGTCCGAGGACTGGGCCGCGATCGACGTGTTCATCCAGGAGACGCTGTCCCGGCAGGACTTCAACTACATCCTGGTCGCCGACGACAAGGGACTCGTCCGCGGCAGCAACGACACCGCCCAGATCAACGAGAAATTCACGCTTCCCAATGCGACGGAGATGACGTCGCGGGACCCCGGCGTCAAGGTCTTCAGCCGGAAGCTCGCCGACGGCCGCGAGCTGCTCGATTTTCGCGCCCCGGTACTGTTCCAGAACAAGGAGATCGGCGCGGTCTACCTCGGCATCTACCAGGCGCCGCTGGCCGCTGTCGCCAACCTGGTCCTGGTCTTGCTTGGCATCCTCACGCTGGTGACGAGCGCGGCCGGTGCCGTGGGCGTGTACCTGCTAGCCCGACGGTTGCAGGAGCCCGTTCGCGTGTTGAAGAATTCGTTCGAGGAACTGGCCAAGGGACGTTATGACTATCGGATCGCCGACAAGAGGACGGATGAGTTCGGGGAAGTGTTTGCTGCATTCGACAAGACCGCAGCCGCGATCGAGCAGCGCCATGAGCCGCCGCCTCCGCCTGGGGCGCCCTGACGCCCGGGCCTGGGGGCGCTGGCTCGGGTTCATCGCGGTCGCGCTGCTCGCGGCGGGCTGCGCGACGCCGGCCCCGGAGCCCGCGCCGCCCGCGCCGCGCGACCACGGGCCCGTGCTCGGCCAGGACAAGGATT
>CALQLA020000109.1 GCA_943331295.2 Bordetella parapertussis | reverse complement strand
CGAGGGGTCGAAGCCACGCAGCGAAGAGGCGAAGTGCCGTCATGATTGAATTCCTGATGATGTTGTCCTAAATGTGACGATTGGCCGGAGCGTTTTGGATGCTGCAACAAGCATCTAGCCAATTTTCTTGAGATTAAAGCCTAAGAGGCGCACTGGCGCAAGTGCCGGCGCGGCCAAAACCCTTCCGGCACCCCTCGCTGTTGCGTGCCGCGCCACAGCAGGGCGGCGCGTCTTGCCGCAATGCAGCATCAAGGCTAGGATAGAAGGGTTTCGCCATTGAATCGCGAAACCGGGGGCCGGCGGCCGCTTTGCGGCCGCGACAACGTCAATCCGTTACGGTGAGGTCAGCGTGGAACAGGGTGCAGCAGGGCAAGAGGTTGAAGGGAACCGGCCGCCGGGTCGCCAGGGCCTGTACGACCCTGCCAACGAGCACGATGCCTGCGGCCTCGGCTTCATCGCCCACATCAAGGGCGAGAAGAGCCACGCGATCGTCACCCAGGGACTTTCGATCCTGAACAACCTCTCGCACCGGGGCGCCACCGGCGCCGACCCTCTCCAGGGCGACGGCGCGGGAATCATGATCCAGCTGCCCGACGCTTTCCTGCGCAAGGCCTGCGGCCAGAGCGGGCTGACGCTGCCCGCCATCGGCCAGTACGGCGTCGGCATGGTGTTCCTGCCGCGCGAGCCCGCGTCCCGCCGCGCCTGCGAGCAGGAGATCGAGCGCGCAGTCGCCGGCGAGGGCCAGGTGCTGCTCGGCTGGCGCGACGTGCCCACCGACAACAGCGGGCTGTCCGTGCGCACGCAGGAAGTCGAGCCGGTGATCCGGCAGGTGTTCATCGCGGGCGGCACGCACGGGATGGACCAGGATGCGCTCGAGCGCAAGCTCTACATCATCCGCAAGAAGTCCGGCCATGCGATCCAGGCGCTGAAGCTGAAGCATGGCAAGGAGTTCTACGTCCCGTCGATGTCGTCGCGCACGCTGGTCTACAAGGGCATGCTGCTCGCGAACCAGGTCGGCGAGTATTTCACCGACCTGCGCGACCCGGCGATGGTCTCGGCGCTGGCGATGGTCCACCAGCGCTTCTCCACCAACACCTTCCCGACCTGGGATCTCGCGCACCCGTTCCGCCTCGTCTGCCACAACGGCGAGATCAACACGCTGCGCGGCAACGTCAACTGGATCCGCGCCCGGCAGCACGGCATCGCGAGCAGCGTGCTGGGCGCCGACCTCGACAAGATCTGGCCGCTGATCTACGACGGCCAGTCCGATTCGGCGTCGTTCGACAACGCGCTGGAGCTCCTGGTGATGGGCGGCTACTCGCTCGCCCACGCGATGATGCTGATGATCCCCGAGGCCTGGGCGGGCAACCCGCTGATGGACGAGGACCGCCGCGCGTTCTACGAGTACAACGCCGCGCTGATGGAACCGTGGGACGGCCCGGCGGCGATGGCCTTCACCGACGGCCGCCAGATCGGCGCCACGCTCGACCGCAACGGGCTGCGCCCCGCGCGCTACATCGTCACCGACGACGACTTCGTGATCATGGCCTCCGAAGTCGGCGTGCTCGACATCCCGGAGCGCAAGATCGTGAAGAAGTGGCGGCTGCAGCCGGGCAAGATGCTGCTGGTCGACACCGAGGAAGGCCGCATCATCGACGACGCCGAGCTGAAGCACACGCTCGCCACTGCCAAGCCCTACCGCAAGTGGATCGACGGCACCCGCATCGCGCTCGACGCGCTGCCGGAACCGGCGCCGGCGCCGGACTCGGCGGTGCCGCTGCTCGACCGCCAGCAGGCCTTTGGCTACACGCAGGAAGACCTCAAGGTCATCCTCGCGCCGATGGCCGCGGCCGGCGAGGAGCCGACCGGCTCCATGGGCAACGACGCCGCGCTGCCGGTGCTCTCGTCGCGGCCCAAGGTGCTCTACGCGTACTTCAAGCAGCTCTTCGCGCAGGTGACGAACCCGCCGATCGACCCGATCCGCGAGGAACTCGTGATGTCGCTCGTCACGTTCATCGGGCCGCGTCCCAACCTGCTCGGCATCGACGAGACCGATCCGCCGATGCGGCTCGAGGCGCAGCAGCCGGTGCTGACCGCCGCCGCGATGGAGAAGATCCGCCATATCGCGCTCTTCACCGGCGCCGCGTTCAAGTCCTACGAGCTCGACATCTGCTACCCGGCGGCGTGGGGCGCCAAGGGCATGGAGGCGGCGCTCGCGTCGCTGTGCGCCGAGGCCGAGGACGCCGTCAACCTGGGCTACAACATCCTGATCGTGTCCGACCGCAAGGTGTCGGCGGAACTGATGCCGGTCCCGGCGCTGCTCGCCACGGCCGCGGTGCACCAGCACCTCGTCCGCATCGGCAAGCGCACGGCGGCCGGGCTGGTCGTGGAGACGGGTTCGGCGCGCGAGGTGCATCACTTCGCGCTGCTCGCGGGCTACGGCGCGGAGGCGATCCACCCGTACCTCGCGCTGGAGACGCTGGCCGCGATGGCCGGGGAGGCGGGCGCCGCGGGCGCCGCCGACGCGTGCTACCGGTTCATCAAGGCCATCTGCAAGGGACTCAACAAGGTGATGTCGAAGATGGGCATCTCCACGTACCAGTCGTACTGCGGCGCGCAGATCTTCGAGGCCGTCGGGCTCCAGCACGCCTTCGTGCAGAAATACTTCACGGGCACCGCCAGCAACATCGAGGGCATCGGCCTGTTCGAGATCGCCGAGGAAGCGGCGCGGATCCACCAGCTGGCGTTCGGCGCCGACCCGGTGCTCGCCGACGCGCTCGACGCCGGCGGCGAGTACGCGTACCGAGTGCGCGGCGAGGACCACATGTGGACGCCCGACTCCATCGCCAAGCTGCAGCACGCGACGCGCGCCCAGAGCTACTCGACGTACAAGGAATACGCGGCGCTGATCAACGACCAGACACGCCGGATGCTGACGCTGCGCGGCCTGTTCGACTTCCGCTTCGCGCCCGCGCCCATCCCGCTCGACGAGGTCGAGCCGGCCGCGGAAATCGTCAAGCGCTTCGCGACCGGCGCGATGAGCCTGGGCTCGATCTCGACCGAGGCGCACACCACACTCGCGGTCGCGATGAACCGGATCGGCGGCTAGTCGTTCACCGGCGAGGGCGGCGAGGACGCGCGGCGCTACGTGCCGATCGGCAAGGGCGAGTCGCTGCAGTCGCGGATCGACACCGTGGTCGTCGACCGGCCGCTGAAGGAAGGCGACTCGCTGCGCTCCAAGATCAAGCAGGTCGCGTCGGGCCGCTTCGGCGTCACCGCCGAATACCTCGTCAACGCCGACCAGCTGCAGATCAAGATGGCGCAGGGCGCGAAGCCCGGCGAGGGCGGCCAGCTGCCCGGCCACAAGGTGTCGGAGTACATCGCGCAGCTGCGGTTCTCGGTGCCCGGGGTCGGCCTGATCTCGCCGCCGCCGCACCACGACATCTACTCGATCGAGGACCTCGCGCAGCTGATCCACGACCTCAAGAACGCCAATTCGCGCGCGACGATCTCGGTCAAGCTGGTGTCGGAAGTCGGCGTGGGCACGGTGGCCGCGGGCGTGGCCAAGGCCAAGGCCGACCACGTGACGATCGCGGGCCACGACGGCGGCACCGGCGCGTCGCCGATCTCGTCGATCAAGCACGCCGGCACCCCGTGGGAGCTGGGGCTCGCCGAGACCCAGCAGACGCTCGTGCTGAACCGCCTGCGCGGCCGCATCGTCGTGCAGGTGGACGGCCAGCTCAAGACCGGCCGCGACGTGATCGTCGGCGCGATGCTGGGCGCCGACGAGTTCGGCTTCTCGACGGCGCCGCTGGTCGTCGCCGGCTGCATCATGATGCGGAAGTGCCACCTCAACACCTGCCCGGTCGGCATCGCGACGCAGGACCCCGAGCTCCGGCGCAAGTTCTCCGGGCAGCCCGAGCACGTCGTCAACTATTTCTTCTTCGTGGCCGAGGAGGCGCGCGAGTTGATGGCGAAGCTCGGCATCCGCCGCTTCGACGACCTGATCGGCCGCGCGGACCTCCTCGACATGCGGCACGGCATCGAGCACTGGAAGGCGAAGGGCCTCGATTTCAGCCGCGTCTTCCACCAGCCGAAGGCCCCGCCCGAAGTCGCGCGGTTCCACTGCGAGTCGCAGGACCACGGCCTTGCCGGTGCGCTCGACCACCAGTTGATCGACGCAGCGGCACCCGCGCTGGAGAAGCAGCATCCGGTGCGGACGAAGCACCGGATCCGCAATGCCAACCGTTCCGTCGGCGCGATGCTGTCGGGCGCCATCGCGCGGAAATACGGCCACGCCGGCCTGCCGGAGGACACCATCCACGTCGCGTTCGAGGGCATCGCCGGGCAGAGCTTCGGCGCCTTCCTCGCGCACGGCGTCACGTTCGAGCTGCAGGGCGCCACCAACGACTATGTCGGCAAGG
>CALQLA020000108.1 GCA_943331295.2 Bordetella parapertussis | reverse complement strand
CCTCTATGAAATGCTACAGATCCTGAGCCTGACGATGTTCGAACGAATGCCATTGGATCAGTTGCTTAGCAGGGCCGGTAGCGACGACAATCACGCGGATTTCAGTAATCAATTGAATTTGTTCGGTTAACGTCCGGACACTAGTGACCATCCTTATAGGAGCAGTGCCGCACCATTCGCGCAAATACTCGCCCTTACCATCGTCGTTACCATGCGACCCGGTTGCTGCGACCCGGCACCGGTACGTGCGCGGGCAGTTGGCTTGGATGCGAAGCCACCGGAAAACGCTGCACTGAACCGTGCCCATCGTCCCTGATCCGCTACCGGTGCTGATTGCCACCCTGTTGACCGCGCGTCGCCAGATGATCTGACCACTGCCGCCAGCCGCGTTGACCATCGCCGCCAGTCAATTGACCGACCCTCGGGTTCGCGTGCTACCGGGCCGCGAGCGGCTCATTGGTTTCGAAGCGCGAACTCGGTCCAAGGTCTGCAACAAGGCGGTAAGGAGCCGTACGCCGCGTCTGCGGGAATGCGAACTATCGACCCTCAGCTGACCAATCGGGCGCTCCGCAGCGGTCGTTGAAGTTCGGGAAAGCAGGCATCGGCTCAGATCGGGTCGGGCCTTGCGTGTAGGGACGCCGTGGCGGACCGCCGGCTCGGGGCGACGCCGCAGGCCGCGCCTTCGCGGGGCGCGCCGATTATGGGCGATGTCGTGGGGGCCTTCAAGCGCGGGCCGGCGAAGGCCCGCGCCGGGTTCGCGCGCGCAATCCCGCCGGTTACCAGGTCTCCCGGCCGTGGCACGAATTGGTGCAGCTGCGGGTCGTCCCGTTCCAGCCGGTGGTCGCGACGACTTCCTTGGTCCCGTTCCGGTGCGTGGCGGCGTTCACCGCGGTCGTGCTGTAGCCCGCGCCGTGGCAGGTGCTGCACGTGTAGCGCGACTTGTGCTTCGAGTGCCTGCCCGTGGCCGGCGGAATCGCATGGCAGCTGCCGCAGGCGAGTGCGGCCGTCGACGACCACGATGCCGTCGTGTGGCAGGCATTGGTGCAGGTGCGGCTCGTGCCGTTCCAGCCCGCGCCCGCGGCGAGGTCCTTGATCCCGTTCCGGTGCGTCGCCACGTTCACCGTGGTCGCGCTGTAGCCGGTGCCGTGGCAGCCGCTGCACGAGAAGCGGCTGTTGTGGTTGGCGTGGTCGCCGGTTCCCGGCGGCACCGCGTGGCAGCTGGTGCACGAGAGGCTCGCCGACGGCGTCCACGATGCCACGCCGTGGCAGGAATTAGTGCAGCTGGCGTTCGCCGCATTCCAGCCGACGCTCGCCTGCACGTTCCGGGTCCCGTCGTTGTGCGTGGCCGCGTTGACGGTGGTCGCGCTGTAGCCCGCGCCGTGGCAGGTGCTGCACGAGAAGCGCGTGTCGTGCTTCACGTGCCCGCCGGCCGACGGCGGCACCGCGTGGCAGCTGCTGCACGGGAGGGTTGCGGTCGGCGACCACGATGCCGGGCCGTGGCAGGCGCTGGTGCAACTCCCGGCCGCCGCGTTCCAACCCACGCTCGCCAGCAGGTCCCTGATGCCGTTGTTGTGCGTCGCCGCGTTCACCGCGGTCGCGCTGTAGCCGGCGCCGTGGCAGCTGCTGCAGGCGTAGCGGGCATCGTGCTTCGGATGCACGCCGGTCGCGGGGGGAATCGCGTGGCAGCTGCCGCAGGCCGGCGGCGGCGCGGGCGCGAGCGCCGCGAGCGCGGCCACGATGGCCTGCAGGTTCTGGGTCGACAGGCCCGACAGCGAGCCCATCCCGCCGACGTTCGCGGCGATGGCGCCCTGCGTCCGCGCGAGCGTCGCGCCGCCCTTGGCCGAGTTCGCGAGGGCGCCGTGGCACGCCGCGCAGTGGTTCGCGTAGAGCGTCGGGCCGTCGGTGACCGGCGGCGGCGGCGCGGCCGGCGACGAGCAGGCGGGGACGGTGCTGCCGAACACCTGCCGCGTGATCGTCTTCGAGACGGCGGCGCCGTTGACCGTGTAGGCCATCGTGCCGGTGATGCCGTCGCTGAACGTGAACCGCATCGTCCCCACCTTCGCCTGGTCGGCGGCGGCGAGCGGCGTGTACGGCTGCGCGTTGAACGGCGGTCCCTTGGTGAGGTACAGGTCGCCCGGATACGAACCGTCGGGCTGCTGCGTTCCCGCCATCACCAGCCAGAAGTCGTCGCCGGCCAGGTCGTACGTCATCAGCACGGCGAAGAGCGTGCTGTTCTGGTGGACGATGTTCACGCCCCAGCCGGACTCGGCCGGATTCCACCACATGTCCTGGTAGTTGGTCAGCGATGCCCGGCTGCCGGTGGTGGCGACGCAGCTCGCCGCCGCGGTGCCGAACACCTGCGGCACGATCTCCTTGGTGACCGCCACGCCCCCGTAGGTGTAGGAGAGCGTCGCCTTGTCCGCCGCGGAGAACGTCAGCGACATCGCGCCGACCTTGTACACGTTCGCGCCGGTGACCGGCGTGAACGGCTGCGCATTGAACGCGGGGCCCGTGGCCTGGTAGAGGTCGCCGGAGTAGGTCCGGCCGTCCGGCTGCCGCGGGCCGGACATCATCACCCACATCGGCGCACCGGTGTCCGCATACGTGAACAGCGTCGCGAACACGATGTCGCCCTGATGGCTGATGTTGATGCCCCACCCGGACTCGGCAGGATTCCACCACATGCCGGTGTAGTTGGGCGACGCGGGTTGCGGCACCGGCGCGGGTGGCGCGACCGGCGCGAGCGCGGCCTCGATGGCCTGCAGTTCCGCGGCAGTGAGGCTCGACAGCGGTCCCATTCCGCCGACGTTGCCGGCGATGGCACCCTGCATCCGGGCCACCGTCGCCCCCACCTTGGTCGAGCTTGCAAGCGCACGGTGACACGCCGCGCAGTGGTTCGCGTAGAGCGTCGGGCCGTCGATCACGACGGGCGTCGGTGTGGGCGTCGGTGTGGGTGTCGGTGTGGGCGTCGGTGTGGGCGTCGGTGTGGGCGTCGGTGTGGGCGTCGGCGTCGGCGTCGGCGTCGGCGCAGGCGTAGGCGTCGGCGTCGGCGTCGGTGCAGGCGGCGCGACCGATGCGAGCGCCGACTCGATGGCCTGCAGCTGTTCCGTCGACAGCACCGACAGATAGCCCATGCCGCCCACGTTGCCGGCGACGGCGCCCTGCATCCGGGCGAGGCTCGCCCCGCCCTTCGTCGAATTGGCGAGCGGCCCGTGGCACGCCGCGCAGTTGGCCGCGTACAGCGTCGGTCCGTCCGTCACGGGAGGCGCCGGAGGCGCGGGCGGCGGCGGCGTGGCGCCGGTGCCGGGCTTCGAATTCGGATCGCCGGGGGCGGTGGCGGGCGAGGCCGTCAGTTCCGCCCCGTTGGTGGCGCCGTCGCCATCGGAATCGAGCGCCTCGAGCGTCGCGTCGAAGAGGAAGCCGTTGGCGAGGAACGCGCCGCCGAACGGGTTCAGCACGTTGGCTGCCGGACTGTCGTGGCAGCCGGTGCAGCCCGTCACCGACAGCGCGGCGTTCGGGTAGCGCGCGAAGAGCGCCTCCTGGTATGGAGGCAACGCCCAGGCCGCGATGCCATAGGCCAACGTGAACCCAAGCGCGGCGATGGCCGACCACTTGGTGCCTGCTGCTGCACTGCTCTCGTTTCGCATTGCCCACGCGGGTCAACGGTCCTGCGGTCGGCGCGTCCGAGGCATGCGCCGAACCGCGGGGCCGTCAGCCCTTCCGGTCGATTGCTCCCTGCGACGAGTCTACGCGCTTCGACGCGGAAATGGCTGCAACTAATTGCTCTATCATTTAATGCGAATGCCTCTCATTCGGAAACTTCTGCAGCAGTTCCTCGCGCATCCGCGGCAGCGCCGGGCAGATGCGCGTGCTCGCGAATTCGACGCCCGGCCCCGGCACGATGGCCGATGGAACGAGCGACGCGCATGCCTCGCGCGCGGGGTGGTAGCGCCGCGGTGCCGAGTCTAGTCCCGCCGCGGCGCGCTTCAACTTCTCGCGTCGGAGCTTCGTGTTGCACTCGACTTCCGCCAGCGCAGCCTCGAGCGAGATCCCGCGACCCTCCGCGAAGTGTGTGGCGATCGAGAGTTGCAGCGCACGCAGGGTGCGGGCGTCGACTTCGGACATGCGGCGATCGTACCGAAAAGGACGAGCGCCGGCCATGGCGGGCGCTACGGGCGACCGCTGAGGAACAGATGGCACCGGCGCCATTGTTGGCGCCGCGATGTAGCATCAGTGGCCGCTAGTTCGATCCGCCGCCGGCAACGTCTGCTACCCGTCTGAACCATGCATCCCGGTGCGGCGGGTCAACGTCAACTGGTGGCCGAAACCGCCGGTTGACGAGCGTGAACTGAGCGTCCGGTGTCCGGGGCCGAGCGGAAGTTCGCCTTCGGTCGGACGCGTAGCCGAGAACGGTCGCCAGTGAGGGCGCTCACGCTTCCCGAGGTTGATTTCCGGGGATGTGGTCAAGTTGGGTGAGGTATAGCGGGCGGGAACCCTCACGGATCTCGACCTGACGATCCGCAAGGGTAGTCTTCGTTTGTTGACGACGGACACCTTGCGATTATGGCCCTTTCTGCCGAGGACGGCCGGCGCTTCTTTCGCCTGCAGCAGGAGATCGACCAGGACGAGTGCCGCCGGGCACCCGCATGCGGGTGCGGCTGTCGCTCGATTACGCCGCGCGCGACGAGCTCTCCGCCTGTCTCGATCATCTCCTCAGCACCGCCGGCACCCCCGGACTGATGACGCCCTCGCTCAAGCAGACGCTGTGCGAGCGTGCCGGCGGCAACTACCGGGTGATGACCAACCTCGGCGCGCAGTTGTTGACGGCGGCGATGCAGCGCGAGGTGATGCAACTCGACGGCGAGCTGTTTCTCGAGCTGTTCGCCACCCCGGCATCCCCCAGCAAACCAGCCGCACGCAAGGCCGGGGTGCTGCGATGAAGGCGGGCCACAGCCAGCGCCGCGAGGCGCGCCCCGACCTCGTCGATCAACTGGGACCAATCAGCGACGAAACTGCGTCGGTGATCGCGCAACTGCTCAGCGATCTCCACCTGCAGTTCGAGGAACGTTTCCTCGGCCAGATCAGGCGACACCACGACTCCATCCGACCACCACCACCGTACCCAGACCAGCCGTGGCTGACCGGACTATCGG
>CALQLA020000107.1 GCA_943331295.2 Bordetella parapertussis | reverse complement strand
CAACGGGAGCAACGGCGCGACCGGTGCCACGGGTGCGACCGGCAACAACGGGACCAACGGCGCGACCGGTGCCACGGGTGCGACCGGCAACAACGGAACCAACGGCGCGACCGGTGCCACGGGAGCGACCGGTAATAACGGGACCAACGGCGCGACGGGCGCCACCGGTGCAACGGGTAACAATGGCACCAATGGCGCGACGGGTGCTACCGGCGCAACCGGCAGCAACGGTACCAATGGCGCCACGGGGGCGACCGGTGTAACCGGGGCTACCGGCGCTACCGGCGCGGACGCGGCCGTCTACATCAACGGCAGCCCGCTATCGGTCACCGGGAATGCGAACGGCACCTACACGACCACGACGAACTCGACGGCCTACAGTTCGGTCACCGCGGCCTGCACGCCTGTCGCGACCACGAATCCGGGCGCCTGCGACACCACGTGGGCGAACCCCGGAACCTTCGGCGGCACCGCCACCAACCCGTTTACCGTCACGATGAGCGCAGCCCCCGGTAACGCGAACCGGACGTTCACCTTCACGGTGTTCAAGAACGGCGCGACGACCGGGATCACCTGCGCGATCACGAATGCGGCGACCACCTGCAGCGATACGACGCATTCGACGACGTTCGCCGCTGGCGACAAGGTTGCCGTCCGGGTCGCCCGAAGCGGCAGCGACGTTGTCAGTCAGGGACGCACATTCACGTTCGTGCTGGATGCGTCCGGTGCCGTGCAGCTGGGGTCCCCGCACACCACGATGGGAACCGCGGTCCTCGCTGCCGGCGTGGCAACCGTGACCTTCGGCGGGGCATCGGCGTTCACTTCCGGGACCAGCTACCTCTGCAACGTCACCGATGTCGGGGTCACGGCCGTCAGCCCGCACTACTACGTGACCTATACGTCGGGTGCGAGCATGACCATCACCAACACGACCACCAGTACCGGTACCGTGGGCTACGTCTGTGTCGGCAACTAGGTCCGCGGACGTGTCGGGAGCCAGGACTACGGTTCCATCGTCCTGCGCGAGGTGGAGGTCTCCGACCTAGTCCGGCCGGGATGCATCGAACGTTCCAGGCAATCGGGAGGCCCTTCGGGGCCTCCTGTTTTTGCCCGGGGCGCAGCGACGGCACAACGAACGCCGACGCCCAGCCCGTCGATTGAAGGGTCGCCGCGTTGCCGCCGCGATGCGCCACCCGATACCATCAGGCACCACGCTCTCCCTCAATCGACAGTGGAATTCACGATCGCAGCGATGACGCGCATCTGCCTCAACATGATCGTCAAGAACGAGGCCCCGGTGATCCGGCGCTGCCTCGAGTCCGTGCGTCCCTTCATCGACACCTGGGTGATCGTCGATACCGGTTCAACCGACGGCACGCAGGACATCATCCGCACCCTGATGGCGGACATGCCCGGCGAACTGCACGAGCGCCCGTGGCGCGACTTTGCGCACAACCGCACCGAGGCGCTTGAACTCGCGAAGGACAAGGCCGAGTACCTGCTGTTCATCGATGCCGACGAAGTGCTGCGCGCGCCCGCGGGCTCCGCGATGCCGCCGCTCGTGGCCGACGCCTACTACCTCGAAGTCGAATACGCGGGTACCGTCTACAGCCGCTGCGCGGTGGTCGCAACCCGGCTCGCGTGGCGCTGGGTGGGCGTGCTGCACGAGTACCTCGCCTCGACGCCGGAGGCGCAGAAGGGCAGGCTCGAGTGGCCGCACATCGTCGTCTCCCATGACGGCGCGCGCGCGCGGGACCCCAACACCTACCGCAAGGACGCGGCGATCCTCGAACGGGCGCTGATCACCGAGCCGGACAACGCGAGGTACATGTTCTACCTCGCGCAGAGCTGGCGCGATGCGGGCGAGCCGGGCAGGGCGCGCGACGTCTACCGCCGCCGGGCCGCGATGCCGGGTTGGGACGAGGAGACGTGGACGGCGCTCTACGAGATCGGCCGCACGAGCGAGGCGCTGAAGGCGTCGGTCGGCGAGATCCAGGCCGCCTACCTCGCGGCGTACCAGTTCCGGCCGCGGCGCGCCGAGCCGCTCTACCAGCTCGCCCGCTTTCACCGCGAGCGTGGAGAATTCGCAAGCGCCTACCTCTTCGCGAAGCAGGCGGCCGCGATCCCGCGCCCGGCCGACCTGCTGTTCGTCGACGCGTCGGTCTACGCCTGGCGCAGCCTTGACGAGCAGTCCGTTGCCGGCTCGTACGTCGGCGCGATCGACGAGGGCCTCGCCATCACGCAGCGGCTGCTGGCGGAGGGGCATCTGCCGGCGTCCGAGCGCCCGAGGGTCGAGGCGAACCTCGGCTTCTTCCTCGGTGCCGCCAAGCCCCGGCCGCCGGCAGCCGTGCGCGCCCGCTACTCGATCTGCATCATCACGTACCCGGGCTACGTGCACAGTGGCGCGTTCGTGGAGGTCGCGCAGGGGTTGCAGCAGGCGTTCGCCGAGCTGGGCGAGGTGGTGCCCATCGTGCACGACCCGAAGGACATCATCGGGCGCGGCGTCGTCCTTGGCGCGAACCTCCTGCCGTCCTCGCCGGGAATGACGATTCCCGACGACGCGATCGTCTTCAATCTCGAGCAGGTATCGGAGGCGAGCGGCTGGCTGTCCGAGAACTACCTTGCCATTCTGCGCGATCACGAGGTCTGGGACTATTCCGAGCGCAACATCGCAGCGCTCGGCGCGAGGGGCGTACCGCGGATTTGGCAGTGCGGCATCGGCTATGCGCCCTGCCTCACGCGCATCGCCCCGGCCGTCGACGAGGATATCGATGTGCTTTTCTGCGGCGCGATCTTCGGCCGGCGCATCCCGATCCTCGATGCGATCGAGGCCGCGGGACTGCGCGTGCACCGGCTGTTCGCGGTCTACGGCGCCGAGCGCGATGCGTGGATCGCGCGCTCGAAGATCGTCCTCAACCTGCATGCCTACCCGGAGCAGGTATTCGAGATCGTGCGCATTTCGTACCTGCTGGCGAACCGGCGCTTCGTGATCTCCGAGCCGGGTCTGGGCGCCGACCGCGCCGAGGCGAGCCTGCGGGACGGCATCGTGTTCGGGAGCGAGGCGGAGCTGCCGGAACTGTGCCGCCGGTATGTTGCCGATCCGGCGGCGCGCGCCGCGGTCGCCGGCCGCGGCTTCGAGTTGTTTCGGGCGCAGCGGCAGGCGGATTTCCTGCGCGTCGCTCTTGGCGACGCATAGCCGGTTGATCAGCTTGCCGGGAGCCGGTCGGCCGGGGTCAGGTAGGCATCGACGCGGGACCGTTCCTCGACGGTCAGAAGCCGCTTCCGGAGCACGATGTCGATTGCATCCACCGCCCGCGGCGTGCGGAGGATAAGGTCCGGGGCCATGCCTTCCGCGGACAATTGCTGTCCGATCGGGTGGTACGCATACCAGAGACTTGCGACCTCGAATCGGGCCTTGGTCCAGCCAAGGTACCAGTACCAGTCGGTGAAATAGAGCCAGCTGTTCTCGTTGAAGGCACGGACGTGCGTGGGATCCTGCCACGCCGCATAGGACAGGTCGTAGGGGACCTTGATTTGGAACTCGCCGCCGATGCGCAGCAGATCGAGGCAGTTGGTCATCAGCGAAACCAGGTTGGCGACGTGCTCCAGCACGTCGATCGCCGCAATGGCATCGAATCGCCCGGACTCCAGTCGCAGCGGCCCGAAGCGTGTTGTCTCGAAGGTCCGCGAGTGGTCGAGCGGGTCGCTGAGATCGACGACGATGTCCGGCTGCCAGCTGTCGTTGATGTCGATGTTCAACATCGACGGGCTGAACGATTTTCCACTTCCGAGGTTGATGCGGGTTGGTATGCTCATTGAATGCTGTTCGGTACCGGGTTCGGGGACGGGGACTGGGGGCCGCTTCGAGTATCGGGGGATTCGCGCGCTTCGGTCAACCGCGGTCGGCCTGATGTCGACCCGCCGTCGACTCCCGCGCCGTACGTCCTGCCATCCAGTCGGCGCCACCCAGGAAATGTCCGCTAGAGTAGCGCAATGAATCGGTACCCGAGCTGGAAGTACTTTGCGATCGTCGTTGCGCTGGCCGTCGGTTTTGTCTACACGCTCCCGAATTTCTATCCCGAGGCGCCCGCCGTGCAGGTGTCGTCCAGCCGCGCGTCCGTGCCGCTGGACAACGCGCTGCTGACGACGGCCGACTCGGCGCTCTCCGCGGCCGGCATCCGACACGCCGGCGCTACGCTCGATCCGACGGGCATCAAGCTCCGGTTCGCCGACGCCGACGCGCAATTGAAGGCAAAGGACGTGCTGCAGTCGAAACTCGGCGAGAACTACATCGTCGCGCTGAACCTGCTGTCGTCGTCGCCATCGTGGCTGGCTGCGATCGGCGCGTTGCCCATGTATCTCGGGCTCGACTTGCGCGGCGGTATCCATTTCCTCCTGCAGGTCGAGACGAAGGCGGCGGTCGACAAGGCAATCGATCGCTACGCCAGCGACATCCGCACCTTGCTACGGGAGAAGAAGGTCCAGTACGCGGGCGTTGGCCGCGAGGGAGCGAACATCGCGATCCGCCTGTCCGATGGTTCGGAACGGACGCGGGCCCGCAACGAGATCGGGCTCGCCTTTGCGGACCTTTCCCTCCGCGAGACCGACACCGCCGGCGGTGAGTTGCGCCTGATCGCGTCGCTCCGTCCCGAGGCCGACAAGCGGATCCAGCAGCTGGCCGTCACGCAGAACACCCAGATCCTGCGCAACCGCGTCAACGAGCTGGGCGTGGCCGAACCGGTGATCGTCCAGCAGGGCGCCGATCGTATCGCTGTCCAGCTTCCTGGGGTGCAGGACACCGCGCGCGCCAAGGACATCCTCGGCCGTACTGCCGCCCTCGAGATCCGGATGGTCAACGAGGAGCCCGGCGCCCAGGATCGCGCGCTCGTGGGGCAGGTGCCGTACGGCAGCGACCTGTTGCCATTCCGGAGCGGCGGCTCGATCCTCGTACGGCGCGCGGTCGTGCTGACCGGCGACCACGTCGTCGATGCCCAGCCCGCGTTCGACCCGACCAGCAACGCGCCGGTGGTGAACATCGTCCTCGACAGCGCCGGCGCACGGATCTTCCGCGACCACTCCCGCGACAACATCGGCAAGCGGATGGCCGTGATCCTCGTCGAGAAGGCGCGCACGGAAGTGATCATGGCGCCGAACATCCTGGCCGAGATCGGCGGTGGCCGCATCGTGATCATCGGCCAGATGAACACGCGCGAAACCAGCGACATCGCGCTGATGATGCGTGCCGGCGCGCTGGCGGCGCCGATGGAGATCGTCGAGGAGCGGACGATCGGCCCGTCGCTGGGCAAGGAGAACATCGACAAGGGCTTCAACTCGGTCGCCTACGGCTTCATCGTGATGGCGATCTTCATGTGCGTCTACTACCGGCTGATGGGCCTCATCTCGACCATCGCGCTGACGATCAACCTGCT
>CALQLA020000106.1 GCA_943331295.2 Bordetella parapertussis | reverse complement strand
TCGCGGACCTGCGCCACGGCGGCGTGCTGCGCGAGAAGATGCGGATCGCGGGCGAGCGCGTCGGCGGCGACCGCGTGATCGAGGTGCGCAACCCCTACTCGGGCGCGCTGGTGGGCACGGTGCCGAAAGCCTCGGTCGAGGACATCCGCCGCGCGTTCGCGATCGCCAAGGGCTTCCGCTCTCCCCTCACGCGCCACGACCGCTACCGGATCCTGCTGCGCGCGGCCGAGGTGCTGCGCGCGCGCACCGACGAGGTGTCGGACCTCATCACGTCCGAGTGCGGACTCTGCAAGAAGGATTCGCTCTACGAGGTGGGCCGCGCCTGCGACGTGCTGGTGTTCGCGGGCAACGCGGCGCTGCAGGACGACGGGCAGGTTTTCTCCTGCGACCTCACGCCGCACGGCAAGAAGCGCAAGGTGTACACGATGCGCGAGCCGCTGCTGGGCGCCATCTCCGCGATCACGCCGTTCAACCACCCGCTGAACCAGGTGGCGCACAAGGTCGCGCCGTCGATCGCCACCAACAACCGGATGGTGCTGAAGCCCACCGAGAAGACGCCGCTGTCGGCGCTGCTGCTGGCCGACGTGCTGTACGAGGCGGGGCTGCCGCCGGAAATGTTTTCCGTGGTGACCGGCGACCCGAAGGAAATCGCCGACGAGATGCTCGTCAACGCCGACGTCGATCTCGTCACGTTCACGGGCGGCGTGCCGATCGGCAAGTACATCGCCGGCCGCGCCGTCTACAAGCGGCAGGTGCTGGAGCTGGGCGGCAACGACCCGATCATCGTGATGGAGGACGCCGACCTCGACGAGGCGTCGAGCCTCGCTGCCGCGGGCTCCTACAAGAATTCCGGCCAGCGCTGCACGGCGGTGAAGCGGATGCTGGTGCACCGCGCGGTGGCTGACCGCTTCGTGGAGATGCTGCTGGCGAAGACGCAGGCGTGGACCTACGGCGACCCGATGGACGCGAAGCTCGACATGGGCACCGTGATCGACGAGGCGGCCGCGATCTCGTTCGAGCAGAAGGTCAACGACGCCGTCGCGCGCGGCGCGAAGCTGCTGCACGGCAACGTCCGCCGCGGCGCGCTCTACTCGCCGACGCTGCTCGACCGGGTGACGCCCGACATGCCGGTCGTCAGGTACGAAACCTTCGGCCCGGTGTCGCCGGTGATCCGCTTCGACGACATCGACGACGCGATCCGGATCTCCAACGGGACGGACTACGGACTGTCGTCGGCGGTGTGCACCAACCGCCTCGACTACATCACCCGCTTCATCTCGGAGCTCAACGTCGGCAGCGTGAACGTCCGCGAGGTTCCCGGGTACCGGCTCGAGCTGACGCCGTTCGGCGGCATCAAGGATTCGGGGCTGGGCTACAAGGAAGGCGTGCAGGAAGCGATGAAGAGCTTCACCAACACCAAGACCTATTCGCTGCCGTGGTAGACCGCGCGAGCGCCGACCTCTCCGCCGAAGGCGACGTCAACCTGTCGCCGCTGCGGCGCGCGTGGGAGGCGGAGCACGTCACCGGGGCGACGCGCGAACTCGTCGACGCCGACGCCCGCCACTTCCTGCACCAGTCGCTGTCCACGCCGTGCTTCGACGCGGTCGCGTCCTGCGACGGGATCTGGCTCGAGGACGTCGCCGGCCGGCGGATCATGGATTTCCACGGCAACAACGTCCACCAGGTCGGCTACCGCCACCCGCACGTGATGGACGCCGTGCGGCGCACGCTCGACACCCTGCCCTTCTCGCCGCGCCGCTTCACCAACGCGATCGCCGTCGACCTCGCGGCCAAGCTCGCGGCGCTCGCCCCCGACCCGCTGTCGAAGGTGCTGTTCGCGCCGGGCGGCACGCTGGCGATCGGAATGGCGCTGAAGCTCGCCCGGATCGCCACCGGCAGGCACAAGACGCTGTCGCTGTGGGACTCGTTCCACGGCGCGTCGCTCGACGCGATCTCGATCGGCGGCGAAGCGGTGTTCCGCAAGGGGATGGGTCCGCTGATGCCGGGCACCGAGCACGCGCCGCCCTGCGACCCGGGCGCCTGCCGCTTCGGCTGCGGCGGCACCTGCAGCCTGCGCTGCGCCGAATACCTCGAGTACGTCCTCGGCAAGGAGGAGGACATCGGCGCGGTGATCGTCGAGACCGTTCGCTGCACCGACGTCCAGATCCCGCCGCCCGGCTACTACCGGCTGCTGCGCGACGCCTGCGACCGCCACGGCGCGCTGCTGATCCTGGACGAAGTGCCGATCTGCCTCGGCCGCACCGGCCGGATGTTCGCGTTCGAGCATTACGGCATCGTTCCCGACATGGTCGTGCTGGGCAAGGGCCTGGGCGGCGCCGTGTTCCCGATGGCGGCGCTGATCGCGCGCGGCGACCTGGACGTCGCCGGCGACCGCGCGCTCGGCCACTACACGCACGAGAAGAGCTCGGTCGGCTGCGCCGCGGCGCTCGCCACCCTTGAGGTGATCGAGAACGAGGGGCTGCTCGAGAAATCGCGCCGCGAGGGCGCGCGGGCGCTCGTCCGGATGGCGGAACTGAAGCGCGCGCACCCGCTGGTGGGCGACGTCCGCGGCATCGGCCTCTTGCTCGGCATCGAGCTCGCGCGCAACGGCGCGCCGGCACGGCACGAGGCCGAGCGCGTGATGTACCACTGCCTCGCGAACGGGCTGTCGTTCAAGGTCGGCCAGGGCAACGTCCTGACGCTCTCCCCCCCGCTGATCATCGCGCCGGAGGACCTCGACCGCGCGTTCGCGATCATCGACGCGGCGCTGACCGCCGTCGAGGCGGACACCGCCTAGCCGATGCAGAGCCTGCTCAACCTGCTGGCCGGCGTTTCGCTGCTCGTCTGGGGCACGTACAACGTGCGCACCGGCGTGCTGCGCATCTTCGGCGGCGACCTGCGGCGGATCCTGCGCCGCAGCGTCCGCAACCGCTTCACGGCGCTGCTCGCGGGCCTCGGCGTCACCGGGCTCATCCAGAGCAGCACGGCCACGGCGCTGATCGTCGCCGCGTTCGCCGGCCAGGGTCTGATCGGCACCGCGCCCGCGCTGGCCGTGATGCTGGGCGCCGACGTCGGCACCAGCCTGATGGTGCTGGTGTTCTCGTTCGACCTGTCGTGGCTGTCGCCGCTCCTCATCTTCACCGGCGTCGTGCTGTTCCTCGCGCGCCAGGAAACCACGATCGGGCGCTTCGGCCTCATCCTGATCGGGCTCGGGCTCATCATCCTGGCGCTGCAGTGGATCATGCTCACCGCGCGGCCCATCAGCCAGGCGACCGGCGTCAAGGTGATCTTCGCCTCGCTGACCGGCGACACGCTGCTCGACATGGTCGTCGCCGCAGCGCTCGCGATCCTCTGCTACTCGAGCCTCGCGGTGGTGCTGCTGACGGCGACGCTGGCGGCGACGCACGTGATCGGCATCCACGTCGCGATGGGCCTGGTGCTGGGCGCCAACCTCGGCAGCGGGCTGCTCGCGATGCTGACCACGGCCCGCTCGCCCCCCGAGGCCCGCCGCGTCACGCTCGGCAACTTCCTGTTCAAGCTGATCGGCTGCGTGATCGCCGTGCCGCTGCTCGGCGCCGTCGAGCCGATGCTGGCGCGGCTTGCCGAGGAATCGCAGCAGGTCGTGCTCTTCCACCTGGTCTTCAACTGCGCGATCGCCGTCGTGTTCCTGTTCCTGACCGAGCCGATCGCGCGGATCGCCGAGCGGCTGATGCCGGCGCGGCCGCAGAGCGAGAACCGCGCCAAGCCGCGGCACCTCGACCCGTCGGCGCTGACCACCCCGGGACTCGCCATCTCCTGCGCCGCCCGCGAGGCGCTGCGCATCGGCGACGCGATCGAGGAAATGCTGGGCGGGATGCTGACGGTGCTGAAGACGAACGACCGCGCGCTGGCCCTGCGGCTGCGCAAGATGGACGACGTCGTCGACGGGCTCTACACCGCGGTGAAGATGTACCTGACGCAGATCTCGCGCGAGGCGCTGGGCGAGAAGGAGGGCCGCCGCTGGGCGGACATCGTCTCGTTCGCGATCAACATGGAGCAGATCGGCGACATCATCGAGCGCATCGTCATCGACGTCGAGGAGAAGAAGATCGAGAAGGGCCGCAACTTCTCCGAGGCAGGCATGGCCGAGATCTGCGACCTGCACGCGCGGCTCATGTCCAACCTGCGGCTGGGGCTCCTGGTGTTCATGAACGGCGACCTGAAGAGCGCGCAGGAGCTGCTCGCGCAGAAAGTCCTGATCCGCGAGCTCGAGCGCGCCTATGCCGACTCGCACCTCGGACGGCTCGCCGGCAACACGCTGGAGAGCATCGAGACGTCGTCGCTGCACCTCGACCTCATCTCGGACCTGCGCCGGATCAACTCGCACATCGCGTCGATCGCGTACCCGATCCTCGAGGAAGCCGGCGTGCTGGCCAAGACCCGCCTCAGGGAATCGCCCGAAGCCGTTCCGGATTCCGCCCCGCAGGGAGCGGACGCCGATGCCAGCGCCAACGACAAGGACGGCTGGCAGAAGCGCAAGCCGCACGTGGCTTAGAGCACCTTTCCGCAGCCCCCGATGCCCGCATCCGAACTCACGCTCGGCGTCACGCTGGCGGTGCTTGCCGCCGGCGCGATGCATGCCGGCTGGAACGCGCTGCTGAAGGGCGCGCCGGGCGGCGACCCGCTGCTCGACACCGCGACGGTGGTCGCCGGCGGGGCGTTCTGGAGCCTGCTGCTGATCCCGTTCGTTTCGCTGCCGGACCCGGCCGCGTGGAAATTCGCCGCGGCATCGATGGTCGTGCACTTCGCGTACTACATCACGCTCGCCCAGGCCTACCGGACCGGAGACCTGTCGTTCGCCTACCCGCTGATGCGCGGCACGGCCCCGCTGCTCGTCACGCTGCTCGGCATCGTGTTCCTCGGCGAGTGGCCGACGCTCCAGATCGCCGCCGGCGTCGCGCTGATCTGCGCCGGCATCGTCAGCATCGCCTTCGTCCGGCGTGGCGGACATCCGCCCGCGGCGGCGGCATGGGCGCTCGGCAACGCCGCGATCATCGCCGTCTACACGCTTATCGACGGCGCCGGGGCCCGCGCGTCGGGGAACCCGGGCAGCTACGTCGTCTGGCTCACCTTCATCGAGTGCTTTCCCTTCCTCGCGTGGATCCACTGGCGCCGGGGGCGCAGCGCCACCGCCTACCTCGGCCGCAGCTGGCGCCGCGGGCTCGCGAGCGGCGCGGCGAGCCTCGGCGCATACGCGATCGTGCTCTGGGCGATGACCCGCGCCCCGGTGGCCGCGGTCTCCGCGTTGCGCGAGACGTCGGTGCTGTTCGCCGCGCTGATCGGCGCCGTGTGGCTGAAGGAAGGCTTCACCCTGCCCCGCATCGTTGGCGCGGCGAGCGTCGTGGCCGGCATCGCCGCGCTGAAGCTATGATTCAATTGCCAGCGTAGCCCGGCGTTGAGCGGAGCGAAACCCGGGGCAATAGTGCCCGGTTGCGCAACCACCCGG
>CALQLA020000105.1 GCA_943331295.2 Bordetella parapertussis | reverse complement strand
GCGCGCTCACTGGACTACCTTCGTGCTTCGCACTCCGGTATTCGCGCTTGGGGCGGCCCGGCGCGCTCACTGGACTACCTTCGTGCTTCGCACTCCGGTATTCGCGCTTGGGGCGGCCCGGCGCGCTCATGCGCGCACCTTCGATGCGGCGGCGGGCGAGGAGGGGTGCGGGGCGGTCATCGTTCCACCTGGTATTGCGCCGACGACAGCACGAGGTACGCCGCCGTCTTCGCGCGGGTGAGGACATCGGTCGCCGGCACCGCGTTCACCGCCGCGACGATGGCGTCCTGCGCCGGCGCCGACAGCGTGCCGTGCAGCAGCAGCGTGCCGAGCTTCGCCACCAGCGCGCGCGGGTCCCCGGCGAGCGCGGTGTAGCCGCTCCAGTCGAGCTGCGTCCCCGTCGCGCCGTACACCGTCGCGTCGGGATTGATCGCCGCGCTGAAGACGAGGCTGTTCACGAAGTTGACGCGGGCGAGCGCCGTCGACGTGTTCTGCAGCGCGAATTCGGGCCCGAGGATCGCCGTTCCCGGCACGACGTAGTCGGGCGGGTAGAAGTTGAAGACGGAGGGCGCGTCGAACACCGGCTGTCCGAGCGCGCTGGACTGCGCGCGGAGGTAGACACCGTCGGATCGCGCATTGAGCACGCGCGCCGCCGCGATCACGAACTGCGCCGGCTCGCGCAGGCGGCCGTAGGCGGGGTCGGCCTTCACGGGGCCGCGCGCCTCGTGGTCGAGCAGGATCGCGCGGACGACCGCGCGGAGGTCGCCGCGCACGCCGGCGCCGTTGTCGTTGAAAACGGCCGCGATGCGGCCCACGTACGCGGGCGACGGATTGCCGGTGACGAGCTTCTGGATCAGCTGGCGCGAGATGAACGGGCCGACGTTGGGGTGCAGGAACAGGCTGTTCATCGCGTTGGCGAGGTCGGCGCCCATTCCGAGGCCGGCCGGCGCGACGGCGCCGTTCAGCAGCAGCTTCGCGCCGGCGTCGTGGCTCGCGGCGCGCTCCTCCATCGGCGCGTCGTAGTAGCGCGGGTTGGCGGTCTTCGCCACGGCGCCCGGCATCGTCGGGTACGTCCAGCCGGTGAACACGTGGGCGAAGCCTTCGATCTCGTCCTGGTCGTAGGCGGGCACCGGCTTGCCCTGCCCGTCGAGGAGCGGCGTGCCGTCCTGCGCGAGCTCGACGGTGCCGATCGAGAAGAGCTGCAGCACCTCGCGGGCGTAGTTCTCGTTGGGCTGGACCCCGGTCTTGGCGTTCGCCTTCACGTTGTTCGCCATGTCGAGGTAGTTGCCCATCGCCGGCGACAGCGTCACCTGCGTCAGCAGGTCGCGGAAGTTGCCGAACGCGAGATCGGCCAGCACCTGCTGGTAGCGCTGCATCGCGTAGGCCTGGCTGACCTGCGACGCGCCGACGACGAGGATCTGCGACAGTGCGAACGCGACGCGCTGGCGCAACTGGTCCGGCGCCATGACCGCGTTGCGGAAGAACTCGCGCTGCAGCTGGAACACGGTGTAGTTGTCGCGCGCGCAGTAGGAGGCGGGCGTGAGCGGCAGCGTCTTGTCGTCGACGCAGGTGTCGGGGCGACTCGCAGGCCACGGCGCGAACGCCGTGTACTTCACCTGCGGCGTCGCGAGCTGCTCGTCGATGAATTTCGCCGCGCCGACGGCCTTGACCCGGGCGAGGAGCGCATCGTTCGGTCCCCATGTGGCCTGCTCCAGCAGGCGCAGCGCGTCGGCCTCGAGCTCCGCGGGGCTCATCCGTTCCGGCGCATAGGGCGGCGGCGACCCCGGCGCGGGATGCGCCGCGTACGCGGGCGCCGCGGCGAGCAATGCGGTGAGCGCGAGGGCACACGCGGCCGACCGCGCGGGGCGAGCGGCGCGGGGCGGGGTCGGGAGCGGGGACGCGGTACGGCGCATCGGTCATCTCATGCTTGCAAAGCGGCGCGAAACCACAAACGGCGCGCACAATCCACTGTGACGCGATTTACGCGCGGTCCCTCATCAGGGATGGCAGCGCATTTTTCCAACGGCATCGAACGGATGATGACCCGTCATCGTGCTGCGGACTGCAACTTTTTGCAAGCCGTCGTGACAGGCAGGCGCCGGGACCCCCGCCGGTGACAAATCATACCATTGGCATGAATTCCGGTGTTGTTCGCGGGCGATCCGGCGGGTCCGGCCGACGTTCTCTGCGCGTTTGGCACCGCCAAAGTGAGCCGCCGTGGGCCGATCGGCATCAAACCGGCACGAATCGAACGATCGTGCGATAAATCGCTACGGCGCGGTCTTTCTCTTCTTATTTCACTTTCGAATAGTGTCATAAGCAATTGTTTTTAATGAAATATCATTTTTCGCAACATTCGCGCTAAGTCCTTGATGGAACAATGAAAAACCGTTGACCGCGCGCTCCCAGTTCCCTTATAGTTCAAATAGGTGGTAAGAAGTGGGTAAAAGTGGGGTGCGGAAAGGGTGTTCGAACGGAATCCTCGGGATGCCGTGAACGGGCACTCACCTTCCGGCAGGGCGACGGGGGCGGGATGGGGGAGGCAGGCATCAGCGCGGCGGCGAGCGGCCCGGTTTTCCGGGGCGTGACGCATCTTGCCCTTGATGCCAAGGGCCGCCTCGCGATTCCGGCCCGCCACCGCGACGGGCTGTTCGGCGCCGGCGAGACCGCCCGCCCCGCGATGGTGCTGACCGTCGATCCCAGCCGCTGCCTGCTCCTCTACCCGGCCGCCGCGTGGGAACCGATCCAGGCGCGGCTCATGGCGCTGTCGTCGTTCAACGAGCAGATCCGTCGCCTCCAGCGGCTGCTCGTCGGACACGCCGAGGACGTCGACGCCGACGGCGCGGGCCGCATCCTGGTGTCGCCCGCGCTGCGGCAGTTCGCCGGGCTCGATCACCGCGTGGTCCTGGTGGGACAGGGCAACAAGTTCGAGCTGTGGGACGAGACGCGCTGGCTCGAGCAGACCGCGCAGGCGATCACCTTCTCCGCCGGCGACCTGCCGCCGGAACTCGACGGCTTCTCGCTCTGATGCCCGATGGCGGCCATGTCCCCGTCCTCCTCGACGAAGCGATCGCGGCGCTCGCGCCGCGGGCCGAGGGAATCTACGTCGACTGCACGTTCGGCCGCGGCGGCCACAGCCGCGCGCTGCTCGCGGCACTCGGCCCGGACGGGCGGCTCGTCGCGCTCGACCGCGACCCCGCGGCCGCGGAGTGCGCCGCGCGCAGCGTTGACCCCCGGTTCACGTTCCGCCGCGCGTGGTTCTCGGAGCTGCCCGACGTGCTGGCGGGCCTCGGCATCGACCGCATCGACGGCGCGCTGCTCGACCTCGGCATTTCCTCGCCGCAGATCGACGACCCGGAGCGCGGGTTCTCGTTCCGCGCCGACGGCCCGCTCGACATGCGGATGGACCCCACGCGCGGCGAATCGGCGGCCGCGTTCATCGCGCGTGCCGACCCGCGCGAATTGACGGAGGTGATACGGGATTATGGTGAAGAACGGTTTGCTCAATCGATTGCAAGAGCGATTGTTGCGGCTCGCGCGGACGTACCCATCGTCCGGACGGCACAGCTGGCAGCGATCGTGGCCCAAGCCGTCCGCACGCGCCCGCGGGGTGATTGGGGTCAGGATCCGGCCACGCGGACCTTCCAGGCTCTCCGGATTTTCGTCAATCGGGAACTCGCGGAATTGTCGCTGATCCTGCCCCGCATCGTGCCGCTGCTCGCGGTCGGCGGGCGCCTCGCGGTGATCAGCTTCCACTCGCTGGAGGATCGCATCGTCAAGCGGATGTTCGCGCAGGCCGCGCAGCCCTACGGCGGCGATCCGCGTCTCGCGCGGCTCGCGATCCGCACCGACCAGCTGCCCGGCGCGCCGCTTTCGCTGGTCGGCCGCGCCGTGCACCCGTCGGACGCGGAAGTCGCGGCCAATCCCCGGTCGCGCAGCGCGCTGCTGCGCGTCGCCGAGCGCACCGCGCATCCGGTGCCGCCCGGCTTCGGCACCCCGGCGCGCGCCTAGGCGCAGCCCGATCCCGTCCATGGTCCGCGTGAACCTCCTGCTCCTCGCCCTGCTGGTCGCCTGCGCGCTGTCGCTCGTCACCTCGCGCCATCAGGCGCGCAAGCTGTTCGTCGAGCTGGAGCGCGCGCAGGCGGCGGCGCGCGGCTTCGAGACCGAGTACGGGCAGTTGCAGCTCGAGCAGTCGACGTGGGCGATGCCGGCGCGCACCGAGAAGATCGCGCGCGAGCAGCTGAAGATGCAGACGCCCGGCCCCGGCCGCGTCGAGCTCGTCCCGGGGGTGGCGCCGTGAGGGCGACCACGACCATCGGCACGTTCGGCGCCCGTGCCCGGGCGACCCCGCCGGTGCTGACGCTGCCGCGCTTCCGCGCGCCGCTGGTGTTCGGGCTGCTGCTCCTCCTGTTCGGCGGGCTCGTCGCCCGCTCGCTTTACCTGCAGTGGATCGACAACGGCTTCCTGCAGGAGCAGGGCAGCTCCCGCTACAGCCGCGCGATCGAGCTGCCCGCCCATCGCGGCCGCATCGTCGACCGCCACGGCGAGGTGCTGGCGATCTCGACGCCGGTGAAGTCGATCTGGGCGTTCCCGGGCAAGATCGAGGGCACGCCCGAGCAGATGGCGGCGCTCGCGGGGCTGCTCGAGACGTCGCCCGACGCGCTCGCGAAGCGGATCGCCGACGCCGGCGACTTCATCTACCTCGCGCGGCAGCTGCCGCCCGAGGTGGCCGAGCGCATCGCGCGCCTCGGCATCAAGGGCATCCAGGACCAGAACGAATACCGCCGCTTCTACCCGGGCGGCGAGACGGTCAGCCACATCCTGGGCTTCACCGGCGACCACGACACCGGGCAGGAAGGGATCGAGCTCGCGCAGCAGGAATGGCTGGGCGGCCGTCCCGGCAGCCGGCGCGTCATCATCAACCGCCGCGGCGACGCGGTCGAGGACGTCGCCGCGATCCGCGCGCCGCAGGCCGGCCGCGACCTGGCGCTCGCCATCGACACGCGGCTGCAGTACCTCGCCTTCCGCGAGCTCAAGGCCGCCATCGAGGTCAACAAGGCGAAGGCGGGCGGCCTCGTCATCCTCGACGTCCAGACCGGCGAGGTCCTGGCGCTCGCCAACTGGCCGACGTACAACCCGAACGCGCGCAACCGCGTCAGCCGCGACAAGATGCGCAACCGCGCGCTGACCGACGTGTTCGAGCCGGGGTCGACGCTGAAGCCGTTCACGATCGCGAGTGCGCTGGAATCCGGCAAGGTGCGGCCCGACACGATCATCGACACCGCGCCGGGCACGCTGACGATCGGGCCCAACACGATCCACGACGCGCATGCCTCGGGGGCGCTGACCGTCGAGCAGGTGATCCAGAAGTCGTCGAACGTCGGCGCCGCCAAGATCGCGCTGTCGCTGCCGCCGGAGACGATGTGGCGGATGCTGTCCGACTCGGGCTTCGGCACGCCGCCGCGGACCGGCTTTCCCGGCGAGGTCGGGGGCCGGCTGCGGCCCGCGAAGTCGTGGAAGCCGATCGAGCAGGCGACGATCGCCTACGGCCATGGCATCTCGGTCAACCTCGTCCAGCTCGCGTCGGCCTACACGGTGTTCGCGACCGAG
>CALQLA020000104.1 GCA_943331295.2 Bordetella parapertussis | reverse complement strand
GGCGCCGTGGACGCCGCCGGAGTCTTCGCCGGCGACGAACAGGCCCGGCCGCTCGGTGCTGCAATCGGCGGCGAACTCGACACCGCCCATCATGTAGTGCGCGGTCGGCACCACCTCGACGCGGTCCGCGGCGAGATCGAACCCGCAGTCGGCGCAGCGGTCGACCATGCCCTTGAACTGCCGGCGCACGTTGTCCGGGCCGAGGTGGCCCATGCTGAGGTAGACGCCGCCGTTAGGCGTCGTCCGCCCGGTCCGCATCTCGGCGTCGATCGCGCGCGAAACGATGTCGCGCGTCGCGCGCTCGCCGCGCGGGTCGTAGCGGTGCATGAACCGCTCGCCGGCGCCGTCGAGCAGGTAGCCGCCCGCGCCGCGCAGGCCCTCCTCCAGCACCGTGCCGGTCATCCGCGTGCCGGCGCCGGCAAGGAGGCCGGTCGGATGGAACTGCACCATCTCCATGTCGCGCAGCGGCAGTCCGGCGCGCAGCGCCATCGCGAGGCCGTCGCAGCTCTTGTCGCCCGACGGCGTGTGGAACTTGTACATCGTCGGCCCGCCGCCGGTGGCGAGCAGCACCGCCTGCGCCTGTGCGAACGTGTAGCCGCCGGTGCGCACGTCCGCCAGCAGGACGCCCGCGAGCGCGCCGTCGGCAGCCGGGATGAAGTCGAGCGCGCGATGCTCCTCCAGCCGCGCGATGTCGCGCGCCCACACCTGCTCGGACAGCCGGTTCATGATCTCGATGCCGGTCAGGTCGCCCTTGTGCACGGTGCGGTCGAACGTCTGCCCGGCGAACGCCTTCTGGTGGATGCTCCCGTCGGGATTGCGGTCGAAGAAGCAGCCGAGCTCGTTCTCCAGCTCGTGGATGCGCTCGATCGCGCCGTTGACGAGGGTCCACGCGAGGTCCTGGTCGGGCAGCCACTTGCCGCCGTCGATCGTGTCCATGAAGTGCCGCTCGATCGAATCGCCCGCGGCGAGCGCGACGTTGTAGCCGCCCTGGACCATCCGCGTGCAGCCGCACTTGCCGAGCAGCCCCTTGACGACGACGGTGACGGACAGCGCCGGGTTGGCACGCTTCGCGTGCAGCGCGGCGAACAGCCCGGCGCCGCCTGCGCCCAGGATCAGGATGTCGGTGCGGATGCGGTTGATGTTCAATGGGCGCGCCATCAGGTCCTGACGCCGAGCGCGGCCAGCGCCGCGGCGCGGTTCGCGCGCGCCTGGGTCGCGACGACGTCGTAGAGGCTGCCGCCGTGGCTGTCCATCGCCACCCGGAGCGGGCCGAAGCCGCGGATGCGGAAGCGCCACAGGCTCTCGGGGTTGAGGTCGTCCAGGTCGACGTCCTCGATCGCCTCGATCCAGGTGGTCTCGAGCGCCGCGGTGCCGCCGATGATCGCGAGGTACGCGCCGCCCAGTTCGCGGAACGCGGCGAGCGACGCCGGCCCCATCCCGCCCTTGCCGATGACGAGGCGCACGCCGTGCTGCGTCATCAGCGGCCGGGTGAAGCGCTCCATGCGCCCGCTGGTGGTGGTGCCCACGCAGACCGGCGCGTAGCCGGCCGGGTAGGCCGGCGACACGGGCACCTTCTTCACGTTGGGGGCGGTGTGGATCACCGCGTGCCCGGCGAGATCGAAGCGCGTCGTGCGCCCGCGGTCGAACATCGCGATCTGCGTCGCATCGCGGATGCCGTAGAGCGTGCCGTGCAGCGTGACGGTGTCGTCGACCTTCAGCGCGCGCACCTGCGCTTCGGTGACGGGGGTGGTGAATTCGTGATGGGCCATCGCCTCGCTTCCTCGCCGCCGTCCGCCGCCTAGAACCCGAAGTCCACGCCGTCCGCGGTGAGCAGCGCGCTCGCCCGCCGCGCCGAATGGCACTGCATGTTGACCGCGACCGGGTTCATCGTGATGTGGGTCGCGGCCAGTTCGACGTGCACCGCGAACGCCGTGCTGTCGCCGCCCAGCCCCTGCGGCCCGACGCCCAGCAGGTTCACCGCCGCCGACAGCTGCGCCTCGAGCGCGGCGCCGTCCGGGTCGGCGCACGTCGTGCCGAGCGGTCGCGTCGCGGCAATCTTCGCGAGGTGAACGCAGAGGTCGGCCGTGCCGCCGACGCCGACGCCGACGATCGTCGGCGGGCACGTCCTGCCGCCGGCATCGATGACGCAATCGACGACGAACGTCCGGATCGCGTCGATGCCATCGGCGGGAATGGCCATCTTCAGCCACGAGTTGTTCTCCGAGCCGCTGCCCTTGGGGATCATCTCGATCCGCAGGCCGTCGAACACGTCGGAGAAGTCGACGTGGATCACCGGCACGCCGATGCCGCACGACGTGTGGGCGTTCTTTCGCGTCAGCGGGTGCACGACCGAGGAGCGCAGCGGATACTCGCGCGTCGCGCGCTCGCAGCCGCGCGTGATCGCCGCCTTCAGCGCGAGGCCGTCCAACTCGACGCCGCGGCCCACGACCACGTTGTAGATCGGGATGCCCGTGTCCTGGCACAGCAGGTTGTCGGTGCGCTCGGCGACCGCGATGTTGGCGATCATCGTCGCGAGCACGGCCTTCGCCGTCGTGCCGGTCTCCTTCGCCGCCAGCGCGTCGAACCCGGCCCGGATGTCCGGCGGCAGTTCCTTGAGCGCCCGGATGTAGAGGTCCTTCGCGACCGCCTCGATCCTGTCCGCTGCAATCTTCATCGTCGGTTCCGTCCCGCTATCCGAGGTTCAGCGCGAAGGCGAGCGCGCACAGCGCGGCCACACCCGCCGTCGCCGCGATCAGCGTCGGCTGCCAGTCGCGCCGCCAGCCGGAGAACTCGGCGAGCAGCAGGCGCAGCCCGCCGGCGAAATGCACGGCCAGCAGGAACACGAGCCCGATCTCGCTCGCCTTGACGAGCGGGTGCTGCGTCCACCGCAGGAAGCTCCCGAACACCGCTTCGCCTTCCAGCGCCTGGCCCAGCGCCCAGAAGTGGAACGGCAGGAACACCGCCAGCGCGAGGCCCGACACGCGATGGACGAGGAACGCCCACCAGCCGGCATGGCCGCGCGCGCGGCGGTCGCTGGTCCGCGCCTTCGGCTCGCGCATCGCGGCGCCCGCCGGATTGCCTCTGCCCGGCGTGCTCATGCCACGGTCACCGCGACGATCGCGCGCGTGCCCGCGGCGAGGAGCAGCAGCGCGAACGCGGCCATCGCGATGTCGAGCCGGCGGCGGTGGCCGCCGGACGACTCGGCGAGGATCGTCCGCAGGCCGATCGGCGCGTGGATCGCCACCGCCAGCACGAACACGCCGTAGAACGCGGCCCAGGCGAGGCTGCCCCGGGTGCGGCCCAGGATCTCGGCCGCGGTGAGGCCGCCGCGCACCGCGACGATCATCGTCGCGAGGTGGACGACGATGCAGGCCGCGAGCACGCCGGCGCTCGCGCGCTGCGCGAGCCACAGCAACGCCTGCCGCCGCTGCGGGGTCATCGCCGCGTCCGTCCTGCGCGGCTGCGGTGGGCGGGCAACGCGCTGCGAATGCTCATTCGATTTCCCCCCGCAGTGCGGCCAGCGCGACGGCGCGCTTCAGGCCCGCGATCGACGCCGTCGGCGCGAGCTGCTTGGGGCAGCGCTCGGTGCAGCTCTGGTGCGTGTGGCAGGCGTGGCAGCCGGCGTCGCCGGCGACGGCGGCGAGGCGCTCGGTGCGCGCGCCGTCGCGCGGGTCGTTGACGAGGGTCCAGGCCCGGTTGAGCGCCGCCGGCCCGAGATAGTCGCGGTTCCATTCGACGACGTCGCAGGACGCGTAGCAGACGCCGCAGCCGATGCACTCGATCGCCGCGTCCGCCGCGCGGCGGGCGGGCGACGCCGGCGCCACCTGCGCGAACGGATCGGCCCGGGTCGCGGTCGGCACGAACGTGGCCTTCGCCTTGACGGCCTTGTCGAAGAAGCCGCTCATGTCGGTGACGAGGTCGCGGACCACCGGAAAGTGCGCAAGCGGCGCGATCTCGAGCGCGCCTGCGCCGGTGACGGCCTCGACGTGCGTGCGGCAAGTCCATCGCGCGCGGCCGTTGACGGTCATCGCGCAGGAGCCGCACATGCCGACGCGGCAGGCGAACCGGTAGGCGAGCGTGGGGTCCAGCCGGCGCTGGATGTAGGTGACCACGTCCAGCACCGTCTGCGCGGGCAGGCGCGGCACGTCGAACGTGTCGAAGCGGCCCTCCGGATCGTCGGGGCCGCCGCGCCAGATTCGGACCGGGAACGTGTTCATTGGCGAGTGGTGCGCGTGGCGATGACGAGGGAGGACGGGACTGCCGCCGGGAACGGGTGCACCCGACGACCGGTGCGGGCCCGCACCGGGGCGCGAACCGTGATCATACCGCCCCAGGCATGCGCATGACCCAATGGCGTGCTCATGACGCGGCGGCGACCAGCTTCAACCGCTGCACCTTGCCCGACGGGCCCTTCGGCAGTTCGGCCAGGAACCGGTATGCCTTCGGCGTCTTGTAGCGCCCGAGCTCGGCAAGGCAGTGCGCGGCGAGGTCCTCGGCGGTGCACGCGGCGCCCGGCTTCAGCACCACGCAGGCGACGATCTCCTGGCCGTAGTCCGCATCCGGCACGCCGACGGCGGCCGCCTCGAGCACCGCGGGGTGCTTCAGCAGCGCCTCGTCGATCTCGCGCGGCGCGATGTTCTCCCCGCCCTTGATGATGAGTTCCTTCAGCCGGCCGGTGATGAAGTAGAAGCCGTCGGCGTCGCGCAGTCCCAGGTCGCCGGTCGCGAGCCAGCCGCCGGGGCGCAGCGTCCGCGCGGTCGCCTCGGGATCCTTGAAGTAGCCCTGCATCACGCTGTCGCCGCGCAACTCGATCTCGCCCGCGATGCCGTCGCCCAGCACCCTGCCGTCGGCGGCGACGACGCGCGCCTCCAGCGCCAGCGGCAGGCCGGGCGAGCCGTACTTGCGCGCCGCCGCCGGCAGCGGATTGGAAAACGCGATCGACGCGCACTCGGTGAGCCCCATCGCCTCGAGCACCGAGATGCCGAAGCGGGCCTCGAATTCGCGGTGCTGCTCGGGCGGCAGCGGCGCCGACGCCGAGCGGCCGAACCGGATGCCGCGGCAGGCGTCGGCGCCGCCCGGCGTCGGGTCCGGCCCGTGAAGCAGGTACGCGATGATCGTCGGCACCACGTTGATCCACGTCGGCCGGTAGCGCTCGACCAGCCCCCACCATTGCGACGCGGAGAACCGGTGCGGCATCACGATGCTGCCGCCGGAGACGAGCGGGCCGATCGTGGCGACGCACTGGCCGTTGATGTGATAGAGCGGCAGCGACGACAGCACGCGATCGGCCGTCGTCAGCGCGAGCGACGCGGCGACCGCGCGCCCGGCGTAGACCAGGTTGGCGTGGGTCAGCACGACGCCCTTCGGCACGCCCGTCGTGCCGGACGTGTACATCAGCAGCGCCGGCGAATCCGCGGCCGGCGGTGCGGGGTCGGGCGGCGCCGATTGCCCGCGCACCGCCGCGGGATCGTCCGGGTCCGTCGGCCGGATGACGGCCGCGCTGCCCGCACCTGCCGCCAGCAGCCGCAACCGGTCGGCATGCTCCGGTGCCGCGAACACGACCTGCGTCCCCGAATGCGCGAGCGTGTACTCGATCTGCGAATCCTGGGCGAGCAGGCTGACCGGCGACACGACGTAGCCGCCGTACATCGCACCCAGGAACACGGTCGCCG
>CALQLA020000103.1 GCA_943331295.2 Bordetella parapertussis | reverse complement strand
TGCAAGCCTGCCACCGGACACGCCACGACGGATTGCCGTCCACGCCCGTACGCCCACGACCAAGAATATCCCGAATCGGCGTGCCGCGGCGAACGGACGCCGCCGGCGCGCTCCACCCCCGGCGCTAGCGGTCGTCGTCCCAGGCCTTCGCCGGCAGCGGCAATCCCGCGAGGTCCGCGGCGGTGAGCGGCGTCGTGACGGGAGCGCCGAGGCTCTCGATCACCACCATCAGCTGTCGCGCGTGCTGCGCGGCGTGCCAGGTGGTGCGCTCCAGCGCTTCGTGCAGCGTCTGGTCGCCGTAGTAGGTGGCGACGTTCGTCGCGAACGACCGGTCCCGGTGCGCGGCCCACCACGCGGCGAACCGGCGGCGCACCGCGTCGGCGTAGCCGGCGATGTCCTGCCCGGGAACGACGGCGTGCGTGCCTGCCATGATCAGCTCGTAGGAAAGTTCGCGCGGCGCCTCGACAGCCTCGAGGAACGCCTCGACGCTCCGCACGACGTGATGCGCGAGCCCGCGCGGCGGCGCCCAGCTGTTGCGAAAAGGCGCGTCGAGCACGGCTCCCGGGATCTGGTGCAGGAATCCGATCGTCTTCGCCAGCACGGTGTCGACGCGCGTGGCCAGCACCGCCGGCGGCAGCGGCTCGTCGATCGCGACGTCGAGCCCGAGGAACGCCTTCACATCGGCAAGCGACTGCGCGTAGACGTAGCGGTCGCCGCGCGCGACGACCGGCACGCTGCGGGCCCCGAGCGCGTAGAGCGCGTCCATCGCGCCGGGCATCGCCCGGACGTTGACCGACTCGAACGGGATGGCGTGGCGGGCAAGGAACTCCTTGGTGCGCAGGCAGCTGGTGCAGGCAGGCGCCCAGAACACGCGTATCGGCGCTTCCGGATTGGTTGCGGCATCCATCCCTTCCCTCCCCCGTTTGCTTGGCCCGCCGGCTGCGGGTTGACCATCGACATACCGGGCAGTATGCTTCGGCCTCGCGTCGGCATACTACCAAGTATGTCGGCGGCAGACCAGATGCGGCGGACACCCGCCGCGCGGAGCAGCACCCGGAACCTCAATCGGGATCCCCGACCGGAATGGAAAAGGCAATGACCGCGAGCGACACCGGCACCGCGAGCCCGGACGACGGCGTGATCTGGGGCCCGCGGCTGGCACCCGCGGAGCGCCGCTGGCAGCATCTCGCCGAGCGCCTGTGCGCGGACCACTTCGCCCCGCTCGCCGCCGAAATCGACAGCGCCCAGCGCTACCCCCATGAAAGCGTCGAGCGGCTGCGCGCAAGCGGGATCGCGACGATGTTCGTCCCCGCGGCCTACGGCGGCGGCGGCGCGTCGCTCGCCGCCTACTGCGCCGTGGTCGAGGCGATCGCGCAGGGCTGCGCGTCGACGAGCGGGATCGTCGCGACGATCCAGCTGGGCGCCGCCCCGCTGCTGCGCATCGCCGACGCCGCGCTGAAGGCCCTGCTGCTGCGCGGGCTGGTCGAGCGCGGCGAGATGATCTCGTTCGCCCTCTCCGAGCGCAACGCGGGCTCGGACCCGGCCGCGATGACCACCGCCGCGGTTCGCGAGGGCGCCGGCTGGCGGATCGCCGGCGAAAAATGCTGGATCGGCGGCGGCAGCGTCGCCCACCGCTATGTCGTGTTCGCGCAAACGGTGCCCGGCTCGGGCAAGCGCGGCATCGCGGCTTTCCTGGTCGACGCCGCCGCCGACGGCGTCGCCGACGACCGGCTCGAAGACAAGATGGGCATGCGCGGCACCTGCACCAGCACGATCACGCTCGACACGTGGGTGCCCGACACCCGCGTGCTGGCGCCGCCGGGCGAAGGCCTGCGGATGGCGTTCGGCGCACTCGACGTCGGCCGCATCGGCGTCGCCGCGCAGAGCTGCGGCATCGCGCTCGGCGCCTATCGCGCGGCGGTCGCGTACGCCGTGGAACGGCAGACCTTCGGCGCGCTGCTGATCGACCACCAGGCGCTGGCGTTCGCGCTCGCCGACATGGCCTGCCGGCTCTCGTCGGCGCGGATGATGACCTACGCCGCGGCGTCCGCCTACGACGCGGGCGCCGAGGCGTCGGTCCTCGCCGCGCAGGCCAAGCTGGTCGCGACCGAGGCGAGCCACGACATCGTGGACGGCGCGCTGCAGATCATGGGCGGCGCCGGCTACGTGAAGCCGAATCCGGTCGAGCGGATGTACCGCGACCAGCGGGTCACCGAGATCTACGAGGGCACGTCGGAAATCCAGCGGCTGCTGATCGCCCGCGCCATCCGCGCGCAGGCGCTGGGAACGAAGCGATGAGCGTCGCCGCCGAGCCGCGCCCGAACCGCGCCCGGGCCGCGCCCGCCCGCGACGACGGCGGCGACTCGGCCGCCGAGATCCTGCGCGCCGCTGCCAACGCGTTCATGGTGAGCGGCTTTGCCGCGACCAGCATCGACGACGTGGCCGCGCGCCTTGACTGCACCAAGGGCCGCATCTACCACCACTTCGACAGCAAGGCCGACCTGTTCTTCAAGGTCCACCGCGAGGCGATGGCAATGGTGATGGACGCCGTCGGCGCGGCCGCCGAGGGCGTCGCCGACCCGCTCGCCCGGCTCGCGGCGATGTCGCGCGCGCACGTGCTGGTGATCATGCGCGAGATCGCGTTCCAGTGTGTCGTCGTGCAGGGGCTGGAGATGCACCTGCACGGCCAGACCACGCCGCAGCAGCGGCGCACGCTGCGCGAGATCCTCGCGCTGCGCGACCGCTACGAACAGATGTTTGCGCGCACGATCGACGCCGTGATCGCCGCCGGCGCGCTGCCGCCGCAGGACGTCCGCGTGGTGGTCAAGGCACTCCTCGGCGCACTCAACTGGACCACGATCTGGTATCGCCCGCGGCGCGGCGAGACCGAGGCGCAGCGGCAGGCGACGGCAGCCTCCGTCGCGACGTTCTGCGTGCGCGGACTGGGAGCGGCCTATGCCGCCTGAAGCCCGCGTCGCCACCGCCAGCACAGCCCGCGACGCCTGCGAGACCTGGTCGCGCGACCGGCTCGAGGCGCACCAGCTCGAGCGGCTGCGCGCGCAACTCGCGCGCGTGGGACGCACCAGCGCCCACTACGCCCGCGTGTTCGCCGACGCGGGCTTCGCCGCCGACGCCATCGCCGCACTCGACGACATTGCCGCGCTGCCGTTCACGCGCAAGGCAGACTACACGGACTCGATCGGCCGCGCCCCGCCATACGGCGAATTCATCGCCGCGCCGCTGACGGACGTGCGCCGCCTGCATTTTTCGTCGGGCACCACCGCGGCGCCGGTGCCGCAGTTCTGGACCGACGCCGACCTCGACCGCTGGGCGGGCCTCTACGCCCGCTATGCGCACGCGCAGGGTGTGGGCCGCGGCGACATCTATCAATGCCTGTTCGGCTACGCCTGGTTCGTCGGCGGGCTGGGCGCCACCGCGGGCTACGCGCGCGTCGGCGCGACCTGCATCCCGGGCGGCAACCAGGACAGCGAGCGGCAACTCCGCGCGATCTTCGACTACGGCGTGACGGCACTCACCGGCACGCCGTCGTTCCTCGCCCATCTCGCCGACACCGCGCGCGCGCTGGGGCTCGACCCGCGCGCGTCGAAGCTGCGCACGATCATGCTGGGCGGCGAGCCGGGCGCGAGCATCCCCGCCACCCGGGCGAGGCTCGAGGCCGACTGGGATGCCCGCTGCTACGACGCTTACGGCAGCCTCGAGTTCCAGCCGATCGGATGGGAATGCACCGCCCAGGCGGGGCCGCACCTCGCCGAGGACTTCGCCTACGCGGAGGTCGTCGACGCCGCCTCCGGCCGGCCGGTGGCCGACGGCAAGCCGGGCGTGCTGGTCCTGACCCACCTCGACAAGGAAGCCGGCCCGCTGGTGCGCTGGTGGACCGGCGACGTCGTCGTCCGCGACCGCGCGCCGTGCCGCTGCGGCCGCACCCACGCGCGGCTGCCGGGCGGCGTGCGGGGCCGCGCCGACGACATGCTGGTGATACGCGGCGTGAACCTGTTCCCGTCGGCGGTCGAGCAAGTCGTGCGGAGCTTCCCCGGCCTGACCGGCGAATACCAGATCGTCCTTGACCCGTCGGTGTTCGATGCCGCGACCGGCTTCCTGACCGGCATCCGGCTGCGCGTCGAGCGCGCCGGCGCGGAGGTGCCCGATGCCGCCGCCGACGGCCTCGCGCGGCAGGTGCGCGATCGGCTCCAGGTGCGGGCGATCGTCGAATTGCTGCCGGCGAACACGCTGCCGCGCAGCACGCACAAGTCGAAGCGCGTGGTGCGCGAAGGGCTCGACCGGTGAGCCCGTCGGCGGCCCCGGTGCAGGTGGAAGCCGACGGCGCGGTGACGCTCGTGCGGATGAACCTTCCGGACAAGCGCAACGCGCTGCTGCCGCCATTGCGCGAGGCGCTGATCGGCGCGCTGGAGGCCGCGATGGCCGCGCCGGCGTGCCGCGCGATCGTCCTGACCGGCAGCGGACCCACGTTCTGCGCGGGCGGCGACCTCGACGGCCTCGCCGCGCTCGATCCGCAGGCGGTACGATCGCGGATGGCCCGCGGCCAGGAACTCATCCGCCTGCTGGCAGCGGGACCCAAGCCGGTGGTCGCCGCGGTCAACGGCGCCGCGCACGGCGCCGGCCTGTCGCTTGCCGCGGCCTGCGATTTCGTCGTCGCTTCCGACGTCGCGAAATTCGGTGCGGTGTTCGCCAAGGTCGGGCTGATGGCGGACTTCGGCCTGCTGTGGTCGCTGCCGCGCCGGATCGGCATCGGCCACGCCAAGCGCCTGCTCTACGGCGGACTGGTGATCGACGCCGCCGAGGCGCATGCGCTGGGGCTCGCCGACGAACTGGCCGCGCCCGAGGCGACGGTCGGGCGGGCGATGGCGCTCGCGCGGGGCTTCGCCGACGGGCCGCCGGTCGCCATCGCGCTGATGAGGCGTGCGTTCGCGCGCGACACGTCGTCGCTCGAAGCGGCGCTGGCGCTGGAACTCGACGGCCAGACCCACTTGTTTTCGACCGAGGATTTCACCGAGGGACGCACCGCATTCCGCGAGCGCCGCCCGCCACGATTCGAAGGGCGCTGATCGCCCCCCACCAGGAGATGAAGACATGACCCAGTCCCCGTTCCGCCTGCGCGCACTCGTCGCCGCACTCGCCATGGCCGGCGTCGCCGCGGGCGCCGCGGCGGCCGACCTGCAGAAAGTGACGATCGCCGTCGGCACGACCGCGATCGACGTCTCGCAGGCCAACAACACGTCGATACCGCTCTACACCAAGTGCTGGGAGAAGGAGGGCCTCGACGTCACGATCCAGCCGATCAACTCCACCGCCGGCATGCAGGCGGTGCTGTCGGGCCAGGCGCAGTTCGTCAACATGGGCTCCGGCGTCGCGATCACCGCGCGCGCCAAGGGCGCGCCGATCAAGTCGGTGTACCTCAACATCCGCCACAACTTCCAGTTCCCGGTCGTGATGGACGACAGCCCGATCAAGTCGGTGGCCCAGTTCAAGGGCAAGACGATCGGCGTGATCTCCTACGGCGCGGTCCTGGTCGACATCGTCAAGGGGATGATCGCCGAGGCCGGCCTCGATCCCGCCAAGGACGTGACCTTCGTCGAGACCGGCGTGGGCGCGCAGGCGGTAGCCGCGCTGAAGAGCGGCAAGGTGGATGTCTGGGGGACATGGGATTCGCAGATCGCCACCGCCGAGAACATGGGCCTGAAGCTCCGCAAGTTCACGTCGCCGTCGGCCGAGAAGCTCACGTTCGGCAGCGCCTACTTCGTCCGCGACGACTTCATCAAGAACCAGCCGCAGGTGATCGAGAAGGTGCTCCGCTGCTCGATCCAGGGCACGCAGATCACGATGGCCAATCCCGAAGGCGCGATCCGCGCGCACTGGCAGATGTTCCCGGCAAGCAAGCCGACCGGCCTCGACGACGCGACGGCGATGAAGCAGGCGCTCAACATCGTCAAGACCCGGATGCAGTACCTGGAGATCGAGCCCGGCACCAAGTGGGGCGAGATGCCGGCCGGATCCGCCGCCGCGATGGTCGACTTCATGCGCGCCAACAAGCAGATCGAAGGCCCGCTCGACCCGAAGGACCTCTACACCAACCAGTTCATCGAAGGCGCGAACAAGTTCGACGCCGCCGCGGTGAAGAGCGCGGCCGCTGCGCTGCCGAAGTCCTGAGCCGCCAGCGATGACCGCGCCCGACAGGCCGCAGGCCGCCGGAACGCCGGGCGCCCGCGTGCGCGCGCTGCTCGCGCGCCGCGCGGCGGTCGCGGTGCCCGGCTGCCACGACGCGCTCGGCGCGATGCTGATCGAGGCCGCCGGTTTCGAGGCAGTCTACATGTCGGGGTACAGCGTCGCCGCGGCGCGCGGCAAGCCCGACATCGGCCTCGTCAGCGGCCCCGAGATG
>CALQLA020000102.1 GCA_943331295.2 Bordetella parapertussis | reverse complement strand
TTCACCCGCGACATGCGGATCACGAAGATGGCGATGTCCGACTGGGACAGCGTGGTCGACGTGATCCTGAAGGGTGCGTTCCTCTGCACGCGCGCGGTGCTGCCGCTGATGACCGCCGAGGGGCAGCGCTGGGGACGCATCGTCAACATTTCCTCGCGCGCGCACCTCGGCAACGCGGGACAGGCGAACTACTCGGCGGCGAAGGCCGGGCTGATCGGCTTCACGCGCGCGATGTCGCTCGAGAACGCTCGCTTCGGCGTCACCGTCAACGCGGTCGCGCCGGGCATCATCGACACGCAGGCGGTCAAGGACCTGCCGCACTACGCGAAGGTGCGCGAAGCCGCCGAGAAGACCACCCCGGTGCCGCGGATGGGCGAGCCCGCCGACGTCGCCGACGCCGTGGCGTTCCTCGCGTCGGCGCGCGCGAGCTACGTCAGCGGCGACGTGCTGCACGTGTCGGGCGGGAGGTATTGAGCCTGCCCTGGCGCCCACCCGGGTTTCACATTCGTTCAACCCGGGCTACGCATCGGGGCTTCACTCGTTGATCAGCGATGCGCGCCCGTGGCCCAGCACCTTCACGCCGCGCTCGACGACGTGCGCTTCGAAGGTCGCGCCCGCCGCCTCGATCCAGGCCTCGATGCGGATCGTCTCGCCCGGATAGACCGGCGCGGTGAACCGCGCGTCGAATCGATCGAGGCGCCGTGGCGGGGCGTCGAGTGCCGTCAACAGGGCGTGGCAGGCAATGCCGTATGTCGCGAGGCCGTGCAGGATCGGGCGCGGGTAGCCCGCCGCGCGCGCCACATCGGGATCGGCATGCAGCGGATTCCGGTCGCCGCACTGGCGGTACAGGAGCGCCGCCTGCGGCAGCGTGCGCCGGATGACGGTGGCGTCCGGCGGGCGCCGCGACGGCGGCACGGCGACGGTTGCCGCGGTCTCCGTCCCGGCTGACGCGGCCGGGCGCGCGGGCGTCGCCCCCGTCGGCGCATGGCTGCCGCTCGCGCCGTCGCCGCGCAGCAGCGACGTCATCTCGAGCTCGCACCACAGCGCGTCGCTGCCGGCGTCGCGCAGCTCGCGACGGGTGACGATCACCGAGCCCTTGCCCGCGCCGCGGTCGCGTACCGTGACCACGCGCGAGCGGGTCCGCACCCGTCCCGCAGGCGGGAGCGCGCGATGCACGGTCATCGCCTGCGCGCCGTGCAGCATTCGCGGCCAGTCGAGGCCGAGTCGGGGATCGGCGAGCCAGAAGCCGGGGTCCGCCAGCACCGTTGCGAAGCTCGGGAGCACCGCGAGGTCGCGCTCGTAGACGTAGGAGATCTCGCCGGCATCCAGCGGGTTGCCTCCCAGCCCCAGCGCCAGTGCATAGCGGATGGCGTCGCGCTCGTCGTAGGCGGCGACGACATCGTCGATCGGCCAGTCGAGGAGGCGCCGGAGATCGCCGGGAGTCATCTCATCCCGCGGGGTCGGCGGCGACGCGCCCGGAGGGCGCGCCGAGCAGCGTGGTCCGGTACATGATGCGGCGCGCCGCGGGATCGTAGTCGGCCAGCGCGATGTGCATCGCGCTGCGGTTATCCCACAGCATCAGGTCGCCAGTGCGCCACGGGTGGCGGTAGACGTTCTCGTGGCGGACGCTGTGGTCGAACAGGTACTGCAGCAGTGGGCGGCTCTCGTCGGCCGTCATGTCCTCGAACGCGACGGTGGTCATCTCGCTGACGTACAGCGCCTTGCGGCCCGTGTCGTCGTGGACGCGCGCGACGGGCTGGTACACCGGCGGGTTGCGGCGCCGGATGTCGGCGATCTCGTCGCTCGTGCGGTTCTTCTGCGTTTCGCGCGCGATGGCCATGTCGTGCAGCGCGCAGCGACCGTCCAGCATCGATCGCATGCCCGGCGACAGCGTCTCCCAGGCGCGGTACATGTTGCAGAACATCGTGTCGCCGCCGACGGGCGGGAGCTCCGCGCAGTACAGCAGCGAGCCCTTGGCCGGGCGGGTCGTCGTCGACAGGTCCGAGTGCCACTGGCGGCCGACGGACAGTTTCTTCCCGCCGGACTCGTAGTTGGTGACGAGCAGCACCTCGGGATGGTCCGGGTGGCGGAATTTCGGGATCGCCGCATGGTCGTCGAGGGCGCCGAACCGGCGGCTCACCGCGATGTGCTGGGCGAAGTCGAGCGGCGGTCCGCGAAAGAGCAGGATCAGGTGCTCGTGCCAGGCGGCGACGAGCGCGTCGACCGTCGGCTGCAGCAGCGGCTGGCGCAGGTCGAGGCCCAGCACTTCGGCGCCGAGCGCGGACGACAGCGGACGCAGGGTGAAGCTCATCGCGGGAATTCCTCGGGCCGGGGGTCGCGGGTCAGACCTGCGCGATCTGGTTCTGCTCCGACCAGAACAGCACGCGCCGCTGCACCCAGTGCATGACGAGATGCAGCGTGATGCCCATCGCCGACAGGCACACCAGCGCCGCGAACACGCCGGCGGTGTCGAGGTTGGTGTTCATCTGCATGATCAGGTTGCCGAGGCCCTTGCGCGACCCGACGAACTCGCCGACGATCGCCCCGAGGATGCTGAAGATCACCGCGATGTGCAGGCCGGCGAAGATCATCGGCGCGGCGCTCGGCAGCCGGACCATCGTGAAGACCTGCCAGCGCGTGGCGCGCAGCGACCGCATCAGCTCGACGCGCTGCAGGTCGGTCGAGCGCAGGCCCGAGATGACGTTGACGAGGATCGGGAAGAACGCGACGACGCCGGCCATGATCACCTTCGACGTCATGCCGAAGCCGAACCAGATGATGAACAGCGGCGCGATGGCGATCTTCGGCGTCGTCTGGATCGCGATCAGGTACGGGTAGAGCGTCTTCTCGATGAACCGGGACTGCGCGATCAGGCTGCCGATCGCGATGCCGGCCACGGCGGCACAGAGGAAGCCCAGCATCGCCTCCGACAGCGTGTACAGCGCGTTCTCGATGAAGATGCCGCTCTTCATCCCGGACACCAGCGAGCGGAAGATCGCCGAGGGCGCCGGCGCGATGTAGAGCGGCACCTCGGCCAGCCAGAACCCAAGCTCCCAGGCTCCGGTGACCAGCACGAACAGGCCCGGCACGCAGACCCATTCGGGCCGCTCGCGCAGGAACGCCAGCAGCCCGCGGCCGGCAGGCGGGGCAACGGCAATGGCAGCGGCGGTGTCGGCGCTCATTCGATCGCTCCCCTGGACTGGAAGTGGTGGCGGATCCGGCGCGCGTAGACGCCGAAGCGGTCGCTCGTCATCACGTCGATGTCGCGCTCGGGATCGAGGTCGACGTCGACCAGGTCGGCGATGCGCCCCGGCCGCGGCGACAGCACCAGCACGCGGCTGCCGAGGTACACGGCCTCGGGGATCGAGTGGGTGACGAACAGCACCGTCTTGCCCGAGTCGCGCCAGATGCGGCGGATCTCGACGTTCATCGTCTCGCGCGTCATCGCGTCGAGCGCGCCGAAGGGCTCGTCCATCAGCAGCACGGCGGGGTCGTGCAGCAGCGCGCGCGCGATCGCCACCCGCTGCTGCATCCCGCCGGACAGTTCGTTCGGGTACTTCCGCGCGAAATCCTTCAGCCCCACCATGTCGAGCAGCGCCATGGCCCGCTCGCCGCTCGTCCTGCGGTCGAGCTTCAGCACGGTGGCCGGCAGCATCACGTTGTCGAACGTCGTCTTCCAGGGCAGCAGCACCGGGCTCTGGAACACGACGCCGATGTCGCGCTGCGGGCCGTCGATCGCGCTGCCGCGCACGCGGATCGTGCCCGCCGAGCGTTCGATCAATCCGGCCAGCAGCTTCAGCAACGTCGACTTGCCGCAGCCCGAGGGCCCGACCACGGTGATGAACTCGCCCTGGGCGATGGTGAGGTCGATCGGGCCGAGCGCCTGGATGACCTGGCGGTCGCGCGTCCGGTAGGTCTTCTCGAGGCCCTCGATCCGGATGAGGCCGGGTGCCGCGGCGCCGGCCGGTGCCGCGGCGTCCTGAAGGGGAAGGGTGCGGTCCATGTCAGCGTCCGCCCGCGGCCTGCTGCTTGAGGTAGGGGAGGCCGCCGCCCGCAGCGACGATCTCCTGCAGGAACGCGGGCAGCGGAGCGGCCCGGTGCGTCCGGCCGCTCGCGGGCTGCGTGACGCGGCCGGCATCGAAGTCGACCGTGAGGCGCTCGCCGTCGGCGATCGCGTCGTAGATGCCGGGGTCGATCTCCAGCAGCGGCACGCCCATGTAGACGGCGAGCCGGTACGGCGCGCGCGTCAGCTTCAGCGCGACGAGGCCGAGACCCATCTCCTTCATCGCGAGGAACGGATGGCTGTGCTGGCTGCCGTGGGCGAACCGCCGGCCCGCGAGCAGCACGTCGCCGGGCTGCGCGGTGGCGGCGAGCTCGGGGCGCAGCTCGTGCAGCAGGTGCTTGCGCAGCATCCGCGGGTCGTACTCGAAGACGTGGCTGGCGGCGATCAGCGCGTCGCTCGACACGTCGTCGGGCAGCTTCCAGCAGCGGCCGGTCGTCAGCGTCGTCATTGTGGACCCCCTTGGCGCGGACGCGCCGTCCCCCCGAGGGGGAGCAATTCGCGCTTGGGGCGGCCCGGCGCGCTCATGCTGGTCTCCGTGTTGCCAGCGCGCGCGGGTCGCTGATGTGACCGGCGAGCGCCGAGGCCGCCACGGTCATCGCGCTGGCGAGGTAGATCTGCGCGTCGACGCTGCCCATCCGGCCGGGGTCGTTGCGCGTGCTGGTGCTGATCCGGACTTCGCCGGCCGCGAGCTGCGCGAGGCCGCCGAAGCACGGTCCGCACGTCGACGGCGAAATCTGCGCACCGGCCGCCATCAGCGTGCCCAGCGTGCCGTCGGCCATCGCCTGCTCGTGCACGCGGCGCGTCGCCGGGATCACCAGCAATTGCACGCCGGGATGCACGCGGCGGCCGGCGAGCAGAGCGGCGGCCGCCTGCAGCTCGGCGAGGCTCCCCGACGCGCACGAGCCGATGTACGCGTGCTGGATCGCGACGCCGGCGAGTTCCGTGACCGCGCGCACGTGCGTCGGCGACGGCGGCACGCTCACCTGCGGATCCAGCGCACCGGCATCGATCGTGAACTCCATCGCGACGCGGGCCTCGGGGTCGCCCGCCAGCGCGACGGCGTCGCGCACGCCGGCCGCCGCGAGGAACGCGAGCGTGCGGGCGTCGGCGGCGACGATGCCGGCATCGGCGCCCATGTCGACGGTGAGGCCGGCGATGGTCATCCGCTCGGGAATCGACAGCGCGGCGATGGCGTCGCCCCGGTACTCGACGACGCGGTCGCCGGCGTCGTCCTGCCCGACAAGGCGCATCGCCTGCAGCACGATGTCGCGCGCGGAGACGCCGGGCTGCAGCGTGCCGGTCACGGTGACGCGTATCGTGTCCGGCACCTTGAGCCAGATGCGGCCGGTGGCCATCACCATCGTCACTTCCATGCCGAAGGGGATCGCCAGCGCGCCGACGCCGCCCAGCCCCGGCGTGTGGGTGTCGGCGCCGGCCACGAACATCCCCGGATGGACGAGCCCGCGCTCGACCACCAGCGGATGGGTGATGCCTTCGCCGTCGAACAGGTGGCCGATGCGCATCTCGTGCGCGAGCTGGCGGGTCAACCGGTTGCGCGCAGCGCCGGCCGGGCTGTGCACCGGCACCTCGTGGTCGATGGCGACGACGATGCGCTCCGGGTGCGCGAGCGTCGTGATCCCGATGTCGCGCAGCCGCTGAACGTACGCGGGGTACGACACCTCGGGCATCGTCGCGAGGTCGGGGCTCGCCCAGATCACTTCGCCCGGGGCGACCTCGGCGCGGCCGCTGGCGCGGGCCAGGATCTTCTGCACCAGCGTCTGTGCCATGGCTCAGGTTCCCTTGACGACCGCGGTCTCGAACGCTGCGTAGCGCTCGGCACCCAGCAGCCGGCTCAACTCGGGCAGGGGCGTCATGCCCGGCACGAAGCCGGCGGTGCTGCCGTCGGCCCGGAGCGCGGCGAGCAGCGTGCGCTGCAGGCCGGTGATCGCCTGGATCAGCGTGATCGGGTAGAGCGCCATGCCGAGCCCGGTCGCGGCAAGCTCGTCCTGCGTGAACAGCGGGCGCACGGTCTCGGCCACGGTGTGCAGCACCGGCACGCCGACCGCGGCGGCGACCGCGCGGCATTCGTCGAGCGACGACAGCGACGGGACCATGACGGCGTCGATGCCGGTCGCGGCCATCGCCTGCAGCCGGCGGATCGCCTCGGGCAGGCCGTGCAGCGCGACGGCGTCGGTGCGGCCGATGATGAGGAAATCCGGCGACTGCCGCGCCCGCATCGCGGCGCGCAACCGCGCCGCCATCTCTGCGTCGTCGACCAGCACCTTGCCGGCCATCGCGCCGCAGCGCTTCGGCGCCACCTGGTCCTCGAGATGCAGCGCGGCCACGCCGGCGCGCTCGAATGCGCGCACGGTGTCGGCGATGTTGGCCACGCCCCCGTACCCGGTATCGGCGTCGACG
>CALQLA020000101.1 GCA_943331295.2 Bordetella parapertussis | reverse complement strand
GGCACACGCCGCGCCCTTTGCACGAGAACGCGATCAGGAAATCGTGCCCACACTGCCCGCACCGGGCCCGGGCAAAACCGCGGGCGAGGATTCCGCAGTCGAGGTAGCGGCGAAACTCACGCTCCACATATTCCGGCACCGACCACTGGCAGGCGACCGTGTCGTCGTCGACAACCTGTTGAAGCTGAAGCCGGGGGCGGCAGTCGCCGCGACCCCGGTGACCGATGCGGGCGCGGTTGCGCCGGACGCGCCGAAGGCCGCGCCCGCCACAAAGTAGCACACCGCCCATGCCCCGATTCTTCATCGAGCGGCCGATCTTCGCCGGCGTCATCTCGATCCTGTTCATCCTCGCCGGCCTCATCGCCGCCAAGGTGCTGCCGATCGCGCAATATCCGGAGATCGCGCCGCCGACGGTCACGATCACCGCGAACTACCCGGGTGCGAGCGCCGAGACGGTCGCCCGCACCGTCGCCGCGCCGATCGAGGAGCAGCTCTCGGGGGTCGAGAACCTGATCTACTTCAGCTCCAGCGCCGCGCCGAACGGCGCGCTGACGATCACCGCGACGTTCGAGGTCGGCGCCGACGTCAACAAGGCGGTGATCGACGTCAACAACCGGATCGCGATCGCGCTGCCGCGGCTGCCCGACGACGTCCGCCGCAACGGGGTCGTCGCGCAAAAGCGCTCGACCGACATCCTGTTCATCGTCGCGCTGTCCTCCAGCGACCCGCGCTACGACACGCTGTTCCTGTCGAACTACGCGACGGTCAACGTGCTGGACGAACTGAAGCGCACGCCCGGTGTCGCCGACGCGACGATCTTCGGCGCCCGCGACTACTCGATGCGCGTGTGGCTGCGCCCCGACCGGATGGCGCAGCTGGGCGTCACGCCGAGCGACGTCGCGGCGGCGATCCGCACGCAGAACAACCAGTACGCGGCCGGCAAGATCGGACAGGAACCCGCGGTGGACGGGCAGTCGCTCGTCTACACGGTCACCGCGCGCGGGCGCCTGATCGAGCCCGAGGAATTCGGCAACATCGTGCTGCGCTCGAGCGGCGCCGGCGGCACGCTGCGCGTCAAGGACGTCGCGCGGCTGGAGCTGGGCGCGCAGAGCTACGACGCCTTCACGATGCTCGACGGCAAGCCGACGATCGGCATCGCCGTGTTCCTGCAATCGGGCGCCAACGCGCTGGCGGTGGCCAAGGCGGCACGCGCATCGATGGATCAGATCGCGAAAGGCTTTCCGGCAGGTGTGAGCTACGTCATCCCGTTCGACACCACTCGCTTCGTCGAGGAATCGATCAACGAGGTGATCCATACGCTGCTCATCGCCGCGGTGCTGGTGATCCTGGTGGTGTTCGTGTTCCTGCAGAGCTGGCGCGCGACGCTGAACCCGATGATCGCGGTGCCGGTGTCGCTGATCGGCGCGTTCGCCGGGCTGTGGCTGTTCAACTTCTCGATCAACACGCTGACTCTCTTCGCGATCGTGCTCGCGACCGGCATCGTCGTCGACGACGCGATCGTCGTGCTGGAGAACGTCGAGCGGCTGATGGCCGAGCGCAAGCTGTCGCCGAAGGACGCCGCGATCGAATCGATGCGGGAGGTGACCGGCGCGATCATCGCGATCGAGCTGGTGCTGGTCTCGGTGTTCATCCCGGTCGCGTTCCTCGGCGGCCTCGCCGGCAAGCTCTACCAGCAGTTCGCGGTGACGGTCGCGACCGCGGTCGTGATCTCGGGGATCGTCGCGCTGACGCTGAGGCCGGCGCTGTGCGCGCTGCTGTTGAAGCCGCAGCACGAGGAGTCGAGGCTCTTCCGGCCGTTCAATCGCGCGTTCGCGTGGCTCATCGACATGTACCTGGGCGGCGTGCGCTTCTCGCTGCGCTAGGTCGCCGGCTCCCTGTTCGCGTTCGCCGTCGTCATCGGCCTCGGCGCGTGGCTGATCCGGGCCACCCCCACGAGCCTCGTGCCGCCCGAGGACCAGGGCTACATCTTCGGCTCGTTCATCCTGCCCGACGCCGCCACGCTCGCGCGCACCGGCGAAGTCGGCCGCAAGATGCAGCAGGCGATCGCGCAGAATCCGTCGGTCGACCACATGTTCGTCGTCACCGGCTTCGACCTCATCGGCGGCGGCAACAAAACCAACGCGGCGACGACCTTCATCACGCTCAAGCCCTGGAGCGAGCGCCCGGTCACCGCCGACGCGATCACGAAGTTCGTGTTCGCCAAAGGCGCCGAAATCACCGAAGGCAACGTCCTCGCGTTCAACCCGCCGCCGATCCGCGGCCTCGGCACCGCCGGCGGCTTCGAGGTGTTCGTGCAGGACCGCGTCAGCGCCGACCCGAAGAAGTTGAACGCGGTGCTGCAGGATTTCCTCGCCGAGCTGCGCAAGCGTCCCGAGTTGACGGGCATCAACACGTTCTTCCGGCCGACGTTCCCGCAGATCCTGGTCGAGGTCGACCGCGAAAAGGCGATCGCGCTGGGCGTCCCGGTGGCCGACGTGTTCGACGCGCTGCAGAGCACGATGGGCGCGCTGTACGTGAACGACTTCAACAAGTTCGGCCGCACGTATCGCGTGCAGATGCAGGCCGAGACCGCGTTCCGCGCGCGGCCGGAGGATCTCGGCAACGTCTACGTGCGCTCGGCCACGACGCGCGAGATGCTGCCGTTGAAGAGCCTGCTCTCGATCAACCAGATCGTCGGGCCGGAACAGATCGACCGCTGCAACGGGTTCCTCGCCGCAAAGGTGATCGGCAACGGCGCGCCCGGCGTGAGTTCGGGGCAGGCGATCGCCATCGTCGAGGAAGTCGCCGCCAAGGCGCTGCCGTCGGGCTACACGGTCGCCTGGACCGGCCAGGCGTTCCAGGAAAAGCGGATCGGCGCGGCGTCGATCATCGCGTTCACGTTCGCGCTGATCATGGTGTTCCTGATCCTGTCGGCCAACTACGAGCGCTGGTCGCTGCCGCTTGCGGTGCTGCTGTCGGTGCCGTTCGCGCTGCTCGGCGCGCTCCTCGCGGTGCTGCTGCGCGGAATGAACAACGACGTCTACTTCCAGATCGGGCTGCTGGTGCTGATCGGGCTCGCCGCCAAGAACGCGATCCTGATCGTCGAGTTCGCCGCGCAGGAAATGGCGAAGGGGCTGACCCCGATCCAGGCCGCACTGGAGGCCGCACGGCTGCGCTTCCGGCCGATCGTGATGACCTCGCTCGCGTTCGCGTTCGGCGTGCTGCCGCTCGCGATCGCCACCGGCGCGGCCGCTGCGGCGCGGCAGTCGATGGGCACCGGCGTGCTCGGCGGCATGCTGATGGCCACGTTCGTCGCGACGATCTTCATCCCGCTCTTTTTCGTGCTGCTCACGCAGCGCAAGGCGAAGCGCGCCGCGCGGGCCGCGGCGCCGGCCGAGGGCACGGCGTGACGATGCGCCTCCGCTCGCTCGCTGCGCCTGCCCTCGCGCTGGCGCTCGCCGGCTGCATGGTCGGCCCCGATTATCAGCGCCCGTCCGTCGCGCTGCCCGCGACGTTCCCCGACGCGAACGCTGCCGCCTCGCCTGCCGATGCCGTCCAGCACGACTGGTGGACGCTGTTCAACGATCCGCTTCTGAACGAGGTGGTTGCAGCGGCGCTCGCCGACAACACCGACGTGCAACGGGCGATCGCACGCATCGAGGAGACCGACGCCAACCTGCGCGCGGTGAACGCCGCGTTCCTGCCCGAGGTCGACCTCGGCGCGGGCGCCAACCGCACCGGCTACAGCGGCACCGTCGCGGTGCCGTCGTCGGCGCCGAGTGTTCGCAACGACCTGCGCTTCGCGCTGTCGGCGTCGTTCGAGATCGACTTCTGGGGCAAGCTCCGGCGCAGCGCCGAGACCGCCCGCGCGCAGACGATCGCGTCGCGCTACGCGAAGGACGTGGTGATGCTTTCGCTCGCCGGCCTCACGACGCAGACGTATTTTTCGCTGCGCTCGCTCGACGCGCAGATCGCCACCACGCGCGCCACACTCGCCACGCGCGAGGACGGCGTCAACCTCGTGCGCCGCCGCGCCGACGCCGGCTACGCGTCCGATCTCGACCTGCGGCAGGCCGAAACGACGCGCTCGGATGCCGCGGCCCAGTTAAGCGAACTGACCCGGCAGCGCGCGATCGCGCTGCACCAGCTCGGCACGCTGACCGGCCGCCTCGCTATCGCGATCCCGCCCGGCAACCTCGCGACGCTGCCGTTGCCCGCGCTGCCGCCGCCCGGCCTGCCGTCGGCGCTGCTGGAGCGGCGTCCCGATTTGCGGCTGGCCGAGCAGGAGCTCGTCGCCGCCAACGCGCGCATCTGGGCGATCGGCGCCGGCTTCACGGTGCCGCTCTTCGACGCAGGCAGGCTCGCCGCGCTGGCCGACGCCGAGCGCGCGCGCTACAAGCAGACGGTGGCGACGTACAACCAGGTGACGCAGACGGCCTTCCGCGAAGTGGTCGACGCGCTGACCAACGTCGCCCAGATCGCGATCACCGAAGCCGCGTTGCAGGCGAGCGTCACCTCGGCGCGCGAGGCATTGCGGCTCGCGACACGGCGCTACGAGGCGGGCTATAGCGGATTCCTCGACGTGCTCGACGCGCAGCGCGCGACCAACCTCACCGAACTCGCGCTGATCCGCAACCGGCAGGTGCTGCTCGCCTCCGACGTCGACCTGATGAAGGCGCTGGGCGGCGGCTGGTACGCCGCCGAACCCACCGCCGCGAAATAGCCGGAAGGGGGGTCAGGCCGAACATGGGGGTCTCCTTCGCGATAGCTTGAACCGCGCCAAGGTCTTCCTCGCGCCGAACGAGACGGCGCGCTCGCAGCACTGGCTGCGCGACCGCGAAGCCCGAGGCCCGATCAGCGCTTGCGCAACGCGAGCGCCACGCCGGAGAGTGTGAGCACCAGCGCCAGCATCTGCTTCGCGCCGAGCGGCTCGCCGAGCACGATGCCCGACGCGAACACGCCGATCACCGGCGTTATCAGCGTTGCCGTCGCGGCGCTCGTCGCCGGCAGGCGGCGCAGCGCCGCAAACCACGTGAGGTAGCACAGGCTCATCGGCACGGCGACCATGTAGATCATCGCCGCCCGGCCGATTCCCGTCAGCGCGTCGAGCCGCGGATGCTCGAACGCGATTCCCAGCAGCAGCATCGGCAGGCTGCCGAGGCCCACCTGCCATGCGACGCTGACGAGCGGGGGCAGCGGCAACGGTGTGCGCGACACGACGGTGCCGAACGCGAACAGGATCGCCGCCGCCAGCGCGCACGCCACACCCGGCAGCTTGGCGGAGCCGAACGCGAGGCTCTGCCCGCTCAGCAGCACGACAACACCCGAGGCGCCGAGCAGCAGCGCCAGCACGGTGCGCAGCGTGGGCCGCTCGCCGAGGATCGGCCACGCGAGCACCGCGGCCCAGATCGGCATCGTGTAGACCAGCAGCGCGCCTTCCCCGCCCGTGAGCCACCGCAGCGCGATCGTGCCGAGCCCCATCCACACGAAGACGTTGATCGTCGCGGCGAACACGAGGCGCGGCACGATGGCGCGCTCGACCACGAGCCGGTCGCCGCGCGCGACGGCGACGGTGGCGAGCACGATCGCCGCGCCGATGCCGCCTACGCCGCGTGCGAACAGCGGCGGCCATTCGAGCAGCAGCAGCTTGATGATCGGCCAGTTGATCCCCCACCCGACCGAAGTGACGAGCAGGCACAGCATTCCGGCTTGGCGCGTGGTGAGCGGGGACATGAGCAGCGAGAGAGGCGATGCGTTCGGAAGTGGCGCGATTCAAGGCGCCGGCAGGATTGCGGTGTTTGCCAGCACCCGGACCACAGTGCATAGTACATGCGACCGACAAAGGGGCCGAAGAGCGTGGTGGCATCGATCAGGAATTAGCTGCAGCAGTTCGCGTTTGCGTGCATTGCCGGATGCTTGTGGGCCAGCGGCCCCGCTGCGATCGCAGCGCCCCCCGGCGTGCCGCTGAAGAGCGCGTTCGGCACCGATGTCACCGACACGTGGCGGAACGGATAGGAAATCCAACGCCACGATAAAACCCCGCGAAGCGGCAGTGGGGCAGGTTATCACGAGCTGGGGCGACCGAGCGGACGGGGAGATGGGACGTTTGGGCATCGCCGCGGCGCCATTTTTTCCCGTGCGCGGGTGACCGGCGTGGCCGCAGCTCGCCCAAGTGGGCGAGGACGTCGCGCACGGCAGGGCCGTCGGTGATGAAGGCGATGATCCGCATGTCGGCGCCGCAGTGGGTGCAGCGGAGCGGGAACACTTCGTAGATGCGAGCGATCAGCATGGCCCAGGCGTAGCCGACGGCGCGACGATGCACCGGTTCGGCGGCGGGCACCGCCATGGGTGCGGGCAGAGCCGTGGTCGCCCCCGGCGCGAGGGCGGTGACCGCAGTGCGCAGCGGTGAGTTGGGGGCGAGCACGCCGAAGTAACGGTGGCGGTGAATTCGCCGCGGCGGCACCAGCGCGGCGAGGCGATCGAGCAGCTCGAGCGGGGTCAGGAGCTGCGGGCCGTTCCCGCCCGGACCTTGTTTGGTGCTCGCGTAGAGCAGATGGTCGGGATCGATCTCGCGCAGCCGGT
>CALQLA020000100.1 GCA_943331295.2 Bordetella parapertussis | reverse complement strand
TGGCGGAAGGTGTGAGATTCGAACTCACGGTGCCGTTGCCGACACGCCGGATTTCAAGTCCGGTGCATTAGACCGCTCTGCCAACCTTCCTGCGCTTCAATACGACGGGAACCGCGTCCGGGTGCCGGAAGCGGCGGGCGCCCCGCGCCCGTTGCGGCGCCGCCGTCCTATGCCCGTCCCGGGTTGCTGCGCAGGCGGGCCATCACCGTGTTGGTCGCCTCCGCCAGCTCCTGGTACATGTCGCCCTTCCTGAACTTGACGTCGATCGGCTCGCGGCCATCGCCGACGCTTCTGAGGTGGCGTTCCAGGCGGTAGAGGGGGCCGGCGATGCGCTGCGACATCAGGACCGCCGCGGCGTTGAACAGGACGAACTGGACGACGGCCGCGATCACGCTCCAGCGCACGAGTTCGGCCGTCGCCTGCGTGATGAAGGCGGGCGCGCCCTGGCCCGACGCGGCGGCCAGGGTCGCCGCCCAGACCTGCATCTGCGACTGGGCATAGAACACCAGCGTGTAGATCAGGGCCGCCGACGCCAGCGCCAGCACGTTGGCGCCCAGGATAAGCGTGAACTGCAGCCGGGGATTGACGAACCAGGTCTTGCGTGGAAAGGACATGCTATCTCCCTTGAGGTGTCGGGATGCGGTCGGGCGGGGCCCAAACCGGAAGGATAACGGATCGCCTTGCCAACCGTACCACGCCCCGGGGCAGTCCGGCTTGATGCCGTGCAGGCCACCCCCCCTTGCGGCGGATCGGCGCGGCCCCAATGTCCGCGGATAGACCCCAATCGTCATAGGGTCGGATGCGCATTGAAACTTAGTCCGGTTCTGTTAGTCTTACGCACTGTCCGGGCCCGCATTCGGGTCCCTCGTGGAGGAAGCATGGAACCTGTACTTCGCCCCGTCATGACCCCTGGCGCACAACCTTCGCTGCCGGTGCCTGAGCGCGCCTTGGCGCTGGAGCCGGCACGGGTACTGCGCAACACCTACTGGCTGCTCGCGCTGTCGATGCTGCCGACGATCCTCGGCGCGCTGGTGGGCACGCAGCTCAACTTCATCGGCCTTTTCAAGGCCGCGCCGATCATGACGCCGCTGCTGATGTTCGGCGTGATGCTGGGAGCGATGTTCGTCGTCACCGCGCTGCGCAACAGCGCGTGGGGCGTGGTCGCGCTGCTCGCGTTCACGTTCATCGCCGGGCTGATGCTGACGCCGATCCTGACCGTGGCCGCGGGCTTCCGCAACGGCGGCCAGCTGGTCGCGCTCGCCGGCGGCATGACGGCCGCGATCTTCGTCGGCATGGCCACGATCGCCACGGTGTCGAAACGGGATTTCTCCTTCCTCGGCAAGTTCCTGTTCATCGGCATGATCCTGCTCGTCGTCGCCTCGCTCGCGAACATCTTCTTCGCGGTGCCGGCGGTGTCGCTCACGATCTCGGCGATCGCCGTGCTGATCTTTTCGGCCTACCTGCTCTACGACATCAGCAACATCGTGCGCGGCGGCGAGACGAACTACGTGACGGCCACGCTCTCCGTCTACCTCAGCCTGTACAACATCTTCATCAGCCTGCTGAACCTGCTGCTGGCGTTCTCGGGCAACCGCGACTGACCCCTCGCCAGGCGTGAAAAAGGCGGCCTCCGGGCCGCCTTTTTTTCGCCGGGAAGTCCGCCCGCGCTGCGCAACGGCGCTTCGCTCCGGGACGTCCGGGCGCCGTCCTACCGTTCGAACAGCGCGATCGACTCGACGTGCGCGGTGTGCGGGAACATGTTGACGACGCCGGCCGCGACGAGTGTGTAGCCCTTCTCCTGCGTCAGCACCGACGCGTCGCGCGCGAGGGTCGCCTGGTTGCACGAAACGTAGACGATGCGGCGCGGGCCGCCTTCGTCCGGCAGCGCGCCGGCGAGCGCGATGGCGCCTTCGCGCGGGGGGTCGATCAGCACCTTGTCCTGCGGTCCCAGCGCCGCGATGCTCTCCGGCGTGGCGGCGAACAGGTTCGCGACCTGGAACGTCGCGCGGCCGGCGAGCCCGTTGGCCGCGGCGTTGTCCTGCGCGCGGCGCACCAGCGACGCGCTGCCCTCGATCCCGATGACCGACGCTCCCCGGCGCGCGATCGGCAGCGTGAAGTTGCCGAGGCCGCAGAAGAAGTCGGCGATGCGCTCACCGGGCTGCGGATCGAGCAGCGCGATCGCGCGCCGCACCAGCACGCGGTTGATCGACGGGTTGACCTGCGTGAATTCGGTCGGCGAGTACGGGAAGACGAGCCCGAACTCCGGCAGCGCGTAGCCCAGCGTGCGCTCCGGCGGGTGGAACGGAACCGCTGTTTCCGGGCCGGCCGGCTGCAGGTAGAACTGGACGTCGTTCGCGTCGGCGAACGCCCGCAGCAGGTCTTCGTCCGCGGGCGCCAGCGGCGCCAGGTTGCGCAGTACCAGCGCGCGCGTGACGTGCGGCACGGCGCCATCGCCGGCGGGCAGCGCATCGCCGACCGCCAGCTCGATCTGCGGTGCCCGGTCGCGGATCGTCAGTGCGCCCACGAGCGTCCGCAATTGCGGCAGCAGCGCCGAGATCTCCGGCGGCAGCACGGCGCAGCTCGTCATGTCGGCGACGAAGCTCGACTTCCGCTCGTGGAAGCCGACCAGGACGCCGCCCTTTTTCGCGACGTAGCGAACGGTCAGCCGGGCGCGGTGCCGGTATCCCCACGCCAGGCCGTGGATCGCGGGCAGCAGGAGCCCGGCGCGGACCCGACCGATGTGCCACAGCGCGTCCTCGAGCGCGCGCTGCTTCGCGGCCACCTGCGCGCTGGCGTCGAAGTGCTGCATCGTGCAGCCGCCGCAGACGCCGAAGTGGGGGCAGCGCGGCGCGACGCGCGCGGCGCTGGCGCGCAAGATCGTCTCGGCGCGGGCGATCTCGTAGGTCGGCTTTTTCCTGAGCGTGGTGATCGTCACCGTCTCGCCGGGCAGCGCGCCCTCGACGAACACGGCCTTGCCGTCGATGCGGGCGAGGCCGCGCCCCTCCTGGTCGAGGGAGGCGATCGAGACCACCGGGGCGGGCGGGTAGGAGTGCGGGGCAGGGGACGTCATGGGAATCATCGCCATCGCGCAACGGCGCGAGGCGCGGATTGTACCGTTGTCGGCGCGCGCCCGCGCGATCCGCCGGCGAACGCCTCGCCGGTCGCGTAAAATCGGCGGGATGCGCGTCCTTGCCCTCGACACCTCGACCGAATGGTGCAGCGTTGCCGTGGGCGACGGCCGGGCGTGGCACGTCCGCGACGAGCACGCCGGCCAGACGCACTCGGAGCGGGTGCTGGCGCAGGTCGAGGCCGTGCTGGCCGAGGCCGGGTGGCGGCTCGCGGACCTGGACGGCATCGCCTTCGGCGCCGGGCCAGGCTCGTTCACCGGCGTGCGGATAGCCTGCGGGATAGCGCAGGGGCTCGCGTTCGGCGCGGACCTCCCCGTGGTTCCGGTGCCGACGCTGGCGGCGCTGGCGCACGCCGCCTGGCTCGCGACGCCGCACCCGCGGATCGTCGCCTGCCTCGACGCGCGGATGCGCGAGGTCTACATTGCGGCCTATGCGCGCGACGGCGACGGCTGGACCGAGGTGGCCGCGCCGGCCGTGCTGCCCCCCGCGGCGGTGACGGCACCCGCGGGCGGCGACTGGTTCGGCGCCGGCAGCGGCTTCGCGGCCTACCCGGCGCTGGGCATGCAGCTTCGACTGGCCGGCGCCGACGCCGCTGCGCGGCCCACCGCCATCGCGATCGGCGCGCTCGCGCTGCCGCGGTTCGCGGCCGGCGAGGGCGTCGCGGCCGAGGACGCGCTGCCGTTCTACGTCCGCCACCGCGTGGCGCTGACCACCGCCGAACGCGACGCCGGCGCGAGGCTCTGACCGCAATGGCCACGCTGCCGCGACCGCGCGCGCTGCCGTCCGTCGAGTGGCAGCCGCTGCGCGAGGACGACCTCTCGTACGTCGCGGCGCTCGAGGCGCAAATCCACGCGGCGCCCTGGACGATCGGCAACTTCCGCGATGCGCTGGCGGCCGGCTACTCGGCGTGCATCGGCAACCGTGAGGGCCGGATCGTCGTCTACGGCGTGCTGATGCTCGCCCCCGGCGAAGCGCAGATCCTCAACCTCTCCGTCGTGCCCGACGCGCGGCGCCAGGGGCTTGGCCGCGCGCTGCTGCGGCGGTTCATCGACGACGCCATGCGACTCGGGGCCGACCAGCTGTTCCTCGAAGTGCGGCTGTCCAACGTCGCGGCGATCGCCCTCTATGCCAGCGAGGGCTTCGCGGGCGTCGGCCGCCGTCCCGCGTACTATCCGCCGGGCGCGCACGACGGCGTGCGCGAAGACGCGCTGGTGATGCGCCGGCCTGCCGGTTCCGTGGCGGGTGACGCCGCCGGCCGCGACCATTGAAACCGACGACCATGCCCACCCGCGAACAACTGCTGGAAGAGTTGCACCTGCTGCCGCAGTGGCAGCGGCGCGGCCGGCCCGGATTGGGCGCGGCGGCCGCGGCGCGGGGGGCGCCCGTCGCCGCGCCCGTCGAGTCCGTCACCGGCGCGCCCGCGAGTGTGCCGTCGCCTGCCCCGCGCCAGCCTCCCATCGCCATCCCGGGTCGCCTTGCGCCGGCGGACGCGGACGCGGGCGGTGACGACGCCGACAGCCGGCGACGCGCCCGGATCGCTGCGCTCGAATGGCCGGATTTCGCGGCGGACGTCGCGGCCTGCACCGCGTGCGGCCTGTGCCGGACGCGCAACCGCACCGTGCCGGGTGTCGGCGATGCGAACGCGGACTGGCTGTTCATCGGCGAGGCGCCGGGCGCCGAGGAAGATGCCCGCGGCGAACCGTTCGTCGGCCAGGCCGGGCGCCTGCTCGACAACATGTTCGCCGCGCTGGGTCTCGCCCGCGGCCGGAAGGTCTACGTCGCCAACGTGCTGAAGTGCCGGCCGCCGGGCAACCGCGCGCCCGAGCCGGCCGAGGTCGATGCCTGCCGGCCGTACCTCGACCGCCAGATCGCGCTGATCCGGCCGAAGCTGGTCGTCGCCCTCGGCCGGAGCGCCGCCATGACGCTGCTGGGGAGCGACGCGACGATCAGCAGCCTTCGCGGCCGCGTCCATCGCTTCGGCGACCTGCCGCTCGTCGTGACCTACCACCCCGCGTACCTGCTCCGCACTTTGCCGGACAAGGCGAAGGCCTGGGAAGACCTGCTGCTGGCGCGCCGGACGATGGCGGAAATGGGTGGCGAGTCGTAGTATCCGGCCCAAAGCGACCCGTCCGATCGCGGCACCGGCAACCGGCGGCCAGCCCCTTGAAAACCTGGCCCGGCGCCCCCATTCATCGAGAGGCGGGCGCCGCGTCCCGCGTCCGACGTTTTCCCCGTTTCCAGCAACTGTCCCAACGACGGAGCCTCCATGATCCGAAAACTCGCCGGTCTCGTTGCCCTCATCGCCACCCTTATGCTCGCGGGCTGCGGCTACAACGACCTGCAGAAGCAGGACGAAGGGATCAAGGCCGCCTGGTCGGAAGTGCTGAACCAGTACCAGCGCCGCGCCGACCTGGTGCCCAATCTCGTCTCGACGGTGAAGGGCTATGCCGCGCAGGAAGAGCGCGTGCTCACCGAAGTCACGAACGCGCGGGCGAGCGTCGGCGCGATCAAGGCCACCCCGGAGCTCATCAACGACCCGGTTGCCTTCCAGAAATTCATCCAGGCGCAGGGCCAGCTGCAGGGCGCGCTGTCCCGGCTGCTGCTCGTTTCCGAGAACTACCCGCAGTTGAAGTCCGACGCGCTGTTCCGCGACCTGTCGGCGCAACTCGAAGGCACCGAGAACCGGATCACCGTCGCGCGGCAGCGCTACATCAAGTCGGTCCAGGAATACAACACGACAGTGCGCCAGTTTCCGACCAACCTGACGGCGATGGTCTTCAAGATGGACGTGAAGCCCAATTTCACCGTCGAGAACGAGGCCGCGATCAGCGCGCCGCCCAAGGTCGACTTCAACAAGGCGCCGGCGGCGCCCGCGCCCGCCGCCCCGGCACCCGCCGCGGAACCGGCGAAGAAGGCACCCTGACCCAGGCCGCGGCGCGCGTGCTCGCCGTGCGGCACCCATGCTGATGCCCGCCTGCGCGGCCACCCGCGCGACACCGGTTCCCGTGCCGGCGCGCGCGCGGACGCCGTGGCGCATCGTGGTCGCGTTCGTCGCGCTCGCTGCTGCCGCGATGCTGGCGCTCTGGCCCGCCGCCGGCAATGCGCAGGGCAAGTCCTGGGAGCCCGGCGCCGACGGGCTCCTGCCCATTCCGCCGCTGCGGGCGCGTGTCACCGATCTCACGCAGACGTTCTCGCCGGCCGAAACTCAGGCGCTCGACGCCAAGCTCGCCGACTGGGAGGCGCGCACCACCAACCAGCTCGCGGTGCTGCTCGTGCCCACGACGCTGCCCGAGCCGATCGAGTCGTATTCGATCCGGGTCGCGGAGGCGTGGAAGGTCGGCCGCAAGGGCAACGACAACGGCGTGCTGTTCCTCGTCGCCAAGAACGACAAGAAGATGCGCATCGAGGTCGGCTACGGGCTCGAAGGCACGCTGACCGACGTGACGTCGCGCCGCATCATCGCCGAGAACGTCGCGCCGCTGTTCCGCGACGGCAAGTTCGCCGCCGGCATCGACGCCGGCGTC
>CALQLA020000099.1 GCA_943331295.2 Bordetella parapertussis | reverse complement strand
TAGCGCGCTCCGGGGGCCCCCTGCGCCCGCCCGGCCGCCCGAAGGGCGCGGCCCGCCCCCTCGGGGGGAGGCGCGCGATAGCGCGCTTCGGGGGCCCCCTGCGCCCGCCCGGCCGCCCGAAGGGCGCGGCCCGCCCCCTCGGGGGGAGGCGCGCGCAGCGCGCTCCGGGGGTCCCTTCAGCCGAAGCCTGCCGGGTCGACGTCGAGCGCCCACCGTACGCGGCGACCCGGCAACGCCTCGATGGCAGCCCGCCACTGCGGCAGGAACTGCTGCAACGGCGCCCGCGCGACGCTTTGCACCAGCACCTGCCCGCGCTCCATTCCGGCGCGCCGCGCGAGGCCCGCCGGGACCGGCGGATAGACGTCGAGTTCGAACGCGCCGGCGCGCACGGCGGCCTGTCCCGCCGCGCGCGCGGCGCCGAGGAAGGCATCGACGTCCTCGCGCTTCGGCGCCTCCGCGGTGAGGAGCGCAAGATGCCCGTACGGCGGCAGCCCCGTCATCCGGCGCTCCGCGAGCAGCGTCAGCGCGAAGCCGTCGTAGTCGTGCGCCGCGAGCGCGGTGTACAGCGGGTGCGTCGGGAAGTCGGTCTGGACGATGACCTCGCCGGGCAGGTCGGCGCGCCCGGCGCGGCCGGCGACCTGGAACAGCAGCGCGGCCAGCCGCTCCGTGGCGCGGAAATCGGCGCTGTAGAGCGCGTTGTCGGCGCCCAGCACGCCCACCAGCGTCAGCCGCGGGAAATCGTGGCCCTTCGCCAGCATCTGCGTCCCGACGAGGATGTCGACTTCGCCGGCGTGGACGCTGTCGCGGATCGTCGCGAAGGCGCCCTTCCTCTGCGTGCTGTCGCGGTCGATCCGCGCGATCCGCGCCTGCGGGAAACGTGCGGCGAGCGCGCCTTCGAGGCGCTGCGTACCGTGCCCGACGGGCAAGAGGTCGACGTTCCCGCACTCGGGGCAGCGGCGCGGCAGGCGCTCGACGTGCGCGCAGTGGTGGCAGCGGAGTTCCTGCGCGTCACGGTGGACGACGAGCCGCGCGCTGCAGCGCGCGCAGCCGGCCTGCCAGCCGCACGCCGAGCACAGCAGCGACGGCGAGAACCCGCGCCGGTTGATGAAGACGAGCGACTGCTCGCCGCGTGCCAGCCGCGCCTCGATCGCGGCGACCAGCGGCGGGCCGATGCCGTCCAGGTCGCCCTCGGCCCGCGACGGGACGAGCACGACCGCCGGCAGCCGTGCCGGCGCCACGGCCCGCTGCGACAGCTTCAGCGCGCCGTAGCGCCCGCCTTGCGCATGCACGAGGGTCTCCAGCGACGGCGTCGCGCTGCCCAGCACGACCGGGATGCCACGCTGCCGGGCGCGCCAGACGGCGATGTCGCGGCCGTGGTAGCGGACGCCGTCCTGCTGCTTGAACGACGGGTCCTGCTCCTCGTCGACGACGATCAGCGCCAGCCGCGGCAGCGGCGTGAAGGCGGCGAGCCGCGTCCCCAGCACGAGGTCGGCCTCGCCGGCCGCTGCGGCCAGCCACGCGCGCCGGCGCACGCCGGCCGCGAGCCGGCTGTGCAGCAGCACGGTGCGGCGGGATGGCAAGGCGGCCGCGATGCGCGCCTCGAGCTGCGGCGTGAGGTTGATCTCGGGCACCAGCAGCAGCACCTGCCCGCCGGCAGCGATGGCGGCCGCCGCCGCGGCAAGGTACACCTCGGTCTTGCCGCTGCCGGTGATGCCCTGGAGGAGGAACGGGGCGAATGTCCCGGCCGCGGCGATGATCGCGTCCGCGGCTCGCGCCTGGTCGGCGTTGAGCGCGCCGGCCGGCACCGCGGCATCCGGCGCCGCCGCCGGTGACTTCCGGGCGGCGGCAGCCTTCGGCGCGCGCATGCTGGCCGAAAGGGGCGGCAGCATCTGCGCCAGCACCTGCCCCAGCGGTTCCTGGTAGTAGCGCGCGACGAAGCCCGCGAGTGCCAGCACGTCGGCGGGCAGCGGCGGGATGCCGCCGACGATCTCGCGCAACGGCTGCAGTGCTTCCGGCGCAACCTCGGACGTCGTGCCGGTCGCGACGACGACCCCGGTGGCCGCGCGCGCGCCGAACTGCACGCGCACGATCTGCCCCGCGGCGACGTCGAGGCCGGCGGGCACCCAGTAGTCGAACAGCGAGTGAACGGCGACGGGAAGCGCGACCTTGGCAATGGTCATGGCGTGAAACCCGTCGGCGCAAATACCGGATGCGGCGGCGCCGACGCTGCCGCCGGCCATTCCAACTCCTCACGACCGACAGGAGCAACCGCACCCAAGTCATTGCTTTGTAACGAACCCGTGGATTGACTCGCGGGGGTTGTGGATAACTGTGTGCGTAAACCGGATAGGCCGTCAACGCACGGGGGTTGACGGGCGGCGCCACCTCGTGCAGTACGCTGGAGAAACATTTTTTATTCCTTGCCAATCAATGGGTTGGCAAGCCCTTCCCAGAGGGCGCAACGGGCGCCCGGCAAGACGACGGGTCTTGACAAAAGAATGTGCATAACTGACGCCGGCACGGACCCGGTTTTCGCCGTTGTCAAGACCCCGCGCGCCCCGTGCCGGCGCGCGCGGGCGCCGGTTTCACGGGAGGAAACACGCTGCGTCAGGCGCCCGCGCGTGCGGCCCGCGATTCCCGATGCACGGCGGAAACGAGCGCCGCGACGTTGTCCGGGGGCGTCTTCGGCGTGATGCCGTGGCCCAGGTTGAAGATGTGGCCGGGCGCCGGGCCTGCGGCGCGCACGATCGCCACAGCCTCGCGGGCGACGGTGTCCGGGTCGGTCAGCAGCACCAGGGGGTCGAGGTTGCCTTGCAGCGCCACCTTGCTCCCCACGGCGGCGCGCGCGCGCGCGATGTCGACGGTCCAGTCGAGGCCGACGCCGTCCGCGCCGATCGCGGCGATTTCCTCGAGCCACTGCCCGCCGCCCTTGGTGAAGACGATCGTCGGCACGCGACGGCCATCCGGCGCCGGGGCGAGCCCCTTCAGAATCGCCTGCATCGGCGCCAGCGAGAAGCGCCGGTACGCGACGGTGGACAGCATGCCGCCCCAGGTGTCGAAGATCATCACGGCGTCCGCACCGTGCGCGATCTGCTCGTTCAGGTAGGCCGTGACAGCCGCGGCGTTGATGTCGACGAGCCGTTGCAGCAGGTCGGGCCGCGCGTAGGCCATCTTGCGCACGTTGACGAAATCGTCGCTGCCTCCGCCCTCGATCATGTAGCACGCGAGCGTGAACGGGCTGCCGGAGAAGCCCAATAGCGGCACGCTGCCCGCGAGCGCACGCTTGATCTCGGCGACCGCGTCGAACACGTAGCGCAGCGACGACAGGTCCGGCGCGCCCAGTGCGGCGATCGACGCCTCGTCGGCCGTGGTGCGCTCGAACCGCGGCCCCTCGCCCTCGGCGAAGTAGAGGCCCAGCCCCATCGCGTCCGGAACCGTCAGGATGTCGGAGAACAGGATCGCGGCGTCGAGCGGAAACCGCGCCAGCGGCTGCAGCGTGACCTCGGTGGCCAGCGCGGGGTTCTTCGCCAGCGCGAGGAAGCTGCCCGCCCTGGCGCGCGTGGCGTTGTATTCGGGGAGGTAGCGCCCCGCCTGCCGCATGAGCCAGACCGGAGTGTGCGTCGTCTGTTCGCGGCGCAGGGCGCGCAGCAGGGTGTCGTTCTTGATGTTTGCCATCCCCCGAGGGTAGCCGGACAGGCCGTCCCGGGCAAGCGGGCCCCGCGGCTTCAGCGGGCAGTCGCGAGCGGCCGGCCGGTGATCCGGCGCAGGATCGCGAGCGGCGACGAGGTCGCGTCGTACAGCGCGGACACGGGCAGGTGGATCGTCTGCTCCAGCATGTACTGCCCGGAGACAGCAGCGTGCATCACCTGGTCCGAGAAGCAGAGCCACGTCGTTCCCGGCGCGAATCGCACCACCTGCTGCGCGCAGTCGCGCTGGTAGGCGAGATCCGCCTTGGCGCGGTCGTGCAGCCCCAGCATCAGGTGGTCGTATTCGCTGCGCGGGCCCTTGGTGACGTGCAGCAGCGCCAGCGCCGCGGCGCTTCCCGGCAGCGGGCGCGAAACACCCGGCAGCAGCGTCCGCGCCATCGCCTCGAACGGCTCGCCCACGCGCCAGACGCGGTCGGCCGCGGGGTTCAGGTTCGAGAACACGCGCAGGATGCGCTCGCCGTGCGTGGGCCGCGACGGGAAGGCATCGACGTGCAGGCGGGAGTCGTCCTTGCGCCACGACACGTCGCGGCCCACCGCGGGCTGCGGGCGGTAGCTCGTGCGCGCGCGCTTCACGTACGGCGCATACCGCGGAAAGAGCGTGGTCACGAGCGCCGATGCGTCGGCGGCGAAGCGGCCGATCAGGGCTGCCAGCGCGGCGAGATCCGCCGGCGCGCCGCGCGCGCCCTTCAGCGCGGCGCCATCGAGGCTGATGTTCTTGGCGCGGCCGTCGGACCACGACGGCGACAGGAACCGGTCCTCGCCGGGCAGCAGCGCGACGTTCACGTGCGGCAGCACCAGCACGCCGCCATCCTCGAGCGCGCGCACCGCCGCCTGCTGCGCGTCGGAGGTAACCGCCGGGCGCCAGCCGGCAAGGTCGAGCGCGACGATGGACGACATCGGGATGCCGTCAGCGCGGCAGCTGCGAGGCGCCCATCAGGAATTCGTCGACGGCGCGCGCGCACTGCCGCCCTTCGCGGATCGCCCACACGACGAGCGACTGCCCGCGCCGCATGTCGCCTGCCGCGAACACCTTGGCCACCGACGTCCGGTAGTCGTCGGTGTTGGCCTTGACGTTGCTGCGGGCGTCGCGCTCGACACCGAGCTGCGCGAGGAGGCCCGTCGGAGCCGGCCCGGCGAAGCCCATCGCGAGCAGCACGAGGTCGGCCTTCAGCGCGAATTCGGAGCCCGGCACCTCGACCATCGTCATCTGGCCGTTGGCGCCCTTCTGCCACTCGACGCGCGCGGCGACGAGGCGCTCGACGCGGCCGTTGCTGCCTTCCAGCCGCTTCGTCGCCACGGCCCAGTCGCGGCTGCAGCCTTCTTCCTGCGACGACGACGTGCGGAGCTTGACCGGCCAGTACGGCCACACCAGCGGCTTGTCCTCCTGCTCCGGCGGCTGCGGCAGCAGCTCGAACTGCGTGACCGACTTGGCGCCGTGGCGGTTCGACGTGCCCACGCAGTCGGATCCGGTGTCGCCGCCGCCGATCACCACGACGTGCTTGCCCGTGGCGGTGGTCTGCGCCGTCACGGCGTCACCGGCCACGACCTTGTTCTGCTGCGGCAGGAACTCCATCGCGAAATGCACGCCGGCGAGCTCGCGGCCCGGCACCGGCAGGTCGCGCGGCGCCTCGGCGCCGCCGCTCGCCACCACGGCGTCGAAGCCGGCCAGCAGCTCGGCCGCCGGAAGCGTCCGGCCGACCTCGACGTTGGGCCGGAACTCGACGCCTTCGAGCGACATCTGCGCCATCCGGCGGTCGATGAGGTGCTTCTCCATCTTGAAATCGGGAATGCCGTAGCGCAGCAGCCCGCCGATGCGGTCGGACTTCTCGAACACGACGACGTCGTGGCCCGCGCGCGCCAGCTGCTGAGCGCAGGCGAGCCCGGCCGGGCCGGAGCCCACCACCGCGACGCGCCGGCCGGTCTTCACCGCCGGCGGCTGCGGCGCCACCCAGCCCTCGTCCCAGCCCTTGTCGATGATGAAGTGCTCGATCGACTTGATGCCCACCGGATCGGTGTTGATGTTGAGCGTGCACGCGGTCTCGCACGGCGCGGGGCACACGCGCCCCGTGAATTCCGGAAAGTTGTTGGTCGAGTGGAGGACGTCGAGCGCCGCGCGCCACTGCTGGCGGTACACGAGGTCGTTCCAGTCGGGAATGATGTTGTTGACCGGGCAGCCGCTCTGGCAGAACGGGATGCCGCAATCCATGCAGCGCGCGCCCTGCTTCGACGCGTCGGCGTCGGCCAGCGCCAGCACGAACTCGCGGTAGTTGCGCACGCGTTCGGTCACCGGGAGCGAGACCTCCTGGATGCGCTGCAACTCCATGAAACCGGTGATCTTGCCCATCGTCTGCCGCTCTCCGCGTATTCCTGCCGATGGCGGTCGCGCTTGCCGCGCGACCGCCGCTTGATTCCGCCCTGCCGCGCGCCCGATGCGCGGCCCCGCGACGCGCGCTATGCGGCCGCGCGCTGCTTCGCCGTGCCGGCGGGCTTCGCCGCCGCCTGCTTGGCGTGAAGCTCGCCCAGCGCGCGCTTGTACTCGTGCGGGAACACCTTCACGAACCTGCTGCGCGCGACGTCCCAGCCGTCGAGGATCGCCAGCGCCACCGTGCTGTTGGTGAAGCGCAGGTGCCGCTCGACCAGCTCGCGGAGGATCGCCTCGTCGGCGCCGCCGGCGTGACGCAGGCGACCCTTGCCTGCGGCGAGGAGCTCCTTTTCCTGCTGCAGCTGCTCGGCCGCGGGCAGCACCGGCTCCAGTGCCACCATCGCCGGGTTGCAGCGATCCTTGAACGTGCCGTCCTCGTCGTAGACGTAGGCGATGCCGCCGCTCATGCCGGCGGCGAAATTGCGCCCCGTCCGGCCCAGAACGACCACCGTGCCGCCCGTCATGTACTCGCAGCCGTGGTCCCCGGTGCCCTCGACCACCGCCGCGGCGCCGGAATTGCGGACGCAGAAGCGCTCGCCCGCGACGCCGCGGAAATACGATTCGCCGGCGGTCGCGCCGTACATCACGGTGTTGCCGATGACGATGTTGTCCTCGGGCACTGCCGGGCACGCCGGATCGGGATAGACGACGATGCGCCCG
>CALQLA020000098.1 GCA_943331295.2 Bordetella parapertussis | reverse complement strand
TCACGATCCCCGGCAGCGACTGCACGTCGGTGGCGCCGGGGTCGACGCCGGCCTGCTTCATCAGCGCGGTCAGCTGGCCGCGGTGATGCGTGGCGTGGTTGAAGAGCTGGATCGCCGCGACCGCCGCCGGCAGCTCGCGCCGCCGGCCGTCGGCACGCCCCGCGTAGACCAGCGTGCCGGCGAGCCACTCGGGTGTCACCTGGCCCGCCCACTGCAGCATCTTCCGGTCGGTCCCGTCGCGCTCCCGCTGCAGTTCCGCGAAGTCGTCGAACATGTCGACGCCGTAGGGCGGCACCGTGCACGGCTCGTCGATGAAGCGGCCGAGCCACGTGCGGTCGCCCCACAGGATGTGGTTGAGGGTGCCGTGCATCGAGCCGAAGAACGCGCCGCGGTCGCGCTTCCTCTCGGTGTCGGGCAGTTCGCGCAGCAGCGCGTACAGCCGCTCGTTCATCCAGCGGTTGTAGCGCGCCAGCAGCCGGCAGTAGTCCGGCGTGATCACGCGGTCGCTTCGGCTTCCGAGAGCTCCTCGATCTCGATCGCCGCGGCGAGTTGCGCGAGGCGCGCGACGACGCCGTAGGCGTAGAAGCGGTTCGGCGGGCACCCGGCGGGGCCGCCGAGATCGGGAATGCACGGCGTTTCGAACGCGAGCGGGACGAAGTGCGCGCCCGGCGCGTTGAGGTTCTCGTCCCTGCCGCGGTTGGTGTGCACGCGGTAGAAGCCGCCGACGACGAAGCGGTCGATCATGTAGACGACCGGCTCGGCGATCGCGCCGTGGATCGACTCGAAGGTCGGCACGCCTTCCTGGATGATCACCGACGAGACTTCGAGGCCTTCCTTCACCACCGCCATCTTGTTGCGCTGCTTGCGGTTGAGGCCCACGACGTCGGCGGCGTCGCGCACCGTCATGATGCCCATGCCGTAGGTGCCGGCGTCGGCCTTGACGATCACGAACGGCTTCTCGTCGATGCCGTACTCCGCGTACTTCGCGGCGATCTTCGCGAGGATCGCCGCGACGTTGGCCGCGAGGCACTCCTCGCCGGAGCGCTCCTGGAAGTCGACGCCGGCGCACGCGCCGAAGTACGGGTCGAGCAGCCACGGATCGATGCCGAGCATGTCGGCGAAGGTCTTCATCACCTCCCGGTACCAGGCGAAGTGGTGGGTCTTCTTCCGGTTGTACCAGCCGGCCTCGAGCGGCGGCGCGATCCGCTGGATGATGTCCTGCAGCACCGCCGGCGCGCCGGCGGACAGGTCGTTGTTGAGCAGCACCATGCACGGATCGAAGTCCTTGAGGCCGACGCGCGCGCCGTTCCTCACCAGCGGCTCGAGCTTCAGCGTGCCGCCGGCGGGCAGCTCGATCGTCGTCGGTTCCGTGATCTCCGGGTTGATCGAGCCGATGCGCACGTTCATGCCGGCCTGGCGCAGGATGCCTTCGAGCGCCGCGACGTTCTGCAGGTAGAACGTGTTGCGCGTGTGGTTCTCGGGCACCAGCAGCACGCCGCGCGCGTCGGGGCAGATGCGCTCGACCGCGGTCTGGATCGCCTGCACGCACAGCGGCACGAAGGCGGGGTTCAGGTTGTTGAAGCCGCCCGGGAAAAGGTTGGTATCGACGGGCGCCAGCTTGAAGCCGGCGTTGCGGAGGTCGACCGAGGCGTAGAACGGCACCTGGTGCTCCTGCCACTGCGTGCGCAGCCAGCGCTCGATGTCGGGCATGCGGTCGAGGAAGCGGCGCTCGAGTTCGAGCAGCGGGCCGGTGAGGGCGGTGGTCAGGTGGGGAACCATGGCGGGACGCGGGTGACCTTCGGAGCTTCGGTCCGCGATTGTAGCCGAAGCCCGGCGCGCGCCGCGTGCGTCGCCGCACGTGCCTTGCGGGGCCGCGCCGGCGCACAAAAAAACGGGGCGCCTGTGCGGGGCGCCCCGAATAGCCACTGAGGAGAAACTACGGTGAACCTTCGGGGAAGAGACTCCCCGAGTCGCGTGGCGGAACAGCTGGACCCCGGCCCGCCACGCCAACTCCCTGGCGCCGGCCTACATCCGATAGGCCGACTCGCCGTGCGAACTGATGTCGAGGCCTTCGCGTTCCTCTTCCTCGGTCACGCGCAGGCCGATGGTCAGGTCCACGAGCTTGAAGGCGATGAACGCAACCACGCCGGACCAGACGAGCGTCGTGAGGACGCCGGTGCCCTGGGTGATCAGCTGGTCGACGATCGAGTAGTCCATCGAGGTCTTGTTGGCGACGTAGTCGTAGATGCCCTGGCCGCCGAGGCTGGGCGCCGCGAACACGCCCGTCAGCATCGCGCCCAGGATCCCGCCCGTTGCATGGACGCCGAAGACGTCGAGCGCATCGTCCGCGCCCAGCATACGCTTCAGGCCGTTCACGCCCCACAGGCAGACGAAGCCGGCGAGCGCGCCGATGATCAGCGCGCCGCCGACACCGACAAAGCCGCAGGCCGGCGTGATGGCGACGAGGCCGGCGACGGCGCCCGACGCGGCACCCAGCATCGACGGCTTGCCCTTGGTCATCCATTCACCCGCGGTCCATGCCAGCACCGCGGTCGCGGTGGCGATCAGCGTCGTGACGAACGCAAGCGACGCGGTGTCGCCGGCTTCGAGCGCCGATCCGGCGTTGAAGCCGAACCAGCCCACCCACAGCAGCGAGGCGCCGACCATCGTGAACGTCAGGTTGTGCGGCGCCATCGCTTCCTTGCCGTAGCCGACGCGCTTGCCCAGCACGTAGGCGCCCACCAGGCCGGCGATGCCGGCGTTGATGTGCACCACGGTGCCGCCCGCGAAGTCGAGCGCGCCCTTCTGCCACAGCCAGCCGCCCTTCGCCGATTCCGACGCGAGCGTCGCGGCGTCCTTGATCCCGTCCGGGCCGGGCCAGAACCAGACCATGTGCGCGATCGGCACGTAGGAGAACGTGAACCACAGCGCCGCGAACAGCAGCACGGCGGAGAACTTCACGCGCTCGGCCAGCGAGCCGACGACGAGCCCGACGGTGATGGCCGCGAACGTCGCCTGGAACGCGAAGAACAGGTACTCGGGGATCACGACGCCCTTGCTGAACGTCGCCGCAGTCGCGAACGAGCCGGCACCATCCTTCAACGTGAACACGCCCGACATCAGCAGCCGGTCGAACCCGCCGAAGAACGCGTTGCCTTCCGTGAATGCGAGGCTGTAGCCGTACACGGTCCACAGCACCAGGATCAGCGCGAAGACCACGAACACCTGCATCAGGACCGACAGCATGTTCTTGGAGCGGACGAGGCCGCCGTAGAACAGCGCGAGGCCGGGCACGGCCATCATGATGACGAGCAGCGTCGCGACGATCATCCACGCGTTGTCACCCTTGTTGGGCGACGGCGGCGTGGCTGCCGCCGCCGGTGCTGCCGCGGCGGCGGCCGGCGCTGCCGCCGGTGCCGCTGCCGCAGGCGCCGCGGCGGGTGCCGCCTTGTCCTGCGCCATCGAGGGTGCCGCGAGGCCGAGTGCGCCGAGCAACGAGAGTATTGCAAGAAGCTTTTTCATGGGTTGCTCCATCACAGTGCCACCGGACCGGTTTCACCGGTACGGATGCGCACGACCTGTTCGAGATCGAAGACGAAGATCTTGCCGTCGCCGATCTTGCCGGTGTTGGCGGCCTTCTCGACGGCCTCGATCACGCGCTCGAGCAGGCTGTCGTCGATCGCGGCCTCGATCTTCACTTTGGGCAGGAAATCGACGACGTACTCGGCCCCGCGGTACAGCTCCGTGTGGCCTTTCTGCCGGCCGAAGCCCTTGACCTCGGTGACGGTAATCCCCTGGACACCGATCGCCGAGAGGGCCTCGCGGACCTCGTCGAGCTTGAACGGCTTGATGATGGCGGTGACGAATTTCATTGTTACCTCGCGTTTCTAGGAGTCCCTGAAGGTGCGCTGGCGTGCGGTTGGAATGGCTGCGCGCGGGGTCAGAATGTCTTCTGGACGAAGCCGACGAACTGCGAGTCGGCGATCTTGCGGCCGAACTGGTTCGTGTACAGCGAGTTGGTCGCGTTGGTGTCGGTGTAGAACACGCCGACGGTCAGGCCGTAGACTTCGGTGGACGCGCCGACCTTCCAGTCCGTGTACTCGTAGTTGCTGTTGCTGAACCCGTTGGTGCTGCCGGTGTACCACTGGTGGCCGACGTGACCCGTCAGCGTGACCTTGCCGATCACGTCGTTGACCTTCTCGACGACGTCGTAGTTGGCCGTCAGGTCGAGGTAGCTGCTGCCGCGCGAATCAGGGAAGCCGAACGTCTTGTTGTTGACGCTGTAGCTGTACTTCAGCGAAGCCCACTTCCAGGTCAGCGCGGCGTACAGCTCGGTGGTGTTCGGGAGCACGTAGCCGGACGGGTAGCTGCCGGGGTACCAGTAGTACAGGACGCCGAGGTCGTAGCCGAAGTCGGCCGGCAGGCTGCCCTTGTAGCCGCCGTAGAAGTCCCATTCCATGCTGGCCGACGCGGCCGGGTTGCCGTCCGAGATCCAGCTGATGTTCGACGCCCACGTGCCGGCGTAGAAGCCGCTCTTGTGGCCCAGGTCGAAGCCGCCCTGCACGGCCGGCTTCTCGTTGGTCTGCGAGACGCCGCGGAACACGTACTGGCTGAAGAGGCCGACGTTGCCCGTGAACGTCCAGTCGGGCTCCGGCGCCGCGGCCGGGGCGGCGGCAGGCGCCGCTGCCGGCGCCGGCGTCTGCGCGAATACCGCGGACGAGGCTGCCGAGGCAAGCGCGAGGGTAAGCAGGGTCGAACGGAAGCGCGAAGTGCCAACCATGACGTTTTCCTTTCTGAATGGTGGGGCGCGGGTTGTCGGGGATAACGGAATTCCCATCCCTTTCAGCATTTCGTGTGCCAGTGCAGCAAAATGTTCATAAACAATAGGTTGTATTGCCCATGGCGCAACCGGGCGACGCCCTCGGATAACAATTGCACGGGTTTGGTGCGAAACCGGCCGACCCTGCGCTCGATTGGGGCGCGGCCCGGAATGCCGCCGCGAACGGCCCGGCGCAGCAGGACACGCCGCGGCTTCGCCGGCGTTCTTTGCTAGACTTAGGGTGGCCCGGCGACCGGGCCCCACCAGCGGCGGAGCCTCCCATGATCACCCCCAAGTCGTTCGACGAACTGGCCGCGCGAATCGGCCAGGCGATCGAGAACAGTCCGGCGAAGGACATCGAGAAGAACGTCAAGGCGATGCTCGGGAGCGGGCTCCAGCGACTCGATCTCGTGCCACGCGCCGAATTCGACGTGCAGGCGCAGGTGCTGTTGAAGACCCGCGAAAAGCTCGAAGCGCTGGAGTCGCGCCTCGCGGCGCTGGAAGCGCGCTTGCCGCCGGAGAGCGAAAGTCCCTAGGCCGGCCGGCGGCCGGCAACCGCCGCCCACCCGCGTCCTCGCGCCTTGACCGCCGGAACCCCCGCGCCGCCGGCCCCCGGCGCGCCCGCCGCTGCCGACGCGGTGCAGCGCTGCCGCAACTGCGGCGCGCCGGCCCCCGACGCCTACTGCCCCGCCTGCGGCCAGGAAACCCGTCCCCGGCTGCCGACGATCCGCGAGTTCGCGCGCGAAGCCGCGGGCCGCTACGTCGCGCTCGACGGTACGCTGTGGCGGACGCTGGGCGCGCTGCTTTTCCGGCCCGGCATGCTCACGCGCGAGTACCTGGCCGGCCGGCGCCGGCGGTACGTGCGTCCGCTGCGACTCTACCTCGCCGCGAGCCTCGCCTGCTTCATCGTCGCAGGTCTCGCGCTGAAGGACTGGGGCGTGGTGTTCGTCGACCCCGGCCCCCTGGCGCGGACGCCGCCCGCGACGTCGCCGCGGCCAACCGGGCCGGCCGTCGCGCCGGCCGCCGACCCGGAGGCCGTGACCCTGAAGATCGAAGGCGACGACGTCCTCGTCACGCTGCCGGACGTCCTGAAGCCGGCGGAGGCCGCCGTGCGCAACCGGCTGCAGCGGTTCATGGCGCTGCCGATGGCCGAGCGCGCGGACCGGGTCAGGACGGGGATGCGCCGCAATGCGCCGTACGCCATGTTCGTGCTCGTGCCCGCGTTCGCGCTGCTGCTGAAGCTCGCGTACCCGCGCAATCGCCGCGCGCCGGCGCGGCCCGCGCTCTACGGCGAGCACCTGGTGTTCGCCGTCCACAACCATGCGTTCCTGTTCGCCTCGGCGACGCTGACGGCGCTGCTGCCGCAGCCGCTGGCCGGGCTGTGGTGGGCGTGGGCGACGCTCTATTTCGTGCGGTCGCTGCGCGCCGTCTACGGCGGCGGCTGGCCGGCGACGATCGCCCGCGGGTTCTGGCTCTTCGTCGGCTACACACCGCTCGTCGCCTGCATGGTCGGCGCGCTGGCCGTCGCGGCGGTGCTCCTCGGCTGACGCCGGCCTTGGCGTCCGCGCGCACGGTTCCTTGATTTTGGGCAAGCGCGCCGCGCCGCGCGCGGCGTACGCTGAGCTTGGAGGGCTGCCCCCACGCTCGCTGCCCCCCGAGGGGGAGCATCAGCGCCCTGCGGGCGGCCGGGCGGGCGCTGAGTGGACTGCCCCCACGCTCGCTGCGCTCGCTGCCCCCCGAGGGGGAGCATCAGCGCCCTGCGGGCGGCCGGGCGGGCGCTGAGTGGAGGGCCGATCGTGAGCAAGTTCATCTACACATTCGACGAGGGCGACGGCAGCGACCGCATGCTGCTGGGCGGCAAGGGTGCCAACCTCTGCACGATGACGCAGATCGGCCTCGACGTGCCGCCGGGATTCGTCATCACCACGGCGGCCTGCACCGCGTACCTCGCGCACGACGCGCTGCCGGCCGGCCTGATGGACGACGTCCGCGCGCAGATGGCCGTGCTGGAGCGCCGCACCGGCAAGGGTTTCGGCAGCGCGACCAACCCGCTGCTCGTCTCGGTGCGCTCGGGCTCGGCGATGTCGATGCCGGGCATGATGGACACGATCCTCAACCTGGGCCTCAACGCCGACACGCTGCAGGGGCTGCTCGCGCAGACCGGCAACCCGCGCTTCACGTGGGATGCGTGGCGGCGCTTCATCCAGCTCTTCGGCAAGATCGCGATGGGCATCCCGGACGACGCGTTCGACGCGGCGATGGCGGCGGTCAAGCGCCGGCACGGCGCGGTGGCCGACGTCGACCTCGACGCCGGGGCGCTCTCCGAGCTCGCCGCTGCGTTCCTCGACGTCTACCGCGAACGCACCGGCGCCCCGCTGCCGGCCGATCCGTACGAGCAGCTCGAACACTCGATCCGCGCGGTGTTCGGCTCGTGGAACGGCAAGCGGGCGGTCGACTACCGGCGGCAGTTCCGGATCACGCCGGCGATGGCCGACGGCACCGCGGTCAACGTCTGCACGATGGTGTTCGGCAACATGGGCAACGACTCGGCCACCGGGGTCG
>CALQLA020000097.1 GCA_943331295.2 Bordetella parapertussis | reverse complement strand
CGTCAGCGCCAGCGGCGGCGCCTCGGGCAACCCGGTCACGTTCACCACGAAGACGGGCGCCGTCTGCGGCACCACCGGCGTCAACGGCACCACCGTGACGATACTGGCCGCGGGCACCTGCACCATCGCCGCCGACCAGGCCGGCAGCGCCAACTTCAACGCCGCCACCCAGACCACGCATAACTTCAGCATCGGCAAGGCCGCGCAGGCGATCGGCACCATCGCGTCGAATCCCATCACGCTGACCTACGCCAGCGGCGCGACGTTCGGCGTCAGCGCCAGCGGCGGCGCCTCGGGCAACCCGGTCACGTTCACCACGAAGACGGGCGCCGTCTGCGGCACCACCGGCGTCAACGGCACCACCGTGACGATACTGGCCGCGGGCACCTGCACCATCGCTGCCGACCAGGCCGGCAGCGTCAACTTCAACGCCGCCACCCAGACCACGCAGAACTTCAGCATCGGCAAGGCCGCGCAGGCGATCGGCCCGATCGCGTCGAACCCCAGCGCGCCGGTCATCGCCATCGGCACCACCTTCACGGTTTCCGCCACCGGCGGCGCCTCGGGCAATCCGGTGACGTTCAGCACGCAAACCAGCGCTGCCTGCACGGTCGGCGGCGCGCAGTCAACGACCGTGACGATCGTCGGCGCGGGCACCTGCACCATCGCCGCCAACCAGGCTGGCAACACGAACTACCTCGCTGCACCCCAGGTGACGCGCAGCTTCATGGCAAGCGGCGCGCCCCCGCCGTCGCTCACCAGTGTCGTCTCGCGCAAAGTCCACGGCGCCGCCGGCACGTTCGAACTCGCGCTGGCCCTGCCCCCCGCCACGCCGACCAACGAATCGCGCTGGGGCGGCGCCGACAACGGCCATGTCATCGTATTCACGTTCGACCAGCCCGTGAGCGTCGGCACGGCGACGATCACCGAGGGCTTGGGTGCCGTCGAGTCGACGGTGTTCAACGGCCGCGAAATGATCGTCACCCTGGCCGGCGTCGCCGACGTCCAGTTCGTGACCGTGGCGGCGCGCGGCGTCGCCGCCGTCGCCGGCGGCGCGACCGTCGACGCGTCGGTCCGAATCGGCTTCCTGCTGGGCGACTTCAACCACGACAGCAGGGTGTCGCTGTCCGAGATGCTGACGCTGAACGCGATGCTGTCGCAGCCGGTGACCGCGGACAACTTCCTCTACGACGTCAACGTCAGCGGGACAATCAGCCTTGCGGACAAGCTGTTCATCAACGCCAACCTGACCCACGTGCTGCCGGCGCCGTAGCAGTCGGAGGCGACCGCGCGCGCCGTCCCCCGTACGCCTCCGGCTCAGTCGAGGGGAGGCAGCGCGGCCCGCGCCCGGCGGCTCGCGCGGACGATGTAGACGCCCGACGCGAACAGCAGCACGATGCCGCAGGCCGCGACCGCGTCCGGCACGTCGCCCCACACGACAAAGCCCAGCGCCAGCGCAAACAGCAGCGCCGAGTAGCGGAACGGCGCGATCAGCGACATCTCGCCCCGGCGCATGCTGGTGACGACCAGGAAGTAGCCGGAAGCCATGAACGCCGCCGCGACGCCAAGCAGCGCCAGGTCGGCGGCGCGGATCGGCTGCCACACCTGCGTCGCCGACAGCGCGGCGGAGACCAGCATCACCGCAACGATCGTCGTCAGCGTGATGAGGATCGACGGCACGCCGGCGTGGATGCGGCGGGTCATGAGGTCGCGCAAGCTGTGCAACAGGGTCCCCACGAGGCAGACGAGCGAGAACGCGTTGAAGCCGTCCGCCTGCGGCCGGACGATCAGCAGCACGCCGGCGAAGCCGACGCCGATCGCGATCCAGCGCGCGCGGCCCACCGCATCGCCATAGAAGATCGCGGCCAGCACGGTGATGAACAGCGGCGACGCCATGTTGATCGACGTCGCGTTCGCGAGCGGCAGGTGCATCACCGACACGACGTAGAGCACCGACCCGATGCCGTCGACGCCGGCGCGCAGGAGCACCGGCCGTTCCGTGACGCGCGCGAGGTGGCGGGTCGCGCCGAGCGCGTGCGCGGCCAGCAGCACGAGGAGCGAGGCGGCGATGCCGCGCAGGAAGAGGAGCTGGCCCGACGCCATCGACTGGCTGACGTACTTGATCAGCGCGTCGTTGACGATGAAGCAGCCCATCGCGCCGATCATCGCCGCGATGCCGATGCGGTTGTTGGCCGCGATGGCGGCATGGCGGGCGTCGGTCGACGCGGAAGAATGCATGGGATTACAGCAGTGGCGGCAGGGCGCGGACGGGAATCCGCGCCGCAGAACCGCATTGTAGCGGACGCGGCCTGCCGTCGCGCCGGACACGGCCTGCCGGCAGCGGCCGCCGCGGCGGCCGCCGACCGGCCCTCCCGACGCGCCGCTAGGGCTTCTCGCCGGCCGACTTGAGGGCGGCGAGGCCCTTGTCGAAGTCCTTGCCGACCATCGAGTCCATGCTGGCGAAGATGCCGATCAGCTTCGACACGTAGGGGCTCGGGCCGTGCATCGCCCACGTCACCACGGTCGCGTCCCCTTTCGGCGTGAACGTGAACTCGGTGATGTTGCGCGCTTCGATCGGCTCCATGAAGTCGAGCTTGATCGCCACCTTCGACGACGGCACGGACTCGATGATCTCCATCCGGCCCCGGCCGACCTTGCTGTTGCCTTCCCACGCGTAGGCGGCGCCCTTGCCCGCGGCCGGGCCGCTGAAGGTGCGCTTCATCGCCGGGTCGAGCTTGTCCCATGGCGACCAGGCGTCCCAGGCGTGGAAATCGTTGACCAGGGCGAACAGCTTGTCGGGCGGCGCCTTGGCCGTCACCGTGCGCTCGAGGCGGAACGAATCGGGCCGCGTCGCGGCATAGATGAGCAGCGCGGCGACCGCCACGACGACGACGAGGGCGATCTTCTTCAGCATGGTCGTGCCTCCCGGTTGACTGCGCTACGGCATGTACTGGCCGCCGTTGATCTCGATGACCTGCCCGGTAACGTAGCCGGACATCACGTCCGAAGCAAGGTAGACGAGCGTCCCCGCGCACTCCTCGGACGTGCCGATGCGGTTCATCGGCACCGTCTTCTGCATCGCGGCCATCTGCTCCGCGGTCGTGTAGCGCTCGTGGAACGGCGTCGCGATCACCCCGGGCGAAATCGCGTTGACGCGGATGTTGTCGCCGACGACTTCCTTCGCCCAGCCGCGGGTGACCGTGGAGACGAAGCCCTTGGCGCCGGCGTACAGCACGGCACCGGCGCCGCCGCCGTTGCGCGCCGCGATCGAGGTCACGTTGATGACGTTGCCGGATTTCTGCGCGCGCATGATCGGCAGCACCTCGCGCATGAACATCGCGACCTGCGTCACGTTGAGCGCGACGACGCGGTTGATGTGCTCGACCGTGTAGTCCTCGATCTTCACGCGGCCCAGCATGCCGCCCGCGTTGTTGACGAGCACGTCGATCCGGCCGAAGGCGGCCATCGTCTCGGCGACGACGCGGCGGACGACGGCCTCGTCCGTCACGTCGCCGCCGGCGAGCAGCACCTCGCCCCCCAGCGCGCGGATGTCGGCGGCCACCGCCTCGGCCCCGGCGCGGCTCGCGTTGTAGTGGACGACGACCTTGCTGCCCAGGCGGGCGAACGCCAGCGCGGCGGCAGCGCCGATGCCGGTCGACGCGCCGGTGACGAGGACAACCTTGCCTTGCAGATCCGTGATCATGGGAACTCCGTGGTGTGCGGGACGATGGATCCGCGGCGCCTGGCCCGCGGGGCCCGGCGGCGATCCGGTCACGCGTGATTATGGACGCCGCTAAGCCGGCAGGCGGAACCGCGCGACGTTGATGTCTTCCTTGTTCGTCGAGTAGATCACCGTCGCCCGGTCGCCGATGACGACCAGGAACGGGTAGCCGTAGCGGCCGTGCTTGAGGTATCCGGGAATCCTCGGCACGCCCTGCGCGTCGTCGCCGATGACGAAGTGGCGATCGAACACCACGCCGTCCTCGCTCAGCGCCAGCACCAGCGGCGTGCGCGGCGTCCGCGTGGACGGCGCCAGCCCTGTGGCCGGCGGCGTCGGGCAGTTGACGCAGAACCAGCGCCCGTCGGGCAGGCAGCCGAAATGCGAGCGGGATACGGAATTGGTGTAGCCGGTCAGCACGGGCACCGACCACGTTCGCCCGTCGTCGCGGCTTTCCGTCACCCCCATGCGCGTGCCGTTCTCGTTGCGCAGCATCATGTGCAGCACGCCGTCGGCCGTCTCGAAGAAGTTGGCCTCGTTGAACCGGTGGGCAATCCCGAGCAGCGCCGCGCCCTTCGCATGGCCGTACCAGTCGTCGAGATAATCGGCGGGCAATCCCGGGATGCCGGTGCGCTGCCATCCGGCGAGCCCCCGCGGATCATCGGTATAGGCGCTGGTCAGGTGCCCCGGCAGGATCAGCCGCCCGGTATGTGTCGGCGCCGGCGGCATGAAGCCGAACTGGTTCCTCACGATGACGGTGGGCGCCGACCACGTCTGCCCGCGGTCGCCCGACACGCGCGCCTCGGTGCGCACGTCGAAGCACGAGTGGCCGCCGGCGGCCGCGCGCGCTGCCTCGCGCTCCTTGTCGCGACCGGCCTCGAAGCGTTCCCATTCGCCCGTGTACGCGACCAGCCTGCCGTCGCGGGCCACGATTCCGGACGACACGACGACACTCGGCGCGTGCCGGCCGGGACGCGATGGCGCCAGCGTGGCCGGCGCGCCCCACGTGCTTCCTTCGTCGTCCGACGTCGCCACCAGCACGTGCTGCCCCGCTTCCTCCTCGTCGCGCGCGGCGCAGGACCACGTCGCATAGAGCCGGCTGCCGTCCCAGGCAAGTTGCGCCTGATGGTTGAAGCCGCGGCCGGGAACGCCGGCGAAGACAGGGACGTGCTCGACGTCGAGCCGGGTCGGCCGCACGTCGCCCCAGCGGTTGTCGATCGGCGAGCGCGCCTGCCCGGCGGACGGCGAAAGCGATGCGGTGGCGTCCGTCATCGTCAGTCCGCCTTGATGTTCGCGTCGCGGATGACCTTGCGCCAAGCGACGATGTCGGCGTCGATGAACGCCGCGACCTGCGGCTGCGTCATCGGCTCGGGAATCACCGCGCCCTGCGACGCATAGCGCTCCACGACGTCGGGCAGCTTCAGTACCCGCGCGACTTCGGCGCGGATCTTCTCGATCCGGTCCGGCGGCGTCCCGGCGGGAACGTACAGCGCCGTCCAGGTGAACACGTCGAAGCCCGGCACGGCGATTTCCGCCACTGTCGGCACGTCCGGCATCGACGGCAACCGTGCGGCCGTCGTCACCGCCAGCGCCCGCAGCTTGCCGGCCTTCACCTGCGGCGACGACGACACCACGCTGTCGAACATGATCGGGACGTGGCCGGCCATCACGTCGATCAGGGCCGGGCCGCTCCCCTTGTACGGAATGTGGGCGAGGTCGATCCCGGCCATCCGCTTCAGCATTTCCATCGCGAGGTGCGACGGCGAGCCGTTGCCGATCGATGCGTAGTTGAGCTTGCCTGGCTGCGCCTTCGCCAGCGCCAGCAGTTCCTGCAGCGTCTTCGCGGGAAAATCGGGATTGACCAGCAGCAGCAGCGGCGCCTTGCCGACCAGCGCGACCGGGATCACGTCCTTCGCCGGATTGGGGGGCGGCGGCGCCGGCGCGAATAGAAGGTTGCGGTTGGTGTAGCCCGTCACCAGCAGCGTGTAGCCGTCGCCGGCCGCGGCCGCGGCGAGATCGGCGCCGAGCGCCCCGCTCGCGCCGGGCTTGTTCAGCACGACCACCGGCTGATGCCAGTTGTCGCTCATCTTCTGCCCGATCACGCGCGTGACGAAGTCGGTCGTGCCGCCTGGCGCGTACGGGACGATCACGTCGACCTGCTTGCCCGGATAGGGCTGGGCGTGGGCGGTGGCGGCGAGCGCGCACCAGGCGGCCAGGGCCCAGCGGCGCAGTCCCCGCGAATGAATGCCGTTCATGACGAATCTCCTCGGTGCGCTCCCTGCGTTCACTCGGTTGGCGCACTCGCGCTCCCGGGACGCCGGAATCGCAACGATGGTAACGTCGAAGCAGCATCGCGTCCATCGCGACGCGGGCCGATCGATGCCGCCGGCCGCTAGAACGCGTACGCGACGCCCGCCCCGACCTGCCGCGCGTTGCCGGGATCGTCGAGCGCGCGCGTGGCCCACGCGGCGATGCGCACGCCGCGCGCGCCGGCATGCACGATCTTCAGCGTCAGCGTGCGGTCGACGCGGGCCGACGCGACCTCGACCCCGCGATCGGCGATCAACGAGATCCGCATGCCTTCCGCCGCGCGCCAAGTCGCCCCGGCGTAGGACGACTGCCAGCCGCTCGCGCCGCCGGCCGACGCCAGCGGCAGCGGCATCGAGACGCCCGCGACGACGTCGACCACGCCGACGGGTTGCGTCGCGGCCAGGTGGGCGCTGGCCCCGTCGCCGCTCCCGTCGGCGTTGCCCGGGCGCAGGGATGCATGCCGGCTTTCCACCGTCAGGTCGACGATCGGCCCGCCGTCGATCCAGCGCGGCACCTTGAGTGTCAGCGCGAACTGGTGGCCGATGTTGTCGCCGGACGACGCGCCCGCCACCACGCTGCAGGCCGAACCGGCCCGGTCCGCGGGCGACGGCGCGCCCCCGCCCGGAAGGCAGTGCGCCGTCATCAACTCGGCGTCGACGAACTCGCCGGTGACGATGACGCGCGTATTGCGCCACGCGACCGGCTGGCCGCCCGCGAACCCTGCCCGCGGCAGGTCGGCAACCGCGCGGACGTCGACGCCGTCGCCAGCCCGTGCCGCGGTCACCGCGCACAGTGTCGCAAGTGCGCAGACAGCAAAGAGTGCAGTGCGCTTCACGGCAGTTCGCGGGAACGCGGCCGGCGGACGGCGATCAGGCCGGCGGCGGGTCGTCGCGGCCGCGACCGCGGCGGATGTGTCCCGGCGGGTCGTTGGCACCCGGGCCCGTCGGCGCCGGCGTCGTGACAGGCGCGGGATCGTCACGACCGCGACCGTGGCGAACGTGGCCGGCCGGATCGTCGCCGCCCTGGCCGCCCAACGCCGTGCCGTCGTCGGTGCCGCGACCCTGGCGGACCTCGGGCGTCAGATCGTCGGTACCATGCCCGCCCGACGTCGCACCACCGCTGCTGCTGCCGCTGCTGCCGCTGCTGCCGCTGCTGCTGCCACTGCCGCCACTGCCGCCACTGCCGCCACTGCCGCCACTGCTGCCACTGCTGCCACTGCTGCCACTGCCGCTGCTGCCACTGCTGCCGCTGCTGCCGCTGCCACTGCCGCTGCCGCTGCCGCCATGGATTTCACCGGGTGGGTCATCCGCGCCCTGCCGCTTCGTCGACAGGCGGTCGCCCATGCCGCGCGGGCCGCGCCCGGTTCCCGCCGGATCGTCGGCGCCGTGCCGCACGCGGGCGGTGCCGTCG
>CALQLA020000096.1 GCA_943331295.2 Bordetella parapertussis | reverse complement strand
GGTTCCCCGACGGCGTCCGGGTCGAGGGCGGTCACATCACGATGCCCGATCTTCCCGGCCTCGGCTTCGAGGGCAAGTCGGACCTCTACGCGGAGATGAAGGCGCTGGCGGCGTGATCGGCGCGTCAGCGCGCCCCCGACACGTCGACGATCGCACCGTTGACGTACGATGCTTCGTCGGATGCGAGCCATAGCACGGTATTCGCCACTTCGTCCGGCAGCCCTGCCCGGCCCATGGGCAGCGTCGGGGCCATCTCGGCCACGCGCCCCGGCGGCTGGCTCTCGGTGTCGATCACGCCAGGGCTCACCGCGTTGACGCGTATCCCCTCCGCGGCAACTTCGCGCGCCGTGCCGAGGGTCAGCGAATTGACGGCGCCTTTGCTCGCGGCGTAGTGCACATTGCGCCCCGGGCCACCGAGCCGGCTGGCCGCGGACGACAGGTTGACGATCGAGCCTCCGCGTCCGCCGTGCGCGGACGACATCCGCCGGATCGCCTCCCGCGAGCACAGCAGCATGCCGTACACGTTGGTCTCGAACATCCGCCTGATGTCGGCCAGTTCGAGCGAATCGACGCGCGAATGCGGTCCGCTGATCCCCGCGTTGTTCACCAGCACGTCGATCCTGCCGAATTCGTCGTCGACCTGCCTGAACATGGCCGCCACCTCGGTGTCGCTGCCTACGTCCGCGCGGATGGCGATCGCCTTGCCACCGCGGGCGCGGATGCCGGCGACGATGTCGTCCGCACGACGCGCGTCGTGCGCGTAGTTGACGCCCACGGCGTAGCCCCGCTCGGCCGCGAGCTGCGCGATCGCAGCGCCCAGGCCGCGGCTTGCGCCGGTAACTACCATCACCTTGTTCATGGGAACACCATTCTCGTGGCCGCGCGGTACCGATCCGTCGCACCGCGCCAGTCTATCGGCGCGATCGCGGCGGAAGAGACTAATTTTCGTATTGCGCGTGTGACATAAACGCGCTTGACGGCCCTCATGCGCAGCGACGAAAATCGCCGCGGCGACCATGGGGGTGGCACGCGCCATGTTACATTTCGACGCGGTCGATCGGGCAACGGGATGCTCATGGCCGGTTCGGCCACCGACGGCGACAACACTTCACCGCGCCAACGCCGCGAAGTGACGCGAGATCCGCGGCAACCGCGGCACCCGGTGTTTCGAACCTTCGGAGGAATCACGTGCGGCATTTTCTAAGGATGTTCGGCGTCATTCTTCTGGCCGCTGCGACGGCGACACAGGCCGCCGGCGAGCTCGACTATCCCGCCAAGTCAATACGACTCGTCGTGCCGTACCCGCCCGGCGCAGGAACCGACGGGACCGCCCGCATCGTCGCCGACGCGCTCGGCCGGCGCCTGGGGCAACAGGTCGTGGTCGAGAACAAGCCGGGCGCGAGCGGTGCGATCGGCACGGACCTCGTCGCCAAGTCCGCTCCCGATGGATACACGCTGTTGTGGACTTCCACGGATTCGATGACGGCGGTGCCGGCGCTGCGCAAGACGATGCCATACAAGGTGCCGGATGATTTCACGTACATCGCGAAAGTCGCCGAGACCGGCATGTCGCTCGTCATAAGCGCCAAGCTGCCGGCGAAATCGATCCCTGAATTCATAGCGTATGCCAAGGCGAATCCGGGCAAGCTGAGCTACGGCAGCTCGGGCACCGGCGGCTCGCCGCACCTGGCCACGCTGCTGTTCGAAAAATACGCGGGGATCAAGATGACCCACGTCCCGTACAAGGGCGTGGCGCCGGCCCTGACCGACCTCCTTGGGGGGCAGATCGACTTCGCGTTGCTGACGCCGATCACCATCGTCCCGCAGCTCGGATCGGACAAGATGCGGGTGATCGGGATCACGGCACCGGTGCGCCACCCGATGCTGCCGGATGCGCCGACCGTGAAGGAGGCGGGGATTCCGCAGGCGACGGCAACGGTATGGTACGGCCTCTTCGGTCCCGCGAAGATTCCGGCGCCGATCGTCGACCGGCTGCGCAAGGAGATCGCCGCGGTCGCCGAAACACCGGCAGTCAGGGAGAAGATGGCCGCGGCAGGACTCCAGATGTCCGCGCAGTACGGCGACGAATTCGAACGGGCGGCCACTGCCGAGTACAACCAGTGGCAGGCGTTGGTGAAGGCCGAGGGCCTCGTGATCGAGGAATGATGTCCGGCCCGGCCCGCGGCGCGCGGACGGACCGGCGGAACGCCGACCCGAGGCATTGTCGGGGCTCCCGCGCGTGCGCCAGATCAAGCCCGGCAGGCGCCTAGGGCGACGGCTCCAGCGCCAAGGCCAGGTGTGTGAATTCCCGCTTCAGCCATCGCGTGAAGGCGATGATCCTCGCGTCCGAGCGCGTGGCCGGGGCATGGACGACGTAGTAGGAGCGCTCCGTTCGCAGCGGCGTTCCGAACAGTACGACCAGGCGGCCTTCCTGCAGGTCTTCCTGGATGTAGGGCGTCTGTGCCATCGCGACGCCCAGCGCATTGACCGCTGCCTGGTAGGCCATGCCGGAACTGTCGAAGCGCATGCCGCGATACGGATCGATGGAGCAGGGACCCATCGCCTTGAACCATTGCTCCCAATCGCTCAGCCGAGGCACCGCGTGCAGCAGCGTGAACGACTTGAGATCGTCGACGCTGCTCAAGGTTCGGCCCCCGAGCAGCCTGGGACTGCATACGGGCAGCAGTTCTTCGCGGCACAGTTCCTCGGCCAACAGGCCCGGCCAATCGCCGGTGCCGAGCATCACCGCAACGTCGACGTCCATGCGACTCGGGTCCGGCGGGCCGGGCGAGGTTTCAACCTGGAACGGAATGTCGGGGAACGCTTCCTGGAATCGGGCGAGTCGCGGGATGAGAACGCGATAGGCGAACGTCGGATAGACGCCAATGCGCAGGGGCCTGCGTTCCGCGACCGCACTGAAATTCTTGGCTGTCGCATTCTGGATGCAATCGAACAGATGGGTGAGCTCGGCGGCGTACGCGGCGCCGCGGGCGGTCAGCACCAAGCGCTGGTGATCCCGCGCGAACAGCTTCTCGCCCAGGTGATCCTCCAGCTTGGCGACGTGCCGGCTCACGGCGCTGTGCGTGACGCAAAGCTCGTCGGCGGCGGTGGAAACGCTTTGATGCCGCGCGGCGGCTTCGAACGCACGCAGCGCATTCAGTGGGGGCAACCGGCGAGCCATTGCAGGACCCTGCGCCATTCTGGACCGGCAATGATAGTCGCTCGGCGTCGAATTGAGAAACGCGGGCATGCGACTGATTCTGTCACTCCCGCGGTTCCATAATGTTGCTTGACCCGTGTCGCGGACGAGTGCCACGATCGGCAGGTCGATTGCACGAGGATTGCGCGATGAACGCTGCGAGCCGGACGGAAGCACGGGAGCGGCCCCCGGCGGTCGCCATCCGGCCCCTCCATTCCGTCATGGGCGCCGAAGTGGTCGGGCTGGACGTGTCGCGGCCCCTGTCCGCCGCCACCCGGCACCGCATCGAGGAAGCCTTCAACGAGTTCAAGCTGCTGTGCTTCCGTGACCAGGTGATGACGACCGACTCGCTGATCGCATTCACCCGGGTGTGGGGGACGCCCGGCGAGCACACGATGCCCGGGCAGTTGCGAGAAGGCATCGCCGAAGTCAACATCGCGTCGAACGCGGATGGCAACGGCCTGCCGACTGGAAGGCACCCCGACCCCTCCGCGATGCGCTGGCACACCGACCGGTCATGGCGGCCGGATCCCGTCGTCGCGACCTTGCTCTATGGCGTCGAGGTGCCGAACACAGGCGGGGATACGCTGTTCAGCAATACGACCCTGGCGTACGAGGCGCTGTCCGATGCGATGAAACGCAGGATCGATACGATGCAGGTGATCCATTCCGTCGAGTATTCGCGGCGGATGGGCAAGGGCCCGGAGGCGACCGAGTACGAATTGAGGATTGCCCCGCCGCAGGCACACCCGCTGGCGCGACGGCACCCGGTCACCGGGCGCCGTGCCCTGTATGCCGGATGCCACGCATGGAAGGTCGACGGCATGTCCGAGGCCGACAGCCGGGAACTGCTCGACGACCTGGAGGAATTCGCAACCCAGCCACGCTTCGTCTATCGGCACCGATGGCGCAAGCACGACCTGCTGATGTGGGACAACCGCTGCACGTATCATGCGGCAACCCCCTACGACGCCAGCAGTGAATTGCGCACGATGTTCCGGACCGTCGTGGCCGGCGGTCCGGTCGTCTAGCGGGAACCGGATTCAGGCATCATCCGCGGTGCGCGGAAGGATCCGCGCAGCCGGCGAACCTTCACTCGGCCGCACGCTGGCCGCTGGCCACGCGCAAGCCCGGCAAAGGCCTTCCCCAATCACGAATCATGGAGCATGCAATGCCGTCAGAAGATCGCGCTGGAACCCGGTTTCGTCTTCCGGAACACCGGCATCACTACTATGACGGCGGCTGGCATGCGCCGGTCGCCGGCGTCCAGATCCCGGTTACGAGTCCTGCGACCGGAGAGGCGCTCGGCGTCGCAAGCGTCGGCGACGCCGAGGATGCCGGGCGCGCCGTCACCGCGGCGGCGAAGGCGTTTGCCGGATGGCGCGACACGCCGGCGCAGGAGCGCGCCGCGCGCATCCGCGAGGCTGCCGACGTGTTGCGCAAGAACGCCGAGGAACTCGCCTGGATCGATGCGATGGACGGCGGCAACCCGTTCAACGCGATGCTCTACGACGTCGAGATCAGCGCGAGCTACATGGACTACTTCGCCGGCCTCGTCACCGAGATGAAGGGCGCCACCATCCCGATCGGCCCGGGCATACTGAATTACACGGTGCGCGAGCCGCTGGGCGTGGTCGCCCGCATCGGCGCCTTCAACCATCCGCTGCTGTTCGTGTCCAAGGCGGGCGCGCCGCTGGCTGCCGGCAACACGATGGTCCTGAAGCCGGCCGACCAGACGCCGCTGTCGGCGCTGCGCGTGGCCGAGCTGTGGGACGACATCTTTCCGCCCGGCGTGTTCAACGTGGTTACCGGCGGCCGCGATGCAGGCGTGGCGCTGGTCGAGCATCCACAGGTGGCGAAGATCGGATTCATCGGCAGCGTCGCCGCCGGGCGCGCCGTGATGCAGGCTGCCGGCAGGACGCTCAAGGCGCTGACGCTGGAGCTGGGCGGCAAGAACGCGCTGATCGGCTGCGCCGATGCCGGCATCGACGAGCTCGCCGAGGGCGTCGTGCGCGGCATGAACTTCCGCTACGTCACCGGGCAATCGTGCAACTCCACCAGCCGCGTGTTCCTGCACGAGGACATCCACGACGAGGCGCTCGCCGCGATCGTGAAAAAGGTCGCGGCGTTGAAGATGGGCTTGCCCAGCGACCGCGACGCCGAGGTCGGCTGCCTGTCCAGCCAGGCACAGTTCGACAAGACGCTGTCCTACATAAGGATGGGGCTCGAGGATGGCGCCCGGCTGGCGCTGGGCGGACGCCGGTCGTCCGATCCGCGGCTTGCCGCGGGTTTCTTCATCGAGCCGACGGTCTTCGCCGACGTGACGGACGACATGCGCATCGCGCGCGAGGAGATCTTCGGCCCCGTCGTGAGCGTGCTGCGCTGGCGCGACGAGGAAGACATGCTCGCGCGGGTCAACGCGCTCGAATACGGGCTCACCGGCTCGATCTGGACCCACGATCTCGACCGTGCCCACCGGCTCGCGTCTCGCGTGCAGGCCGGCTACATCTGGGTGAACGGCGCCAGCACGCACTACGTCGGCGTGCCGTTCGGCGGGTACAAGCAGTCGGGCATGGGCCGCGAGGAGTCGATCGAGGAATTGCTCGCCTGCACGCAGATCAAGAACATCAACGTGACGCTGCGTCGCAGCTCGTGATGGAGGTCCGCGCGGCAGGACAGGGCGCGCCTGCGATGCGCTCTCCCTGCCTCGACGCGGAAGCGCCGGCGGAGCAGGTCGCGGGCGCGGGGTGCCGGCCGCGCTCCGGACGGCAATACTCGCAACGGGGAAAAGATTCCGGCTCGACGTCCGCAGGCCGCCGCTAGTCGAGAACGATGTTCTCTTCCTTGCCGATGTCCTTCCACACCTTGAATTCGCCGACGACGCGCTTCTCGAACGCATCGCCATAGACCGGCGCCACGGTGGAGCCGAGCTTTTCGAGCTTCGCCCTGACCGCGGGGTCGGCGAGGACCGCGGCAATCTCCTTGCGCAGGCGCTCGGACACCGCCGGCGGCAGCTTGGCTGGACCTACCACGGAATACCAGACCGTCACCGTGGCCTCCGGAAAGCCCAGTTCCGCCAGCGTGGGCACCTTCGGGATCAGCGGATGACGCTCGGGTCCGGTGAACGCGATGATCCGCAGCGCTTCGGAATTGAGATGCGGCGCGATCGTGATCGGCGTCAGCGGGACGAGGTCGATGTGGCCCCCCAGCAGGTCGGTCATCGCGTTCGATATGCCCTTGTACGGCACGTGCAGCATGCGCACGCCGGACTGTTTCATGAACAGCTCCACCGCCAGATGCGGCGCGGTGCCGAGCCCGTTGGTGCCGAACCGGACCTTGCCCGGATTCGCCTTGGCGTAGGCGACGAACTCCGCCATCGTGGTGACCGGCAGCCTGGAGCTGATGGCGAACGTCATCCCGTTCTCGTGGGTCCGCGCGATGAAGCTGAGGTCGTCGGGGACCTTGTACGGCATGTTTGGCTTGAGTGCCGGCGACATCGTGATGGTATCCACCGACGCCATCAGCAGCGTGTAGCCGTCCGGCGCGGATTTCGCCACGTAGTCGGAGCCGATCAGGCCGCCGGCGCCGGCACGGTTCTCGACCAGCACCGGCTGGCCCAGGCGCGGCGCCAGCGCTTCGGCCATGATGCGGGCGGAGATGTCGTTGCCGCCGCCGGGCGTGTAGGCCGAGACGAGATGTATCGACTTTACAGGGTAGTCGGCCGCTTGTGCCACGCCTGCACAGGCGATCGCGACCACGGCGATGACCTGGATGAAAACTGCACTCGCCTTCGCCATAGACCTCCCCGCGCCCCTGTTGGCAACCGCGCGCGACACCGGGATGCCGGTATCGCGCCTTCGCTGCGTGGGTCAGGCCGTCGGGCCGCCCTGCACCACCGTGCGGTGCGTGATTCTTACATCCTTGGCGGTGTCATAGGGTGTCGCCGCATGGAACGTGCAGCGGTTGTCCCACATCACGAGGTCGTGGCGGCGCCACTTGTGGCGGTAAACGAACTGCGGCTGCGTGGCGAATGCCATCAGCTCGTCGATGAGCTTGCGTCCCTCTTCCTCCGGCATGCCGTCCATCTTCCACGCGTGGCAACCCAGGAAGAGCGCGCGGCGGCCGGTGCCCGGATGCGTGCGCGCCACCGGATGCGGCGTTGGCGCCCCGATGCTGAGCTCGTAGGCAGTCGCCGGCGGGCCGTCCGCGGTTCGCCGCGAATACTCGACCGAATGAATGACCTTCATCGTGTCGATGCGACGCCTCATGTCGTCCGGCAGGGCTTCATACGCTTTCGAGGTGTTGCAGAACAGCGTGTCGCCGCCGATGTCGGGCACTTCCACGCCGTAGAGCAGCGTTGCCAACGCAGGCTCGGGACGCCACGAGCGGTCGGTGTGCCAGCGCATCGCGGTCACGTCGGGGTGCTTGCCGTTGGCCTTGCCGTCGGGACCGACGTTGGCTGAAATCTGGACGAGGTTGCGGGGGCCGCCGCGGACGTGGTTTGCCATGGTGTGTTCGAGCGGCCGGCCCCAAAGTTCGGTGAACGCGATCTGCTGGTCGATGTCCAGCGCCTGGTCACGGAAGCAGAGCAGCTTGTACTCGAGGAAAAGGTCTTCCAGTCGCTTGACGGCTTCCTTCGGGAGCGGCTGCGACAGGTCGAGCCCCGTGATTTCGGCGCCCATCACGGGCCCGAGCGGCCGGACGGTCATGTCTGCAGTGCGCGCCTGTCTTGCCACTTCCATGGTCTGGCTCATCGTGCCTTCCTTATCGACGTGGAATACGGACGGGCCCCGCCCCATGCAACCCGGACGGATGCTAAGTGTCCGCCCTGGGGACGGTCAAGCCGCATTTAGTCACAGGCGCTATGCGAAAAAGGCTTGCGCCATCCGGAGGGTTCGCAGCGGTTCTGCGGCGCTGGCCTCGAAGCGGAGATGAAGGCGCTGGCGGCGTGATCGGGAGCGGGTGGCGCAGCGCACCGGTCCGAGACCGCCGCAACGTCATGGTGAAGCAGGCGCTGCAGCGTGCGCACCCCGTGCGTCAGACGGATAGGAAATCCAACGCCACGATAAAACCCCGCGAAGCGGCAGTGGGTCACGTTATCACGAGCTGGGGCGACCGAGCGGACGGGGAGATGGGACGTTTGGGCATCGCCGCGGCGCCGTTGTTTCCCGTGCGAGGGTGACCGGCGTGGCCGCGGCTCGCCCCTGGCGGCCACCCACACGAGCCCGCCCGGCGTCGGGCGCG
>CALQLA020000095.1 GCA_943331295.2 Bordetella parapertussis | reverse complement strand
TGGCCATGGGTGTTTGGCTGATGGCGTGGCTGGTCGGTCGCGCGGGCGGCATCGGCCCGATGTTCGACAGGCCGTCGGCATTCGCCACCACGGCGGACTTCTGGAAGGTGTTCGTTCCATCGGTCACAGGCATGATCGGATTCTGGGCCACGCTCAGCCTCAACATCCCCGATTTCACCCGCTTCGGCCGCGGTCAGAAGCAGCAGATGCTCGGACAGAGCCTCGGCCTGCCGACCACGATGGTCGCGTTCAGCGCGATGGCGGTCGTCATCACCAGCGCCGCCGAAACGATTCTCAAGGGCACCGATCCGAAGGCGCTCTGGGATCCCGTCGTCGTCCTCGCGCAGATCACCAGCTCGACTCCGCCCGCGGGCCTCGACGCGCCGCTGCTTGGCGACGCGGGAACACGCGCCATCGTCGCGGTGATCGCGCTCTTCGGCGTCGCGGTCGCGACCATCAGCACCAATATCGCGGCGAATGTCATTAGCGCCGCCAACGACTTCGCCCAACTCGCGCCGCGCCTCATCTCGTTCAAAACCGGCGGCATCATCACCGGCGTGATCGGCGTGCTCATCATGCCGTGGAAGTTGCTCGCCAGCGCCGACGCATACATCTTCGAGTGGCTCGTCGGCTACTCGGCGCTGCTTGGACCGATCGCCGGCATCATGATCGCCGACTACTGGCTGCTGCGCCGGCGCACGCTCGATGTCCCTGATCTCTATCGTCCGCGCGGCCGCTACGCCGGCGTGAACTGGATCGCGATGATCGCGCTGGTCGTGGGTGTCGCGCCCACTGTCCCCGGGTTCCTGAAGACGGTGAGGATTACCACCGGCGACCCCAACTTCTTCGACGCGATCTATCCGTACGCGTGGTTCACCGGCGTCATCGTCGCGGGAACCATCCACTGGATGTTCAGCCCCACGCGTCACGACCGCATGCGTTGACGCACGCACGCGAGCGCGGCCTTGGCGTTAACCCTCGAAAACCGCGTCGACCAGCGCAAGCCCGCGGCCGATGATGTCGAACGATTCCGCCATCTGCTGCTCATCGATCGTGAGCGGCGGATTGCACATCACCATGCTCCATTGCAGCACGGTGAATAGCCCGTTCTCGCGCAGGAACTTGCCGAGTTTCGCCATCACCGGATGCGCGATCCCGCATACGGAACCAGCCTCTCGCCGGCGCTGTTCTTGCGAAGTTCGATGCAGCCGAAGAGGCCGATGTTGCGGTGTTCCTTCACGCAGCGGTGCTTGGCGGCAAGCCGCGCCATGTGTCCGCGCATGACCTCGCCCATGCGCGCGGAGTTCTCAGTGGCGCGGCGGATTGCCGCGGGTCGGCGGACGGGCGCTGCTCTGCGGCTTCTACCTCAACGAGCTGCTGCTGAAGCTCCTCGCCCGCGAGGACCCGCACCCGGGGCTGTTCGCGACCTACGAAGGCGCGCTGCGCGAACTTGCCGCGGGGCAGGAGCAGGCGCCGGTGCTGCGCCGCTTCGAGCTCGACCTGCTCGCCGAGCTGGGCTACGCGCTGCCGCTCGCGGTCGAGGCCGACACGGGCGCGCCGATCGACCCTGCCGCGCGCTACCATTACCCCCCCGACCGGGGACCGCGGAGCGTCGGCGGCGCCCTGCACGCGGCGGAGCCGCACAACGGCGCGCCGCTGCTGGCGCTCCATGCGCGGGCGTTCCCGGACGGGGAAACGGCTGCGGAGGCGAAGCGCCTGATGCGCGAGGTGCTCGACCATTACCTCGAGCAGCGGGGCATCGAGAGCCGGCGCGTGGTGCAGGATCTGCAGGCCCTGGTGGGCGAGGGGAGTGACGGCAGTGATTGAACTCGGAGTCAACATCGACCACGTCGCGACGCTGCGGCAGGCGCGGCGCACGTACGAGCCGGACCCGGTCTGGGCGGCAGTCGAAGCGCATCTCGGCGGCGCCGACGGCATCACGGTGCACCTGCGCGAGGATCGCCGCCACATCCAGGACGAGGACGTGCGCCGCCTGCGCGACCTGGTCCACATCAAGCTCAACCTCGAACTCGCGGCCACCGACGAGGTGGTCGGGATCGCCTGTCGCCTGCGCCCGGAGATGGCGATGCTGGTGCCGGAGGGCCGGCACGAGGTCACCACCGAAGGCGGCCTGGACGTCGCGGGCCAGGAGGCGCGCCTGCGCACGGTCGTCGCCCGCCTCAGCGAGGCCGGCATCGTGACCAGCGTGTTCATCGACGCCGAGGCGCGGCAGGTCGAGGCGTCGGCGCGGATCGGCGCCAAGGTCTGCGAGGTGCACACCGGCCCGTATGCGCACGCGTTCCACGCCAAGGGCCGCGATGCGCAAAGCGCCCCGGTCGTCGCGGAGCTCGGCAAGATCCGCAGCGCGGGCGCGTCGATCCGCGCGCTGGGGATGCGCTTCAACGCCGGGCACGCGCTCAACTACGTCAACGTGCAGCCGGTGGCCGCGCTGCCCGGCGGGCGCGAGCTGCACATCGGGCACGCGATCGTTGCCCGCGCGGTGTTCGTCGGCCTGCGCGAGGCGGTGCGCGAGATGAAGGCCCTGATGCGCGCGGGCGCGGCGCACGGCGCACGGCGAACCGGCGGACGAGCGGCGATGACGGAGTTGGCGCGCGGCCCGCTGATGCTGGGGGTCGCCGGCCTCGAGCTGAGCGCGCAGGAGCGCGAGCGGCTTGCGCATCCGCCCGTGGGCGGGATGATCCCGTTCGCCCGCAATTTCGCCTCGCCGGAGCAGCTGCGCGCGCTCACCGCGGCGATCCATGCGCTGCGCACGCCGGCGCTGCTGATCGCGGTCGACCACGAAGGCGGCCGCATCCAGCGCTTCCGGCAGCGCTTCACCGCGATCCCCGCAATGCGCACGCTGGGCGAGGCATGGGACCGCGACGTCGGCGCGGCGGCGCGCACGGCCGCTGCGCTCGCCTGGACGCTCGCCTCCGAGCTGCGCGCCCACGGCGTCGATTTCAGCTTCGCGCCGGTGCTCGACCTCGACTACGGCAGCAGCGCGGTGATCGGCGATCGCGCACCGCATCGCAATCCGAACGCCGTCGCGCACCTCGCGCGCGCGCTCGTCGCCGGCCTGCGCGCCGGCGGCATGGCGGCCGTCGGCAAACACTTTCCCGGGCACGGTTTCGTCGCGGCCGACTCGCATGTGGCGGTGCCGGTCGACGAGCGGCCGTATGCGGCGATCGCCGCGGCCGACCTGGTCCCGTTCGCGGTGCTGGCGAGGTCCGGGCTCGCCGGCGTCATGCTGCCCACGTCGTCTATCCGGCGGTCGACGCGCTCGCCGCCGGCTTTTCGCGTGTCTGGCTGCAGGACATCCTGCGGCGCAAGCTCGGCTTCGACGGCCTCGTGTTCTCCGACGACCTCGAGATGGCCGGCGCGCACGGCGCGGGCGACATGCTCGCGCGCGCGGACGCGGCGCTCGCCGCGGGCTGCGAGATGGTGCTCGTGTGCAACGACGCGTCCGCCGCCGACCTGCTGCTCGCACGCTGGCGGCCGGCGCCGCAGCAGGAGCTCGCCCGTCGTGCCGCCGCGATGTGCGGCCGCCTGCCGGGCGCTTGCCCGCTCTGACGCGTGCACCCCTCTGAGCCGAGACCGGAGCGTGGGGAACCAACCGTGACCCCATGGCTCGTGGAGCAGGCGCCGCCGCGCCGCTACATCCTCTGCCGGCCCGAAGGCGGGCTTGCCGACATGTTCAACCAGATCTGGCTGTGCTACGTCTACGCGCTTCGGCATGACCGTCTGCTCGTCATCGATACGGTCCCCACGGATTTCTGCGACGACCTCTTCCGCTATTTCCGCCCCCGCACCTCGCGGATCGCGCCCTTCGCCAGCGTCGCCGCCGACGTCGGTTCGTGTACCGTGTACCCGCCGCAGCGCGCGCGCGACGGGCTGGAATACGAGCGGGTGTGGATGCCCGCGCGTCCGGGCAAACGGTTCTGCTTCGCTCCCCCAGCGCACCGCGACCTCGATCTGACGCTCGACTTCAGCCGCGCGTACGACGAGGACCTCGTCGTCCACCATGCCTGCGGCGGTGGCGGGCACGGCGGTAGCGGGTTCCGGTTGTTCGCCCCGAGCGCGGAGCTCATCGCGGAATTCAGGAGGCGTCGGGCGCTGCTGCCGGCGGAATTTTCCGCGCTGCATGTGCGCAATACCGACGCGCAAAGCGATTTCATGCCGTACGTGCGGGAGCATCTGGCCGAGCTGGCGCTGTGTTCCGCGGTATTCGTCGCGTCGGACAAGAGGCGGACGATCCGCGATATCGAAACCGCGTACAGCCCGCCGCTCGCCGTGCGCAGCTTTTCGCAGCACCTGAGCGACGACGGCTTGGCGATGCATACGCGCCGCGGCGTGGATCGCCACCCGGTGAATTGCGACGCGATCGTGGACCTGCTGCTGCTCTCCGAGGCGCAGCGCATCTATGCGCCGCGGACCTCCGGCGGCGGCAGGTCGGGCTACGTGCGGATGGCTGCCCAATTGCGGGAGCAGAACTACGCGTCGACGCTCGAGCCGCTGGTGTCCTGTCTGATGGTCACGCGCGGCAACCTATTTCCCGCGCGCTTCGCCATCGAGTGCTTCGCGCGGCAGACGTACGCCAACCGGGAGCTCGTCGTCCTCGTCGATGCGCCTGCGGCCGAGCTCGTCGCCCTCATCGAGAAGCGCGATGACCCGCGCATCCGCGTTGTCCACGTCGATGGGCAGCGGCACACGCTCGGGGCGCTGCGCAATCTCGCGGTGCAGAACGCGCGTGGCGACTACGTCTGTCAGTGGGACGACGACGATCTATACGCGCCGCAACGCATCGCCACCCAGCTCGACGCACTGCTCGCCGACGGTGCTGCGGCCTGCGTGCTGTCCCGGTTGACGCTGTGGTGGCCCGCGGCGCGCCGACTGGCGCTGTCGGGGAGGCGCCCCTGGGAGGGCTCGATCCTCGCCCGCAAGTCGGCGCTGCCCGCTTACCCACACCTGGGGCGGCGCGAGGACAGCGAAATGATGGCGGCGCTGTCGCAGCAGGAGGAGGTGCTGGAGCTCGACGCGCCTGAACTCTACGTCTACATCCGCCACGGCGGCAACACCTTCGGCACCGAGCACTACGCGAGGATTTACCATCACGGCTTCCGGCGCTGGACTGGCGCCGACTACGACCCGACGCTGGCGCGGCTCGCCAAGGTGCTGCCGATCGCGGAGTACGTCGAGGCGCTGCCGTCCTGCGGCGAGACGCCTGAGGCGCCTGCGGCGGCGCCGGCCTTGGCGCCGCCGCTCGTGTCGATCGTCGTGCGCAGCATGGGACGGCCCGAGCTGCGCTTCGCGCTGGAGTCCCTCGCGCGGCAGGACTATCCGAGGCTCGAGGTCATCGTGGTGAACGCCTCGGGCGCGCCGCATCCGCCGCTTGCGGATCTCGCCTGGCGGCCAGGACACACGGTCCGCATCGTCGGCGGGGAGCGCCGGCTGCTGCGCCCTCACGCCGCCAACGCGGGAATCGACGCCGTGCGCGGCGACTGGTTCGGCTTCCTCGACGACGACGACACCTGCGACCCTGAGCACGTTTCCGGCCTGATCCGCGCGGCGGCGGCCGATCCCGAGGCGTTGATCGTCTATGGCCAGTCCCGGATGCTCGACGCGCAGGACGAGGTCGAGGCGCTGTTCGGCGTCGGCTTCAATCGCGCGGTGATGTTCTACGGGCCGCTGTTCTATTGGCAGGCGGCGTTGATCCGGCGTTCGGCGCTCGCCGACGGCTGCCGCTTCGACGAGCGCTTGGAAGTCTGTGAAGACCGCGACTTCCTCGCGCAGGTGGCGGCGCTGGGCGAGTTTGCGTTCGTGCCGTCCGTCACGTTCAACTACAGGCCGGATCTCGGGACCTCCGGCACCGGCCGCGGACCGAACCGCGATTCGACGCGGACCGTGCGCTTCGAGCAGCTGCTGCGGGCGAAATGGGCGGGCGACGGCGCCTATCACACGGCCCGCTCGCTGCTCCTGTGCCGGCGGGGCATGCGCGCGTACGGGCACGGCGACATGGCCGACGCCGAGTCCTGGTTCCGCCAGGCGCTGCGCGAGTACCCGGACGACCCCAACGCGCTCAACGGAGTTGGCTACCTGCACCTCCAAGCAGGAGCACTCGACGAGGCGGAGTCTGCGCTTGAGCGCGCGGTCGAGATCAATCCGGCCGCGGGCGAGTACCGGATCAATCTCGCGATGACGCTCGAGCGCGCGGGCCGGCCGAGCGCGGCGCGCGAGCAGGCGCAGGCGGCGCTGGCTGATCCGTCGGTGCGGGCGCTGGCGCGCGAGCACCTGGCGCGCCTCGGCGGGCCCCTGCCGCGGCGTCGCGTCCCGGCGCGTGCAGAGTCCCCCGCACCAAGCGCTGCGACGCCCACCGCGGTGTCGTCGAGCGCGCCGGCGCGCACCGCTCTGTGTCCGTGCGGGAGCGGCAAGCGCTACAAGCACTGCTGCGGCGGGCGTGCGGCGGCCACGCCGGGCCCGGCGCCGGCTGAGGCTGTCGCGGCGCGCGCGCTGACCGCGCTCGCTGCCGGCGAGGCCTTCGCCGCGCTCGACATCGTCGCGGGCATCGCGCCCGCAGAGCTCACGGTCGCTGCCACCGCGCTCGCCTGCGCCGATCTGTGCCACCAGATGCAGCGGCACGAGCTCGCCTTCGCGCACTTCCAGCAGGCCGCCCGCCTTGGCGAGGGGCAGCGCGCAGAGGAGGCGCTGACGCTCGCCTGCCTCGCCTGCGTCGCCTGGTACAAGGCAGAGCGCGACGCAGCGATGCGGCGGACGCTGCGCTGGCAGATGGCCCGTCTCGCTCGGAGGCCCGTCGCCGCGAATCCGCCGGGTCCGGGCAGCGGCCCGCTCGCCATCGTGTGCGATTTCGGCGAGGACGGCGACAGCGCAGAGCACGCGCTCGCCGTGCACCTGGCGCTTGCGGGGGAGGTCCCTGCGCGCCTGTGGTCGCTGCGCGCGCCGCTGCCGAAGTTCACCGCGCGCGGCCGAATCGATGTCATTGATCCGGCAGCGGCCTGCCTTCCTTCCGGCGGGCATCTGCTGCTGGTAGGCACGACGTTCAATTACGGCGACTGGATCGAGCAGTCGGCGCCTGCGCGGATCACGGTGGCCTTCGACACGGATCTCGTGGACACGCTGATCGCGCGGCTGGTCGAGATCGAGGCGAGCCGCACCGACGCTGCGGTCACCCTGACCGTTCGTTCGGCGCACTCGCTCGAAACGCTCGGCGTACCGGCCGATGTCGAGGTCCCGCCGGTCGACGTCGAGCGTTTCCGGCCCTCGCGCGAGCGGGCGAGCGTCGGGCCTGCGCTCATCGTCGGTCGCCACGGCCGGGACGAGGCCATGAGCTTCCACCCGAACGATCCTGCCTTCTACCATCGCCTCGCTGGCGACGGCCACCAGATCAGGATTGCCGGCGGCAGCCACATGGCGTCCGCCCTCGCCGCGCGCGGCGCGACCGCCGCCGTCCGGCTGTTGCAGGGAGGCGCCGCCAACGTCGTCGCCTTTCTCGACGGGCTCGACTGCTTCGTGTATCGCATCCATCCGTTGGGCTGCGACGCGGGCGGTGCCGCGCTGCTGCAGGCGATGGCGATGGCGCTGCCGGTGGTCGTCATCGGCGCGGGCGTGGGCAGCGCGGAGCTGATCGAGTCGGGGCGCAGCGGGTACGTCGTCGACACCGAGGACGAGGCCGCGGCGTGCATCGGTGCGCTGGCGCGCGATCCGCAACTGCGCCGCGCGCTGGGCGCGGCAGCGCGCGCGACCGTGGTGTCCGTCATGCAGCGCCAGCGCGCCGCGATGATCGTCCGCTACGCGCGGCTCGCCGTCGCCGCGGACGCGGTGGCCGCCCGGTGAGGGCAGCGCGCGCGAGTTGCCGGCCGGTCGACGCCGGAGGCGTGCAGCGGCACGCGGCTGCCGAGCTTGACCAGGATGCGCATCATCTCGCGGCACTGCACCTGCGCGATGAACACCGCCTCGGTGCCGTCGAGCACGGCGCGGTTCGCGGTCTCGCCGGACGGCTCCATCAGGCGGCGCATCGGGCCGTGGCTGTGGGCGACGAAATCGCGGTCGGCGAGGAAGCTCGAGCCCGCGGCGAACGCCTGCAGGCCGACGTACCAGCGGCCGAGCGCCGGGCTGCCCCAAGGGCGAACACCGGAGTGCACAGCACGAAGGTAGTCCAGTGAGCGCGAGCGTCGACCCCGTGCCGCCGCCGGACGCGGCGCGTCCCCGCGCCGCGCTGGTGCTGACCGGCGGCGGCGCCCGTGCGGCGTACCAGGTCGGGGTGCTGCGCGCGCTGGCGCGGCTCTCGCCACGCGGCGCCCCGACCCCGTTCACCATCGTTTGCGGCACGTCGGCCGGCGCCTTCAACGCCGCGGCGATCGCCGCCGACGCGGGCGACTTTCGCCGCGCCGTCGCGCTGCTCGTGGATGTCTGGCGGCACTTCCACGCGGGTGACGTCTACCGCGCGGACGTACGCGGCATCGCGAAGAGCGGCGCGTGGTGGCTCGCCGCGCTGATGCTGGGCGGGCTCGGCCGCAGGAACCCCGCGTCGCTGCTCGACAATGCGCCGCTCGCGCGGCTGATCGCGCGCCGCCTCGACCTCGCCGGCATCGGCCGCGCGGTGCGCGAAGGCACGCTGCAGGCGCTCGCGATCACCGCGTCGAGCTACACGTCGGGCCAGTCGATCACGTTCTGC
>CALQLA020000094.1 GCA_943331295.2 Bordetella parapertussis | reverse complement strand
GTACAGCGTGGCGCGCGGGGCGCCGACGACCGCGGCCAGCTCTGCGGCCGTGGCGCCGTCGCGGCGCGCGGAAAGCGCGCGCAGCACGGCGAGGCCGCGGGTCATCGCGGGCGTCCCGGCGTCCATGGAACCGTCGCGGCGGTCATGCTATAGTTTTTCTCCATGAGACATTGTGTCTCGCAGGTGAGAATTGTCAACCGGCTTCGCGGGCCGGGCCGCGCCGCGCACCGGGGCGCCGCCCGCGCCGCGGGCCTTCCCCGACCGAGGACACCATGACCCAAGCCCGAGGCAGCGACATCCCCCGCATGATCCATGTCGAGCGGCTGCTCGAGCGCCACGAGCCGGACGCCCCGGCGGCGCTGGCGTTGCCGGAGAAGGCGCTGATCGCTCGCTACGAAAAACTGCAGGCCGCGATCGTCAGCGACGTGCTGCGCGAGCACGGGATGTTGAACCAGGCATTCCCGGGCGCGCTGTCCGCGCTGCACTCGGGGCGCACGGTCGCCGGCATCGCCTACACGGTGAAGAGCGCGCCCAACACCCGGCTCACCGGCGAGATGACGATCCGCGGGCAGATGCTCGACGGGCTCGGTGCCGATGCCTTCGTCGTCTGGGACACCTCGGGCGACACGCGCGGCACGATGTGGGGCGGCGTGATGACCGCCACCGTCGTCGCCAAGGGCGTGCGCGGCGCGGTGATCGACGGCGGCATCCGCGACACCGCGCAGATCGCGCAGAAGAACTTCGCCGTCTACTACCGCTACAAGAGCCCCACCGGCAGCCTGGGCCACAACCAGATCACGCACTTCCAGATCCCGATCCGCGTCGGCGACGTGTTCGTGCGGCCCGGCGACGTCATCGTCGGCGACGACGACGGCGCGGTCTGCGTGCCGCGCGAGCTGGCGGTCGAGGTGCTGGTTCGCGCCGAGGAAATCTTCGGCAACGAGGAGCGCATCTTCGCCTGGGTCGGCGAAGGCAAGACGATCGCCCAGATCACCGACGAAGGCGGCTACTTCTGACCGCCGCAGCCCGCATCCCGACGTCACCGGAGGATCACGCCATGTCCGATACCGATTCCGCTGCCGGCCCTAGCGCCAAGGGCTTCCGCCGCCGCGACGCGCTGCGCGCGCTGGCGGCCGCCGCCTCCGTTGCCGCGCTCGGGCCCGCGGGGCAGGCCGCCGCGCAGGCCGGCACCTGGCCGACGAAGCCGATCAAGCTGATGGTCGGCTTTCCCGCCGGCGGCGCGTCCGACCTGATGGCGCGGCTCGTTGCCGAGCGCCTCGGCGCCGCTCTGGGCCAGGCAATCGTCGTCGACAACCGGCCGGGCGCCGCGGGCACGCTCGCGGCGGCGCTGGTCGCGAAGGCGCCGCCCGACGGCTACACGCTGCTGCTCGCATCGCCGACCGCCATCACGTTGGCGCCGACGACGATGGCCGGCAAGCTGTCGTACGACCCGGTGAAGGACCTCGTGCCGGTGACGATGGTCAACCGCTACCCGCTGATCCTGATCGCCAACCCGTCGCTCGGCGTGAAGACGTTCGCCGAGTTCCTCGCCAAGGCGCGCGCGCAGCCCGGCAAGATCAACTTCGGCTCGTTCGGCGCCAACACCAGCGGCGGCCTCGCCACCGAGATGATCAAGCTGATGGCCAAGGTCGACGTGCTCCACGTCCCCTACAACGGCGGCGCGCCCGCGAACCAGGCGCTCCTCGGCGGCTCCATCGACCTGATGTTCGACGTGATGGTGACGGGGCTCACCAACGTCAAGGCGGGCAAGGTGGTGCCGCTCGCCGTGTCGAGCGCAAAGCGCACGACGCTTGCCCCGGAGCTGCCGGCGATCGCCGAATTCCTGCCCGGCTTCGAGGCCGACAGCTGGACGGGGCTGATGGCCCCTGGCGGCACCCCGCCCGATATCGTCGCCCGCATCCAGGCCGAGCTCGCGAAGGTGCTCGCCACTGCCGACATGAAGGAGCGCTTCGCCGCGATGGGCGCCGAAGGCGTCGCCAGCGCCCCGGCGGACTTCCAGAAGTACCTCGCCGAGGAAACGCTGCGCTACGCGCGCCTCGTGAAGGAAGCGAACCTCAAGCTGGAGTGAGCGGGGGCGCCGCGCAGCCGGCGGGGCGCCAGCGCCAGTCGCGAATCTCCGGCATGTCCTCGCCGTATTGCCGGATGTACGCGTTGTGGGCGAACAGCTTCTGCCGGACGAACTGCTTCGCGTAGGCGGCGCCGGCCTCGAGCTTCGGCACGCGGTCGACGACGTCGCCGAACAGGTGGAAGCGGTCGAGGTCGTTCATCACCACCATGTCGAACGGCGTCGACGTGGTGCCTTCCTCCTTGTAGCCGCGGACGTGCAGGTTGTCGTGGTTGGTGCGGCGGTAGGTGAGCCGGTGGATCAGCCACGGATAGCCGTGGTACGCGAAAATGACCGGCTTGTCCTTCGTGAAGAGCGCATCGAAGTCGCGGTCGGGCAGCCCGTGCGGATGCTCGCTTTGGGGCTGCAGGCTCATCAGGTCGACGACGTTGATCACGCGCACCTTCAGCGCCGGGAAGTGCTCGTGGAGCAGCATCACCGCGGCGAGCGTCTCGAGCGTGGGCACGTCGCCGGCGCAGGCCATCACGACGTCCGGTTCCGCGTCGCGGTCGTTGCTCGCCCATTCCCAGATGCCGATGCCGGCGGTGCAGTGCTCGACCGCGGCGTCGATCCCCAGCCACTGCGGCGCGGGCTGCTTGCCGGCGACGATCACGTTGACGCAGTTGCGGCTCTTGAGGCAGCGGTCGGTGATCGCCAGCAGCGTGTTCGCGTCCGGCGGCAGGTAGACGCGAATCACCTCGGCCTTCTTGTTGATCACGTGGTCGATGAAGCCGGGATCCTGGTGGCTGAAGCCGTTGTGGTCCTGCCGCCAGACGTGCGACGACAGCAGGTAGTTGAGCGACGCGATGGGTCGACGCCAGGGGATGTGGTTCGCGACCTTGAGCCACTTCGCATGCTGGTTGAACATCGAGTCGACGATGTGGATGAACGCCTCGTAGCACGAGAAGAACCCGTGCCGGCCGGTCAGCAGGTAGCCTTCGAGCCAGCCCTCGCACTGGTGCTCGGAGAGCATCTCCATCACCCGGCCGTCGGGTGCGACGTGGTCGTCGCCGGCGACGATCTCCGCCGTCGAGCAGCGGTCGGTCGCCTCGAACACGGGACCCCAGCGGTTGGACGAGGTCTCGTCCGGGCTGAACACGCGGAAGTTGTCCGGGTTCTGCCGCACGACGTCGCGGATGAACTCGCCCTGCGCGCGGGTCGCCTCCGCGTCGGCGGCACCCGGCGTCGCCACCGGCACCGCGTAGGCGCGAAAGTCCGGCAGCCGCAGGTCGGAGAGCAGGAGGCCGCCGTTGGCGTGCGGATTGGCGCTCATCCGGCGCGTGCCTTTCGGCGCGAGCGCGCGCAGTTCCGGCACCAGCGCGCCGGTCGCATCGAACAGTTCCTGCGGGCGGTACCCCTGCATCCACGTTTCGAGGAGCTGCACGTGCCCCGGGTGGCTCATGTCGCCCATCGGCACCTGGTGCGCGCGCCACGCGCCTTCGACCTGCTTGCCGCCGACCAACGCGGGGCCGGTCCAGCCCTTCGGCGAGCGCAGGATGATCATCGGCCACTTCGGCCGCGCCTTGAAGCCGTGCGTGCGCGCCTCGTGCTGGATGCGGCGGATCTTCGCGATCGCGACGTCGAGCGTGGCGGCCATCTGCCGGTGCATCGCCATCGGCTCGTCGCCCTCCACGAAGTGCGGCTCGTAGCCGTAGCCGCGGAACAGCGCGTCGAGCTCGTCCTTCGGGATGCGGGCCAGCACCGTCGGGCCCGCGATCTTGTAGCCGTTCAGGTGCAGGATCGGCAGCACCGCGCCGTCGCAGACCGGATTGAGGAACTTGTTCGAATGCCAGCTCGTGGCCAGCGGGCCGGTCTCCGCCTCGCCGTCGCCGACGACGCAGGCGACGAGGAGGTCCGGATTGTCGAAGGCGGCACCATACGCGTGCGACAGCGAATAGCCGAGCTCGCCGCCCTCGTGGATCGAGCCGGGAGTCTCCGGCGCGACGTGGCTCGGGATGCCGCCGGGAAACGAGAACTGGCGGAACAGCCGCTTCATCCCGGCCTCGTCCTCCGAGATGTCCGGATAGACCTCGCTGTACGTGCCTTCGAGGTAGGTGTTGGCGACGATCCCCGGCCCGCCGTGCCCCGGCCCCGTGACGTAGACGACGTCGAGGTCGTGCGCGTTGATGACGCGGTTCAGGTGGACGTAGACGAAATTGAGTCCGGGCGTCGTGCCCCAGTGGCCGAGCAGCCGCGGCTTGATGTGCGTGAGCGCGAGCGGCGCCTTGAGCAGCGGGTTGTCGTACAGGTAGATCTGGCCGACCGACAGGTAGTTGGCGGCGCGCCACCAGGCATCCATCCGCCGCAGCAGGTCGGAGGGGAGCGCTTCCGGCTTGGTCTTCGTCGTCATGCGGTCGTGCCCTCGTTAGCGGGGTGGGACCCCGGGATTCGCGCAGCGCCGCACCTTGCCGGCGCCAACCTTCACTATGCGCGCGGCGCCGCGGGGCTTCCGTGCGGCGCCGCCTTGACTGCGAGGGGCTCGAGGTGCGAGCGTGGCGCCGATGCGCTCCCCGCCTGCCGCCTGATGCGCCCGCTGCCGCGACCAGTCGCCAACGCCGGCCGGCGCCTCGCGCGCGCCGGCGCCGTGCTGCTGTTCGTCGCGCTCGCCGGTTGCGGCGCGCCGCGCGAGGCGCCGCTGCCCGCGGGCACGCCGGTGCTGGTCATCGGCGACAGCATCACGGCCGGCTACCGTGTCGACGCGGGGCAGGCGTGGCCCGCGCTGCTGGCCGAGCGCACCGGATGGCGCGTCGCCGCCGCCGGCGTCAGCGGCGACACGACGGCGGGCGGACGGGCGCGGCTGCCCGCGCTGCTCGACGCGCACGCGCCGGCGCTCGTCGTCATCGAACTGGGCGGCAACGACCTCTTGCGCAGCGTGCCGCCGACCGAGATCGCCGCCAATCTCGAAGCAATGATCGCGGCGGCGCGCGAGCGCGATGCCAAGGTGGTGCTGGTGGCCGCGCCGCAGCCCACCGCGCTGGGCGCGCTTACCGGCCTCTCGGCCGCGCCGCTCTATCGGGACGTCGCGCAGCGCATGCACGTCGCGCTGGTCGAGAAGGCACTGCCGGCCGTGCTGTCCGAACCCGACCTCAAGCTGGATGCGCTGCATCCGACGCCGGCGGGACACGCCGTGCTGGCCGATCGCGTGGTGGAGGAGCTTGCCGCCGCCGGATTCGTCGCCCGGCGCTAGGATGACTGCCCCCACGCTCACTGCCCCCCGCGGGGGTGCATCAGCGGCCTTCGGGCGGCCGGGCGGCCGCTGAGCGCCCGTCCGGGCCCGCCGACGCCAGTCAGGCGGTGGAGAGCGTCTTCAGCGCGTCGCGATCGAGGATGCTGATCCGCTCGCGCGCGACGTCGACCCAGCCCTTGTCCTCGAACGAGCGCAGCAGCCGGCTGACGATCTCGCGGACGCTGCCCAACTCGTCGGCCAGGGCCTGGTGCGTGGTCTGCACCGGGTCGGCCTTCGCCAGAAGCAGCGCGGCCAGCCGCTGGTCGAGCTTCTGGTAGGCGATCGCCTCGACCAGCGCGAGCAGCGTCGCGAGGCGCTCGCCGAACAGGCTGAACACGTGGTTGCGGAACGCCTCATCGCTGGCGACCAGCGCGTGGAATTCCGGCGGCGGGACGATCAGCAGCTCGACGTCGGTCTCGGCGATGCCGGAGGCCGTGTAGTCGGTGTGGCCGAGGAGGCAGCTGCCCGACAGGAGGCAGCTCTCGCCGGCCTTGACGCGGTAGAGCGGCATCTCGCGGCCGTTGGGGTAGCGCTGCATCACCTTCACGGTGCCCGACAGCACCAGCGGGAAGCCGCCGCAGGGCGTATGCGTGTCGAACAGCGTCGTTCCGGCCGGCACCCGGCGATGGATGCCGCGGCGCAGGATGCGCGCGAGCGTTTCCGGCGCGGCGTGGGCCAGCGACGGAAAGAGGCCGGTGAGGGTGGCTGCCGTGATCGGCAGCGCCGGGGAAGTCGTCAATGCGGGGCCGGAATGGTTCGTATTGTCGGGCGTCGGCGGCAATTCTACCCCGGGGTTGCCCCGGACCGGGCACTCCGGCGTGCACGGAAGGTGATGCAGGTCACAGATTCGGCGTGCGCCTGGCCCTATCCTGCAGCATGACTTCAACCACGACCAAGGGGTGTGCCATGCAAGCCAACGTAGGCGGAGCGGACCGGGTGCTGCGGATCGTCGCCGGACTCGCGATACTGAGCCTCTTCTTCTTCCTCGAGGGCAACGCCCGGTGGTGGGCGCTCGTCGGGCTGGTGCTCGTTGCCACCGGAACGATCGGCTGGTGTCCCGCCTATCTTCCGTTCGGTCTTAGCACCTGCAAGCGTCGATAGACATCGCAATGCGCACCGTCTCGGGCCGGGGCTTCGCGTTGCTCGCGCTGCTGGCGCTGTCGCCGCTCGCCTGGGCGCAGCCGGCAACGGCGCCTGCGCCGATGCCCACCGCGACCGCCGAGTATCGCGACCTCGACCGCATGGCCAGTGCCGAGGGCGTGGTCGAGGCCGTCCGGCAGTCGACGCTCGCCGCGCAGGTGGCGGGCCGGATCGTCGCCCGCCCGGTCCGGGCGGGCGACACGGTCAAGGCGGGCCAGCTGCTGGTCCAGATCGACGCGCGCAGCGCCGTGCAGGCCGAGGCGGCGAGCGAGAGCCAGGTGCGCGAGGCGCAGGCCAACCTGACGAACGCCCGGGCGAAATTCGACCGCAGCAGGCGCCTGTTCGAGGAGAAGTTCATCAGCCGCGCGGCGCTCGACCAGGCGGAGGCGGAATTCCGGGCGGCCGAGGCGCAGGCGAGCGGCGCCGCCGCGAATGCCGGCGTGACGTCGACGTCGAAGAGCTACACCACGATCGTGGCGCCTTACGGTGGCGTGGTCGCGTCGACCGACGTCGAGGTCGGCGACATGGCGACGCCAGGGCGGCCGCTCGTCACGGTGTTCGATCCGCGCGAGCTGCGCGTCACCGCCACGCTGCCGCAGTCGGTGCTGGCGCGTGCCCGGCTCGACCTGCCGGTCAGGGTCGCGATCCCGACGCTCGGCCGCGAGGTCATCGCGCAGCGGGTCACGGTGATACCGCTCGCCGACACGCGCTCGCACACGACGCAGGTGCGCCTCGACCTGCCCGAAGCGACCGGATTGATGCCCGGCCAGTATGCGCAGGCGCTGCTCGTCACCGGCCGGATGCGGTCGCTCGCCATCCCGCAGGCGGCGGTGATCCGGCGCAGCGAGGTCACGGCCGTCTACGTCGTCGACGCCAAGGGCCGCGCGCAGCTGCGCCAGGTGCGCCTGGGCGAATCGGCGGGCGGCGGCCTGGTGGAAGTGCTGGCCGGGTTGCAGGCGGGCGAGCGCGTCGCGCTGGAGCCGGTGCGCGCCGGCATCGAGGCGAGCCGCGCCGGCACCCCGGGGCCGTGACGCGATGACGCCGAACGCCCCGCTGCCCGAGGCCGGACTGGGTGTCTCCGGCCGCATCGCCGCGTTCTTCCTCTCGTCGCGGCTGACGCCGCTGATCGCGCTCGCCGCGCTGCTGCTGGGTGCCTTCGCCGTCGTGGTGACGCCGCGCGAGGAGGAGCCGCAGATCAACGTCACGATGGCGAACGTGATCATCGCGTTTCCGGGCGCTTCGGCAAAGGACGTCGAGACGCTGGTCGCGACCCCGGCCGAGCAGGTGATCGCGCAGATCGACGGACTCGACCACGTGTACTCGGTGGCGAAGCCCGGCATCGCGATCATCACCGCGCAGTTCAAGGTCGGCGTGCCGCGGACCGAGGCGCTGGTGCGGCTGTACGACACGATCAACGCCAACCGCGACTGGCTGCCGAAGGAACTCAACGTCGGCGTTCCGCTGATCAAGCCGAAGGGCATCGACGACGTCCCGATCGTGAGCTTCACGCTGTGGACCGCCGACCCGGCCCGCGGCGCGTTCGACCTGGAGCGGGTCGCGCACGCGATCGAGGTCGAGCTGAAGCGCGTCGCCGGCACGCGCGAGGTGACAACGATCGGCGGACCGGGGCGCGTGGTGCGCGTGCTGCTCGACCCCGAGAAGCTCGCATCGCACGGCCTCGCCATCGCCGACCTGCGGCAGGCGCTCGCGGTCGCCAACACGGCGCTGCCGTCGGGGACGCTCAACAGCGACAACCGGACGATCGAGGTCGAGACCGGCCAGTACCTCGCCGACGCAAAGGAAGTCGCGGCGCTCGTCGTCGGCGTCGCGCGCGGCAACCCCATCTACCTGTCGGACGTCGCGACGGTCGTCGACGGGCCGCCGCCGCCGGCGCGCTACGTCTGGCTCGGCACGGGTCCCGGCGCCGCGGCCAAGGGGCTGCCCGCCGGCGGCGAATTCCCCGCCGTGACGGTCAGCGTGACCAAGAAGCCCGGGGAGAACGCCGCCGACGTCGCGGCGCGGCTCGTCGCCCGGATCGGAGAGCTCGAGAACACCGTCATTCCCGCCGGCGTCACCGCGACCGTCACCCGAAACTACGGGGAGACCGCCAACGACAAGGCGAAGAAGCTGCTGCAGAAGCTCGCGTTCGCCACGCTGTCGGTCGTCGTGCTGGTGTTCGTCACGCTCGGCCGGCGCGAGGCGGCGATCGTCGGCGCGGCGGTGATCCTCACGCTGTCCGCGACGCTGTTCGCCTCGTGGGTCTGGGGCTTCACGCTCAACCGCGTGTCGCTGTTTGCACTGATCTTTTCCATCGGCATTTTGGTGGACGACGCGATCGTGGTGGTGGAGAACATCCATCGCCACCAACAGCTGTACCCGGGCAAAAACATCCGCGAGATCATTCCCGGTGCGGTGGACGAAGTCGGTGGCCCCACCATCCTGGCCACCTTCACCGTGATTGCGGCCTTGTTGCCCATGGCGTTTGTGAGCGGCCTGATGGGCCCCTACATG
>CALQLA020000093.1 GCA_943331295.2 Bordetella parapertussis | reverse complement strand
CGCGGCGGGGGTCGTCGATCGCATTGCGCAGCGCGATGACGCCGAGGTAGAGGAAGAGCAGGATCAGCTCGGACGTCATCCGCGCGTCCCACGCCCAGTAGGTGCCCCACGTCGGCCGGCCCCACAGCGAGCCCGTGACCAGCGCGATCAGCGTCATCAGCGCGCCGGTGGGCGCCATCGCCTGCGCCATCATCGCCGACAGCCGCGTGTTGAACGCCAGCGCCACCGCGCTCCAGGCGGCCATCACGAGATAGATGAACATCGACATCCATGCGGTGGGCACGTGTATGAAAATGATCCGGTACGCGTCGCCCTGCTGGAAGTCGGTCGGCGCGATCGACAGCCCGATGTAGAGCCCGACGACCGTCAGCACCGCCGACGGCCAGGCGAACCACGGGATCAGCTTGCCGGCGACCGGGTAGAACGTCGCGGGCGAAGAGTAGCGGTACCAGTTGGATGTAGCCATGATCTCGATCAATCAAGGGCAATTCGCACCGCGGACGCCGCGGCAAACGGGGCGGCGACGATCGCGACGAGAAGCCCTGCGCCAAGCAGGGAGACGTTGGCGCCGATGCCGAGCCCTGCGCGCCAGGAATCGACCGCCCCGGCGCCGAAAATCAGGATCGGGACGTACAGCGGCAGGACCAGCAGCGCGAGCAGGCCGCCGCCGGCGCGCAGGCCCAGCGTCAGCGCCGCGCCGATCGCGCCCAGCAGCGACAGGATCGGCGTGCCCAGCAGCAGCACCACCGCCAGCACCGCGAGGCCTTCCGGTTCGATCGCGTACTGCAGGCCGAGGAGCGGCGCGAGGAACACGATCGGCAGCCCGGTCGTGATCCAGTGCGCGGCGATCTTGCCGGCGACCAGCGCCGGCAGCGGGTACGGCGACAGCGCGATCTGTTCCAGCGTGCCGTCGGCGTAATCGGCCGCGAAGAGGCGCGGCAGCGACAGCATCGACGCCAGCAGCGCCGCGACCCACAGCACCCCGGGGCCCATCGTCGCAAGCAGCGTGCGCTCGGGAGTGGTGGCAAGGGGGAAGAGAGAAATCACGATCACATAGAACAGCAATTGCACGCCAAGTTCCGCGCGCGAGCGAAGTGCCAGGCGCATGTCGCGCGCCAGCGCCCAGCGGAAGCCGGGAATGACGGCACCGGCATCGGCGGGCGGGGCGGCGGCAGCGATCGCGACGGTCACGTCTTCAGCCAATCTTCAGGAAAGTGTCAGCGCGCGCATCCGTGCGGCGGGCAGGTCGAGCGGCGCGTGCGTCGCGGCCACCGCGAGGCCGTCGCGGGAAAGGTGCGCGGCCAGCATCTGCGCCAGCAGCGCGATGCCGGCGGCGTCGAGCGCCGTCACGGGCTCGTCCAGCAGCCACAGCCGCCGGCGGGAGAGGGTGAGGCGGGCCAGGCCGATCCGCCGGCGCTGCCCCTGCGACAGCACGCGGGCCGGCAGCGTCCGCTGGCGGGTCAGCGCGACGGCGTCGAGCGCGGCGCGGATCGCCTCGGGCGTGGTGTACTCGCCCGCCAGCGCGCACAGCGAGGCGAGGTTCTCCTCGGTCGACAACTCGTCCTTGAGGGCCGGATGGTGGCCGGCGAATGCCGTCGCCGCCCGCAACTCGGCGTCGAGCGGCCTGACGGACCGGCCGGCCCAGCGGATTTCGCCGGCTTCGGGCGTGGACAGCCCCGCCAGCGTGCGCAGCAGCGTCGTCTTGCCGGTGCCGTTGGCGCCCGTGATCACCAGCGCCTCGCCCGGCACGACCGCGAACGACAACCCCGAGAACAACCGGTTGGTACCGCGGCGGGCAGCAAGTTCGTGGACTTCGAGCATCGAAGGTGGGCCGGATCGAAGGTGGGGTAGCGCGGCGCCCGCGAGGGAAAACCGGGCGCGCCGGTCGGCGGCAGGCGGCCAATTATAACGGACGCGGGTAGGTGCAATTTTGCGCTGCATCAAACCGCCGGCCGGGGGGCGCCGCCCGGGAAGTCGTCGCCGGCGGATCCCGCCGAGGGGCGAACTTTGCGGTCGGATCGGCTATGATCCTTCAGTCCCGTCCGTCCCATCCGCCCCCTGGACCCTGCCATGCCGGATCAAGAGGTACGCAAGGCGTCGCTCGAATACCACCGGCAGTATCCGCCGGGCAAGATCTCGGTCACGCCGACCAAGCAGCTCGTCAACCAGCGCGACCTGGCCCTGGCGTACACGCCCGGTGTGGCCGCCGCCTGCGACGAGATCGTCCGCGACCCGAACGAAGCCCGCAACCTGACCGCGCGTGGCAACCTCGTCGGCGTGGTCACCAACGGCACCGCGGTGCTGGGCCTGGGCAACATCGGCCCGCTCGCCAGCAAGCCGGTGATGGAAGGCAAGGCGGTGCTGTTCAAGAAGTTCGCCGGGCTCGACTGCTTCGACATCGAGATCGCCGAGAACGACCCCGACAAGCTGGTCGATATCATCGCCGCGCTGGAGCCGACGTTCGGCGGGATCAACCTCGAGGACATCAAGGCCCCAGAGTGCTTCTATGTCGAGCGCAAGCTGCGCGAGCGGATGAAGATCCCGGTGTTCCACGACGACCAGCACGGCACCGCGATCATCGTCGGCGCGGCGATCATGAACGGCCTGCGCGTCGTCGGCAAGGACATGGCGGACGTCAAGCTGGTGTGCTCCGGCGCGGGCGCCGCCGCGCTCGCCTGCCTCGACCTGCTGGTGGGCCTGGGCGTGCGCCGCGAGAACATCTTCGTCGCCGACATCCTGGGCGTGGTCTACGCCGGCCGCACCGAGCTGATGGACGACCACAAGGAACGCTACGCGCAACCCACCGCGGCGCGCACGCTGGCCGACATCCTGCCCGGCGCCGACATCTTCCTCGGTCTTTCCGCCGCGCGCGTGCTGAAGCCCGAGTTGCTGTGCCTGATGGCCGACAAGCCGATGATCATGGCGCTGGCCAACCCCGAGCCCGAGATCATGCCCGACGTCGCCAAGGCGGCGCGGCCGGACGCGGTGATCGCCACCGGCCGCTCGGACTTCCCGAACCAGGTCAACAACGTCCTCTGCTTCCCGTTCATCTTCCGCGGCGCGCTCGATGTCGGCGCCACGACGATCAACGAGGCGATGAAGCTGGCCGCCGTGCGCGCGCTGGCCGACCTCGCGATGGCCGAGCAGTCGGACATCGTCGCCCACGCCTACGGCATCGAGAACCTGCGCTTCGGTCCCGAGTACCTGATCCCGAAGCCGTTCGACCCGCGCCTAATCGTCAACATCGCCCCCGCGGTGGCGAAGGCGGCGATGGACTCGGGCGTCGCGACGCGGCCGATCACCGACTTCGACGCCTACCGGCAGCGGCTCACCACGTTCGTCTACCACTCCGGCCTGCTGATGAAGCCGGTGTTCTCGGCGGCCAAGAAGGAGCCGAAGCGGATCGTCTACGCGGAAGGCGAGGACGAGCGCGTGCTGCGTGCCGTGCAGGTGGTGGTCGACGAGGGGCTCGCCAAACCCATCCTGGTCGGCCGGCCGGCGGTGCTGGAGCGCCGGATCGAGCGCTACGGTCTGCGGTTGAAGGCCGGCGTCAACTTCGAGGTGATCAACCCCGAGCACGACCCGCGCTACAAGAGCTACTGGACCGAGTACCTGCGGCTGACCGAGCGCCGCGGCGTGTCGGCGCAGTACGCGCAGATTGAAATGCGCCGCCGGCACACGCTGATCGGCGCGATGATGATCCACATGGGCGACGCCGACGGCATGCTCTGCGGGATGTTCGGCACGCACCGGATCCACCTGCACTTCGTCGAGCAGGTGATCGGGTTGCGCCAGGGCGTCAAGACCTACGCCGCGATGAACGCGGTGCTGCTGCCGACGCGGACGCTGTTCATCGCCGACACCTACGTAAACCCGGATCCGACCGCGGAGCAGATCGCCGAGATCACGGTGCTGGCCGCCGAGGAGATCCGCCGCTTCGGCATCACGCCGAAGGCGGCGCTGCTGTCGCACTCGAGCTTCGGCACCAGCAACCATCCGCAGGCGGTGAAGATGCGCAACGCGCTGGCGCTGATCAACGAACTGGCGCCCGACCTCGAGGTGGACGGCGAGATGCACGGCGACGCCGCGCTGTCGGTCGAGGTGAGGAAGACCGCGCTGCCCGACTCGAAGCTGGTCGGCGAGGCGAACCTGCTGATCATGCCGACGGTGGACGCCGCCAACATCGCGTTCAACCTGCTGAAGATGGCGTCCGGCGACAACGTGACGCTGGGGCCGATGCTGTTGGGTTGCGCGAAGCCCGTGCACATCCTGACGCCGTCGGCGACCGTGCGGCGCGTGGTCAACATGACAGCGCTGACCGTGGTGGATTCGAACGTCGCGCGGCAGGCGCCGTTGATCTGACGGCGGGGCGCGGGGCGGTCGCCCCGCGCGTGTCGCCGGCGCCTACGCCACCCGCGTGATCGGCATAACCCCCACCGCCCCACCCGCGTTCCCGTCCGAGCGCATCGCCTTCAGGTACCACCGGATGAACGCGTCGACGTTGTACTCCTTGCGCTCGGACAACGGACCCGGCACGTAGCCGATCGAATCCACGCCTTTCTGCTGCCATTTGCAGATGTCCCAATCCTGCTCGTTGGTGAGATGCCAGAACGGCAGCATCTTGTCCAACTGGTAATCCTCGCCCTCGCGCGCGTCCTCGTGCACCAGCCAATACCCGCGCACGCGGGTGCCGCGCGGACCGTTCGGCAACAGCCGCGCCGCCACCGCGTGATCGCAGCTCGCATGAATCCAGAAGTTCGGCATGCTGCGCATCCGCAACAACCCCACGTCCGAATCCTGGTACGCGCCCATCAGCGGCGCCAGGCGCGCGCCGTCCATCGACTCGGTGTCGAACCCTTCGGCCAATACCGTGCGGCTGGCCGCGAACCAGCGGTCGTGATCGGGATCGGGAAACGGCGCCAGCCCGCCGTGCGCGTGCGTGATCGCGATGCCCTGCGCCGCCCACTTCGACTCGGTGCGCGCCACCGCCGCCGCGAGCTTCGCCTTCGACAACTCGGTCGCGTAGTCTTCCTCGTAGATGTCGAAGTTCGCCTTCACGTACTGCGGATGGCAGGGCACGCAGTGGTAGCACTCGCGGTTGTTCTCCCAGACGAGCTTCCAGTTCGACTCGACCTCGTAGTCGATGATCTTGGCCACCTTCGCGCGGTCGAAGCCCTGCGGCCGCGCAGCCGGCTCGAACTCCGCGCGCAGCGGCGCGAACGACGGTGGGCGGTCGGCGAGCGAGAGGTAGATCATCCCGCCGCAGATCTCGATGGCGACTGGCTTGAGTCCCAGCGTCGACTTGTCCAGCTCGGCCGGCATCCCCTGGCAGGCGATCAGGTCGCCCTGCCGCGAGTAAGCCCAGTTGTGGTACGGGCAGACGATCGCGCGCACGTGGCCCGTTTCCTTGCGGCAGAGCTGCGTGCCGCGGTGGCGGCAGACGTTGTGAAACGCGCGCACGGTGCCGTTGTCGTCGCGGATGATCACCACCGGCGACGCGTCGACCGTCAGCGTGATGAAGTCGCCCGGCTTTGGCACCTCGATCGTGAAGCCCGCGAACAGCCAGCCGCCGTACCAGATCTTCGCGAGCTCGGCCTGGTACAGCGCGTCGGTGTGGTAGAAGGCGCGCGGCAGCCCGTGGCCCGGCTGGCGCGTGTCGAGGAGCGCGGCGAGGTCGCCGGCAGCGTGCGAGGTGAGATTGTGCATGGTCGGCTCCGGAGGAGGGCGGTCCCGCTGCACGAAACTGCCGCAGCGCCACCCGTGTCTGATCAGGCGAGGATGGCCTTGCGGTCGGGGTCGTACAGCGGGCGCGTGTGTCGCACGGCGGGGTGGCGGACGCCCATCACCTCGACTTCGTACGCCGGGTGCTCCGGCTCGCTCGCCGCGATGTACGCGCAGAGGATGTTGCGGTCCACGGTGTAGCCGTAGCCGGCGCTCGTCACCCGCCCGAGCACATGGCCGCCGGCCAGCACGATCTCGCCGCCGTACATGTTTAGCTCGGGCGGCGCGGTGAACCACGTGAGCTTCTTCGCCGGGCCTTTCGTCTTCACGTCCGCCAGCGCGGCGCGCGCGAGGAAGTCGCCCTTGCCGGCCGACACGCAGAACCCGAGCCCCGCCTCGTACGGGTTGTAGTCGGGCGTGATGTCCGAGCCCCAGACGAGATACTGCTTCTCGAGGCGCAGGCTGTTGATCGCGCGGTAGCCCGCGTTGGCGATGCCGAACACCCGGCCGGCCGCCCACAGCTTTTCGTAGAGGTAGAGCCCGTACTCGACCGGCACGTGCAGCTCGTAGCCCAGCTCGCCCAGGTAGGTGATCCGCAGCGCCAGCACCGGCGCGTAGGCGACGTCCAGCTCGCGCGCGCTCATGTACGGGAAGCTCGCGTTGTCGAGCGGCGCGTCGGTCAGCGCGGCCAGCACGTCGCGCGAGCGCGGCCCGCACAGGTTCAGCACCGCCCTGGCCGACGTGTGGTCGATGATCTCGACGCTGCCGTCGGCGGGCAGGTGGCGCTCGATCGTCGAGCGGTCGCGCACGCCCAGCGCGCTGCTGGTGACGAAGTAGAAGCTGTCGTCGGCGAGCCGCGTGATCGTGATGTCGGCCTCGATGCCGCCGCGCTCGTTGCAGAGCTGCGTGTAGATGATCGTCCCGACGGGTCGGTCGAGGTTGTTGACGGCGAGCTTCTGCAGCAGCGCCAGCGCGCCGGCACCGCGCACCTCGAACTTGGAGAACGAACTCATGTCGATGATCGCCACGCGCTCGCGCACCGCGCGATGCTCGTTGCCGATCGCCGTGAACGCCGGCCCGCGCTCGAACGACGGCATCTCGACCGCCGGCGTGCCCTCGGGCGCGAACCAGCCCGGCCGCTCCCAGCCGAACTTGTTGCCGTAGACGCCGCCCGCGTCCTTCAGCAGCGTGTGCAGCGGGCTGCGCCGCGCGTCGCGGCCGACGTTGACCTCGTAGTTGGGCCATGCCACGTGATAGTAGCGGCCGTAGCTCTCGATGGCGCGCTCGTACATGAAGTCCTTGACCGAGTGCGGCGTGCCGAAGCGGCGCACGTCGAACGGCCACAGGTCCATCCCCGGATCGCCGTCGACGATCCAGTTCGCCATCACCCAGCCCGCGCCGCCCGACGCCGCGATGCCCGCGGTGAAGCCGCAGCACAGGTAGAAGTTGTCGAGTTCGGGCGACAGCCCGATGATCGGCTCGCCGTCGGCCGACACCGGGATCGGGCCGTTGATCATCTGCCGGATGCCCACCTCGTTCAGCAGCGGTATCCGCGCGCCGGCGGCCTCGGCCAGCGGCGCGAAGCGCTCGTAGTTGGGCTGCAGCAGCTCGGGTCCGAAATCGGCGCGGATGCCGGCGTCGCCCCAGCGCACCGTGTTGGATTCCCAGCCGCCCACCGCCAGCGCACCCGGCTCGGGCTTCACGTAGAAGTCGCCGTCGGGGTCGCGCAGCGTCGGCAGGCCCGCGGGGATCTTCTCGGTCTTCTCGGTGACGAAATACTGGTGCTCGACGGCGCAGGCGGGCACCCGCGTGCCGACCATCGCCGCGATGTCGCGGCCCCACATGCCGGTGGCGTTGATCACGATCTCGGCGGCGATCTCGCCCTGGTCGGTGACCACCGTGGTGACGCGGCGGCCGTTCTTCCTGAGACCCGTCACGCGCACGCCCTGCACGATGGAGACGCCGCCCGCGCGCGCGCCGGCAGCATAGGCGTTGGTGAGACTGGTCGGGTCGACGTGGCCGTCGCTGGCGATCCACGCCGCGCCGACGATGTTCTTGAGGTCGATCAGCGGGAAGAGGTCACGCGCCTCGGTGGGCGAGACGAGATCGACGTGGAAGCCGAAGCCCTTGGCCATCGTCGCCGAGCGCTTCAGTTCCTGCATGCGGGTATTGGACGACGCGAGGCGCAGGCTGCCGACACCTTTCCAGCCGGTGTCCTGGCCCGTCTCCGCCCCGAGCTTGCCGTAGAGTTCCGCCGAGTAGCGCATCAGCTTCGTCAGGTTGCTGCTGCTGCGCAGCTGCCCGACGAGGCCCGCCGCGTGCCACGTCGCGCCGTGCGTGAGCTGCATCCGTTCCAGCAGCACCACGTCGCGCTCGCCGCGCTTCGCCAGGTGGTAGGCGATGCTGCAGCCGATGACGCCGCCGCCGATGATGACGATGCGGGATTTCTGGGGGACGGGCATGCTTCGCGGGCTCCTCGCTTATGGGATGGCGGGCGTGGGGTCGTCCGCTCGGGCGGGCCGATCGGCGGGGGTGCTGGGGCCGATCGCCGGGATTGTAGACGGAGGGAAATCTAGCATGGAATGGTGCGGGGGTTGGGGGGCGGTGGGGGCGGGCGGGGGCTGATGTTGGGGGCGAATGCGGCGCGAAAGGGCGTGCCGGTCGTCCGAACGGGGGCATCGGCCCCCGGATCGGGTAAAATGCGCGGTCCGGAGAGGTGGATGAGCGGTTTAAGTCGCACGCCTGGAAAGCGTGTTTAGGTTAATAGCCTAACGCGGGTTCGAATCCCGCCCTCTCCGCCACGAGCCCTTGTCCCGCAAGGGCTTTCTGGCAGTTCCGGGTTCCTACCCATCGTCCCACCCATCGTCCGGACCGGTATGCAGTGACACGCCGTGAACTGCGGGCGTGTCGACACGCGCTCGCAGGTCGAGCGCGGCTTTGGTCGAGGGCAGTGGCGGCGCTGCTACCTCGGTCTCGCGACGCGGGGTAAGCGGACGTTGGCGAAACCCGCATTCGGCCAACTCCCGCAGTTCGCGGCCGCCACGGAATCTTCCGCTAAACGGTCATTGACCAGGCAACCGCTCTAGGCGACCCCACGGACGCCGCCGGGATTCAGCCAACTCACCTCAGCCGCACGACTTACTCAGCAGTCGATAATTAAGGCGACAATGCGGGAACTTTCCACGACGGCGGTGATCTGATTGTTTGTGAAACGAGACGGCAGAACGTTTGATCATAAGACGCTGGAAGAAATCCGGTTCATGGCGGTGGAGCGGGTGCGCGAAGG
>CALQLA020000092.1 GCA_943331295.2 Bordetella parapertussis | reverse complement strand
GAGAGCAAGCGCATCGGCACCGTGCAACTGCCGGAGACGCTGCTGCAGCCGATGCGTCGGGCGTCGTGCATCCTCGTGGAAACGCCCCGCGCGCTGCGCGTCGCACTGCTGCGCGAGGAGTACGAGCACTTCCTCGTCGACCACGCGATGCTGACGGCGCGCCTCGCACCGCTCTCCGAGCTGCACGGCCGGAACACGCTCGACGCCTGGGCCGCCGCCGCCGCGGCGGGCGACTGGGATGCGCTGGTCGCCGATCTCCTCGAGCGCCACTACGACCCGAGCTACGCGCGGTCGATGGCGAAGAACTTCCCGAACGCCGCGATCGCCGCCGCGGCCGTCGTCACGCCCGCAGCCGCCACGCCGGCCGCGTTCGCCGCGCTGGCGCGCGAACTCGACGCGACCATCCGAGCGCGGCACGCGGCGCTTGCCGCTTGAGATGACTGCCCCCACGCTCACGTTGTTCGCTGCCCCCCGAGGGGGTGCATCAGCGCCCTCCGGGCGGCCGCGCGGGCGCTGAGATGACGACCCCCACGCTCACGTTGTTCGCTGCCCCCCGAGGGGGTGCATCAGCGCCCTCCGGGCGGCCGCGCGGGCGCTGAACCTTACCGGAGCCTTCTTCATGCGCGACCACGCGTTCCGCATCGTCAACGTCTTTGCCGAGTCGCCGCTCGCCGGCAATCCGCTCTGCGTGTTCGAGGACGGCAGCGGGCTCGACACGCCGACGATGCAGGCGCTGGCGCTGCAGTTCAACCTGTCGGAGACGACGTTCGTGCTGCCCTCGGCCACGGCGACGGCCGGGGTGCGGATCTTCACCCCGACGTTCGAGCTGCCGTTCGCCGGGCACCCGACGCTCGGCACCGCGCACGTGGTCCGCGCGCTGCGCGGCGCCGGCGACGCCGTTACGCTGCAGATGCCGGCGGGGACGATCCCGGTGCGTGCGGTCGGCGACGTCTGGACGCTCTCGGCGAATGCGCCGAAGCACCGCGCGGTCGACGTCGCGCGCGCGGACCTTGCCGCGATGCTGGGCCTCGACGAGCGCGACCTCGCGCCGGACGCCGTCGCGCCGGCGCTGTGGGTGGACACCGGCGCGGAACAGCTGATGCTGCCGCTCGCGTCGGCGGAAGCGGTCCGCCGCGCGTCGCCCGACGCCGCGCTCATCTATCGCCACGGCAGCAACGGCACGCGCGCGATGTGCTACGTCTTCGCGTTCGCGCCGGACGCGGCAGCGGGCGGAGAAGCGCGGGCCGCGACGGCACGCTTCTTCTTCCCCAAGCACGGCGCCGTGCTCGAGGACCCGGGCACCGGCTCGGCCTGCGCCAACCTCGGCGGCTGGCTGCTCGCCACGGGCGCGCCGCTGCCGCAACGGGTGGCGATCAGCCAGGGCGACGCCGTCGACCGGCCCTGCCGGCTCGGGCTCGAGGTCACCACCGGGCACGACATCCTGGTGTCCGGGCGCGTGATCGAACTGGGGCGCGGCTCGATCCGACTCTGAACCGGCGGGTCGCGTTGGCGGCCGCGCCGATCCGGCCGCGCGCGTCCCTCTCACGCGACGGCGTTCGCGTCCCAGGCGGCGACGAACTCGCGCCAGTGCGCCGCGCCGGACGCGACGATCTTCTCGCGCGCCAGCGACACTTCCTTCGCGTACTCGCCGGCGCTGTGCACGCCGCGCAGCAGCAGGAAGCGCTGGTACAGCAGGTACGTGTTCATCACGTCGGTCTCGCAGTACTGCCGCACCTCGTCGATGCGGCCGTCGAGGATGGCAGCATGCACGGCGCCGCCGTCCATGCCGAGCTTGCCCGGAAACCCGCACAGCCGCGCCATCGCGTCGAGGCCAGCGAACGCGCGCAGCTGGTAGGCGGCCAGCACGTCCATCAGGTCGAGGTGCCGGTTGTGATAGCGGCTCAGGTAGTTGTTGTAGCGGAAGTCGCGGTCGTCGTCGCCCCAGTCCCAGTACTTGGCCGCCGTGATGCCGTGGATCAGGCTGCGGTAGTGGAGCACGGGCAGGTCGAAGCCGCCGCCGTTCCACGAGACGAGCTGCGGCGTGTAGCGCTCGATGCCGTCGAAGAACCGGCGCAGGAGCTCGGGCTCCGGGTCCGACGGCTCGCCCAGCGACCAGATATTGAGTCCGCCCGCGTCGCGCAGCGCGCAACCGATCGCGACGACGCGCTGGTACTGGAGCGGCAGGAAGTCGCTGCCGGTCTGCACCCGCCGTTTCTGCGTGATCCATTCGAGCAGCGCCTCGTCGGACATCGAGGCCGGCACGCTGTGCGCGCGGCGCAGTCCCGCCACGTCGGGTACCGTCTCGATGTCGAAGACCAGGATCGGGGTCATGTCGCCGCCGGGTTCGCGTCGTGCCGCGTCGGGTGCGCCGTCATCGCCGCATCAGCCGGGAAACACGCCGGTCGACAGGTAGCGGTCGCCGCGGTCGCAGACGATGAACACGATCGTCGCGTGCTCGACTTCGCGCGCGACGGCGAGCGCCACCGCGCACGCGCCGCCGGCCGAGATGCCGCAGAAGATCCCTTCGTCGCGCGCGAGCGCCCGCGTGGTGTCCTCGGCGTCCTGCTGCGTGACCTGCAGGACGCGGTCGACGCGGGTGCGGTCGAAGATTTTCGGCAGGTAGGCCTCGGGCCACGCACGGATGCCCGGAATCTGCGCGCCCTCGGCCGGCTGCGCGCCGATCACGGCGATCGCGGGATTGCGCTCCTTGAGGTAGCGCGAGACGCCCATGATCGTGCCGGTCGTGCCCATCGCGGAAACAAAGTGAGTCACCCTGCCCTCGGTGTCGCGCCAGATCTCCGGCCCCGTGCCGCGATAGTGCGACAGCGGATTGTCGGGGTTGGCGAACTGGTCGAGGATGATGCCTTCGCCGTTGGCGCGCATCCGCTCCGCGGTGTCGCGCGCCGTTTCCATCCCGCCCGCCTTCGGCGTCAGCACCAGCTTCGCGCCGAACGCAGCCATCGTCTGCCGCCGCTCCAGCGACTGGTTCTCCGGCATCACCAGCACCATGCGGTAGCCGCGCATCGCGGCTACCATCGCGAGCGCGATGCCGGTGTTGCCCGACGTCGCCTCGATCAGCGTATCGCCGGGGTGGATCTCGCCGCGCTTCTCGGCCTCGACGATCATCGACAGCGCCGGTCGGTCCTTCACCGAGCCCGCCGGGTTGTTCCCCTCGAGCTTGCCCAGGATCACGTTGGTCGAGCCGGCCGGCAGCAGGCGCTGCAGCCGGACCAGTGGCGTATTGCCGACGGCGGAATCGAGGGTTTGGTACATGCGTGAGCGTGGGCGTCGTTGCGGCGGAGCCGGGCGGGCGTCTCGCGGGCAGCCATTGTAGCCGACGCCGCGACCCGCCCGCCCGCCCCGCCACGCGAGAGGCGCCCGCGCGCCACGCCGCAGCAACGAAAACCCCGCCGGGAGGCGGGGTCGTCGTTGCCCTTGCGGGCAGGGGTGCGTGCCGTTACTTCTTGGCCTTGTCGGCGGCCGAAGGGGCTGCGGCGGGCGCTGCGGCGGGCGCTGCGGCGGGCGCTGCTGCGGGTGCCGCTGCGGGTGCCGCGGCCGGTGCTGCCGCAGGCGCGGCCGGTGCCGCAGCGGGTGCCGCCTTCGCTGCCTTGTCGGTCGTCTTGGCTGCCTTGTCGGCAGCTGCCTTCGCCTTCGCTTCCTTGTCCGCCGCCGCCTTGTCCTTGGCGGCCTTGGCCTTCGCTTCCTTGTCGGCGGCGGCCTTTTCCTTCGCGGCCTTGGCTTCGGCGTCCTTGTCAGCCTTGGCCTTCGCCTTCGCTTCCTTGTCGGCCTTGGCCTTGTCGGCCGCCGCGGTCTTGCTGTCCTTCGCGGGTTCGGGCTTCGCCGCGGCTGCAGGTGCCGCTGTAGGCGCTGCAGGTGCTGCTGCGGGCGCGGCCTTCGCCGGTTCTGCCTTTGCGGCGGGTGCGGCGGCCGGAGCCGCAGCGGGCGCGGCCTTCGCCGGTTCTGCCTTTGCGGCGGGTGCGGCGGCCGGAGCCGCAGCGGGCGCGGCCTTCGCCGGTGCCGGTGCCGGTGCAGCGGGCGCGGCGGCCTTCGCGGGCTCCGCCTTGGCCGGCGCGGCCGGGACGGTCGTGGCGCCGCTGATCGACAGGTCGCCCTTGATCTTGTCGAACGTCGCATCGCCGACGCCCTTGACGTCCTTGACCTGGTCGACCGACTTGAACGGGCCGTTGGCCTTGCGGTAGTCGATGATGGCCTGCGCCTTGACCGGGCCGATGCCGTTCAGCGCCTCCAGTTCGGCCTGCGTCGCGGTGTTGATGTTGACCGCTGCGAGCGCGAAGCCCGAGAACAGCAGCGATGCGATGAGAACCAGGAATCTCTTCATTGTTACTCCCAGACTTGGTGTAAGCGGTAGCGCCGCCTCGGGCACGGGCGAATCCCGTGCCAGCGTCCCCTAAAACGCCGGCGCGATGCTACGGGTTGACAGGCGCGTTGGCAAGAAGCATCGCCACGTACTTCGCGACGCCCTCGTCGATGCCCAGCATCGGCGCGCGGTAGCCCGCCGCGCGCAGCCTAGTGAGATCGGCCTCGGTGTGGCTCTGGTACTTGCCGGCCAGCGCCGCCGGGAACGGGACGTAGGCGATGGTACCCGCCGCGACGAGTTCCGCGAGCTGCAGCGGCGCTTCGCCGGCGGCGGCGCGGCACGCGTTGATCGTCGCGGTCGCGACCTGGTTGTACGTCGTCGCGCGCCCGGCGCCAAGGTTGAAGATGCCGCTTCGCTGCGGGTGGTCGAGAAAGTCGAGGTTGACCTTCACCACGTCTTCGACCGACACGAAATCGCGCCGCTGCTCGCCCGCGGCGTAGCCGCCCGAGCCCTCGAACAGCGACACGCGGCGCTGCGCGCGGTACTGGTTGAAGAAGTGCCAGACCACCGACGCCATCCGCTCCTTGTGCTGCTCGCCGGGGCCGTAGACGTTGAAGTAGCGGAAGCCGGCGATCTGCGCGGTGCGGTCGGAGAGCAGCCGGCGCACCCGCTGGTCCATCAGGAACTTCGAGTAGCCGTAGACATTGAGCGGCGACTCGCACGCGCGCTCCTCGCGAAAGGCCGAGCCGCCGCCGTACACCGACGCGCTCGACGCGTAGAGGAACGGCACGTCGTTGTCCTGGCACCAGTCGAGCAGCGACACCGAATAGCGGTAGTTGTTGCGCATCATGTACCGGCCGTCGGTCTCCATCGTGTCGGAGCATGCGCCCTGGTGCAGGATCGCCGCGATGTCGTCCTCGAACTCGCCGTCCTGCAGCCGGGCGAGGAACTCCTCCTTGTCGAGGTAGTCGGCGATGTCGCAGTCGACCAGGTTCCTGAACTTGTCGGCGCGGGTCAGGTTGTCGACGGCGATGATGCCCCGCTCGCCGCGCGCGTTCAGCGCGCGCACGAGGTTCGAACCGATGAATCCGGCGGCGCCGGTCACGACGATGTACACGGAGTCTCCTTGGCTTGCTGGCAGACAGCGGCGGAATGCCGTCCGGAATTGCGAACTGTACCCGCGTCGCAGGGTCTATTCACGATGGATTCGCGGCAGCCGTCAGAGTTCGAGATCGAGGCGCCCGAGGTCGGATACGACGAACGGCACGCGCGGCGCGACCGCACAGAGCAGTTCGTAGCCTACAGTGCCCGCGGAAAACGCCACGTCGTCCACCGGCAGGCCCTCGCCCCACAGCACCACCGGGCTGCCGACGGCGGCCTCCGGCACGGCGGAAAGGTCCACCGTCACCATGTCCATCGAGACGCGGCCGGCCATCCGCACCCGCTTGCCGCAGACCAGCACCGGCGTGCCGTTCGGCGCGTGGCGCGGGTAGCCGTCGGCGTAGCCGCACGCGATCACGCCGATACGGTGCGGCCGCGCCGCGACATAGCCGCCGCCGTAACCCACGGCCTCGCCGGCCGCGAGTTCCTGCACCGCGATGATCTCCGAGCGCAGCGTCATCGCCGGCCGCACGCCGATCATCTCGGCCGAATCGTGGGGAAACGGCGTCGCCCCGTAGAGCATGATCCCCGGGCGCACGATGTCGCCGCCGACCTCGCGAAAGCGGACGACACCGGCCGAATTGGCCATCGAGCGCGGATAGGGCATCCCGGCGCACGCGGCCTCGAACACGGCGAGCTGCTCCTTGAGCCCGTCCGGCTCGTCGGCGCGCGCAAAGTGGCTCATGAAGCGCATCGTCGCGACCGAGTCGCACTGCGCGAGCCGCTCCACCATCGCGGGCACGTCCGCCGGGCGCAGGCCGAGGCGGTTCATCCCCGTGTTGATCTTGACGTACACCTCGATCGGCCGGGACACCGCCGTGGTTTCCAGCATCCGCACCTGGTCCTCGTTGTGCACCACGACCGCGAGGCGGCGCGCGGCGATCTCCGGCAGCTCGGCCGCCTCGAAAAAGCCTTCGAGCAGCAGAATCCGACGCGAGTAGCGCAGCGTCCGCAGCTCGAGCGCGGCATCGAGCTCGACCAAGGCCAGGCCGTCGGCGTCGGCGAACGCCGGCAGCACGCGGGCGAGGCCGTGCCCGTAGGCGTTGGCCTTGACCACGGCCAGCACCTGGGCGCTGGGCGCGCAGGCGCGCACCCGGGCCAGGTTCGCGCGCAGCGCGGACAGGTTCAACTGGGCATAGATCGGACGGGCCATTGCGCGTTGGATTCCCGGAACGGAACCGACAGGCGGTCGGCGGCGCGGAGCATCAGGCGGGTCGCGGTCGCCCGCCCGGCCGCCCTCCCAGTCACCCGCCGACAGGCCGCCGTGCACTGGCCCGATGGCGCTGCGGTTGGTCGCCCCTGCCAATCGTGGTATAAAGCGCGGGCTTCGCCACGCATCGCAAATATTATACCGAAGCCAGTGTGCGAACATCCGACGGACGCGCCACCCGAGAGCGCGCCCGCACCGGATCTCGGAGGACGATGAAGCCCGGGTTCTACACCATCATGGCGGCGCAGTTCTTTTCGTCGCTCGCCGACAACGCGCTGCTCATCGCTGCCATCGCGCTCCTGCGCGAACTGCAAGAACCTGCGTGGATGACACCATCGCTCAAGATGAGCTTCGTGGTGTCGTACGTGCTGCTCGCGCCGCTCGTGGGCGCGTTCGCCGACTCGATGCCCAAGGGCCGGGTGATGCTGCTCACCAACGGCGTCAAGGTCTTCGGCTGCCTGCTGATGCTCTTCGCCGTGCATCCGCTGGTCGCCTATGCGGTGGTCGGCTTCGGCGCCGCCGCCTACTCGCCGGCCAAGTACGGCATCCTGACCGAGCTCCTGCCCGCGAAACAGCTCGTCATTGCCAACGGCTGGATCGAGGGCACCACGGTCGGCTCGATCATCCTGGGCGTGCTGGTCGGCGGCGCGCTGATCAGCCCGCGCGTCGCCGGCACGCTGGTCGGCTACGACCTGCCCTACATCGACGTCGGCATCGACACCCCGCCGGAAGCCGCGATCTCGGTGATCATGCTGTTCTACATCATCGCCGCGGTCTTCAACTGGTACATCCCGGACACCGGCGTCGATCGCCGGATGGTCAACCGCAACCCGATCTTCCTGATCCGCGAGTTTGCGCACTGCAACAGGCTGCTGTGGCGCGACCGCCTCGGCCAGATCTCGCTCGCGACCACCACCCTCTTCTGGGGCGCCGGCGCCACGCTGCAGTTCATCGTCATCGAGTGGGCGAGCAAGGCGCTGGGCTACAACATGTCGCAGGCGTCGATGCTGCAGGGCGTCGTGGCCGTCGGCATCGCCATCGGCGCCGTGATCGCCGCGCGCAGCATCACGCTGCGCGCCGCCGTCAACGTGCTGCCGATCGGCATCGCGATGGGCCTCGTCGTCATGGTGATGATCTTCGTCACCGCGATGCCGATGGTCATCGGGCTGATGATCCTGATCGGCGCCTGCGCCGGCTTCTTCGTGGTGCCGATGAACGCCCTGCTCCAGCATCGCGGCCACGTGCTGATGGGCGCCGGGCATTCGATCGCCGTGCAGAACTTCAACGAGAACATCGGCATCCTGCTGATGGTCGGCCTCTACGCGACGATGATCCGGATGGAAATCTCGGTCAACGTCGCGATCGTGATGTTCGGGCTGTTCGTGTCCGGCACGATGGCGCTGGTGCTGGTGCGGCACCGGATGAACCAGGCGCAGCGCGACTCGCTGCACCTCATCAGCGACGATGCCGACACGGCGCACGGCGCGCCGGCGCATCCCAAGCGGCCGGCGGGCGCCGAATCGCTGTAGCGCGGGTCAGAGCAGGACGGGCCGGTCGGGCAGCTCGTTGGTCCCGGCGTGGCCGCCGGTCCCGGGAAAGTGGCGCGCCAGCAGCGCGTTGATCTGCCCGATCCCCTGCTCCGCGGCTTCCGCGTAGCGGCCCGCGCGGAAGCCCGCCTCCATCCGCCGGCAGATCGCCTCCCACTCCGGCGTGCCGACGTGGCGGTGGATGCCGCGGTCGGCGACGATCTCGACGTCGCGATCGGCGAGCAGCACGTAGACCAGCACGCCGGCGTTGTCCTCGGTGTCCCAGACGCGGAGCGACCCGAACACCTCGAGCGCCCGTTCGCGCGGCGGCAGCCCCCCGAGCACGCGCGCGAGGGGCAGCGCGGGCTCGACGGCGAAGCGCACCTGGCCGCGGTGACGCCGCTCGCCGTCGGCGATCGCCGCCTCGATCGCCTTCAACGCGGCGGCCGGAAACGCGCGCCGCGCGGTGCCGCGGTCGGTCGAAAGGTGCCGCCAGAACCGGTGCCAGGACTTCATCGGGCCGCCCCGCCAGGTCTGCCCGGCCGATCGCGCCGGGGCCTCAATTCCAGCTCCCCGAGGCGCCGCCGCCGCCGAAGCTGCCGCCGCCGCCCGAGAACCCGCCGCCGCCGCCGGAAAAGCCGCCGCCGGAACCACCACCCCCGCCCCAGCCGGAGCCACCCCGCCCGCTGCTCAACATCGCTGCACCGCCGGCGAACAGCACCACGACGAAGCCGACGATGCCCGCGACCACGGCGAGCGCGATCGAGCCCAACAGGAACCACGCGGCGCCGCCCACCACCGCGCCGCCGATCGCCGAGCCGGCGAGCTTGCCGAACATCCCCTGCAGCACCCGGCCGACGAGCGGCACCACGATGAACAACAGCAGCGCGAGCGTGCCGAAGTCGAACCCCTGGTCGGCTCCCTTGGCCGCCGCCTTCGCCGCCGGCGGCGGCAGGGGCTTTCCCTCGGCGACGACGCTGATGATCCGGTCGACGCCGGCG
>CALQLA020000091.1 GCA_943331295.2 Bordetella parapertussis | reverse complement strand
GGCCGTCGAGGCGCTGCAGGTTGCAGTTGACGACGAAGATCAGGTTGTCGAGGTTCTCGCGGCCGGCCATGCCGATGGCGCCCATCGACTCGGGCTCGTCCATTTCGCCGTCGCCGCAGAAGCACCAGACCTTGCGGCTGCCGGCGGTGATGTGCTCGCGGTCGTGCAGGTACTTCATGAACCGCGCCTGGTAGATCGCCATCAGGGGGCCGAGGCCCATCGACACGGTCGGGAACTGCCAGAAATCGGGCATCAGCCACGGGTGCGGGTACGACGAGATGCCGTGGCCGTCGACTTCCTGGCGGAAGCTGTCCATCTGGGCGTGGGTGAGCCGGCCCAGCATGAAGGCGCGGGCGTAGACCCCGGGTGCCGAGTGCCCCTGGACGAACACGAGGTCGCCGCCGTGCTCGGCCGACGGGGCATGCCAGAAGTGGTTGAAGCCGATGTCATAGAGCATCGCCGCCGACGCGAAGCTCGCGATGTGGCCGCCGACGTTGGTGTCCTTGTTCGCGCGCACCACTATCGCCATCGCGTTCCAGCGGACGTAGTGGCGGATCTTCTGCTCGATGTTGAAGTCGCCGGGCAGCTTCGGCTGCTTGTCGAGCGGGATCGTGTTGATGTACGCGGTGTTTGCCGAGAAAGGCAGGTACGCCCCCGACCGCCGCGCCTTGTCGATCAGCTGCTCGATCAGGAAGTGCGCGCGGTCCGGGCCTTCGTTCGCGAGCACGCCCGCGAGGGCATCCAGCCACTCGCGCGTTTCCTGCGGGTCGTCGTCGGGGATGAGATCCATTGCGATGCTCCTCGGGCAGCTGTTTCCGCCACGGGAATCGCCCGGGGCCTGGCGCTGCGATGGTGGGTGGCCGATTTCCTGTTGCCGCACGTCGGTGCGGAAACGCCGTGCCGGAGGTCGTGGTCCGGCAGCGGCGCCAGGCGGGCGTGGTACACCCGTCGGCACCCATCGTACCAAACTGGAAATAGTTCCCGAAATTCTTCCGTCGTCGGACGGGTGCTCAAGGCGCCTTGCGCAGCAGCAGCGCCGCGCCGCTGGCGAGCGACAGGGTTCCGAAAACGGCGAAGCCGACGGCGTAGTGGCCGGTGGCCTGCGCGAGCAGCGCGAACGCGGTGGGGCCGAATACGATGCCGCTGAACGTGACGGCGCCGGCGGCCCCGGTGACGGCACCCGCCTGGCCGTGCGGCGCATGGCGTGCGACCTGCGACAGCTGGACGCCGTTCCAGCCGATCGCCGTCGCCCCGAACAGCCCGCACAGCGCGAGCACGGCCGGGGCGGGCCAGGCGACCGTGGAGAGCGCCGTGGCGTAGGCGCAGCCGCCGGCGATGACGCCGATGCCGCCCAGCAGTGTCCGCGGCGCGATGAAGCGGTCGGCCACGACACCCCAGACAAGGCGGCCGAGGATGCCGCCCAGGTTGGTGACGGTCAGCGCGAAGCCCGCCGCCACCAGCGAGTAGTTGAGTTCCTCGGTGAGGTAGACGACGAGGAAGCCGGTCAGGCACATCTGCGTCGCCGCGTAGCTGAATCCCGTCCGTGAGAGTTCCCGGAGCCGCCGGTTGGTGAGCACGAGCTTCAGCGGCTCGATCAGCCCGGACAGCGAGATCGGCGCGTCGGCCCGCCGCTCGGTGTCGAACGCCGCGCGCGTCCGCTGCGCGATGATCACGATTGCGATACCGAGGACCGCCGCGGCGGCGAACGCACCGCGCCACCCTACCGTGAGCGCCAGCGCCGGCAGCGTGGCGCCGGCCAGCGCGGCGCCGACGGGCACCCCGGTCTGCTTCAGCGAGAACGTGAATGCGATCCGGTTGGGCGGCGTGGTGCGGATCAGCAGCTGCGACGACGCGGCGGTTATCGGGCCGTAGCCGACGCCGATCACGATCGGTGCGACGACCATCACGAGGGCGAGCGGCACCCAGCCGGTCGTGGCCAGCGTCATCAGCCCGAGCCCCGCGACGCAGATGAGGGACGCCACCTGCGAGACGCGGATCGGCCCGAAGCGGGCGATGAACCCGCCCGCCGCGAGGCTCGCCACCGCGCCGCCGAAATAGACGAGGCCGACGAAGATGCCGATCAGCTTCGTCGACACCCGGAGGTCGCCGGCGATCACGGGCGCCAGCACCGGCGTCGCGACCGAGGCGAGCGACGTGAACAGCTGGATGGCGAGCGTGACCGCCAGCGCGACCGCCGCGGTCCGCGCGGGCGTCGGCGCGGCCGTCATGCAGCCGATGCCACGAGCGTCCGGGTCTCGGTGACGATCGCGTGCACGGGCAGGTCGTGCGGCGCCGCCGGCACGCGGGCGACGATCTGCAGGTCGTAGGCGCCCGCCACGCGCGCCGCCCGCGGCGGGAGGAGCGGCAGGAGCCGGTCGTAGAAGCCGCCGCCGTAGCCGAGGCGACCGCCGGCGGCGTCGAAGGCGACGCCGGGGACCAGCACCCAGTCGATGACCGCCGGCGGCACGACGGGGCAGCCGGTGGCCGGCTCGGGGATGCCCTGGTAGCCCGGGGCGATGTCGGCGGCGAGGTCGCGGATCGCATGCAGCTCGAGCATCCGCCGGCGCTCGTCGACGCGCGGCAGCACCACGGTCTTGCCCGCCGCCAGCGCGAGGCGCGCGAGCGGCAGCGTGTCCCATTCGCTGCGGAAAGCGAGCGTCAGCAGGACGTTGCCCGCGGCGACGAACGACGGCAGCAGAGCGATGCGCCGCGCGATCGCTTCCGCCGCCGCCGCGCGCGCGGGCAGCGGCAGCGCGTCGCGCGCCGCCACGACCTGCTCGCGCAGCGCGCGCTTGGCGTCGCGCAGGGCAGGCCCCACGGGGGCACTGCCGCCGTCCGGTGACGTTGCGTTCATCACCGGATGGTAACGCATGGCGGCGACGCCGCGGCCCCTTCGGGCCGGCGTCCGGCAGGAATGCGCGGCGCTCGCCTATAATCACGGGTTCACACCGGGGAACGACGATGAAACCCAATCACCCGCACTACCGCGACCGGCGCGCCTCGCTGCTGAAGGCAATGCGCGGCGAGAGCGGCGGCGGCCTGGCCATTGTCCCGACCGCGCCCGAAGCGCCGCGGAACCGGGATTCGCTCTACCCCTACCGCCACGACAGCTACGCCTACTACCTCGCCGGCTTTCCCGAGCCCGAGGCCGTGATCGCGCTGGTGGCCGGCGCCGACGGCGACCGCCAGATCCTGTTCTGCCGCGAGAAGAACGAGGAGCGCGAAATCTGGGACGGCTTCCGCTACGGGCCCGATGCCGCGCGCGAGATCTTCGGCTTCGACGAGGCGTACCCGATTGCGGCGCTCGCGACGATGCTGCCGGAACTCGCCTCCAACCAGGGCGCGCTCTACACGCCGGTCGGCCTCTTCGCCGACTGGGACCGCCGCATTGCGGACCTCCTCAACGCGGTGCGCAACCTTGCCCGCACCGGCGTCAGCGCGCCGGAACGGATCATCGACGTGCGGAGCGTCGTCGACCCGATGCGGCTCGTCAAGGACGCGCAGGAGATCGAGCTGATGCGCCGCGCCGGCGCCATCTCGTCGGGCGCGCACCGGCGGGCGATGGAGCGCACGCGCGCGGGCTGGTTCGAGTACCAGGTCGAGGCCGAGCTCGCGCACGAGTTCCTGCGCTTCGGCGCGCAGGCGCTCGCCTATTCGTCGATCGTCGCCGGCGGTCCCAACGCCTGCGTGCTGCACTACCACGAGAACAACCGCCAGCTGCAGGACGGCGAGCTGCTGCTGATCGACGCCGGCTGCGAGTACCAGAGCTATGCGTCCGACATCACGCGCACGTTCCCGGTCAACGGCCGGTTCAGCGGGCCGCAGCGCGCCGTCTACGAGCTGGTGCTCGCGGCGCAGGAAGCCTGCATCGCGGCGGTGGTGCCGGGCGCCGATTTCCACGACTACCACGGCGTCGCCGAGCGCGTGCTGGCGCAGGGCTACATCGACCTCGGCCTGTGCCAGGGCACGCTCGACGCGGTGCTGGAGTCGGGCAGCTACAAGCAGTTCTACATGCACCGCGCGGGCCACTGGCTCGGCCTCGACGTCCACGACGCCGGGCTCTACAAGCTGGCCGGCGCGTCGCAGAAGCTCGTCCCCGGCATGGTGCTCACCGTCGAGCCCGGCACCTACATCCGGCCCGCCGACAACGTGCCCGAGGCGTTCTGGGACATCGGCGTGCGGATCGAGGACGACATCCTCGTCACCCACGGCGGCAGCGACAACCTGACGGCCGCGACGCCCAAGACGGTCGCCGACGTCGAGGCGGCCTGCCGGCGCTGACCCCATGGACGGTCGGCTGACGCCAGGCGGCGCGCGCATCACGGCCCTCCCCGGGCGCACCGCGGCGGAGGAACGCGATGCTGCATGACGTCGCCATCGTCGGCGCCGGCCCCGTCGGCGCGATGCTGGCGCTCGGGCTCGCCGACAGCGACCTCGACGTCGTCGTGCTCGACCCGCGGGCGCGCGGCGAGACGCTGCGCGGCGAGCGCTCGCTCGCGCTGTCGCACGGCTCGCGGCTGATCCTCGAGCGCTGCGGCGTCTGGGAGGCGCTGGGCGGCTACGAGGGCGCCGTCACGCCGATCACCGACATCGACATCTCGCAGGCCGGCGGCTTCGGCATGACGCGGCTTGCCGCGGCCGACCACGACCTGCCGGCGCTGGGCTACGTCGTCAGCTATCGCGCGCTGCAGCAGGCGCTCGACGTCGCGCTGGTCCGGCGCGGGGTCAGCGTCCGGCACGGCGTGAGCGCCGGCGCCGTCGGCGGCACCTCGGCCTACGCGGCGATCGAGGTGGCCGGCGCGCCCGGCGAGGCGATCACCGCCCGGCTGGCCGCGGTGGCCGACGGCACGGGGGCGGCCGTCGCCGGCATCGAGCGCGTCCGGCACGACTACCGGCAGCTGGCCGTGATCGCCAAGGTCTGGCGCGCGCTGCCCCAGGACGGCCTCGCCTTCGAGCGCTTCACGGCCGAGGGGCCGGTGGCGCTCCTGCCCGAGGGCGATCACTACGGGCTGGTCTGGACGGCCACCCCGGAGCGCGCGGCGGAACTCCTCGACCTCGACGAGCCGGCGTTCCTCGCCGCGCTGACGGGGCACTTCGGCGCGCGCGCGGGCCGTTTCGTGCGCGTTGCCGGCCGCCGCAGCTTCCCGCTGGCGCTGGAGTTCGCGCCGACCGCCGTCGCGACGCGCACCGTGGTGCTGGGCAACGCCGCGCAGGCCCTGCATCCGGTGGCCGGGCAGGGCTTCAACATGGGACTGCGCGACGCCACGGAGCTGGCGCAGCACGTGCTCGAATGCGCCCGCACCTGCCCCCGCGCGGAACTCGGCGGCGCCGCGATGCTCGCGCGGTATGCGCGCGGCCGCCGCGGCGACCGCTGGGCCGGCATCGGGCTGACGCACGGCCTCGTGCGCCTCTTCGGCAACGACCTCCCGCTGCTGCGCTGGCCGCGGGGGTTGGCGCTCACTGTCCTCGACACCCTTCCTCCCGCGAAGCGCGCCTTCACCCGCGCCATGCTGTTCGGCCTGCGCTGACGCGCCGCAGCAGGCTCCCGAAAGCAACGCAAATGCGTCGCGATTGCGGCGCGGGCGGGCCGCACCGGAACGGCGCAGGGCCCGAGCTTCGCGCCGCGCGCACGTCGGGTAGAATCGTAACGCAGGCGACGCGCTACACGCTGCGTGGAACCGGTATAATCCGCTCCCCGCGTCGAATTCGAATCCGCTTCGCGACATCGATCGTGCACATCGGCCCCTACAACATCGAGAACAACCTGGCCGTCGCACCGATGGCGGGCGTCACCGACCGGCCGTTCCGGCAACTGTGCAAGCGCCTGGGGGCGGGGTATGCCGTGTCGGAGATGGTCGCGTCGAATCCGCGGCTGTGGGGAACCGAGAAGTCGCAGCGCCGCACCGACCACGCCGGCGAAGTCGAGCCGATCGCGGTGCAGATCGCCGGCGCCGATCCGGTCCTGATGGCAGACGCGGCGCGCTACAACGTCGACCATGGCGCGCAGATCATCGACATCAACATGGGCTGCCCGGCGAAGAAGGTCTGCAACGTCGCCGCCGGGTCGGCGCTGCTGCAGAACGAAGCGCTGGTCGCGGCGATCGTCGACGCCGTCGTCCGCGCCGTGCCGGTGCCCGTGACGCTCAAGATCCGCACCGGCTGGAACGCCGGCAACCGCAACGCGGTGCGCATCGCGCGCATCGCCGAGGATGCCGGCATCCGCGCACTGGCCGTGCACGGCCGCACGCGCGCATGCGCGTACATCGGGCCGGTCGAGTACGACACCATCCGCGCCGTCAAGGCCGCGGTGGCGATACCCGTGATAGCCAACGGCGACATCGACACGCCCCAGCAGGCGCGTTACGTGCTGGACTACACCGGCGCCGACGCCGTGATGATCGGCCGCGCCGCGCAGGGAAGGCCGTGGATCTTCCGCGAGATCCGGCACTACCTCGACCACGGCACCTGCCTGCCGCCGCCGACGGTGGCGGAGGCGCGCGCGCTGGTCCTCGGGCATCTCGCCGATCACTACGCGTTCTACGGCGACATCGCCGGCGTGCGCATCGCAAGGAAGCACCTCGGGTGGTACACGCGCTCGCTCGCGGGCGGCGAGGGGTTTCGCCGCGCGGTCAATGCCGCGGAAACCGTCGCCGCGCAGCTTGCGATCCTCGGCGGCTACTTCGACCGCCTCGCCGCGGAAAGCGAGCACCTCGACTACCAGGCGCCCCCCGCCTCGGTGGTCGACGCCCGTGCCGCGTTCGCCGCGGCGCCACCAGAACCAGCAATGCTACGGGGCGGGGAGGCCCTGGCCGCGTGAGAAAAACACTGCGCATCAACGGCGGCAACGAGATCGGCAAGTCGGTGGAGAAGTCCCTGGACGAGTACTTCCGCAAGCTCGACGGCGAGCCGCCGCACGGCATCTACGACATGGTGATCACGCACGTCGAGCGCGCGGTGATCGAGTCGGTGATGATCCGCGCCAACGGCAACCAGACGCAGGCGGCGGACATGCTGGGGATGAACCGCAACACGCTGCGCACCAAGCTCGCGAAGTACGGCATCCGCTGACGGCAAGGGTGCGCAACCGGGAGGCCGGCCCGCGCCGGCATGACCCCCGCGCCGGGGATTTCCCCGGGAACCTGCGCGCCCGCCGTTACCCCTGCCGTGCCTTGCGCCTGTAGCATTGCCCACACCGAATTCCTCACGCCACCCACAAGCCCGCCGCATGTCCGCTCCCATTGCCCAGGCCCTGCTGTCCGTTTCCGACAAGACCGGGCTGATCCCGTTCGCGCAAGCGCTCCACCGCCAGGGCGTCGCCCTGCTTTCCACCGGCGGCACGGCCAAGGCTCTCGCGGCCGCCGGCCTGCCCGTCACCGAAGTCGGCGCCTACACGGGGTTCCCGGAGATGCTCGACGGCCGGGTGAAGACGCTGCACCCGAAGGTTCACGGTGGCATCCTCGCGCGCCGCGACCTTCCCGAGCACGTCGCCGCGCTCGCCGCGCACGGCATACCCCCGATCGACCTCGTCGTCGTCAACCTCTATCCGTTCCGCGAGACCGTCGCCCGCCCCGGCTGCACGCTGGACGACGCGATCGAGAACATCGACATCGGCGGCCCGACGATGGTGCGCGCCGCCGCCAAGAACTGGGAGCACGTCGGCATCGTCGTCGACCCGGCCGACTACGCGGCGCTGGTCGCCGAGCTCGACGCGAGCGGTCGCGCGCTGTCGCGGGCCACGCGCTTCGCACTGGCGGCGAAGGCTTTCTCGCACACGGCGGCGTACGACGGCGCGATCTCCAACTGGCTCACCGCCCGCGGCGCCGACGGAGCGGTGGCCCCGTTTCCGGCGCGGTTCAACCTGCAGGCCGACAAGGTGCAGGACCTGCGTTACGGCGAGAACCCGCACCAGCAGGCCGCGTTCTACCGCGAGCAGTCGCCCCCGGCGGGCGGCATCGCCACCTGCCGCCAGCTGCAGGGCAAGGAGCTTTCGTACAACAACATTGCCGACAGCGACGCCGCGTGGGAATGCGTGAAGACTTTCGGCGACCTCCCCGACCAGGCCGCGTGCGTGATCGTCAAGCACGCGAACCCCTGCGGGGTCGCGCTCGGCGCGACGCCGCTCGAGGCGTATCGCCGCGCGCTGGCGACCGACCCCGTCTCGGCGTTCGGCGGCATCATCGCGTTCAACCGGCCGGTCGACGCCGCCACGCTCGAGGCCGTGTCGGCACAGTTCCTCGAGGTGCTGCTGGCACCCGGCTACACGGACGACGCGCTGGCGGTGATCGCGAAGAAGGTCAACGTGCGCGTGCTCGAGATCGCGCTGCCGGCGGCGGGCGCCACTCGGCCGGCGCGCTGGGACTGGAAGCGCGTCGGCGGCGGCTTCCTGCTGCAGACCGCCGACGACCGCGACCTTGCTGCCGCCGAGCTGCGCGTCGTCACCCGCCTCGCGCCCACGCCCGCCCAGCGCACCGACCTGCTGTTCGCGTGGCGCGTTGCCAAGTTCGTCAAGTCGAACGCCATCGTCTACTGCGCCGACGGCCGCACGCTCGGCATCGGCGCCGGCCAGATGAGCCGCGTCGATTCCACCCGCATCGCCGCGAGCAAGGCGAACATCGCCGGCCTGTCGCTTGCCGGGTCGGTGGTCGCGTCGGACGCGTTCTTTCCGTTCCGCGACGGGCTCGACGTCGTCGCCGACAACGGCGCCGTGGCGGTGATCCAGCCCGGCGGCAGCATGCGCGACGAGGAAGTCATCGCGGCGGCCGACGAGCGCGGCATTGCCATGGTGTTCACCGGGGTACGCCATTTTCGCCATTGACCGGAGATTCGTGACGAATGAAACGATGGACGTGGTTGGGAATGTTTGCGATGGCGGTCGCGCTGGCACTGCCGGTGCCTGCCGCGGCGGCGGAATGCGACGACCTGTGGTCGTGGCTCAATTCGACCTGTCGCCGGCTGGCGGACACCTATACGGATGGCAGCAACGAGCTGCTGGTCTCCGGCTATGCCTGGCACACGCCGTGGACCTGGACGGCCGAGAAGCGCGCCGAGGAAAACGCCAATGCCTGGGGCCTGGGCTGGGGCCGGACGGTCGAGCGCCCGAACGGCGACACGGATACCGTGTACGGGCTGATCTTCAGCGATTCGCACAGCCGGCCGCAGTACAACCTGGGCTACGCGTGGTCGACGTACTGGGGGCCGCGCACGGGCGTGCAGCCGGGGCTGGGCTACACGGCGCTGATCGTCGCCCGCAACGACATCTTCAACGGCTGGCCGTTCCCGGCGGTGCTGCCGCTCGCGTCGCTGCGCTACGACCGGTTCTCGCTGATGACCACGTACATTCCGACGCTGGGCGGGGTCAACAACGGCTCCGTCTTCTACGTGTTCGGCAAGATTCTCCTGGATTGAGATGACGGCCCCCACGCTCGCTTCGCTCGCTGCCCCCCGAGGGGGAGCACCGGTGCCCTTCGGGCGGCCGGGCGGGCACCGGACG
>CALQLA020000090.1 GCA_943331295.2 Bordetella parapertussis | reverse complement strand
GGCCCGGCGGGAAGGACACGGCCCCCACGCTCACTCTCGTTCGCTGCCCCCCGAGGGGGAGCAGTCCTTCCCTTGGGGCGGCCCGGCGGGAAGGACACGGCCCCCACGCGCATCGCCGTCGCTGCCGCCCGCGACGCTTGGTGCCGACGGCGGCGGGGCGAAAGCTGATAAAATCCCCGGCTGCGCACCTTGCCCCCAAAGGCGGCCCGCCGGCATCCGGTTCCGCCGTCACCACCGCCGACTACGATGAACACGCTGACCTACGCCGAAACCCGCTACTCGCAATTCCTCGCGCTGGCCAAGCCGCGCGTGGTGGCGCTGATCGTGTTCACCGCCGTCATCGGGATGTTCCTCGCCGTGCCCGGCCTGCCACCGATGGGCGCCGTGGTGTTCGGCACGCTGGGCATCGGCCTCGTCGCCGGCGCGGCCGCCGCGATCAACTGCCTGGTCGAGCAGAAGCTCGACGCGCTGATGGCGCGCACGCGGCGCCGGCCGCTGCCGAGCGGCGAGCTCACGTCGGCCGAGACGCTGGTGTTCGCGAGCCTCATCGGCGGCCTCGGGCTCTACCTGCTGCACCAGTTCGTGAACCCGCTGACGATGTGGCTCACGCTGGCGACGTTCGTCGGCTACGCCGTGATCTACACGGTGCTGCTGAAGCCCGCGACGCCGCAGAACATCGTGATCGGCGGCGCGTCCGGCGCGATGCCCCCGGTGCTGGGGTGGACGTCCGTGACCGGCGAGATCGCGCCCGAGTCGCTGCTGCTGTTCCTGATCATCTTCGTCTGGACGCCGCCGCACTTCTGGGCGCTGGCCCTGTACCGCGCGCGCGACTACGCGAAGGCGGGGCTGCCGATGCTGCCGCTTACCCACGGCCCGCACTTCACGCGCCTCATGATCGTGCTCTACACGTGCGCGCTGGTCGCCGTGTCGCTGCTGCCGTTCGCGATCCGCATGAGCGGCTTCCTGTACCTGGCCGGCGCGCTGGTGCTGGGCGGCATCTTCCTCGCCTATGCGGTGCGGCTCTACCGCGACTACAGCGACGAGCTGTCGCGGGCGACGTTCAAGTACTCGATCAAGTACCTTGCCGCGCTGTTCGCGGTGCTGCTCGTCGACCACTACCTGATCTGATGGCGGGAAGGGCGGTGAGCGCACTCCGCCGGTGTGTCGCCGCCGCGCTGTGCGTCCTCGCCGTCGCCGCGGTCGCCGGCTGCGGTCCCGCGCCGCCCGCGTTCAAGTCCTCCGACGTCACCGGCACCACCTACGGCCGTGAGCTCTCGCTCACCGGCCACGACGGCAAGCCGCGCACGCTCGCCGATTTCCGCGGCAAGGTCGTGGTTCTGTTCTTCGGCTACACGCAGTGTCCCGACGTCTGCCCGACGATGCTCGCCGAGCTCGCCGACGTGATGAAGCAGCTGGGACCGGATGCCGCCCGCGTGCAGGTGCTGCTCGCGACGATCGATCCGGAACGCGACACGCCGGAGCTGATGAGCCGCTACGTCCCCGCCTTCAACCCGTCGTTCATCGGCCTGTCCGGCGATGCCGAGGCCACGGCGCGAACCGCGAAGGAGTTCCGGGTCTTCTACCAGAAGCAGCCGGGCCGGACGCCCGGCACCTACACGATGGACCACTCCGCCGGCACCTTCATCTTCGATCCGCAGGGCAGGCTGCGCCTGTACGTGAGCTACGGTCAGGCGCCCGAGGTGTTCGTCCACGACATCCGCGAGCTGCTGCGGACCGGCGGCTGACGCGGCGCCGTCTTGAGCGCGCAACAGGCCGCCGGCGAGGCAGGCTCCGCCCGATGATCACCCTGCAACAGGCGTTCGCGCGCGCGTTCGCGCTCGAGGCGGCCGGGCGCTTCGGCGAGGCCAGGGCGATCTACGACCAGATTCTCGCTGCGATCCCCGACCATCCGGGCGCGCTGCTCAAGATTGCCGCCCGCGACGCGAAGGACGGCAAGCTCGACGCGGCCGTCGCGCAACTCGACCGCGCGCTTGCGTCCGCGACCGCGCAGGGCTTGCCGTCCGAAGACATCCTCCTGGTGCAGGGTCGCGTGCACATCGAGCGCGGCGATCGCGGACTGGCGCGCGCGGCGTTCGAGCGCGCGCAGGCGCAGGGCAGCACGGCGCCGGACGTCTACCGCTTCCTCGCCTGGTTCGCGCTCGAGGACGACGATGCGGCCCGCGCGGCAGCGCTGTGCCGGGCCGGCCTCCTGCGCTACCCGCGCGACGCGCAGCTCCTGCACGTGCTGGGCAAGGCATTGAAGGCGCAGGGCGTGACGGAGGAAGCGCGGGTCGTGCTCGTCGACGCCGTCGCCGCGTCGGGTGGCGATCCCGCCATGCTGGTGTCGCTGGGCGCGGCCAGCATCGACGCGGGCCGCCCGGCCGAGGCGCGCGGCTACCTCGAGCGCGCGATCGCCGGCGGGCAGGGGAGCGCCGAGGCGTGGGACAACCTGGGGCTCGCGCTGCGCCACCTGCAGGAATACGACGAGGCGGCGAACGCGTTCACGCGCGCCGTCGACATCGATCCGCGGCTCGCGTCGGCACGGTCGAATCTCGTCAACGCGCTCCGCTACGTGTGCCGGTGGGACGCCGCCGAGGCGGCCGAGCGGCAATGGCTCGCGAGCATCGCCGCCGGCGACGGGGACGCGGGAGGAAACCCCGCGGTCTCGCTCTGCGTCGGCACCACGCCGGCACAGCAGCTGCAGATCGCGCGCATCTGGGCGAACGGCGTGCTGCCGCCGGTCGCGCCGGCCGTGATCCGTGAGCGCGGCACGCGGCTTCGCGTCGGCTATCTTTCCGCCGACCTGCACGCGCACGCGACCGCGTTCCTGATGGCGGGGATGTTCGAGCAGCACGACCGTGCCCGGATCGCTGCGACGGCGTACAGCTACGGCCCGGACGACGGGAGCGCGATGCGGCGCCGGGTGCAGGCCGCGTTCGAGCACTGGGTCGAGGTCGGCACGATGACCGACCTCGAGTGCGCGCAGCGGATCCGCGCCGACGGCATCGACGTGCTGGTGGACCTCAAGGGCTACACCGGCAACGCGAGGCTCGGGATGCTCTCCCGCCGGCCCGCGCCGGTGCAGCTGCACTACCTCGGCTATCCGGGAACGCTGGGGTTCGACGGCATCGACGGCATGGTCGCCGACGCGATCGTCGTGCCACGCGGCACCGAGGCCGACTATCACGAGCGGGTCTGGCGCGTCCCTCGCTGCTACCAGGTCAACGACAGCCGCCGGGCGCTGCCGCCCGCGGCATCGCGCGCTGCGCTCGGGCTGCCGGACGATGCGATCGTACTGGCGTGCTTCAACCAGACGTACAAGGTGACCCGCGGGTTCTTCGAGGCCTGGACGAGCGTACTGGCCGAGGTCGACACCGCGATCCTGTGGCTGTACGCGCCGATCCCCTCCGCGCAGCGCAACCTTGCCGCCGAAGCCACGCGTGCCGGCATCGACCCGTCGCGCATCCGCTTCGCGCCGGCAGTGGGCCAGAACGAGCACATCGCGCGGCTGCGCGCGGCCGATCTCGCCCTCGACGTGCTTCCGTACGGGTCGCACACGACCGGCAGCGACGCGCTGTGGGCGGGCACGCCGATGCTGTCCTGCCGCGGCACGACGTTCGCCGGCCGCGTCGGCGCGAGCCTGCTCGACGGCGTCGGGCTGCCCGAGCTCGTGGCCGCTTCGCTCGACGCCTACCGCGACGCGCTGCTGGGCCTTGCCCGCGACCGCGACCGCCTGCGCGGCTACCGCGACCATCTCGAGCGCGAGCGGCACCGGCTGCCGCTCTTCGACACGGCCGGCTTCACGCGCGATTTCGAGCGCGTGCTGTTCGCCGCAAGCGACGCCGCGGGATCGCGCGCCGCCGGCGGCTGAGCCGGCGTCAGCCGGCCGCGCGGTGCTCGATCAGCTCGATCTTGTAGCCGTCGGGATCCTGCACGAACGCGATGACGGTGGTGCCGCCCTTGACCGGTCCGGCCTCGCGCGTCACGTTGCCGCCCTTCGCCCTGACCGCCGCGCATGCCGCCGCGGCGTCGCCAACTTCGATCGCGATGTGGCCGAAGGCGGTGCCGATGTCATATTCCGCGACGCCCCAGTTGTAGGTGAGCTCGATCGCGGTGGCACGGCTCTCGTCGTCGTAGCCGACGAAGGCGAGCGTGTACTTCTGGCTTGGGTTCTCGCTGCGGCGCAGGAGCCGCATGCCGAGGACCTCGGTGTAGAAGCGGATCGAGCGGTCGAGATCGCCGACGCGCAGCATCGTGTGCAGGACTCTCATCAGTGATTCTCCAATGTCGGGGGGCAGCCGGGGTGGCGCCTAGAACTCGACCAGCTCGAAGTCTTCCTTGCGCGCGCCGCACTCGGGGCAGGTCCAGTTGGGGGGCACGTCCTCCCACTTCGTTCCCGCCGCGATGCCTTCGTCGGGCGCGCCTTCGACCTCGTCGTAGATCCAGCCGCAGATGAGGCACATGTATTTTTTCATTCGGGAAAGGTCGTTGGGGTAAAATAGGATTCTACCAAGCCCGGCATGCGCCGCGCGGCTCGCCCCCGCCGGAGCCGCCCTGAAAGCCGTTCCGCGATGCCCCCAGACGCCGCTCTCGAGTTTCCTCCGATCGTCCTCACCTTCGCCGGCTCCGACCCGTCCGGCGGCGCTGGCATGCAGGCGGACATCCTCACGCTCGCGAGCATGGGCTGCCATCCGCTGTCCGTGCTGACCGCGATCACGGTCCAGGACACGCTCGGCATCGAAGGCATCATGGCGCTCGACGCCGAGTGGGTCGCCGACCAGGCCCGCTGCCTGCTCGAGGACATGCCGGTCGACGCCTTCAAGATCGGCGTCCTGGGCAGCATCGAGAACATCGCGGTGATCGCCGAGATCCTCTCCGACTACCCCGACGTGCCGGTGATCCTCGACCCGATCCAGGCCTCGGGCCGTGGCGACGAGCTCGCAAGCGAGGAGATGACCCACGCGGTCCGCGAGCTCCTGCTGCCCCAGACGACCATCCTGACCCCCAACAGCATCGAGGCGCGGCGCCTCGCCGAGGCCGACGACGACGTCGAGCCGTCGCTTGCCGTGTGCGCGGAGCGCCTGCTCGGGATGGGGGTCGAGTACGTGCTGATCACCGGGACCCACGAGTCGACGCCGCAGGTGGTCAACACCCTGTACAGCGCACAGGGCGTCGTGCGCAGCGACAGCTGGCAGCGGCTGCCCGGCAGTTACCACGGCTCGGGCTGCACGCTCGCCTCGGCGATCGCGGCGATGATCGCCAACGGGCTCGAGTTGCCCGAGGCGGTGCGCGAAGCGCAGGACTACACGTGGCAGACACTGAAGCGCGCCTATCGTCCGGGCATGGGCCAGTACCTGCCCGACCGGCTCTTCTGGGCGCGCGAGGACGAGGGCGGCGACCAGGGCGCCGAGACCCCGCGGGCCGCCGATGTCCGTGGCAGCCACTGACGACGCGCCCGCAAGGCGCCGCCTCAGGGCGGCGCGGCTGCGCGGGCTCTACGCCGTGACGCCCGACACGGCCGATGCCGGCGACCTCGCCGCGCGCGTCGGCGCGGCCCTGGCCGGTGGCGCCGCGGTCGTCCAGTACCGGAACAAGCTCGCCCCGGCGGACGCGAAGCGGGCGCAGGCCGCAGTGCTCGCCCGTGCCTGCGCGGCCGCCGGCGCCCTATTCATCGTCAACGACGACCCCGCGCTCGCCGCGGCCGTCGCCGCCGACGGCGTACACCTGGGCGAGGACGACGGCGAGATCGCCGCCGCGCGCGCGGCGGTGGGCCCCGAGTGCCTCGTCGGGGTTTCGTGCTACGACGACTTCGCGCGCGCCGAAGCCGCGGTTGCCGCCGGCGCCGACTACGTCGCGTTCGGCAGCTTCTTCGCCTCGGGGGTCAAGCCGCAGGCCCGGCGCGCCGGTCTTGCGCTCCTCGAGCGCGGGCGCGGGCTCGGCGTGCCCGTGGTCGCCATCGGTGGCATCACCGCCGCCAATGCGCGCCTGCTGGTCGCCGCCGGCGCGGACGCCGTGGCGGTGATCAGCGCCCTATTCGGCGGCGCCGACGCCACGGCCGTCGAGCGGGCAGCGCGTGATCTCGCAACCGCCGCGCGCGCCATCGCTTGAGCCCGAAGGTGGTTCAATGAGCCCGGCGGCAGCCCGATGAATCCGCTCGTCTCGGTCATCACTCGCACGCTGGGTCGCACCACGATCGCCGAGGTCGCGGGGTGCCTTTCGGCGCAGACCTACCGGCCGCTCGAATGGGTGGTCGTGAACGCAAGCGGCGCACCGCTGCCGCCGCTGCCCTCGCCCGGCGGAATCCCGGTGCTGCAGGTCGGCGGCCAGCGCAGGCTGCCGCGCTCGCAGGCGCTCAATGCCGGATTGGGGGCGGCGACCGGCCGGTACCACCTGATCCTCGACGACGACGACCTGATCCTTCCCGGTCACGTCGGCGACCTGATCGCAGTCCTGGCCGCGCACCCCGGCGTCCTCGCCGCGCATTCCGACGCGGAAACGATCGCCGCCGACGGCAGCGTTACGGGCCGCTACGAATTCGAGTTCAGCCACCTGCTGCTGACCCGCCGCAACCTGTTTCCGCCGCATGCCGTGCTGTTCGACGCCGGCCTCGTCCGCGACAGGGGCTGCCGGATCGACGAGGCGCTCGAATATTTCGAGGACTGGGATTTCTGGCTGCAGATCGCGCGCCACACGTCGTTCGCGCGGAGCCCGCGCGCCACCGCGATCTACCGCACCTATCTCTCGCAGTCGGGCGTTCAGGGCGGTGCCGCTCCCGACGCGATCGCCCGGATGCGCGACGACCGGGCACGGCTCGTCGCGCGCAACGACGACGTCCGCAGCAGGCTGCAATCCGGGTTCGACGCGCTGGTGCAGGAAGCGCTCGTCGCGCAGGCGCGGGGCGATTTCGCGCTCGCCGCCAGTCACTACAATGCGGCACTCCGCGCCGATCCGGCCAATGTCGACATCCTGGGCCGCTATGCCGAACTCGCGATGCGGGTTGGCGACCTCGCGATGGCCCGTGCCAGCGTCGACCTCGCGCTGAAGCTGGAGCCTGGCGAGCCGACGGCGCACTGGAACCTCGCGATCGTGCTCGCCGCGCAGGGATTGCACGCCGAGGCCGCCGCGGCCCGCGATCGCGCGATCGCGCTCGACCCCACCATCGCCACCCAGGCCGGCGAGTCGCCGGCCTGAAACAGGAGGAAGACAGCCGTGGAAAGTCGCAACGACCAGTTGTTCGCCCGCGCGCAGCGCACGATTCCCGCGGGCGTCAACTCGCCCGTGCGCGCGTTCCGCTCCGTCGGCGGGACGCCCCGCTTCTTCGAGCGCGGCGAAGGCGCCTGGCTCTGGGACGCGGACGGCAAGCGCTACATCGACTACGTCGGCTCCTGGGGGCCCGCGATCCTCGGCCATGCGCATCCCGGCGTCGTCCGCGCCGTGCAGGACGCCGCCGTGCGCGGGCTGTCGTTCGGCGCGCCGACCGAATGCGAGATCGAGCTGGCCGAGATGCTCTGCCGCCGGGTGCCGTCGATGGACATGGTCCGCCTCGTGTCGTCGGGCACCGAGGCCACGATGTCCGCGCTGCGCCTCGCCCGCGGCTATACCGGCCGCAGCAAGATCCTGAAATTCGAAGGCTGCTATCACGGCCACGGCGACAGCCTGCTCGTCAAGGCGGGCTCGGGGGCGCTGACTTTCGGCCAGCCCTCGTCGGCCGGCATTCCGCCCGCGATCGCCAACGAGACCGTCGTGGTGCCCTACAACGACCTGCCGGCGGTCGAGGCGGCGTTCGCGGCAGGCGGCGCGGACATCGCCTGCATCATCGTGGAGGCGGTGGCCGGCAACATGAACCTGATCGCGCCGGCGCCCGGATACCTCGCCGGGCTGCGGGACGTCTGCGACCGCCACGGCGCGGTGCTGATCTTCGACGAGGTGATGACCGGCTTCCGCGTGCACACGGGAGGGGCGCAGGGCCTCTACGGCATCACGCCGGACCTGACCACGCTGGGCAAGGTGATCGGCGGCGGCATGCCGGTCGGCGCGTTCGGCGGCAAGCGGGCGATCATGGAGCACATCGCCCCGCTCGGCCCGGTCTACCAGGCCGGGACGCTCTCCGGCAATCCGGTCGCGGTGGCGGCCGGACTGGCCACGCTCGCGGCGACCGAGGCGCCGGGATTCTACGAGGCACTCGCGGCGCGCACGCGCGAGCTCACCGACGGGCTGGTGGCCGTGGCCAGGCGCAACGGCGTCGCGTTCTCCGCGCAGGCGGTGGGCGGGATGTTCGGGCTCTACTTCGCGCCGGCGGTGCCGGATTCGTACGCGACGGTGATGGCCTGCGACAAGGAACGCTTCAACCGGTTCTTCCACGTGATGCTCGACGCGGGCATCTACCTCGCGCCGAGCGCGTTCGAGGCGGGCTTCGTCTCGGCCGCGCACTCGGCGGCGGACATCGCGGCCACGCTCGCGTGCGCCGAGGCCGCGTTCGCCGCGGTGCGCTGACCGCCGCCCTCCGCTGCGGGGCGGCGCGAACCGATCGCGTCGGCCGGTGTCCTAACGCTGGCAGGCTGCTCGAAGCCGCCAGCGCGTCGACTGCGCAGGCGCCGCGCGCGCAGTGCTACAGCGGCGTTGCCGCCGCAGGCGCAGAGCGCTGGCAGCGCATTGAATAATGCGCGCAAACCCTTGATTCGTCCGGTGAAAACGGACTTTGAAGGCGGTCGCTGTGCTATCATGATCGATTACTTTTCGGGCAGCGGTGCGCGTGAACCAAGCGGAAGAACGACGACTGGGCGAAATCCTCATCGAGCGCGGGAAGCTTGACCCCGCCGGGCTCGAGCGCGCGCTTCGCCTCCAGCAGGACGGCAACGAAAAGCTGGACGCGCTGCTGGTGACGCTGGGCGTGTGCGCCCAGCGCGACGTCGCCGAGGCGCTGTCCGCCCAGTTCGAGCTGCCGCTGGTCGACGCCAAGGGCTACCCGGAGTTTCCCATCCTCGAGGAGCGCATTTCCGCGCGTTTCCTCCGCGAGGCGCGGGCGCTGCCGGTGCGCGAGGACGAGAGCGAGGTGGCGCTCGCGATGGCCGACCCCACCGATGCCTACACGATCAACGCGTTCCGCATGGTCACCGGCCGCGCCATCAGGCCGCTGGTGGCGATCCCGACCGAACTCGAGGCTGCGCTGGAGCGGCTGTACGGCGCCGGCAAGTCGGCGCTGGGCCAGCTGGTCGGCGACGTCGAGACGCGGGTCGACGACGTCGCGTTCGATGCCGACGTCCAGCAGCTGAAGGACCTCGCCTCGGAAGCGCCGGTGATCCGGATGGTGTCGCTCATCATCACCAATGCGCTCGAGATGCGCGCCTCCGACATCCACATCGAGCCGTTCGAGAACCGCCTCATCGTCCGCTACCGCGTCGACGGCGTGCTGCACGAGATCGAGTCGCCGCCGCGCAGGCTGTCGGCGGCGGTGATCTCGCGGGTCAAGATCATGGCCAACCTCGACATCGCCGAGCGGCGGCTGCCGCAGGACGGCCGCATCCGCCTGCGCGTACAGGGCAAGGAGATCGACCTGCGCGTGTCGACGGTCCCCACGATGCACGGCGAATCGGTCGTGATGCGGATTCTCGACAAGGGCGGCGTTGCACTCGACTTCAAGCGCCTGGGGTTCGAGGACGACACGCTCGAGACGTTCATCGGTGTGCTGATGCAGCCCCACGGCGTGCTGCTCGTCACGGGCCCCACCGGCTCGGGCAAGACGACGACGCTCTATACCGCGCTCGACCGCCTGAACAAGCCGGACGTCAAGATCCTCACCGTCGAGGATCCGGTCGAATACCAGATGGCCGGCATCAACCAGATCCAGGTGAAGCCGCAGATCGACCTCACCTTCGCCAACGCGCTGCGCTCGATCGTCCGGCAGGATCCCGACGTGATCATGATCGGCGAGATCCGCGACCTCGAGACCGCGCAGATCGCCGTGCAGTCGGCGCTGACGGGCCACCTCGTGCTGTCGACCGTGCACACCAACGACGCGCCGTCGACGGTGAACCGCCTGCTCGACATGGGCGTCGAGGACTACCTGCTGACGTCGACCGTGGTCGGCATCCTTGCCCAGCGGCTGGTGCGCACGCTGTGCGAGCAGTGCAAGGAGCCCTACACCGCACTGCCCGAGATGGTCGAGCAGCTCGGGCTTCGCCGCTACAGCAGCGAGCGCGACATCACGCTCTTCCACCCGAAGGGCTGCCCCCAGTGCGCGCAGACGGGCTATACGGGACGGATCTGCATCCTCGAGATGCTGCCGATGACCGACCCCCTGCGCAGCCTCGTGATGAAGCACGCGAACGCGGGCGAGCTGCGCGAAGAGGCGATCCGCGGCGGGATGCTGACGATGTACGAGGACGGCCTGCGCAAGGCGGTCCGAGGCATCACGACGTTCGAGGAAGTCCTGCGCGTCACGCGCGAAGGCTGATCCGGGGTCCCCTGCCATGCCGTTGTATCGCTACAAGGCCGTCAGCGCTGCCGGCGAGGTCGCCGTCGGCGAGCTCGAGGCCGCCAGCGAGCGCGAGATCGTCGACCGGCTGCGCGACCAGGGCATGATGCCGATGCAGGTGGCCGCAGCCTCGGCGCGCGGCGGTGCGGCCGGCGGAAGCGC
>CALQLA020000089.1 GCA_943331295.2 Bordetella parapertussis | reverse complement strand
CGACGCAGGAGATCGAGGTGTTCCTGAAGGGGTACCCGGGGGTGAGGGAGGCGGTGGTGGTGGGGGTGCCGGACCGGAGGCTGGGAGAGGTGGGGTATGCGTACGTGGAGCTGCAGGCCGGGGTGGCGGTGAGCGGGGAGGCGCTGCAGCAGCATTGCCGGGAGCACATTGCAAGCTACAAGGTGCCGCGGTACGTGGAGTTCGTGACGGGGTGGCCGCTGACGGGGAGCCAGAAGATCCGGAAGCTCGAACTGAAGGCCCGCGCCGCGAACACACTGGCGCAGGGCGCGGCGCCCGCCGAGGTGATCGCCGGTGATTAACTACGTCCTGCGCCGGATCGGCCTGTCGGCCATCACCGTGCTGCTGGTGACGCTGATCATCTTCGTCATTGTGCGGCTGATCGGCGACCCGACGCACCTGATGCTGCCGCCGGAGGCGACCGAGGCCGACCGCGCGCTGTTGCGCAACCAGATGGGCCTCGACCGGCCGCTGGTCGTCCAGTACGGCGGCTACCTGCTCGAGCTCGCGCGGGGCAACCTCGGGATGTCGTACCGCTTCTCGCGACCCGCGCTGGGCGTCGTGATCGACGCGCTCGGCCCGACGCTGCTGCTCACGATGTCCGCGCTGTGCCTCGCCATCGCCATCGGCGTGCCGCTGGGCGTGCTGTCGGCGGTGCGCCGCGACGGCTTCGCGGACCAGTTCGCCAAGATCTTCGCGGTGCTGGGGCAGGCGGCGCCGCCGTTCCTGTTCAGCCTGCTGTTCATCATGGTCATGTCGATCCAGTGGGGCTGGTTTCCCACGGGCGGCTACGGCGGCATCAAGCACCTCGTGCTGCCGACGCTGGCGCTCGGCTGGTATTCCGCCGCCGGCATCATGCGCCTCACCCGGTCGTCGATGACCGAGGTGCTCGATTCCGAGTACATCAAGCTCGCGCGGATCAAGGGCGTCCCGCAGCGGGTCATCATCTTCCGCCACGCGCTGCGCAACGCGCTCCTGCCCGTGATCACGTTCACGTCGCTGCAGTTCGGCATCCTGATGGGCGGCGCCGTGTCGGTGGAGTTCGTGTTCGCGTGGCCCGGCATCGGCCGCCTGATCCTCGAGTCGATCTCCAACCTCGACTACACCGTGGTCCAGGCCGCCGTCACCGTCGGCGCGCTCATCTTCACCTCGGTCAACCTCGCCGTGGACATCCTGTACGCCATGATCGACCCCCGGATTCGCTATGCCTGAGCTTTCGCGCGACACCACGATGCCGGTGCTCACCCGCGTTCCCGCGGAGCCGCGGATGGTCGCCGGCGCGCCGCCCGGCGGCCGGCGGCTCCTGGCGAAGGCCCAGATCGGCGTTGCCGCGCTGGTCGCATGCGCGCTGGTGCTGATCGCGCTCTTCCCCGGCCTGTTCGCGCCCTACGACCCGTCCGCCATTTCGCTGTCGGACACGCTGAAGGCGCCGTCGGCAGCGCACTGGTTCGGCACCGACCAGCTGGGCCGCGACCTCCTGTCCCGCGTGATCTGGGGCTCGCGCGTGTCGCTGTTCGTCGCGTTCTGCGCGGTGTTCCTGGCCGGCATCGGCGGCGGCCTGTTCGGCGTCGCCGCCGGCTACCTCGGCGGCCTGATCGACAGCGTCGCAATGCGGCTGGCCGACATCCAGCTGGCGCTGCCGGCGGTGATCCTCGCGCTGGTGCTGGTCGGCGCGATCGGGTTCTCGATGTTCAACCTGATCGTCGTGCTGTCGCTCGCCAACTGGGCCCGCTTCGCGCGGGTCACCCGCAGCGAGGCGCTCACGCTGCGCCAGCGCGATTTCGTGCTGCTGTCGCGGCTGGCCGGCGCGTCGCGGCTGCGGATCATGGTCAAGCACATCGTGCCGAACGTGGCCAACACGTTCATCGTGCTGGCCACGCTCGACATCGGCATCATCATCATCCTCGAGGCGACGCTGTCGTTCCTGGGCCTCGGCGTGCAGCCGCCCACGCCGTCGTGGGGTTCGATGATCGCCGACGGCCGCGGCTACCTCGAGACCGCCTGGTGGATCTGCGGCATCCCCGGCCTCGTGCTGATGGTGGCGGTGCTCTCCGCGAACCTGCTGGGCGACGCGCTGCGCGACTGGCTGTCCCCGACGATGACGCGCGCATGGTGACCGGATGAAGCCGATCCTCGAAGCGCGCAACCTCACGACGATGCTCCGCGGCAAGGGCGGCATCGTCACCGCCGTCGACAACGTGAGCCTGTCGGTGATGCCCGGCCGCGCGCTGGCGCTGGTCGGCGAGTCGGGCTCCGGCAAGAGCATGACCTGCCTGTCGATGCTGGGCCTCCTCCCGTCGAACGGCCGGCTGGTGCAGGGCGAGGTGATGTTCAAGGGCCGCGACCTCGCGAAGCTGTCGGCGAAGGAGTTCGAGGCCATCCGCGGCCGCGAGATCGGGATGATCCTGCAGGACGCGATGACCTCGCTCAATCCGCTGTTCACCATCGGCGACCAGGTCGCCGAGGTGTTCAAGTATCACCAGGGCATCACCGACAGCCGGGAACTCCGCGCGAAGTCGATCGAGGTGCTGGAGAAGGTCAAGATCCCGGCGGCGGCCGAGCGGCTCGACAGCTACCCGTTCCAGTTCAGCGGCGGCATGCGCCAGCGGGTGTCGATCGCGATCAACGTCGCGCTGTCGCCCGACCTCCTGATCTGCGACGAGCCCACGACCGCGCTCGACGTCACCGTCCAGTTGCAGATCCTGCAGCTGCTGCGCGACCTGCAGCTGCAGCAGAACATGGCGATCGTGTTCGTCACCCACGACCTGCACCTCGCCGCCCAGTTCTGCGACGACGTCGCGATCATGTACGGCGGGCGCATCGTCGAGACCGGCCCCATCGGCGACGTGTTCCTGCACCCCGTGCACCCGTACACGGTCGGCCTGCTCGACGCCGTGCCGTCGCTCGCCACCTTCGACCAGCCGCTGGCGGCGATCCCCGGGCAGCAGCCGACGCCGGCGAACCTGCCGCCGGGCTGCCGGTTCGAGCCGCGCTGCCTGCACGCCACCGACCTCTGCCGGCAGCAGTACCCGGACTGGTTCGAATGGGACGGCGGCGCGCGTCGCGTCGCCTGCTGGCTCACCGAGGAGCGGCTGCGCGCCCCCGCGCACTCGGTTGCCACCTCAGTTGCCACCTCAGTTGCCACCACTGCTGCACCGGTACCGCGAGGCCGCTCATGAGCGACGACACGCCGCGCCCGTTCATGCGCGTGCGCGACCTGCGCAAGACCTACGAGGTGCGCCGCGGCCTGTTTGGCCGGGCGCGGCCGCTGCACGCGGTCGCCGGCGTCAGCTTCGACGTCCACGCCGGCACCACGTTCGGCCTGGTCGGCGAATCCGGCTCGGGCAAGACGACGATCGCCAAGATGCTGATGCTCGCGGAGCCGCCGACCTCCGGCGCCATCGAGATCGACGGGCAGGACCTGACGCGGCTCGACGGCCGCCAGCGCGACCGCTTCCATCGCGAGCTGCAGCCGGTGCTGCAGGACCCGTACAGCTCGCTCAACCCGCGGATGCGCATCGGCCGGATCATCGACGAGCCGCTGCGCATCCATCACGAGCTCGACGGTGCCGGGCTCGACGCCAAGGCGCGCGAGCTGCTGGAGCTGGTTGGGCTGCCCGCCGACTGGGCGCGCCGCTTTCCGCACGAGCTTTCCGGCGGCCAGCGGCAGCGCGTGTCGATCGCCCGGGCGCTGGGGCTGTCGCCCAAGTGCATGATCCTCGACGAGCCGGTGTCGGCGCTCGACGTGTCGATCCAGGCGCAGATCCTCAACCTGCTGAAGGAGCTGCAGGGGCGGTTGAAGCTCACCTACCTCCTCATCTCGCACGATCTCGCCGTCGTCGCCTACATGAGCCAGCAGATCGGCGTGCTCTACCTCGGCGAGTTCATGGAAGTGGCGCCCACCCGCGAGATCGTCCGCCAGTCGCGCCACCCCTACACGCAGGCGCTGATCGCGTCGGTCGACGGCAGGAGCGGCGGCGCCGCCGCCAGCACGGTGTCCGGCGAGATCCCGTCGCCGATGAACCCGCCCTCCGGCTGTCCGTTCCACCCCCGGTGCCCGCGCGCCGCCGACCGCTGCCGCGCCGAGAAGCCGGTGCTGCGCGCGCTCGCGCCCGACCACTGGGTTGCCTGCCATTTCGCCGAGCCGATCCCCGCCGCGACGTGTGCGGCGGCGACCCCTTCCACTCCCTTCTGACCCCGGACCAATCCAAGGAGAAGCCATGAAATTCGACGCCCACGCGGTGCTCGGTACGTCGCTGTTGCAGGAGCTGAACCAGCACGTCGTCACGACGTTCCGCGAACGCGAGCCCGCATACCACGAGGCGGCCGCGATGCCGATGGAAAACCTGAAGGACCTCTACGACCGCGGCCTCCTCACCGCGACGGTCCGCCGCGAGCACGGCGGCCTCGGCAGCAACGTGATGTCGGACGATCCGGCGACCTTCCTGCAGGCGGTCCGCACCGTCGCCCGCGGCTCGCCGGGCACCGCCCACTGCCTGCAGGTGCAGAACCACGTGGCCTGGGCGATCGACGAGATCGGTACGCCGCAGCAGCGCGAGATGTTCCTCGCGCCGATGATGAAGAAGATGACGCTGTCGTCGTTCGTCGGCAGCGAGGCCGGCCGCAAGCACATGTACGTGCTGAAGACCACCGCGAAGAAGGTCGACGGCGGCTACATCGTCAACGGCAACAAGAACTACGCGACCAACGGCTACGAGAACGGCGTCGCGATCATCTTCGCGTCGGTCGAGGGCGAGACCGACTACCTGAAGAGCCACCTGATGGTGATCGTCGAGCCGGGCATGAAGGGCCTGTCGATCAACCACGACTGGTACCGCCCCACCGGGATGCGCGTTTGCCCCAGCCCGGAAATCTACCTCGACAACGTCTATGTCCCGCAGACGCACGTGCTGGGCGAGCCGGGCGCCTATCCGAAGGGGCGCTGGCAGGGCCGCTTCCATCTTGGCTTCACCGCCAACTACCTCGGCGCCATCGAGGGCGCATACGGCTGGGTCGTCAACAACCTGAAGGAGCGCGGCAAGGGCAAGGACCCGTTCGTCCAGATGCGCGTCGGCGAGGTCGAGACCGCGCTGTACGGCGCGCAGGCGGCGTTCGAGGGCGCGATCGCGGCGTGGCGGGGCGGCAACATCGTCGAGGCGGAGCTCGCTTCGATGAAGGCGAAGTCGATCTGCGCGCACGCCGCGCTGACCGCGTCGCAGACGCTGATCATGCTGGCGGGCTCGACGGCACTGTTCGACGAGTTCCCGCTGGGCCGGCTGATCCGCGACCTCAACACCCACGTGCTGCACGTCGGCCACGACCGCACGGCGCAGATCGTCGGCTGCGCGGCGCTGGGCGAAGTGTTCGATTCCACGCTGCAGCGCTGACCGCCGCCGACCCATGGACTTCCAGCTTTCCGCGGACCAGCGCGAACTGATCGCCGGCACCGAGCGCCTCTGCGCGCAGCTCCTGCCGCTGGCGAAGGCGGCGCACGCGGAAGGCGGCGACGGCCTGCCGCGGCTGCGCGCCGCGATGGCCGAGGCCGGTCTTCTCGGCCTCAACCTGCCCGCCGAATACGGCGGGTCGGGACTGCCGCTGCTCGACACGCTGCTCGTGATCCAGGCGATCCAGAAGATCGACTCGACGCTGGGCGGCCTCGCGCACCGGACGTCGACCGGCGCCGTCGGCGCGGTGCTCGAGCTGGGCAACGCGGCGCAGCGGGAGGAATTCGTCGGCGGCGTCGCGAAGGGCCGCATCGGGATCAGCATCGGCATCACCGAGCCCGAGGCCGGGTCGGCGGCGACGTCGATGCAGACCCGCGCCCGCATCGACGGCGACGACGTGATCGTCAACGGGCAGAAGATCTTCATCAGCGCCGCCCGCGACAACCACTGCACGCTGCTGTACTGCCGCTTCGGCACCACGGGCCGCGCCGGCGACATCGGCGCGCTGCTGGTGCCGCACGACGCGCCGGGCGTGGCGATCAGCCCCGGCACCGTCAACATGGCGGGCGAGCGGCAGTACGAGCTGTTCTTCTCCGACGCCCGCGTGCCGCGCGCCAACGTGCTCGCCGAAGGCCACGCGTTCGGCAAGCTGATCAGCGTCTACAACGTCGAGCGCCTCGGCAGCATCGCACGGATGCTGGGTTCGGCGCAGGCGTCGTTCGAGTACGCGGTGAAGTACGTGCAGGAGCGGCGCCAGTTCGGCCGCGCACTCTCCGATTTCCAGGGCCTGCAGTGGATGCTGGCCGAGATGAAGGTCAAGCTCGAGGCGGCGCAGCTCCTCACCTGGCGCGCGGCGGCGAACACGGCGATCGGACTGCCTTCGCCGCTGGAGACGTCGGTGGCGAAGGTCTACGTCGCGCAGGCCGCGAAGGAGATCTGCGACGACGCCATCCAGCTCCTGGGCGGCTACGGCTACATGACCGAATACCCGGTCGAGGCGCGCTATCGCGAGGTGCGCGGCGGCTCGATCTACGGCGGCACCGTGCAGATCCACAAGAACATGATCGCCGGCCACATCCTCGGGCGCAGGATCAGCCAGTGGGCGGGGAAGGGCGAGGAATGAAGGCCGCGGCGCTTCCCGACCGCGAGCCGGTCATCGTCGAGGCCGTCCGCACGCCGGTCGGCCGCCGCGGCGGCGCGCTGCAGAACTGGCATGCGGCGGCGCTGCTCGCCGAGGTGTTCAACGCGGTCGTCGACCGGGCCGGCGTGCCGCGCGACCGCGTCGACGACGTCGTCGCCGGCTGCGCGACGCAGGTCGGCGAGCAGGCCGGCAACGTCGCGCGCACCGCGCTGCTGATGGGCGGGTTCCCGTTCACGGTGCCCGGCACCACGGTGACCCGCGCCTGCGGCTCGGCGCAGCAGGCCGTCCATTTCGCCGACAACATGATCCGGAGCGGCATCTGCGACGTCGTGATCGCCGGCGGCGTCGAGCTGATGTCGCACACGGCCGGCGGCAACGACGACCCGCGCTACGGCCGCCGCCATCCGGAAGACCTCGTCGCCCGGCTGTCGATGCCGACGATGGGCATCGCCGCCGAGCGCATCGCGGAGCGCTGGCAATTGGACCGCGGCTGGCTCGACGAGCTCGCGCTGCGCAGCCACATGCTCGCGGCGGCCGCGCAGGACGAGGGCCGCTTCGCGCGCGAGCTGCTGCCCGTGATGGGCGCCACGGGCGAGCTGCTGCAGAAGGACGAGGGCGTGCGGCGAGAGTCGACGCTGGCGAAGCTCGCCACGCTGAAGCCCGCGTTCGCCGACGGCGGCCGCATCACCGCCGGCAACTCCAGTCAGGTGTCCGACGGCGCCGCGGCACTGCTGCTGATGACCGCCGGTCGCGCCCGCGAGTTCGGTTTGCGCCCGCGCGCCCGGCTGGTCGCGCAGCGCGTCGTCGGCGTCGATCCCGAGATCATGCTGACGGGCCCGATCCCCGCCACGCGGGCGATCCTCGGCGCCGCGGGCCTCGCGGTCGGGGACATCGACCTGTTCGAGATCAACGAGGCGTTCGCGTCGGTGCTGGGTGCCTGGCTGAAGGACATCGGGCCCGACCTCGACCGCGTCAACGTCAACGGCGGCTCGATCGCCGTCGGACATCCGCTCGGTTCCACCGGGGGACGGCTGATGACCACGCTGCTGCACGAGCTGGAGCGGCGCGGCGGGCGCTACGGGCTGCAGTCGATGTGCTGCGGCGGCGGCATCGGCACCGCGACCATCATCGAACGCCTCGACTGAGCGAGGAAATCCATGGCTGAAATCGACCGCACGCGCATCGGCGCCGTCACCGAACCGTTCCACGTCGAGGTCGAGCGCGGCGCGATCCGCAAGTTCGCCGACGCGATCGGCGATCCCAGCCCGCTCTACCGCGACGCCGACTACGCGCGTGCGATGGGCTACCCGGGAATCATCGCGCCGCCCACGTTCCCGACGTGCTTCCGGCCGCCGGAGGAGCCGCCGTGGTTCGCGTCGCTCGACCGGCGGCGCGTCGTCGCCGGGCAGGTGTCGTTCGACTACCGGCGCCCGATCGTCGCCGGAATGCGCCTCGCGTGCCGCATCCGCTTCGTCGGCGTCGACGACAAGGCGGGCAGCAAGGGCACGATGGAGCTGCTGCACCAGGAACTCGAAGGCCGCGACGAGGCGGGCGAGCTGGTGTTCGTCGCCGGCCGCACCACCGTCTACCGCTCGCTCGAGCAGCTCGCCCGCAGGAGCCTGGCATGAGCCCGACGGGCAGTCCCGAGAGCCCGACGGGCCGCCCCGAGGGCGAATACCGGAGCGCGCAGCGCGAAGGTCTTCCAGCAGTCGCGACGATCGATGCCGGCGACCGCTTCGAGGCCGACATGCCGCCGATCGCGACGACGCAGCTCGTGAAATACGCGGGCGCCTCCGACGACTACAACCGGATTCACTACGACCTGCCGTACGCGACCGACGCCGGGCTGGGCGGCGTCATCGCACACGGCATGCTGACGATGGGGCTGATGGCGCGCGCTCTCCTCGACTGGTCGGGGCCGCGGGCGTTCACCACGCACATCGACGGCCGCTTCACCGCGCCGGTGCGCCCCGGCGACACCGTCCGCGTGACCGGCACGGTCACCGGCAAGACGATGCGCGACGACGGCGCCGACGTCGACTGCGAGCTGGTCGCGACCGTCGCGGGCAAGATCGTCGCGCAGGGCAAGGCCACGGTGCGCTTCCCGGCCTGAGGGCAGGGCCCGATTCCCTCATTCGCCCTCATTCGCCCTCATTCGCCCTCACCGGTTCCCGACCGACCCGTCACCCGCCCGACACAGCCCAGGAGGATCGCATGACCGCATTCCGCAGGAGCCTTGCCGCCTGTGCCGCACTGATCGCCGGCAGCGCGCTGGTCGCCGGTCCCGCCCACGCGGTCAACGGCAAGCCGGCCGTCGACCGCGAGACGGTCGTGTTCGCGATCGCCGGCGACATCGGCAACCTCGACGCGCAGGTCGCCTCCACCGGCGACTCGCACCGCTACGCGCTGGCGCTCAACGACACGCTGTACGGCTTCGACGCCAAGGGCAATCTCGAGCCCCGGATCGCCACCGGCGTGAAGATCTCCGACGACGGGCTGCGCTACACGTTCACGCTGCGGAAGGACGTGAAGTTCCACAACGGCGCGCCGCTCACCGCGAAGGACGTCAAGTACTCGATCGATCGCATCCTGAAGCCCGAGACCAAGAGCTCGCGCCGGCCGAACTTCGCGACGGTGTTCGACGCGGCGAGCGCGCCGGACGAGAGCACGGTGGTGTTCACGCTGAAGAAGGCCGACGGCGCGTTCCTCAACAAGGTCGCCGGCTACCTGTTCATCGTGCCGAAGGACTACACCGAGTCGCTGGGCACGCCCGAGGCCTTCGCCAGGGCGCCGGTCGGCGCCGGCCCGTTCCGCTTCGTCGAGCAGAAGATCGGGCAGTCGGTCGAGCTCGTCCGCTTCGACGGCTATTGGGGGAAGAAGCCCGAGATCCGGCGGCTCGTCTACAAGCTCATTCCCGAGGCCGGCAGCCGGGTCAACGCGCTGGTTGCGGGCGAAGTCGACGTCGCCGATTCGATCCAGCCCTCCGACGTCGCGCGGCTGAAGCAGAACGCCGGCCTCGCGGTGTCGTCGGTGAAGGTCGGCAGTCCGCTGCTGGTGCGCCTCTACTCGATCACGCCGGGTACGCCGCTCGCCAACCCCAAGGTGCGCGTCGCGCTCAACCTGGGCTACGACGCCAACGCGATCATCAAGAACGTGCTGCACGGCATCGGCGAGCCGATGGCGACCTTCGTGTCGACGGTCTATCCCTACGGGCTCGACCCGGCGCTGAAGCCGTACCCGTACGATCCGGCGCAGGCGAAAAAGCTGCTCGCCGAGGCCGGCTATCCCAACGGCTTCGACACCGAGATCTACAGCTCCAGCGTGATGCCGAAGGAAGTCACGGAGGCGCTGGTCGCGTACTGGTCGACCATCGGCGTGCGCGCGAAGATCAAGTTCATGGACTATGCCGCGTGGGCGCGCCTCGACAACACGCATGGCGGCGGGCCGATGTCGGTGACGCGCTTCCCCAACGCGATCTATGATCCCAGCCACCCGATCGGCGGCGGCGCGATCAAGGCCGGCACGTGGTCCGACTACTACAACGCGGAACTGGAGAAGCTCTTCGCCGAGTCCGAGGGCATCGCCGACCGCGAGGGCCGCGACAAGATCTTCCGCAAGATCACGCGCATCCTGCACGACGATGCGCAATCGGTGCCGATCACCGAGCTCTTCATCAATTTCGGCCGCGACAGCAAGCTCAACTGGGAGCAGCAGCCGGGCTCCGGCTACTACACGCTGCGCGAAATCGGCTGGAAATGAACGCACGCGAAGCGCCGTTGTGGCGCGACGCCACGTTCGGCGACGCGCTGGCGTGGGCCGCCGACGTTCACGGCGACCGCGAGGCGGTGGTGTTCGGCGCGCAGCGGATTTCGTTCGCGGCGCTGGCGGGTCGCGCGCGGGCCTTCGCCCGCGGCCTGGTCGCGCTGGGCGTGGCGCCGGGCGACAAGGTCGCGCTGTGGATGTCGGATTGCCCCGAGTGGCTGGTCGCGCGCTGGGCGATCCCGCTGATCGGCGCCGTGCTGGTGCCCGTCAACACGCGCTTCCGCGAGCACGACGTGCAGTACGTGCTGGCGCAGTCCGACACGTCGACGCTGATCGTCCAGCAGGGCAACCGCGGCACGAGCTACTTCGACATCCTGGGACAGCTCGATCCCGGCTGGCGGGAGCATCCGGCGGGCGGCTGGCAGAGCGCGGCGCTGCCGATGCTGCGGCGGGCGATCGCGCTGCCGGCCGCCGGCGGCGAGGCGCTGCCGTCCGCGGTCTCCGCGTTCGGCGCGGTCGAGTCGGCCGGCCGCGCGCTGCTGGCCGACGGCGTGCTCGCGGCGCGGATGGCGGCGGTGTCGCCGCAGGACGTCGCGCAGATCATGTACACGTCGGGCACGACGTCGTTCCCCAAGGGCGCGCAGGTGTGCCACGGCGCGCTGCTGCAGAACAATTTCCAGACCACGCTGCGGATGCAGCTCTCGCCGCGCGACCGCTACCTGTCGTGCGTGCCGCTGTTCAGCGCGACCGGCACCGGCTACACGCTGTCGATGCTGCTGGCCGGCGCGACGATGGTGATCGTCGACCATTTCGACCCGCAACTCTTCTGCGCCACCGTCGAGAAGGAGCGCATCACGGTCGGGTTCTTCGTCGACACCATCGTGCAGGACCTGAAGAACTACCCGGACCGCAGCCGCTACGACCTCACGAGCCTGCGTACCGGCACCGGCGCGCCGCTGTCGCGCGACGCGTTCCTGTTCGCGACGCACGAGCTCGGCATCCCGGAGCTGATCGGCGTGTTCGGCATGTCGGAGACGTCCAATGCGGTCACCCGCTGCGACTGCCGCGACCCGCTCTCCAAGCGGGCGACGACGAACGGGAGGGCGGTGGCCGGGGTGGAGATCCGGATCGCGGAGGTGGAGAGCAACCGGACGCTGGGGGTGGGGGAGGTGGGGGAGATCTGCATCCGGGGGTACGTGCTGATGAAGGGGTACT
>CALQLA020000088.1 GCA_943331295.2 Bordetella parapertussis | reverse complement strand
TGCTGCTGGGCGGACTCACCACCTTGCCGGGGCAGAAATGGTGGCAGAATGCAGCGCTCGGACCGCTTCTGGTCACGGCGGCGCTGGCGGCAAGGCCCTACCTGCCCCAGCCGTGGGCCGACCGGCTCGATTATTCGACATCCGCGCGCAAGCCCGCGCGCCCGGGCGCATAGGCGTCGGCGGCGCCCACAGGAGAACCTGAACCATGTGCGGAATCGTAGGTGTCGTCGCCCACACCCCCGTCAACCAGATGCTGTACGACGGGCTGCTGCTGCTGCAGCACCGCGGCCAGGATGCCGCGGGCATCGTCACCAGCGAGGGGGCGATGTTCCACATGCACAAGGGCCCGGGTTACGTCCGCGACGTGTTCCGCACCCGCAACATGCGCGAGCTCACCGGCAAGTTCGGCATCGGTCACTGCCGCTACCCCACCGCCGGCTCGGCCTCCTCCGAGCTCGAGTCGCAGCCCTTCTACGTCAACTCCCCGTTCGGGATCACGCTGGCGCACAACGGCAACCTCACCAACAGCGACGCGCTGAAGCGCGAGCTGTTCCAGCTCGACTTCCGGCACGTCAACACGAATTCCGACTCCGAGGTGCTGCTCAACGTGCTGGCGCTGGAGCTCGAGCGCGCGGCGCACCATGCGCGGCTCGACGCCAACGCCATCTTCACGGCCGTCGCCGGCGTGCACAAGCGCTGCCGCGGCGCGTACGCGATCGTGGCGATGATTGCCGGCTACGGCCTCGTGGCGTTCCGCGATCCCTTCGGCATCCGCCCGCTCATCATCGGCAAGAACGAGGCGATGGGCGGCACCGAGTACGTCGTCGCCAGCGAATCGGTGGCGCTCGAGGCGCTGGGCTTCGACGTGCTGCGCGACGTGGCGCCCGGCGAGGCGATCTTCATCGACCAGGCCGGCACGTTCCATTCGCGCCAGTGCGCCGTGAACCCGATCCTGCGGCCGTGCCTGTTCGAGTTCGTCTACCTCGCGCGGCCGGACTCGGTGATCGACGGCACGTCGGTGTACGAGTCGCGGCTGCGGATGGGCGGCGAGCTCGCGAAGAAGATCCGCGGCATTCCCGAGGCGCAGGACATCGACGTCGTGATCCCGATCCCCGACTCCAGCCGGCCGTCGGCGCTGGAGCTCGCCAACACGTTGGGCATCATGTACCGCGAGGGGTTCGTCAAGAATCGCTACATCGGCCGCACGTTCATCATGCCCGGGCAGGCGATGCGCAAGAAGAGCGTCCGCCAGAAGCTCAACCCCTGCGGCATCGAGTTCAAGGACCGCGTGGTCCTGCTCGTCGACGATTCGATCGTGCGCGGCACGACGTCGCGCGAGATCGTGCAGATGGCGCGCGAGGCGGGCGCGCGCAAGGTGTACTTCGCGTCGGCGAGCCCCCCGGTGCGCTATCCGAACGTCTACGGCATCGACATGCCCAACGAGCGCGAACTCGTGGCGACGGGGCGTACCGAAGCCGAGATCGCGCAGGAGATCGGCGCCGACCTCCTCATCTACCAGGACCTCGAGGCGCTGAAGAACGCGGTGCGGGGCGCCAGCCCGGGGATCGAGGAATTCGAGGCGTCGTGCTTCGACGGCAAGTACATTACCGGCGACGTCACCGCGGATTACCTGTCGCACCTCGCGCACGAGCGCGACGTCACGCGCGGCGAGATCGAGGCGGCCGAGGCCGACATGCTCGAAGCCGCGGAGTCCATCGCCGCCGCGTCGTAGCCCGCACCGCCGCGTAGCCGGGTTGAGCGCGAGCGAAACCCGGGTGGAAGGCTGCGGTCAGCGACGGTCCCGGGTTTCGCTCGCGCTCAACCCGGGCTGCGGCACGTACGGCAGTGCCGGCGCGGTCGCTACTTCGCGGCGGCGACCATGTAGTCGACGGCGGCCTTGATCTCGGCGTCGGAGAGGCCGGCGTTCCCGCCCTTCGGCGGCATCGCATTCTTGCCCTTGAGCACGCTGGCGTAGAGCGCGTCCATGCCCGTCTTGATCCGCGGCGCCCACGCTTCCTTGTCGGCGAACTTCGGCGCGCCGGCCGCACCGACGGCGTGGCAGGCCACGCACGTCGTGTCGTAGACCTTCTTACCGTCGGCCGGGCCGGCGGCGACGGCGGGGGCGGCCCCCGCCGCGGGCGCCGCTGCGGCGGCCGGCTCGTTGCCGGCGAGCACGATCTCGCCGATCGGCTTGATCCGTGCCAGCACCGCGCTGTCGTTGTCCCTGGCGGGCTTCGCGCTGCCGGTGACGAGCTGCGACAGCAGGACGATCAGCGCGATCGGCACGACGAAGGCGAGCACGACTACGATGATGAGCTGCTTGGGGGTCTTGATCAGGGATTCGTGTTCGTCGCTCATGGTCGTTCCAGGTCCGATGTCGTGGGCAAGAGGCGAGGGGCGCCGGGCGTGGTGCCGGCGCGGACGGGACCACCGGGTGGGGCCGCATTACCCCGCCGATGCCGGCAAAACCCATCGATTATACCGCGCCGGCGCAGCGCCAGAAATGGCAACTGGACGCTCGTTCTGCCGGCGCGATAGAATGGGGGTCGGATGCGCCCGTAGCTCAGCTGGATAGAGTGTTGGTTTCCGAAGCCAAAGGTCACAGGTTCGACTCCTGTCGGGCGCACCATCCGCTACACCGTGCCTGCGCCGTGCCGCCGCGAAGCGCTCCCTCGGGAGCGCCGAGCCCTTCGGTTGCACCGCAGGTTGTCGTTTCTGGCCAACGCAGTCGCCGGCGCTTCCCCGTTGCGGCGACCTGCCACGGCATCCTCCACGCAAGGCCCGACCTGACCCGATGCCAGACTACGACCTGATCGTCACCGCCGCCTGCTTCCTCGCGGTCGGGCTGGTGATGGCCCTCATCGCGATGCGCATGGCGGCGCCGCTGCGGCAGACGATGGTCAAAATGGTGCTGGTCATGGGGGCCGGCATGATCGGCCTGATCGCGCTGGCGCAGTGGAGCGAGTCGCTGGCCAGCGCTTCCATCGTCTTCGTTCTGCGCGAACTGTCGCTGCTGCTGGTCGCGGTCGGGCTCGTGCTTGTCCTGCTCAAGTTCCTGTTCGAGGCGCTGCTCGCGAAGGCGGCGGTGCCGCGTATCCTGGCCGACGTGTCGCTGGTGCTGGTGCTGATCGGCTTCGCGCTGTACCGGATGACCGTGGCCGGCGTGAACCTGGGCAGCATCATCACCACGTCGGCGGTGATCACCGGCGTGATCGCCTTCTCGCTGCAGGAAACGCTGGGCAACCTGTGGGGCGGCATCGCGCTGCAGCTCGACAACACCTGCCGCATGGGCGACTGGATCCGCGTCGAAGGCGTGACCGGGAAGATCATCGGGATTCGCTGGCGGTGCCTGGCGGTGGCCACCAACGCCGGCGATACCGTGATGGTGCCCAACGCGCAGCTCATCAAGAACCCGGTGACGGTGCTCTCGCGCCGGGGCAATTCGAAGATCCCGTATCGCCATCTCGTCGCGTTCAGCGTCGGCTACGACACGCCGCCGGCCATGGTGATCGCCACCCTCGAGGGCTCTCTCGCGCGCACGGAAATCCCGCTCGTGGCGCGGCAGCCCGCCGCGACCTGCTGGTGTGTCGCATTCGGCGGCTCCGGGATCGACTACGTGGTAGCCTACTGGCTCACCGATATCACGCACGACTTGCAGACCGATTCGCTGGTGCGCTCGCACATCTTCTCCACGCTCGCCAGGAACGGCATGGAAATCCCGTTCCCGCGCCAGGTGATCCTCACCTCGCGCACGCTCGAGGCCAAGCGGCAGGGCGCTGCGCACGCGGAGCAGGCGGCGCGCGTCGAGGTGCTCGCGCGCCTGCCCCTGTTCGCCACGCTCACCGCGGACGAGCGCGTCGCGCTGGCCGCCGGATTGTCGGAGGCGCCGCACTTCGGCGGCGACATCGTCTCGCGCGAGGGCGAGGTCTCCGACTCGATGTTCATCCTGGCCCGGGGCACCGTCGACATCTTGCGCGAGGGGCGGGACGGCGCGGGCGGCCGCACGCGCCTCGCGCTGCTCGCCGCCCCGGATTATTTTGGCGAGATGGGGCTCCTGACCGGGCAGGCGCGCACCGCGACGGTCATCGCGCAGGGGGAGATCCTGTGCTACCGGCTCGACAAGTCGAGCTTCGACGCGATCCTGCGCGCGCGGCCCGAGCTGGCGGACGCGGTGTCCCGCACGGTCGCAGAACGCCAGGCGGCGAACGACGCGACGATGCGCGAGCTGTCCGAGGAGGCGCGCGCGCGGCAGGCCTCCGGCCGCGCCTCCGAACTGGTGCGGCGCATCCAGTCGTTCTTCCGAATCTAGCCCGACTCTGACCGTCGCCGGGTTGGGGGCAGGCAAAACCCGGTTGGGCCTCGCCACAGGGACGCACTGCCCCGGGTTTCGCTTCGCTCAACCCGGGCTACGGAATCCGGGCAGCGTCACTCGAGCGTGACGTTGTAGCGGATGCCGATGCCGCTGATGATGCCCATCTCGGCCTGCAGCGACAGCCGCTGCGTCAGCGCGTATTCGATCTTGATCGCGTTGTTGGCGATGGAGAGCCCCTGCTCGTAGACGAGCGAGAGCCGGTCCGAGATGCGCTTGCTGAATGCGACCACCTGGCTTTCCGCGGTCGCGCCGGTGCGGGTGCCGGCGCGCGTGGACGCGCTGCTGCCGCGGATCGAGATGTCGTCGAGGCCCACGGATTCCGCGATCTGCGTGGTCACCGGCTTGCTGTTTCTTCCCATGAGCAGCGCCGACGCCGCCTGCAGCGCGGCGATGTCGGTGCCGGACGTGCGGTCGAGGCCCTGGCCCAGCACCAGCCACGACAGCTTCTCGCCGTCGGACACCGGCGGGTTGGACGTGAGCGCGATGATCGGCAGCCTGGCCGTGCCGGTGACGGTCACGCCCGCCTCGACGGCGAGCCCCTTGCGCAGCGCGATGATGTCGAGCCCCGGGTTGTCGATCGGGCCGTTGAAGATCAGCCGCCCAGGGTCGATGGTCAGCCGCCGGCCGAACGCGAAGTACGTGCCGTTCACGGCGCGGATCGAGCCCTTCGCGTTCAAGCCCCGCAGCCCCGACGTGATCCGCAGCGTCCCCTGCAGGGCGGTCTCGAGGCCCTCGCCGGAGAACGTGAGCCGGTCGCCGAGATCGAGCGCGAGGTCGATCGACAGCGGCAGGTCCGACGACTGCAGCGCCGACGGGGCGGGCTTCGCCCAGCCCTTCACCACGACGTCGTCGCCCAGTGTCGCGCCGGTGGCCGATACGTAGACGAAGCGGCCCTCGTCGGCCTTGAGCGAGCCCGCGAGCACCAGCCTGCCGTTGTCGAGCGCAGCGGTGCCGTCGCCGTCGACGACGAGGTGCAGCTCCGGGCGGTTGAACACGCGGAAATTGTCGGCGTGCCACTTGATGGATGCCGCCGGCCCGGTGTCGCGGGCGGTGCGCGCGCTCGCCGTGCCCGACGCCAGGAGCTTGCCGGCGCCTGCGGTGAGTGCCAGCTCGTCGAGGACGAGGCTGCCTTCGGCGAAATGGGCGGCGAGCCGGCCGTCGCTGAAATGCACCCCGTACTGCGGCGCGTCGAGCCGCAGCGCCTCCGCGCGCAGCGTGCCCGACAGCGTCGCCGCCGCGAGCGTGCCCCGGGCGGCGACGTCGGCGACGGCGCGGCCGTCGATCAGCGCCACCGTGCCGAGCCACGGCTGCAGCGGCCGCAGCGTCGGCAGCGTCGCGTGCGCGGTGAGCGCCAGCGGCGCCGTCGCCGGAATCCGGCCGGGTTCGGCGCCGGGGACGGTGGCCACGGTCAGGCGCGCGCCGGCCGTGCCGGCGTTCGTCGACTGCACCGCGGCCGTGGCGTCGATGCCGTCGTCGGCGAAGCGCGCGGCGAGTTCGAGCGCGGTGATGCCCAGCGCCAGCCCCGGCGCGTCGGACACGCCGTCGCGCACCAGCCGGAGGTCGCCGCTCTCGCGCCGCACGACGATCGTGCCGTTGAGGCGCGGCGCGGCCGCGAGCGACCAGTCGCCGCCCAGCGTCAGCGTCGACGCGAAAGGCAGCGCCACGCCGGCGATGTCCGCCGCGGTCGCGAGCGGCACGGCGGTGAAGCTGCCGTGCGTGGTGATCCGCCCGTCGTCCCACGCGAGGTCGGCGATGCGCATCTCGCCGTCGGCGATCACGATCCGCGCGGCGCCGACGGCGACATGGTTGCGGGCGATGCTGACCGCGGCGGGCGCGGTCAGCCGCAGCGCGACAGGGCCGCGCGCCTCGAGCGCATCGACGGTTCCCGACCACGCATACCCGGCGGCAGGGTCCGCTTCCCGCGCCGCGGAGAGCCCGCCGTGGGCGGCGGCGGCGACCGTGACGTCGTTGCTGGTGAATGCGATGCCGGCCGTGTGCGCGGCCAGCGTCCCCTTCAGGCTGCCGTCGGCGGTGGCGAAGCTGCCGGGCGGCGCCACGACGTCTTTGGCGGCGACCGTGAGCTCGAACACGCGCGTCATGAAGTCTGCGCCGGCGGTCGGCTTGACGGGCACGGTCGTGGCCGCGGGGGCAAGCCGGAACCGGAGGTCGACGGCGCCCGCGGCGAACGACGAGCCCATCTTCAGCGCCGTGCCCTTGCCGTCGATGGCGACCGCGCCGGTGGCGAGCGGGCCGGTGACCGCGGCCGTCGCCTGCAGCGCGCCGGCGATGCCGCTGGGCACCAGCGCCGGCAGCAGGGGCAGGAGTTCCTGCACCCGCGGCGCGTCGATCGTCGCGCGCAGCGTGTCGTTCGCGTCGCCGGCGCTGCCTTCGGCGGTCAGCTTCGCCGACGCGGCCGCCACCGCGACGTGCGCATTCTTCACGCCGTTGCGGGTCACGGTGCCCGTCGCCGTGCCCGACAGCGCGACGCCGGCCAGGCGGCTGCCCGCCGCCAGCGTGGCGTCGACCGTGGCGCGCCAGGCGGGGACCAGCACGCCGGACGCGACGACGTGCCCGTCGAGCTTTCCCGCCGGGTAGCTGCCGACGCGCGACGGATCGAATTGCCGCGCCGTCGCGTCGACCGTGAATGCATGCTCGCCCAGTCGGCCGACGCTGCCGCGGCCTTCCAGCTCGCTCGTTCCGGCGCGGGCGCGAAAGCGCTCGACGTCGAGGCGGCGGTCGTCGAGCAGCGCGGCGAACGACAGCGACAGCCCGCCGACGATGCCCCGGTCGGCGAGGTCGCCGGTGATCCGCTGGCGCGCGGCATCGAGATCGGCGTGGATCCGGCCGGACACGCGGGTGCTGATGAGCGTGCCGTGGATCGCGCGCAGGTCGACGTCGCGCACGTCGAGCGACCACGTCCCCGCGGTCGCGCCCTCGCCCTGAGGGATCCGAGCCTTGCCGGTGATGCGCCCGCGCCCCGGCAGCGAGGCGTCGAGCCCGTCGAGCGTCAGGGCGTCGGCCTGCCATCCGAATTGCGCGGCGAGCGCTGCGAGCGGCACGCGGCCGGCGTCGACCGGCCCGGGGCGCGCGTTGCTCGCGGTGACGGTGCCGGCGAGGCCGCCGCCGGCCGGCCGCGCGCGCACCAAGAGGTCGAGGCGAGTCTCGGGCAGCGACGGGTCCCACGCGGCGATGTCGACGGCGGCCGCGTCGACCGCGATCTCGACCAGCGGCACCGCGGCGAACGGCGCGAGCGCCACGTGGGCGGTGAACTTCGCCGTGCCCGCCGTGCCGGCGGCATCGACGGCGAGCGCCGCCAGCGAGCCCGACAGCGTGACGTCGGCCGCGGCATCCTGCCCCGCCGCGTCGCCCTTGAGGTCGAGCCGTCCCTCGATCGGAAACGGCGCCCGCGAGCCGATGCCGGCGCTGCCGCGCAGCGTGCCCGGCTTCGCGGCGAGCGACAGGCCGGTGAAGCGATGCCCGGCGGCGCCGCCCGCATAGGCGAGGCCGAGGCCGTCGATCGTCCCCTTCCGCGGGCCGACCTGCCAGTCGAGGCGGCCGATCGCGAGCTTCTCGATCGCGATCTCGAACGGCAGCGCGAGCGAATCCGGCAGGCTCGACGCGGCGGTCGACGGCTTCACCTCGAGCTCGATGCGCGTCGCTCCCAGCGCGCTGATGACGATCCCGCGCGACCACAGCGCCGTCGGGCTCCAGCGCAGGCTGACGTCGGTGGCGACCATCGTGGTGTCGTCGCTGCGCCACGCGAGCCGCTTCACGTCGATCGCTTCGAGCAGCGACCCGGTCGCGCCGTCGATCTCGAGGTGGCCGCCGCTGCGCAGGCGGAGCTGGTCCATCGCGAGGTCCACCGCGAACTGGCTCACCAGCAGCCGGTAGCCGCCGCCGGCCAGCGCCGCGGCGAGCGCCACGGTCCACAGCACGTCGCGCAGCAGGCGACGGCGCGGCGTCGCCGCGGGCGTCGGTGACGGCATCGGCACGGGGGGCGTTGGATCGGCCGTCATCGTCATCCCGGTCAGAACGACAGTCCGACGGAGAAGTGCACGCGGACCTTGTGCACGTCCTGCCCGTAGGCGAGGTCGAGGCGGAAGGGACCGAGCGGCGTGCGCACGCGGACGCCGACGCCGTAGCCCAGCGCGAGATGGAAGTCGGTCAGCGAATCGGTCGCGTTGCCCGCATCGACGAATGCCGCGACGCCCCAGGCCTCCCCGACCCAGCGGATCGCATCGACGCTCGCGACGGCGAGGTAGCGCCCCGGCACCACCGCGTCGCCGTCCGGCACGCCCAGGCTCTCGAACGCATAGCCGCGCACGGTGGTGTCGCCGCCGGTGCGGAAGAGCAGCGTCGACGGGATGCCATGGCGCGTCGGCGCGAGCACCGCGCCCGCTTCGCCGCGGAGTTGCAGTTCATGCTTGTCGTCGATCGGCCACCAGGCGGACACGCGCCCCAGCAGCCGGCCGAAGCCGCGGGTCGACGCGCCCGGAATGCCGCCGCCGGCATGGACGACCGCCATCCAGCCGGTGGTCGGCGCGATCAGGTTGTCGACGTGGCGCCAGTAGCGCTCGTATTCGGGGAAGAGCGCGTGCGACGAGTCGCTGGCGGCGCCGGAGGGCTGCTGCTCGTCGAGGTAGAACAGCAGCGACACGGCCTGCTCCGTTTCTTCCTCCAGCGTGTGCCAGCGGGTGCCCGCGAACGCGGTGCGGGTGACGAGGCTCTCGATGTCGGTACGCGCGGCGCCGGCGCCGAAGCTGCCGATCCAGCCCCGCCCGACCGGCGGCAGCGTGAAGCGCACCGACCCGGTCTGGATCTTGGTCTCGAGCCGCCCCTCGGCCAGCATCTGCATGCCCTTGCCGTCGATGTTGACGTCGCGGTAGCTGGCGTTCGCGCGGAATGCGACGTCGGTGGAGTAGCCCAGGCCACCCTCGAAGCGCCGCGTCGGCCCCTCGATCACCGCGACGTTGACCGGGGCCTCCTCCGGATGCGGGGACTCGGTATCGATCGCCGCCTGCGCGCTGGCGAAATACCCCGAGGCGTTGAGCCGCCGCAGGTAGCGCTCGAGCGCGCGCTGGCTGTACGGCTCGCCGACCTTGATCGTGCTGAAGTTGCGCACGAGCTCCGGCGGGTAGCGCGAGAGCCCCGCGATCTCGAGGTTGCCGAAGCGGAATTCGGGGCCGCTCTCCAACTCGATCGCGAGCACGGCACTCTTCGCCTCGGGATCGATCTGCGCCTCGCTCGACGCGATGGTCGCCGCCGCGTAGGGGCTCGCGGCAAGCGTCGCCAGCGCGCCGGACTTGGCCGCGCTCCACGCCGGCTGGCGGAACACCGCGCCCTCGGGCAGACCCCACTCCCGCGTCAGCTTCGCGATCGCCTGCGCCCCGAACGATCCGTCGGTCGCCGCGGGCCCGGTGACGCTGATCCGCACGGCCGTGATCCGCGTGGGCGGCCCCTCCGTCACTTTCAGCGTCACGGTCGCGGGGGTCGTCGTGCGGTCGATGTCGACGTCGGTGACGGCCGAGAAGTAGCCTTCGGCAGCCGCCAGGTTGCGCGTCGTGTCGACGGCCTCGCGCTTCAGACGGTCGAGGAGTTCCTCGGTCATCTCGTGATAGTCCTGCCAGCGGACCAGCCCGACGACGCCCTCGATCGTCTCCTTGAGCGGCGACGGCGCCACGACCACCACCTTGTAGGCGATCGCCGTCGCCGAATGCGCGAGTTCGCTGCTGCCGTCGCCGGCGATCGCCGCCGGCGCGACCTCCTCCGCCGCGGCGCAGGGCGTGGGCAACACGGCCGGTAACGCCACGGCAATGAGCCACGCCAGCGCGGCCCGCAAGGGGAGGTGGGAAAGAAGCACAGGCGGGATTATCGTCCATCGCGGCCGCCGTGCCGGCGCGACATCCGTGCGATCGCGACGGTCAGCCGAGGAAGCCCAGGTCGCCCGCAGGGAATCGCGACAGGTTCGGGAACACCGCCGCGAGCTCGGCTGGGCCGGCACCAAACCAGCGCGCGAGCGTCGCACCGTACTGGTCGACCGCGGTGGTCGGTATCCAGCGCCCTTCCTTCTCCGCGTCGTCGGGCCCGGAGAGGACGAGCTGCGGGTACCGGCCGTAGATGTTTCCGCCCTGCACGGCGCCGCCCATGACGACGTGATGGTTGCCCCAGGCGTGATCGCTGCCGCCACCGGAGGCGGGCTGGAACGTGCGTCCGAAGTCCGACAGCGTGAACGTCGTCACCTTTTCCGCCATGCCCAGCGCCGTCGTCGCGTCGTAGAAGGCCTTCAGCGCCGGCGAGAGCTGGCCGAACAGCGTCTGGTGGGTGGCGATCTCGTTGTTGTGGGTGTCGAAGCCCCCCAGCGAGACGAAGAAGATCTGCCGCTTCGCCCCCGTGGCCGCCTGCGCCTCGATCATCTTCGCCACCGCGAGGAGCGATTTGCCGATCGACGAGGTGATGCCTGAGAACGCCGCGGTCAGCGCGGGGCTCGTCGCGGCGAGGATCGGATTCACCGTCGCCGCCAGCCCCTGCGCCTGCTGGGTGATGTCGGCGGCCGCGGCGACCAGCGTGTTGCCGCGGTCGAGGCCGAGCAGCGTGGTGAGCGCCGCGAGCCGAGCCTTGCTGGTGGTGCTGGTGGAAAAGCCCGCCAGCCCGAAGCTCCCGGACGTCGGTATCGCGAGCGTGTTGGCCGTCTTGCCCGTGACGAACAGCGGGATGCCGGCGGTCGACGTGATCACCGGGAAGGACTGTCCGGCGAGCGGCGCGATCGCGTCGGCGAGCCGCCCGCCCCAGCCGGTGCGGATGTCGCTCGCGGCACTGGCGCTCTGCCATTCGCCCTGCTGGTCCGAATGCGAGTACAGGTGCTCCGGACGCCGGCCCGCGACGTAGTCGGCCTTGCTGGTCGGCTGCGCCAGCGTGCCGACGTTGGCCAGCAGCGCGAGGTGTCGCGCGTCGAACAGCGCCTTCAGTTCCGGCAGCGACGGATGCAGGCCGAACGCGCTGTACGTGTTGGGCACGAGCGGCGAGACCGGCAGCAGCTCCGCCTGCGACAGCGCGATGCCGGAGCCCGCGGTGCGCACTGCCGCGTACTGGCCGTAGCCCGTGGCGTCGAGCGGGACCAGCACGTTGTTGCCGTCGACGCCGCCGTACAGGAACACGCACACCAGCGCCTTGTAGTCGGTGGTCGCGGCGTGCGCGGTCAGCGACAGCAGGTCGAGGTTCGCGGCGAAGCCCGCGGCGCCCAGCGCGGCGGATCGCTGCAGGAAATCGCGGCGGCTCACTGGACTACCTTCGTGCTTCGCACTCCGGTATTCGCGCTTGGGGCGGCCCGGCGCGCTCACTGGACTACCTTCGTGCTTCGCACTCCGGTATTCGCGCTTGGGGCGGCCCGGCGCGCTCACTGGACTACCTTCGTGCTTCGCACTCCGGTATTCGCGCTTGGGGCGGCCCGGCGCGCTCA
>CALQLA020000087.1 GCA_943331295.2 Bordetella parapertussis | reverse complement strand
TGCGGCAGGCCCGTGCAGTCGTTGCTCGTCCCGGCATTGCTGCCGGTGATGTTGGCGGCGTTGTACAGACCTTTCCCAGGGACGCCGGGGACGCAGGCGAGGTTCGACGCATTGCCGTTGGTGGTGAACTTCATCGCCACGGCATAGGTATGCGTCGCGCCTGCCGCTATCGCGAGGTTGGTCGCCAGCGTGTGCGCGGATTCGCTCGCCGGCGTGTACGGCGAGGCGCCGGCGTCAAGCGTGCCGCCGGCGGGCGTGACCGTCGTGCCGTTGGCGACGAACGTCAGCCCCGCCGGGAAGGCAGGCGTGTCGGTCAGCGTGTAAACACCCGCCACCGACCCGGTGCTGTTCGACACGGTCAACAGGTACGACACCGTGTACTCACCGCTTCCGTTCGGGCCCGACAGCGACGCGCCGTTCTTCAGGATGGTGACCTGCGGCAAGCCGGTACAGGTGTTGGACGAACCCGGATTGCTGCCGGTCAGGGTAGCCGCGTTGTACAGGCCGTGGAACGGCGCCTCGTTGCAGGTGAGGTTGGGCGCGTTGCCATTGCTCGTGAACTTCATCGCGACCGTGTAGGTGTGGACCCCCCCCGCGGCGATCGCAAAGTTGGTCGCGAACGTCTGCGGCGTGCCGCTGTTCGGCGTGTAATCTGCAACGACCGCGCCGCCGCCAGCCGACACCACCGTCGTGCCGTTGGTCACGAACGTCAGGCCCGCCGGGAACGACGGAGTGTCGGTCAGCGTGTAGGCGCCGGCGGCAGAGCCCGTGCTGTTCGACACCGTCACCAGGTAAGTGACCGTGAATTGGCCGCTGCCGTTGGGCCCGGTCAACACCGGATTGGTCTTGGCGATCTTCACCTGCGGCACGCCGGTGCAGGCGAAGGCCGAGCCGCTGCTGCCGCCGGACAGCGCGACCCCGTTGTACAGCCCGTTGGCCGGGGTGTCGTTGCAGGCCAGGTTGGAGACGTTGCCGGTCGACGTGAACTTCATCGCCACCGTGTAGGTGTGCGTCGCCCCGGCAATGATCGTCCGATCGGTGGTGTACGTCACGGGCGTGCCGCTTGCCGGCGTGTAGGGACTGCTGAATCCATCCAGCCCGGCGCCCGCACCGCCCGGTGTCACCGTCGTGCCCAGGGTGACGAACGCGAGCCCGGTGGGGAAGTCCGGCGTGTCGGTCAGCGTGTACGTGGCGTTGGCGCCCCCGGTGGCGTTGGAGACCGTCACCAGGTACGTCACGGTGAACTCGCCGCTCACGGGGCCGGTCAACGTCGGGTTCGTCTTGGTGATCGTCACCTGCTGGAAGCCGGTGCAGGCGTTGCTCGTCCCATCGTTGCTGCCCGTGATGTTCACCGCGTTGTAGAGGCCATGGCCTGCCCCAGCCTGGTCGCAGGCGAGATTGGACAATTCGCTAGCGGCGGTGAATGTCATCAACACGTCGTAGGTATGGGTCGCCCCTGCTGCGATCGGGCGGTTGGCCGTATACGTCGCCGGCGTTCCACTGTTCGGGGTGTACGGGCTGACGAAAGGCAGGTCAAGCCCGGCACCGGTGCCCGACGGGGTTACCGTCGAACCCAAGAGGACGAAATTAAGGCCGGCCGGGAATCCCGGCGTATCCGTCAGCGTATAGACACCGCCGGTGCTGCCGCTGTTTTTCACCTCGACCTTGTAGGTCACGGTGTAGACGCCAGCCGCCGGGCCCGATGCGACCGGGTTGCTCTTGAGGACCGCGACGAACGGCACGCCGATACACGCATTGGCGTCCATCGTCGTGCTGCCCGAGATGTGCACCGCGTTGAACAGCCCGTTGCCGCTGGTTCCGGTCACGCAGGCGAGCTGCGTCGGGGTGGACGTATTGAAATGGAACTTGAACGACACCTGGTAGGTGTGCGTCGCAGCGATCGCGATCGGCTGGCTGGTTGCGAACGTATGCGGCGTGCCGGAAACCGGCGGGTAATCCACGACGGCCGCGGCGCCGCCCGACGAGACGACATGGGCGTTGCCGTCGAACGTCAGCCCGGCCGGAAAGCCCGGGGTGTCGGTCAGCGTGTAGACGCCCGCCTGGTTGCTGTTCAGGTTCGTCACGTTCACGTCGTACGTCACCGTGTACACGCCCGCCACCGGACCGGTGAGCACCGGGTTGGTCTTGGTAACGAGCACGTTCGGCTCCGTGACCGAAAGGCACGGATCGGCAACCTGGTTGTCGATATTGCCGGTCGACATCGTCGACTTGAGGTTCGTGAATCGTCCGTCCGGACAGCTGCCGATGTTGCCGGGCACGTTGGTGACGTGGACGATGATCGTGCAGCTCGTCGGCCCTCCGGCCGCGAGCGACAGGTTGGTCACCGACAGCGAAAGCGATCCGGCGGTGATGTCGGGCGCACCGTCGCTGGCGGACTCTTTGATGAAGTATCCGGCGGCGCAGGTCCCGCTGAACAGTCCGTCGGCGAGTTGCAGGCCCGACGGCAGCTGATCGAAGAACGACAGCCCGGCGCCCGGTGCCGTCAGCGCGGGATTGCCGGCCGGGTTGACGATCGTGAATATGAGGTCGGCGACGCCGCCCGCTGTGATCGACGTCGGGTTGAACGCCTTGGTCAGCACCGGCTTCTTCGGGTTGACGTTGACGCAGCTCGCCTGGATGCCGTCATTCATGCCGACCAGGTTGGTGATGTTGCCGCCGAGGCCGGTGTTCGTGAAGTTCGGCGCATCCGGGCAGGCCTGGTTGATCGTCGCCGGCTGGTTCGTCACCTTGACCGTGATCGAGCACTTGGACGCGGCGGGAATCGACAGGCTGGTCACGTTGACGACCGTGCCGCCGAACACCGGCGTCGGCGACATCGTGTAGCTGAAGCCCGGGGACGTGCAGGTGCCCGACACCAGGCCCGGCGTGTTGGTGTTGTCGAACAGCCGCAGGCCGGTCGGCAGCGTGTCGGTGAACGACAGGCCGGAGCGCGCGGTCGAAAGCGGCGCCGTGTTGTCGATGACGAACGTCAGCGTCGTGCTGGTATCGATGTCGATCGCCGTCGTGCCGGGACCCGCGCCGAAGTACTTGGTGAGGGTCGGCGTCGGCGTGACGAAGTTGTAGAAGTTGCGGTTGTGGATGACGCTGGTGGCCGTAACGACGATCCCGGCCGAGGTCGTGCTGCCGATGACATTGCAGGAGTTGTTCGCCGGCGAGCCGGTGAGCGGGCAGCTGTTCGGCGTGTTCACCGACGGCCCGGGACGCAGGACGTTGCCGGTAACGGTATAGGGCGAGACTACGCTCTGCACCAGGATGTAGTTTCCTGCCGGTAGCGCCGAAAACGAGAACGAACCGTCGGAAGCGGTGGTGGCAGACGCGAAGAACGTGTCGGTGGCACTGTCGTACGCACCGTTGTTGTTTGCGTCGACGTAGAGCTTGACCGTCACCCCGGGGATGCCAGTGACGGTCGGCGTGAAGCCGCCGTCCGGGCTCAGCCGGACGAAGCCGTCGAGCAGGTTGCCGAGGCCGCTGCTGGCCTCGGACACCGCGCAGGGGAAGGTGCCGCAGCTCACGTTGTTCTGGTTGGTCCACCCGACTTGCGCCTGGTTGGCCACGACGTCGCCCAGCGAGCCCTTGGTGACCTTGGCGCACATGTAGACGGTCACGGATTGGCCGGCGGGCAGGTTGGCGACGTTCGTCCAGGTGGCCGGACTCGCGTTGGTGCCGGCGCCCAGCGAGACGAAGGTGCCGCCGGTGCCGCCGCCGCTGAACGTCGCGTTGTAGCCGCCGGCGAAGTTGCGGTTGCAGCCCGTGGTGGTGTTGGCGACGAGCTGGAGCAGCGGCGCGGTGGCGCCGCTGACGATGATGCCGGCGCCGACGATGTCCTTCAGCGTCACGGAGTTCATTTGGGCGCCGGACGTATTCGTGAACTTGACGCTGTACGTGATGATGTCGTTGAGCTGCACCACCGCGCCGCTGTTCGCCGTGATCGTGCTGTACGGCGCGCTGGACGTGTGGGTGACCTGCTTGAACAGGTTGCCGCTGGCGTTGAAGTCGAGGCAGTTCGGCGATCCCGACGATTCGCTGAAGATCGGCTCGTAGTAGCGCCAGACGTTGTCCTTCGCCGAAATGTCCGCGGTGTCGGACCCCTGGCTGGAGACGCAGAGGCGCGGCAGGTTGTTAATGAAGGTTGTCGGGTCGGTGATTTCCACGACCATCGAGAACAGCTCGATGTCGCCGACACGGCGGGCACCCGACACGTAGCGAACGGCGTTCGTCGTATCGGGCAGCAGGCCCGAACCGAAGTCATCGCCGACGTACGGCGTGCCCTCGACGGGAACCCCCGTGTTCGAGATGTCCGCCTGGTTGGAAAGTGTGGTCGGCGCAATGTTGCGGCTGAGGTCAGGCTTCAGCGGACCACCGATCTTGGAGGCGTTGTATTTCAGCCGGCGCCAAGGTCCTTGACATTGCAGGCTGTTGAGCAACCGCTGGTTGGCGGTGGTGCCCGTGGTCGCGACGTAGGCGAACCCGGTGCCGGTGACGCTGTAGTCGAAGTTGAATACGTTGCCGACATTGGCCCAGTTCAGCGCGAAGGTCGCCGTGTTGGAATTGACCTGCGTGGAACTGCCGGTGTTACCCGCGCCGAGGCCGCAGGCGGGGTTGTAGTCGTTGGTGTAGAACGAATGCGGGCCGGCGACGAAATTACCGGTTCCGAACCAGTTGGTGCCCGCATTGGGCGAGATCATCGGCGTATTGCCGATTCCCGTGTTGCCGGAAATCGCAGCGGCGATACCGAACGCGATCACCTGGTCGCGGTCCCAGATGTTGTTCACCGGGAGGGGCGTGGGGAGAATCGCCAGTTTACCCGTCGGCGTCACCGAGCCGTAGGCCGGGCCACCGGGTGCCGGCGGCAGGCCGGGCACCGTGCCGGGTACGAACTTGGTGCGCGGGTCGGTACTGTAGAAGATGCCCGTGTCCTGCTGCACCTGGTTGATGAAGCCGTTGCCCAGCTTGAACGTCCCCGACGTGTTGGCGTACGCACGGCAGCCCCGCTTGCCGCAGTTGTTGTACGCCGCGTCCGTATCGAGCGCCGGAATGTCGACGTAGAGACCCGTGGGCGTCTGCCGCATGATGGACGCGGCTTTGATCCGCATGCCGGGGATCGGATAGAACGTGTTGTAGCCGGTCTGCGCCGAATTGCTGCCGGTGTTGCCGGGGGTCGTCTCGCCGATCAGGCGGAACGTCGTGCCGATGGAGAGGCCGTTCTGGATGTTGGGCAGGTCGGCCGGATCGACGAACACCCGGATGGTATTGGTGCCGAGATAGTCGGCCAAGGCCGGCTGGACCGGAAGAAGCAAGCCCGCCATCAGCGCGCCGGCGGCGAGTCTTCGCAGGGCGGACCAACGGGGCTTGACCGCCGCTACGTTGCAATTCTCGATGCTTGCAATGGGCATATGCCTCTCCGGAATTCGGTTGGGACCGGTCGTCGTATGACGGTCCACCAACACCCGCACAATGGCGGGTGGCTGATAGTACAATTGATTCTTGGTCTGCATCAACCGGATTACGGCAGGAAATTACCATGAAATACTGGCGATGTTGTAAACGGGGTAGTTTAGGCGACAAACGGCGACCGCAGGCCCCATGACAACGACATGGGATTGTTCACGACAAGATGCGCTTTTGCACCACGGCAGCGCACGGACGCCCTCCGGAAGCGGCGATATTCGGGGCCGAACGAGCAAATACGCCCCAAGCTGGCCTTCAGGCGCAAACGCCCTCAGGCGTGCGCATCAGACGAACCGAGGTCATGCCATCGGTGCTTACCGCGACAACGCCGACGAACGTGCCGTCGCCGCCGTAGCCGCGATACGTCCCCGGCGCCCTCGCCGGCGTCGCGGCGATGCGGCCCTCGCGCAGCGCACGCACGGACTCGGCATCGAGGTCGAGGCGCGGCATTTCGACCAACGGCGTATCGACCGCGCGCAGCAGCCCATCGCGACCGGCGCAATCCATGTCGGCCAGCGCATCGAGGGTGACCGCATCGGCGATGTCGTACGGACCGGTCGCGGTCCTTCGCAGCGCCGCGAGGTGCGCGCAACACCCCAGTGCCTCGCCCAGGTCCTCGCCCAGCACGCGGATGTAGGTCCCCTTGCCGCAGCGGACACGCAGCGTCGCGACCGGCGATTCCCAGGCGACCAGTTCGATGGCGTCGATGATGACGGTGCGCGGCGGACGGGGAATGTCCACCCCGGCGCGCGCATAGTCGTAGTAGGGTCGCCCCTCGAACTTGAGCGCCGCGTGGCGCGGAGGCACCTGCGTGACGGCGCCCGTGAACCGCGGCAGCACCCGCTCGAGGTCGGCACGCTCGAACGCAACGGGGCACTCCCGCAGCACCTCTCCCTCGGCATCGCCGGTGGCGGTCGCGATCCCGAACCGGACATCGGTGACGTAGGCCTTTCCCGCCGTCAGCAGCGACTGGGCGAACTTGGTCGCTTCGCCGAAGCAGATGGGCAGGAGTCCCGACGCCAGCGGGTCGAGGGTTCCGGTGTGCCCGGCCTTCTCCGCAGCGAACAGGCGCTTTGCGGACTGCAGCGCGGCGTTGGAAGTGAGGCCGACCGGCTTGTCCAGCAGCAGCACGCCGTCCACGCGGCGCCGGGCGACGCGGCCGCGCGCCGCGGTCATCAGGTCGATGACTCGCGATCCGCGGCGGCAGGCTCGTCAGGCGACGGCTTGCCGTCGGCGGCGACCGCTTCGCCGGTCGAGGACTTGCGATCGGCCGCGACGGCTTCGTCGATCAGCTTCGACAGGCGCATCCCCGATTCGATCGAGTCGTCGTAGGCGAAGTGTAGCTGCGGCACCGAGTAGAGCTGCAGCCGGTGCGACAGCGCCGTGCGCAGGAAGCCCGCGGTGTGCTGCAGCGCCTCGACCGCCTCGACCGCGTGCTCGCGCCCGGCAAGGTGCGTGAAGTACACCTTCGCGTGCGAATGGTCGGCCGAAACATCGACCTGCGTCACCGTGATGCGGCCGACGCGCGGATCCTTGACCTCGTCGCGCAGCAGCGTGGCCAGCTCGCGCTGGACCTGGTCGGCGATGCGCTGCGCGCGTTGATTGTGTCTTTTCACGATGGCGTTGCCTGTTCGTTGGCCCGTCCTGCGGCTCCGCGGGCTGCGCAGCCCGGGTTGCGCCGCAGGCGTAACCCGGGTGGCCGTTGCGATTGAACTCCGGCCCGGCAACCACCCGGGTTGCGCCGATGGCGCGGCCCGGGCTACAGCGTGCGCGAGACCTCGACGATCTCGTACGACTCGAGCTGGTCGCCCACCTCGACATCGTTGAAGTTCTTCACGGACAGACCGCACTCGAAGCCTGACTTCACTTCGCGCACGTCGTCCTTGAAGCGCTTCAGCGAATCCAGTTCGCCGTCGTGGATCACGACATTGCCACGCAGGATGCGCACCCGCGAGCCGCGCCGGATGAGGCCCTCGAGCACGTAGCAGCCGGCGACGGTGCCGACCTTGGAGATCTTGTAGACCTCCCGCACCTCGACGAGACCGAGCCGGCTTTCCTTCTTCTCCGGCGTCAGCATGCCCGACAGCGCGGCCTTCACCTCGTCGACCGCCTCGTAGATGATCGTGTAGTAGCGGATGTCGACGCCGGACGCCTCGGCCAGCTTGCGGGCCGCGACGTCGGCGCGCACGTTGAAGCCGACGATCACGGCCTTCGACGCGAGCGCGAGGTTGACGTCCGACTCGGTGATGCCGCCGACGGCGGCATGCACGATGTTGACCTTGACCTCGGCCGTGGACAGCTTGGTCAGCGCCTGCGTCAGCGCCTCGTAGCTGCCCTGCACGTCGGCCTTGACGATGAGGGCCAGCGACTTGATCGCATCCTCGGCCATCTGGTCGAACATGTTCTCGAGCTTCGACGCCTGCAGCTTGGCGAGCTTCACGTCGCGGAACTTGCCCTGCCGGAACAGCGCGATCTCGCGCGCCTTGCGCTCGTCGCCCAGCACCAGGACTTCCTCGCCGGCCAGCGGCACGTCGGAGAGGCCCTGGATCTCGACCGGGATCGCCGGGCCGGCGCTCGCGACGCTCTTGCCTGCCTCGTCCGTCATCGCGCGCACGCGACCGAACACCGCGCCGGCCAGCACGACGTCGCCGCGCTTCAGCGTGCCCGAATGCACGAGCACGGTCGCGACCGGGCCCTTGCCCTTGTCGAGCCGCGACTCGATGACGATGCCCTTCGCCGGCGCGTTCTTCGGCGCCTTCAGCTCCAGCACCTCGGCCTGCAGCAGGATCGCGTCGAGCAGCTCGTCGATGCCCTTGCCGGTCTTGGCCGACACCGGGATGAACTGCACCTCGCCGCCGTACTCCTCGGGAATCACGCCCTCGGCGACCAGTTCCTGCTTCAGCCGCTCGGGGTTGGCTTCGGGCTTGTCGATCTTGTTCATCGCCACGACGATCGGCACGCCGGCCGCCTTGGCGTGGGCGACGGCCTCCTTCGTCTGCGGCATGACGCCGTCGTCGGCCGCGACGACCAGCACGACGATGTCGGTGACCTTGGCGCCGCGGGCGCGCATCGCGGTGAAAGCCTCGTGCCCCGGGGTGTCGAGGAAAGTGATGACGCCCTTCGCCGTCTCGACGTGATACGCGCCGATGTGCTGCGTGATGCCGCCGGCTTCGCCGCTCGCCACGCGGGCGCGGCGGATCGAGTCGAGCAGCGACGTCTTGCCGTGGTCGACGTGGCCCATCACCGTCACCACCGGCGGGCGCGGCTCGGCCTCGACGTTGCCGCCTTCCTGCGTTTCCGCGATCAGCACGTCCATTTCGTCGAGCTTGGCTGCCTTCGCCTTGTGGCCCATTTCCTCGACCAGGATCATCGCGGTTTCCTGATCGAGCACCTGGTTGATCGTCACCATCTGGCCCATCTTCATCAGCGCCTTGATGACTTCCGCCGCCTTGACGGACATCTTGTGCGCGAGTTCGGCAACCGAGATGGTCTCCGGCACCGTGACTTCGCGCACCGACGCGCCGGCCTGCTGGGCGGAGTCGTCGCCGCTGTCGCCCTCGTGGCGATGGCGGCCGACCTTCGGCTGGCGCCAGCCGGCGCTGCCGGCACCGCCGGTGACGTCGCCGCGCAGCTTGAGCGCGCGACGCCTGGCGGCCTCTTCCTGGAACGCCGTGGCGCTGATCCGCTTCGCGGGTCGCGCCTTGTCGCCGGGCTTCGCGGCCGGCCGATGCAGCGTGCCTTCCGTCGCGGCCTTCGCTGCCGGCGCGGGTGCCGCCGCAGCGGCCGCAGCCTTCGCGGCGGCCTGGGCTTCGGCGGCCTTCGCGGCCTCCTCCGCTTCGGCGGCGGCGGCGCGCGCGGCATCTTCCTCTTCCTTCTTGGTCTTGCGCTTGGTCGCCTGCGCCTGCTTGTTCTTCTGGTCCTGCTGCTGGCGCTGCATCAGCTCCTGCGACTTCCTCTCCTCCTCGGCGCGCAACGCGAGTTCCTCGGCCGAGAGGATCAGCTTCCGCACGGGCGCCACCGCGGGCGCGGGCGCACCGGCCGGCGCTGCCGCGACGACGGGTTCGGGTTCGGGTTCGGGCTCTGGCTCGGGCACGACCACCGGCGGCGCCTCGACCACCGGCTCGGGCGCGACCACGACCTCCGGGACCGGCGCGGGCTCCGGCGCCACCTCGACCGCAACCGGCACCTCTTCCAGCGCGGCCGGCGCGGTGTCGTTCTCGTCGCGCTTGACGAACACGCGCTTCTTGCGCACCTCGACCTGGATCGTGCGCGCCTTGCCGGTGGAGCCGGACGACTTGATCTCGGTGGTCTGCTTGCGGGTGAGGGTGATCTTCTTCTTCTCCTCGCCGGCGCCGCCGTGCTGCCGGCGCAGGTAGTCGAGCAGCTTGGTCTTGTCCTGCTCGGACAGGTTGTCGCCTTCCTTCTTGCCGGCGACCCCTGCCTGCAGGAGCTGCTCCAACAGCGCACCTGCCGGCATCTTGAGGTCGGTCGCGAATTGTTCGATCGTCGTCTGCGCCATGCGCTTCTCCTGCGTCCGTGGTCCTGCGTGGCCTTAGTGGTTCGTGCCAGCCACTAGCGCTGCTGCCCCATCGCAGGGGCCGCCGGCGCGACTGCCTTCGCGTCTGCCGGAACTTCGGCGGGCGCATCCTCGAACCAATGCGCGCGCGCCTTCATGATGAGGTCCTGCGCCCGGTCCCCGGGCAGGCCGATCAGCTCGACCAGCTCGTCGACCGCGAGGTCGGCGAGCGCGTCGCGGCTGGTGATGCCTTTCTGCGCGAGCGCGCTGGCGATCTCGGTGTCCATGCCCTCCAGGGACAGCATGGCCTCCTCGACGTTGCCGACGCTTTCCTCGCGCACGATCGCCTCGGTGAGGATCGCGTTTCGAGCGCGCGCGCGGAGTTCGTTGACGGTGTCTTCGTCGAACGACTCGATCTCGAGCATTTCGTTGATCGGCACGTAGGCGACTTCCTCGAGCGACGTGAAGCCCTCGCTGATCAGGATGTCGGCGACTTCCTCGTCGACGTCGAGCTTGTCGATGAAGAGGCGACGCAGCAGGTCGCTCTCGGCCTGGTGCTTCTGCTGCGACTCCTCGACGCTCATCAGGTTCAGCTGCCATCCCGTGAGCTCGGAGGCGAGACGGACGTTCTGCCCGAGCCGCCCGATCGCGATCGCGAGGTTTTCCTCGTCGACCACGACGTCCATGCTGTGCTTTTCCTCGTCGACCACGATCGACGAGATCTCCGCCGGCGCGAGCGCGTTGATGACGAACTTCGCCGGATCCTCCGAGTACAGGATGATGTCGACACGCTCGCCCGCGAGCTCGTTGGTCACCGCCGTCACGCGCGAGCCGCGCATGCCGATGCAGGTGCCCTGCGGATCGAGGCGGGGGTCGTTCGATTTCACGGCGATCTTCGCGCGCACGCCGGGGTCGCGCGCGGCGGCCTTGATCTCGATCAGGCCTTCCTCGATCTCGGGAACCTCGAGCTCGAACAGGCGCATCAGGAACTCGGGGGCAATCCGCGACAGGATGAGCTGCGGCCCCTTGGCGGCGCGGTCGATCTTGGTGACGTAGGCGCGGATGCGGTCACCGACGCGCAGCATTTCCTTGGCAATCAGCTGGTCGCGCGGGATCACGCCCTCGATGCGGCCGGACTCGACGATCACGTTGCCGCGCTCGATGCGCTTGACTGTGCCGGTCAGCAGGTTGTCCTCGCGGTCGAGGAAGTCGTTCAGGATCTGCTCGCGCTCGGCGTCGCGGATCTTCTGCAGGATCACCTGCTTCGCCGCCTGCGCGCCGATCCGGCCGAACGGCACCGGCTCGAGCGGTTCCTCGACCACGTCGCCGAGAGACAGCGGCGGGACGCGCTCCGCGGCGTCGGTGATCGCGATCTGGTGCGCGGGCTCCTCGTGATCCTCGTCCGGCACGACGGTCCAGCGGCGGAACGTCTCGTAGTCGCCGGTTTCGCGGTCGATCGAGACGCGCGTGTCGACTTCCTCGGGGAAGCGCTTCTTGGTCGCCGAGGCAAGCGCCGACTCCAGTGCCGTGAAGACGATCTCCTTGGGCACGTTCTTTTCGCGCGCAAGCGCGTCGACCAGCAGCAGCAGTTCGCGATTCATTTCGCTTTTCTCCACTCAATCCTGGGCACGAGGCGGGCCCTGTCGATGCCGTCCAGCGGTATCGTGACCAACCCCTTCGCCGTCTCGATCTGCACGCCGCCGTCGTCGCAGCCGCGCAGGATGCCCTTGACCCGCCGGGTCTTGTCCACGGGGTCGACGAGCCGCACGTCGGCTTCCTCGCCCGCGAACCGGACGAAGTCCGCCGCCTTGCGCAGAGGCCGGTCCAACCCGGGCGACGACACCTCGAGCCGGTCGAAATCGACGTTTTCCACCGCGAAGAGCCGCGTCAGGTGATGGCTGACCTGCGCGCAGTCCTCGACGTCGACGCCGCCTTCCTTGTCGATGAAGACGCGCACGAGCCGGCCCCCGGGCGACATCTCCCAGTCGACCAGTTCGTACCCCAGCGGGGGCAGCGTCATTTCCAGTATTTGGCCCAGATTCATCGTTTCATGCAATTCGCGCGCGGCAAAAAAAAATGGGCTGCGCCAGCCCATGTCTTCTTTCGAGTCTTCTTTGCACCGGCGGGTATTCTAGCACAAAAACCCGCCTGATTTGAAGCGCTTGCGGAGATTCGGCGCTGCGCGGACAGGCGCTGCACAGAGGCGCGATCCGGCCGCGCGGGGCGCCGCATCCTGCTGCCGGCCAAGGTAAGATTGGTGCCTTCCGAACCTGCGCCGAGACTGCCATGACCGATCCCCTGCCCGTCGCCCGCAACGCCGGCGGCGAACTCGCGCTGCTCCCGGCGCTCGCCAACCGCCACGGCCTCATCACGGGCGCCACCGGCACCGGCAAGACGGTGACGCTGCAGGTGCTGGCGGAGCGCTTTTCCGCCATCGGCGTTCCGGTCTTCATGGCCGACGTGAAGGGGGACCTGGCCGGCATCAGCCAGCCCGGCGCGATGTCGCCGAAGTTCGGCGAGCGGCTCAGGATGCTGGGGGTCGACGCCCCGCCGTTCGCCGGCAGCCCCGTGGTGTTCTGGGACGTGTTCGGCGGCCGGGGGCACCCGGTCCGGGCCACCGTCTCCGACCTCGGGCCGCTGCTCTTCTCGCGGATCCTGAACCTGAACGAGACGCAGGCGGGTGTGCTCGCCCTCGTGTTCAAGGTCGCCGACGACCGCGGACTGCTGCTGCTCGACCTCAAGGACCTGCGGGCGATGCTCCAGCACGTGGGCGACCACGCCCAGGAATTCCAGACCAACTACGGGAACGTCTCGGCGGCGTCGGTCGGCGCGATCCAGCGCGGCCTGCTGGCGCTCGAGCAGCAGGGTGCGGAGAAGTTCATCGGCGAGCCGATGCTGAACATCGACGACCTGATCCAGACCGACGCGCATGGCCGGGGGGTCGTCAACATCCTGGCGGCCGACCAGCTGCTCAACGCGCCGGCGCTCTACTCGACGCTGCTGCTGTGGCTGCTGTCGGAATTCTACGAGCGCCTGCCGGAAGTGGGCGACCGCGACAAGCCGAAGCTCGTCTTCTTCTTCGACGAGGCCCACCTGCTCTTCACCGACGCGCCGAAGTCGCTCCTGGACAAGATCGAGCAGGTCGTGCGGCTCATTCGCTCGAAGGGTATCGGCGTCTACTTCGTCACCCAGAATCCGCTCGATGTGCCGGACACCGTGCTCGGGCAGTTGGGCAACCGCGTGCAGCACGCGCTGCGCGCGTTCACGCCGCGCGACCAGAAGGCGGTGAAGGCCGCGGCGGACACGATGCGCGCCAACCCCGGCCTCGACACCGCGACGGCGATCACCGAGCTGGCGGTCGGCGAAGCGCTGGTCTCGTTCCTCGACGAGAAGGGCCGCCCGGCGATGGTCGAGCGCGCGTACGTGCTGCCACCGGCGAGCCGTATCGGACCGATCACGGCCGAGGAAAGGGCGGTGATCCTGGCAGCGTCGCCGGTTGCCGGCGTCTACGACACGGCGGTCGACCGCGAGTCGGCGTACGAGCGTCTCAAGGGCCGCGTCGAGCAGGCGCCGGCTGCCGCCGGCAGCGCGGCCGGAACGGCCCCGGCGGGCGACGCGGCGGGCGGCGGCGGCTGGTTCGATTCGCTGAAGGGTTCACTCGGCGGCCTCATCACGGGCAGCGGGCGCAAGGACAGCGTGGTCGAAGCCATGGCGAAGAGCGCAGCGCGCACCGTCGGCTCGACCGTGGGCCGCGAAATCGTCCGGGGCGTGCTCGGCTCGCTGCTCGGCGGCAGGCGCTGACCGCGCGCCGCTGCGCGGCGACTCCCGAGTGCGGCGCGCTACTTGGCGGCGGCCGCCACCGGCTCGAGCTTCAGGCTGACGAGCGCCAGGCCGAGTTCGCGGATGTCGTTCCCGGCCGGGCGCGCGGGCTTCGGGATCGCGAACTCGATCCGATTCGCCGCCTGCGGCAGTTTGAACGTCAGCCGGCGTACCTGCGGATCCGTCGACATGTCCGACGGAAACGAAAACTCCTTCGTGACCGTGCCGATGGTGACCTTGACCGGCTGATTGACGTTGGGGCCATGCGCCGCGCCGCGGATCACGAGGTCGAACTCGGTCGGCAAGGGCCCGCCGAAATCGATCGCGGCCACTGGCCCCTCCGTCCAGCGCCCGAACGGCTCCGGCTGCGAAATGCCCTGCGTCTTGGCGACGAAATCCGGCAAGGCGGCATTGGCGAAGGTGATGCCTTCGGCGAGCGCGGCGGCGGTCGGCGCTGCGGGCGCCGCCGCGGGAGCCGTCACCTTGGCAGCGGGCGCAACCTCGGTGCGTTCACCGCATGCGCCGAGGCACAGGCCCGCGGCGACGACGAGCAAAAGGGCGTGGCGTTGCATTTTCGATCTCCTTGCGAAACTCGGGATGCCCCGCCCCGGGGCTGCGCGGCGGTCGCGGGCGTTGCGCGTCGGCGCGCGGTGGACGGCGGGCGGACTCGCCGCGGTTCAAAGCTTGAAAGCCGAACGCCCAGCCGTGGTTGGCTGGGCGTTGGGTGGAGGGTGCCTGACGATGACCTACTTTCGCATGGGTAGTCCACACTATCATCGGCGTGCTGCCGTTTCACGGTCCTGTTCGGGATGGGAAGGGGTGGTTCCGGCGGGCTA
>CALQLA020000086.1 GCA_943331295.2 Bordetella parapertussis | reverse complement strand
CCGCGCGCCGCGCCCTCGATCTGCCGCAGCGTTCGCTGGCCGCGATGGCGGGCGAGACGCTGGCACGCTACGACGCCGCACGTGCGGCGTGGTCGGGCCGTGAAGCGGGAACCCCGCGACCCGCGTCACGCCTGCCCGCCGCGCGCGTCCGCGACGCGCTGGGCTACGTGCCCTGGCATCCGCCGGAGTCCCTGGTTCCGCGCATCGATGCCACCGTCGTCGGGCCGCCGCCCGCCGCGTCGCCGCCGGCAGCGCGCGAATCGGGGGCGCTCGCCGCGGTCGCCCGCATCGCGCTGCGGCTGCGGCCGACGCTCGTCGGTCGCATCCTCAACCGGGTCATCCCGCTGCGCGTCCGCGTGGCCCTGAAGTCGAAGGTTTCCTGATGGTCGCGATATCGCAGGGGGAATGGCTGGCGCGGGGCCGCGCGCACCAGAGCGAAGGGCGTGCCATCGACGCGCTGCAATGCTTCCGGCAGGCGCAGCGCGTCGCCCCACGGGCCATCGCCCCGCGGTTCCTGCTGGGCCAACTGCTCTGGCAGCTGGGGAAGGTCCAGGACGCCATCGTCGCCTGGCGGCAGGCGCTCGCCATTGCGCCGGGAGACATCAACCTGCTGCTTCCCCTGGCGGAGTCGCTGCTCGCCACCGGCCTGCCGGGCGAGGCCCGGGAATTCGCGGCCCGCGCGGTCGCGCTCGAACCGGCGCGCGGGCATGCGACTGCGCTTCGCGCCATCGCGGCGATGGCCGTGGCGGGTGCCACCAACGACGAAGAAGCGATGGCCGAGCTGGCCACGCTCCTCGCGCGCGAGGCGTGGCTTCTTGGCATCCCCATGCTCGCCGGGCCCCTGGCGCTGGCGCTCGACGCGGCGACGGAATCGCCGGGGCGCGCGGCGCTCGCCGCCGTGCTCGCCGGATTGCCCGCGGCGCTCGGCGAGATGCCGCCGCTTCTGCTGGCGCTGGCGCTGGAGCACGCGTCGAAGACGCACGGCGGGCCTGTTGCAACCGGCACCGCGGAACTGCTCGCGGTCGCCGCGGCGCGCGGCTACACGGCCGACGACCAGGAGGCGCTGCGGCGGATCGCGCTCGCGGCGGCCCAGGCACGATCCCCGGTCGCGCGCGGATTGATCGCGCACTATGCGACCGTCTGCGACTTCGCCACGGTCGTGCCGTTTCCGCTCGCCTGGCCGCGCCGCTGCGCCGGCGACCGGTTGCGGATCGTGGCGCTCGTCGCCGGCAGCGACGATGCCGCGGTCGCCGGGATACTGGCGGCACTCGCGGCGCTTCCCGGCGACGCCTTCGAAATCACGCTCGCCGGATCGCATGCATCGATGCCGGCATCGATGCCGCCGGCCGCAGTGCATGCGCTGCCGCTGCCACCGGCAGGTCTCGCCGATCCGGCGACCGGCAGGCATATCGCCGCGCTCGACCCCGACATCCTCATCGACCTCGTCGGCCTGACCGCTGCCGTCGGCCCGCTGCTCGCCCAACGCCCCGCCCGGCGCATCGTCACGTGCATGCTGCTTGCAGCGCCCAACGACCTGCCGCTTGTCGACGACATCGTGCCGTCGGCGGAGTCATTGGCGGCGCTGCTGGCCGGTGCGCGCGACGAGTGGGCGACACTGCCATCCGCGCCGCTCGATGCACGCGCGATGGGCGAGGCCTGGGAGGCCGCGGTCCGCGCGCACCAGCAAGGCGACCACGCCGCAGCGCAACTGCAGTACAGCCGAGTGCTCGACTTGCAGCCGCGATTCGCGCCGGCGCACTACCTGCGCGCAATCCTCTGCCGGCAGCGGGGGGAACCTGCGGCCGCCCGCGACGGATTCGCGGCCGCGCTGGCGCTCGCCCCGCATTACCTCGATGCGCGCCTCGCGGCCGCCCGGCTGGCGCAGGACTGCGGCGACGCAGCCGGTGCGGCCCGCCTCTGTGCCGAGGGCCTTGCGGAGCATCCGCGCCAGGTCGAACTGCTGCGGACCGCGGGTCTGGCCGAACTCGCGCGACGCGATGGCGGCGCGGCCGCGGCCTTCTTCGAGCGCGCGCTCGCGATCGAGCCCACCGACGGTGATACCCACTACAACCACGGTGTCGCGCTGCAGATGCAGGGCGAGCCTGCCGCGGCGGCGCGCGCGTACCAGCGCGCGCTGACGGTCCAGCCGGGGATGCTCGCCGCCGACTTCAACCTCGGCGTGATCTTCCAGGGGCAGGGCCGCGTCGACGCCGCGATTGCCGCCTACGGGAACGTCCTCGCGGGCGACCCGCAGCGCGTCGCCGCCTGGAAGAACCTCGGCGAAGTGCTGCTGTCGGCCGGCCGGCTCGACGCCTGGTTCGCCAACTTCCGCAAGTTCGAGGCGAACTGTCCCGATTCGCTCGCGCTCGCCGTGCAGGGGCTCGAGGTCCTCCAGCACCGCGCCGAATTCAGCGTCCTCGAGCACTACCTCGACGGCCTTCGCCTCGAGCGCTATCGCGCCGTCGACGAGACCGGTCTCGCCGACGACCTCGAGCAGCTCCTCTACCTGCTGCTCTTCTTCGACATCGAGCCGTCGGTGATCCATCGCTTCGCGCAGACCTACGACGCGACGGCGCAGCGGGTCTACGGCACGCCGCTGCCGCGCCCGGCGGTCCGGCAGCCCGGCCCCATCCGCATCGGCTACCTCTCCGCGGACCTGCGCAACCACGTGATGGGCAAGATGATGTGGCAGGCACTGCAGCATCACGACCGCACCCGGTTCTCGATCCACCTCTACTCGCTGTCGACGGCGCGCGACGCGTGGACCGAGCGCTTCATCGGGGCGGCCGACAGCTTCGAGGTCGTCGCGAACATGGACGAGTCGAGCGCCGCCGCACGCATCGCCGCCGCGGACCTCGACCTGCTCGTCGACCTGTCGACCCACACCAACGGCGCCAAGCCCGGCATCCTCGCGTTGAAGCCGGCGCGGGTGCAGCTGACGCACGTCGCCAGCGCCGGCACCGTGGGCCTGTCGGCGATCGACTTCAAGCTGACCGACCGGTTCGCCGACGTCCCCGAGAGCCAGACGTTCCAGATCGAGCCGCTGCTGCCGATGGCGGGCTGCGTCTATCCGTTCCGGCGCGTCGTGCCGGCGGCAGACCACCCGTTCCACCGCGCCGCCCTTGGCATCGCGCCCGACGCCTTGCTGATCGGCGCATTCGTCACGCCGATGAAGCTTTCCCGCCGCTGCCTGGGGCTGTGGCGCGACGTGCTCCAGCGCGTGCCGCGCGCGAAACTCGTGTTCTCGCCGGCGAATCCGGCATTCCGCCCGTCGTACCTGCGCCTGGCCGCCGCGGGCGGCATTCCGGCGGACCGGCTCCTGTTCCTGCCCCAGGGGCGCGACGACGCGGAGAACCAGGCGCGATATTCGCTGATCGACCTGGTGCTCGACACGATGCCGTTCGGCGGCGTCAACGGCACGCTGGAAGCGCTCGACGCCGGCGTGCCGGTGGTGACGCTGGTCGGCAAGCGCCACGGCGAGCGGACGTCCTACTCGATCCTCACGAACCTGGGCGTCGGGCAGACGATCGCCCGGAGCGGCAGCGAGTACGTCGAGATCGCGGCCCGCCTTGCCGACGATCCGGCGTTCATGCGGGACGTGCGCGCCGCCATTGCCGCCGGCCTCGCCGGCTCGCCGCTGGTCGATGCCGTCGGGCAGGCGCGTGCGCTCGAAGCCGCCTACCTCGAGGCGCTGGCCCGGCGCGCGCCGGACGTCCTGCAGGCCGCCGAACCCGCGACGCCCGCAGGCGCGGGCTGACGCCGTGACCGCCGACGTTGCGGCGATCCAGGCGCGGCTGGCCGCAGGGGATGCAGCCGGCGCGCAGGCGCTCGCCGATCGCCTGTTGCGGGCACCGGCGTTGCCGGCGGAGGCGCGGGCGACGGCACTCTGGCTGCGGGCCCGTGCGCACGAGGCGCTGGGCGCACCGGCAGCGGCGATCGCCGACCTGGAGGCCGCCGCCACCCTCACGCCCGCCGACGCCCGCATCTGGAACGAACTCGGGGTCCTGCGCACGATTGCCGGCCAGCCGGGCGCGGCAGCCGCAGCATTCGAGCATGCCGTCGCCATCGATCCGCGCAGCGCGCGCGCGTGGAACAACCTCGGCAACTCGCTGCGCACGGCCGGCCGGCTGGCCGACGCCGCGTCGGCATTCACGGAGGCAGTCGCGGTCAAGCCCGACTACACGCTGGCGCTCACCAATCTTGCCGCCGCCCAGCGTGACCTGGGCGACGATGCGGCGGCGCAGGCATCGCTCGAACGCGCGCTGGCCATCGATCCGCGGCATCCGGGCGCGCTGCTCGCGCTGGGTGCGCTCGCCCGCCATCAGGGCAGCCTGGACAGGGCGGCGGCGCTGTTCGCCCGCGCCGCACAGGCCGACCCGAAGGACGCCAAGCCGTGCCTGCAGCTTGCCTCCACGCTCGCCGAGCGCGACGACCTGCCGATGGCGCGGCAGCTCTACGCCGAAGCCCTGGCCCGCGATCCGACGCAGATTCGCGCGCTGCTGGGCGCGCAGCTGACGCTGCCCATGGTCCCGGCCAGCGGGGCCGAGGTTGCCGCCGCACGAGCCGGGTTCGAGGCCGGGCTCGCCGCGCTGGAGTCGAGCCTGCCGCCGGTCGTCCGCGGGCTGGCCGCCGCGACGGTCCTCGACGGCCTGCCGTGGAGCAATTTCCTGCTCGCGTACCAGGGCGGCGACGATCGCCCGCTGCAGGCTCGCTACGCGGCACTGGTGGGCGCCGCCCTCGAGGCCGCGGCGCCGGCGTGGCGCGCGCCGCTGCCGGCGCATGCGCGCGGCGACCGGCGCCTGCGTGTCGGGTTCGCGTCGTATTTCTTCCGGGACGGCACGGCCGGCCGCTATTTCGAGCACTGGATCACCGACCTCGACCCCGCAAGCTTCGAGGTAACCCTCTATCACATGCACCCGGGGGCCGACGCGCTGTTCGAGCGGTTGCGCGCGCGCGCCGACACGGTGCGCCTGTGCCCGCGCTGGCCGGTCTCCCGGATCGCTCCGGCGATCCGCGACGACGCGCTCGACGCGCTCGTCTACACCGAGCTCGGCATGGAGGCGACGACGTTCGCGCTCGCGGCGCTGCGCCTCGCGCCGCTGCAGTGCGCGGCCTGGGGCCATCCGGTGACCACCGGACATCCGACGATCGACGTCTTCTTCTCGAGCGGCGCGATGGAGCCGCAGGACGGTGACGCGCACTACACCGAGCGGCTAATCCGGCTGCCCGGCATCGGCACCCGCTACGCGCAGCCGGTGCCGCCCGCGGATGCCGACCGCGGCCGCTTCGGCCTGCCCGCGGCCGCCTTCCTGTTCCTCTGCCCGCAGTCGCTGTTCAAGATCCACCCCGACAACGATGCGCTTTACGCGCGGGTGCTGGCGGCGGCGCCGGCCGCCCACCTGGTGCTGTTCGAAGGACGGCACCCGGCCTCGACCGCCAAGTTCCGCCGGCGACTCGAAACGGCTCTCGCCCGGGCGGGCGTGGCGCCCGAAGGACGTATTCACGTGCTGCCGCAATGCGGCCACGACGACTACCTGCGCGTCAACCGGGTATGCGATGCGATGCTCGACACGCTGCACTGGTCGGGCGGAAACACCAGCCTCGACGCGATCGCGTGCGGCCTGCCGCTGGTGACGCTGCCCGGGCGCTTCATGCGCGGCCGGCAGAGCGCGGGGATGCTGCGGCTGATGGGCGTGGAGGAACTCATCGCGCGCGACGCCGGCCACTACGTCGATCTGGCCACGCGGCTGGCGGGGGACGCCGCATGGCGTGCCGCTTGCAGTGCGCGCATCGTCGCCGGGAAGGCGCTCCTGTTCGACCGCGGGGAGCCGACTGCTGCCCTGGCCGCCTTCCTGCTCGAGGCTGCCGGCGCGAGCGATGGCGTCCGGCCGACCGCATCGGGTGGCGCGCCCCCGGAGTAGCGAATCAGCGTGGCCACTCCGCGCGCCAGGCGCTGGTCAACGCCGCTTCGAACGTCCGGGTATAGCGCGTCATGTCGAACAGCGGCGAGGTGCTCGCGGCAGCGATCGCTGCACGCCGGGCCGGATCCCGGGCAAGCCGGTCGGCGATGGCGACGTATTCGTCCGCATCGCGCGCGATGAGTTCGGACAACCCTGCGGCCGCCAGCTGGCTCGCCGACGAGCGGGACGCGAAGCTGCGGCCGGCCCGTGTCACGACCGGCAACCCGACGTACAGCGCATCGTTCACCGTCGTGTGCGAGCCGAAGGGGAAGGTATCGAGAAAGACGTCCGCGAGCCGCATCCGCGACAGATAACGCGGCACCGGGTCCCGGGGCGCGAATACGAGCCGCGCGCCGTCGATGCCGCGCGCCCCTGCCGCCCGTCGCAGCCGTGCGCGGATGTCGGGCGCTGCCTCGCGCAGCCACAGCACGCTCGTCGGATGCTTCGCCAGCAGCGCCATCCAGCATCCGAACACGGGCGGCAGCACCTTGTAGATCGCCGCCGGCGCGCAGAAGACCAGCGCGTCGGCGGCGAGTCCGTACTCCGCCCGGTGGATCGGCGCCGGGTCGAGTGTCCGCGCGCCGTCGGATGGCAGGTAGCACGGATCGACGAACACCGCGCGTTCGTCATAGTGCGCGCGCTCCGTGTCGGGAATCACGTAGTGGTCGGCAATGATCCAGTCGTATGCTGACGAGCCCAGCGTTCCGGTGTAGCCCAGGAAGTTGACCTGGACCGGCGCTGGGCGCAGCGCGAAGATGTCGCCCAGCTGCGTGCCGGTGAATCCGTTCAGGTCGAACAGGATGTCGATTTCATCGGCGCGGATCGTCGCGGCGACGGCCCCCGGATCGACCCTGGGTATGTTGCGATGGACGTTCGCGGCAGCCTCGATTCGCCGCGAGTAGGCGTCGTCGGGCTGGGCTTCGATCGCGTACACGGCCACGGCGAAGCGCGAGCGATCGAGGCACTCGAGCAGCCCGACCAGCAGGCGACCGACGGGGTGGTTGTGCAGGTCGGTCGAGACGAAGCCGAGGCGCAAGGGACCGTCGCCACTTTGCCCCCTCGCCGCGCGAGTCGCCGGGACCGCGACGTCGTTCCGCATCCAGCTGCGCGCCGCCTGCTGCTGAAGGCCGGGGTCGTCGCAGATCACGGTGAAATCGAAAGCCGACAGGGCCTGGCCCGGCTGCGACCCGAGGGTTCGGGCGGCGTCGATCAGCAATCGCGAAGTCGCGTCGAAGTCGTCCCAGCGGGCGGTATTGAGCGCGGCGACCTGCAGCATGCTCCGCGTCAGCATGTTGTCCGGGTCGAGGGCAACGCCGCGTTCGAGCGGCCGCACCGCGTCTTCGTAGCGGCGCATCCGCAGCCGGTGCAGGCCGAGATCGCGGTGCAGTGCCGCCATGTCGGGGGCGAGCGCGAGCGCGCGCTCGAAGCCCGGCTCCGCTTCGGCCTGCCGGCCGAGGCGCGACAGGCAGACGCTGCGGTTCGCCCACAGCGCGGCCTGCGTCACGGGAAAGCCCCGGATCACCGCATCGAACTTCGGCAGGGCATCGGCATAGCGCTTCTGCTGGTAAAGGTTCTGCGCGAGGTTCGCGAGGGGCTCGAAGGCGCCCGGCGCCGCATCGAGCGCCTCGCGGAAAACGGCTTCGGCGGCGTCGAGGCGCCCCGCTGCCTCGAGTGCCAATCCGAGGTTGTTGAGCACGCCGGTGTGCCCCGGCGCGGCGCGGCGCGCGGCTTCGAGATGCCGGACAGCCGAACCGAAATCGCAGCGCACGCGGGCGAAGTTGCCGGCATGAAACAACGCCTCGGCATCGCCGGGCAAGCGCGCCAGCACTGCACCCCAGCAGGCTTCGGCACGCCCGGGGTCGACGCCGTTCAGCGCTTCTGCGATGAGGCGCAGCGCCTCGATGTCCGGGTGCGGTTCCGCGACGAGGCGCTCGAACTCGGCGGTGATCGCATCCGGCGCTCCCGTGCGCAGCGCCGCGCGCGCGCGCGCCGCCGCGGCGGACGGCGTGGGGGTGACGGGGGCGGCCAGCCTGTCCTCCGCGCGGGGAGCGTCGCCGATGCCCGTTGGCGCGCCGCCCGCGCGTCCGTGGCAATGCTTGTAGCGCAGTCCGCTGCCGCAGGGGCAGGGGTCATTGCGGGAAGCCGGCGGCGCGATCATCGCCCGTCTCCGGCCAGGTCGGCCAGCGCCGTGCGAACCTCGCCGACGAGAGTGTCCCAGTCGCCGACCCGAGCTTGCCGGAACAGGCGCGCGGTCGGATACCAGGCGCAGTCGGCGCGCGCGAGTTGCCAGCGCCAGTCCGGGGCGAATGGGAGCAGTACCCACAGCGGGCGTGCCAGCGCGCCGGCGAGGTGCGCCGCGCTGCTGTCGATGGTGATCACGAGATCGAGCGCCGCGACCAACGCTGCCTTGCGGTCGAAGTCGCGCCGCGCGTCGAGCAGGACGATGTCGCGCGCGGCCGCGACGTCCGCGATCTGCTCCTCGCCGTCGTCCTTCTGCAACGAGAACCAGGCGACGCCGGGCAGTGCGAGGAGCGGCGACAGCCGGGCCAGCGGACACGAGCGCCGCCGATCGTTGCCGTGGGTGCGGCTGCCGGCCCATGCGAGGCCGACCTTCAGGCGGCCCGCGTACGGCGCCAGCGCGGATGCGATCGCGTCGCTGCAGGCGGGATCCGCGCTGAGATAGGGCACCGCCGCCGGAATCGACGCCGCGTCGATGCCAAGCGCGCCGGGCACCGACAGCATCGGGATGTGGGCGTCGAACGCGGGCAGCGGCTCGCCGGCTGCATAGGCCGCGGCCACGCCGTCGGCGCGAGCCAGAAGGTTCTTGAGCGCGGGTTGCGCCTGCACCAGCACGCGCGCGCCGCGGGCAGCAAGCGGTGCCGCGAAGCGGATGAACTGCAGCGAGTCGCCGAGCCCCTGCTCGGCAGTGAGCACCAGCGTGCGGCCCGCGATCGCCCGGCCGTCCCAGCGGGGGCCGGCCGGCTCCGTGCGCTTGCCGCCCAGTTCCGGCAGCGCCAGGCGCCATTCGTATTCGCGCCAGCCGGCGCCGAAGTCGCCGGCGGCCAGCAGCGCAAGGCCCAGGTTCCAGTGTGCATGCGCGAACGCAGGCTGCAGTTCGAGTGCGTGCCGGAATGCGTCTATCGCGGTGGGAAGGTCGTTGCGCGCCTGCGCCGCGAGACCGAGGTTGTTCCACGCGGTTGCGTGATCGGGCTTGCGCAGGATCGCCTGCCGATAGGCGGCGATCGCCTCGTCGCTGCGGTCCGCGGCCGCGAGGGCGAGCCCGAGATTGTTGTGGAACTCGGGCTCCTCCGGGATCAGTTGTGCCGCGCGCTCGAGCAGCGGCAGCGCTTCGGCGAGCCGCAGCCGCTGGTACATGATCACGCCCAGGTAGTGCAGCGCGTGCGGATGCGCCGGCGCGAGGGCGAGCGCCGCGCGGTAGCCGGCGAGCGCCGCGTCGAGATCGCCGCGCTGGTGCGCCGCCATCGCGCGCGCGACGAGGTCGTCGGCGGTCGGTGCCGGGGGAGCGGCCGATGACGGTGCCGGCGCGCCGGCACCCTCCGCGCCGTGGCAATGCTTGTAGCGCTTGCCGCTGCCGCAGGGGCAGGGATCGTTCCGGCCCGCGGTGCGCACGGGCGCCGCGCCGCCCGCCGCCGGGGCGAGCGCCGCCTGCGCGTCGCGGTCACCGGGGGTCGCCGCGAGGATGCGCCGGGCGATCGCGTCGGCCGCGTGCCACTGACCCATCGCCCTGCAGTTGCGCAGCAGCGATTTCAACTGCAGCGAGCGCGCGATCGCATCGGAGAAGCCCGCTGCCATTGCGGCAATCTCGTCAGGCGGGACGACGCGGCAGAAGTTGAAGAGGCCGTGGAAGCCGAACGGCGATCCGACGGGATACGAGGCCTCGAACGAGAAGCGGTCGGCGAGCGCCTCGTCGGCATACCGGATCCCGAACTCGCGTTCGAGGAGCGGCCGGAACGCCCGGCAGATGGTTTCGTCCTCGGCGCCCGCCAGCGCGATGCGCGGGTCCTGCAGCGCCTGCAGCAGTCGGCGCGACCGCAGCGAAAACCCGCCGTTGCCGACGCGCATGCCGTCGGTGTGCCACGGCCAACGCGCGCCGATGTAGTCGCAGTCGAGGCAAGACGGATCCCAGGCCTCGGGGTTCACCACATAGCCGTCCCATTGCACGAGCAGGACGTGGGTCGTCGTGATGTGATGCAACAGCGATTTCAGCACCAACTGCGAGTAGGCATCGCGCGTGGCGATCGGCGCGATGGGCACCACGGCGATCCCGGCGGGCACCGCCAGACCCTCGGGCATCCCTGCGGTCAGGAAAAGCGCGCGCCCGAATGCGATGCCCGCCATCGACCGCTCGAGCGCGCGCAGCGCCAGTTGATGGTTCGCCGTGTCGATGCAGCAGAGCGTGACAGCGTCGAGTGCGGCCATTCGCTGCGGGCGCGCGCGATCAGCGCGCAGGCGCGTCGTCGTCGCCGGGTGCCGGCGCGCTTGTTGCCGGCGACGCGGCACCGGCACCGGCGGCCGCCGATGCGATCGTGTCGTTGCCGGCGTCGTCCGGCGCGGGCGGCGGATGCGCCGTGCCCCAGCGCTCGCCGAATTCGCGGAACGCCGCCAGCATGAACACGACGAGCACCGGAGCGAGGTGAAGCGTGGCGCGGCTCATCGTCGGGGCGTCGTCGATCAGCGCGCGGCTCAGCGGCAAGGAGAAGAGCACGAACAGCAGCAGCAGTCCGCCGGCGACGACTGTCGACAGCGGCAGCAGCGATGGCGCGACGAGGTGCCGCCAGGCAAGCAGTGCGGCACCGACAACGCCGTACCAGAGCAGGTTCCAGGTGCCGAAGATGAGGTAGCCCTCGGAGAGCGCCTGCCACTCCGGCGCGAAGTCGAGATGCAGCGACCGGCCGGCCACGACCAAGTTGGTCTGCGCGAGCACCGCGAGCGCGAACAGCACGACCGCGAACAGCGCTGCGGCGATCCTGGCGCCGTGCTTCCGCGCGAGCACGACCGCCACGGCCGGCACGAGCGTCAGCGCCCAGGCGAGGCCGATGATCTTGAACAGCGGGCAGACCGCGGCGAAGACGATCGCCGCTGCCAGCGCGCGCACGGAGCGGGTCGACGCCCAGCGCAGGAAGGCGAGCACCGCCGCCGCGTAGGCGGTGGCGAGCGGAAGATCGGCATAGCCGGCGAGGGCGACGTGGACGTTGGCGAGCGGAAGCGTGCCGACGAACGACGCGCCGAGCAGCGCCGCAAGCGCGCCGAACCCGAGGCGGCGCAGCCCCCCGTAGGTGAGGAGCAGCAGCGCGATCGACATCTGCCACCACGGCCAGTTCATCAGCGCGTCGTCCCAGCGCCCGAGCGCGATGGACGCCCACACCTGGAGCAGGGGCAGCGTGGCAGGATTGCCGGGTCCCGCGTCGAACCAGACGGGATCGGTCGCCGCGAACCAGGTCGCGGCGTCGACGAAAGGCGTCATCCGCCCCAGTTCGTACCAGACGCGCGCCTTGGTTGCCCACGCGATCCACGCCTCCCACGGGAAGAGCGGCCGCCAGGCGACCTCGAACCCCAGCAGCACGAAGCGCAGCGCGAGCCACGCCAGGAGTGCCCACCAGACGAAGCGCACGGTGCCGCCGATGCCGATGGGGACGCGCAGCGCGCGCGATGCCGCCTGCGCCGTGGCGCGCATTCCGGTCCGTCGCGCGCCGGCATACGCGCACGCCGCGATCGCGGCGACGAGAGGGAGCGCGATGGAGGCGATGCCGAACGGCACGCCGAGCCTCGACAACGCGCGCATCCAGAGCGTCAGCGCGACGACCCCGACGAGGTAGCCGGTGCCAGCGAGCCACGCCAGTTCTCCGTCGGCGTCGATCGGCGCATCGTCGGCGCCGCGCAGCGCGTGGAGGATCGCCATGCCGAGCAGCCACGGCAGCAGGAGGCCCAGCGTCAGCGTCAGGATGTTCACCTCAGAGCACCCGCAGCAGCGCCGCGCCGCGGTCGGCCAGGATCACTTCGGCGGCGACGGTCGTGCCGTTGACGAGGCGCAGCCGCTTTTGTGCCGCGTCATACTGGATGCCGCGTCGCTGGAAGACCACTAGGTAGTCGCCGGGGCGGTAGACGCCCGCCGGCGGGAGCGTGTCCTGGTACGGGTCGAAATAGACGTTATGCGGATACAGATGATAGGCGCCGCGGTCGCGGAAGTAGTTCGCCTCGGCAATCATGAACACGCGCGTCGGCGTGGCCGGGAGTTTCGCGCGGACGTTCTCGATGAACTGGAACAGCACGCCGTCTTCCGCGGCGAGATGCCGGTCGCGCCAGTCCCGGCCGCCGTACTGTTCGCTGGTGGCCAGCACCTGCCGCACCAGCGTTGCCTGCCAGCGCATGTCGGCGACGAACCACGCCGCGGTGAAGATCGCGCCGATCGCGAGCGGCAGCGCGCCGAAGCGCGGTGTGAAGCGCAGGCGCAGCAGGGACATGAGGGTCGCGAGCAGCACCGCCACGGCGAGGAGCGGCGGCAGCGGCAGGTCCTGGATGCCGGCGCCTCCCGGGACGACGTTGATCGACACGCCGTTCCAGCGCTCGAACGCGAGCCACTCGCGCGCGCGGTCGCGCAGCACATCGAGCACGCCCAGCGGCTTAGCCGTCGCGCCGCGAAACAGGATCGGTTGCGTCAGCGGCGCGTGGATGACGAGGGCGATGCCGCTGATCCGGCCGACCCACGCCGGCTCTCCGGCGAGCGTCACCGGCGCGAGGCGGCCGCCGACGACGGTGACGGGCACGGAGTTCATCTTCTGCTGCGCGTAGTCGCTGCGCCAGAGCATGCGCACGTCGGCGTTGGGCGGCACGTCTGCGGCGTCCCATTGCAGCGCGCGATAGTCCATCGAGCGGATGTCGGTCGTGAGCGAGATGAGCGCTGTTTCGGCCGCGTCGACGCCGGTGATGACGAGTACGCCCCCCGCGAGGTTGCCCGTGCCCCGTGTCAGTGCCACGTTGGCGGCGGGCCACTTCACCGGCGAGGCGCGCGGAAACCACGGACCCGGAACGGCGAACGCGAGATACGCGATCATGCAGATCACGAGCGCGGCGGCGAACAGCGCGAGCCCGGTGGGAATGGGGCGCACCGCCTTGGCCGTCCTGCGCGCCGCGGCTTGCGCTGCGGCTTCGGCTGCCGCTGCGGCGGTGAGGCGTGCGGCGACTCTCTGCTGCGGAGTTATCGGGCGCTGCGGCTCGTCGGAATCTGCCACGGTGTGACCGGCGGTGGGAAAGGCGCCTTCCCGTCGACGGGATGTCGATGCGGGGGCAGCGCACATTGTAGCCGCTGGGTCGGTCGCACTGGTGCGGACGCAGGCAGCCCGCTGCGCGGGCAGGGCTGGTGTCGCGCCGGAACGCGGTCCCCGACGCCCGGTCCTTATAGGGGTTCGCGGCGAGACGCGCCGCCCGATTGCTCAAATCGTTGAAGGGGGTGTTGACGTGCTTGCGATTCGTTGTATAATCGCGCCTCTCTGCTGGTGTTTAACGGGTCAGTCCGAACCAGCCGCTCTTTAAAAATTAGCAACCGATAGGTGTGGGTACTGAGGTGCTGGGGCCCCGGTGAGCCTGGCTGTCAAAGGCGAGGCGAGTCGGGGGACAAGAAACTTTGGTGCTCACACGATGTAACAGGCGCAGTTGCCCGAAGGGGTGATTGCGCAGTCTTGCTCTGATCTTCTTGGTGTCAAGCTGGGGGGTTGGGGCAGGGCCAACGTCGATTGAGTTACTTGTAATGGATTGAACTGAAGAGTTTGATCCTGGCTCAGATTGAACGCTGGCGGCATGCTTTACACATGCAAGTCGAGCGGCAGCGCGGGGCTCAGGCAACTGAGCCCTGGCGGCGAGCGGCGGACGGGTGAGTAATGCATCGGAACGTATCCCGTAGTGGGGGACAACCCAGCGAAAGCTGGGCTAATACCGCATATGCTCTACGGAGGAAAGCAGGGGACTCGCAAGAGCCTTGTGCTATGGGAGCGGCCGATGTCCGATTAGCTAGTTGGTGGGGTAAAGGCTTACCAAGGCGACGATCGGTAGCTGGTCTGAGAGGATGATCAGCCACACTGGGACTGAGACACGGCCCAGACTCCTACGGGAGGCAGCAGTGGGGAATTTTGGACAATGGGGGCAACCCTGATCCAGCCATGCCGCGTGCGGGAAGAAGGCCTTCGGGTTGTAAACCGCTTTTGGTCGGGAAGAAAAGGTTCTCCCTAATACGGGGGACTGTTGACGGTACCGGCAGAATAAGCACCGGCTAACTACGTGCCAGCAGCCGCGGTAATACGTAGGGTGCGAGCGTTAATCGGAATTACTGGGCGTAAAGCGTGCGCAGGCGGTTTGTTAAGTCTGATGTGAAAGCCCCGGGCTCAACCTGGGAACTGCATTGGAAACTGGCAAGCTAGAGTGTGGCAGAGGGGGGTGGAATTCCGCGTGTAGCAGTGAAATGCGTAGAGATGCGGAGGAACACCGATGGCGAAGGCAGCCCCCTGGGCCAACACTGACGCTCAGGCACGAAAGCGTGGGGAGCAAACAGGATTAGATACCCTGGTAGTCCACGCCCTAAACGATGTCAACTGGGTGTTGGGGAAGCGATTCCTTGGTACCGTAGCTAACGCGTGAAGTTGACCGCCTGGGGAGTACGGCCGCAAGGTTAAAACTCAAAGGAATTGACGGGGACCCGCACAAGCGGTGGATGATGTGGATTAATTCGATGCAACGCGAAAAACCTTACCTACCCTTGACATGTCCGGAACCCTGCTGAGAGGTGGGGGTGCCCGAAAGGGAATCGGAACACAGGTGCTGCATGGCTGTCGTCAGCTCGTGTCGTGAGATGTTGGGTTAAGTCCCGCAACGAGCGCAACCCTTGTCCCTAGTTGCTACGCAAGGGCACTCTAGGGAGACTGCCGGTGACAAACCGGAGGAAGGTGGGGATGACGTCAAGTCCTCATGGCCCTTATGGGTAGGGCTTCACACGTCATACAATGGTCGGTACAGAGGGTTGCCAACCCGCGAGGGGGAGCCAATCCCAGAAAGCCGATCGTAGTCCGGATCGCAGTCTGCAACTCGACTGCGTGAAGTCGGAATCGCTAGTAATCGCGGATCAGCATGCCGCGGTGAATACGTTCCCGGGCCTTGTACACACCGCCCGTCACACCATGGGAGTCGGTTTCTCCAGAAGCGCCTGAGCCAACCCGCAAGGGAGGCATGGTTCCAAGGAGAGGCCGGTAACT
>CALQLA020000085.1 GCA_943331295.2 Bordetella parapertussis | reverse complement strand
TGGTGTCGCGCGCCGGCCGCTGCAAGCGGGCGAGAAATTGCGGGACAAGATTGAGGGCCAACTCGCAGCACTGCAGCAAATGCCCGCCCTTGTCCGCTCATTTTTCCGGCATCCGTTTGTCGCCTATATTACCGACTGCTGAGTAAGCGTCCCGGCGGTCGAGGAACGCCAGCATCGCATCGTTGAACGCTGCCGGGTTCTCGCGGTTCATCGCGTGCGCCGCATCGGGGATCGTCACGAGTTCCGCCACGCGCGGATTCACGCGGGCGAGGGCCGCCAGCATCAGCGCGTAGCGGGGCGGGCTGCGCGCGCCGGTCACGGGCAGGATCGGTCCCGGCAGCTGCGCGAGATCGGCCGGGGCGAACCGCGGCCGCTCGGCGCAGGCCGGGCCGGTCGCGATGTTGTCCAGCAGCATCGCCTTCGCCGCCGGTGCCCGCCGCTCCCATGCCCCGGGCCCGCCCAGCGCGTCGGCAAACGCCGTCGCCGCCCGCAGCGGGTCGCCGCGCGCGAGGTCGTCGCGCAGCCGGGCGAACATCGCGGCGCTCTCGTCCGCCATCCGCCGCCCGTCCGCGGTGTCGGGCAGCAGCGCCTCGAACCCGCCCGGGTCGGCAAGCACGAGGCTTTGCACGAGGGCCGGCTCGCGCAACGCCAGGGCCACGGCCACCGCGCCGCCGCGCGAATGGCCGACCACGTGCACCGGGGCCAGGCCGCGGCTCCGCACGAAGGCGGCGAGGTCTGCCGCATGTCGCGCCACGGTGAAGCCGTCGCCAGAGCCGTCCCAGCGCTCGGGGTATGCGTGCCTCAGGCTGACGGCGATCGTCCGGAAGCGGGCCGCGAACGCGGGCAGTTGCCGCGTCCACGCGCGGTAGTCGGCCAGCGAGCCATGGACGAGCAGCAGCGGCGGGCCGGCCCCGGCCTCCACATAGGCGAGGGGATAGCCGTCGACGTCGAAGCGGTCGGGCGCAGCAGCAGGATCGATCACGGGGAAGGCGGCCCTACGATGGTCCCGGCCGGGGCCGGCGCGGGGTGTCGCCGAGTGTACTGCGCAAGCCACTCCCGGAGCGAAACGGGCCAGCGTGAGACAATGCGGCGATGGATGCAAGGATTCAGACGCTCGGCGAGGAAATCGCCAACAGCATCACCCACGGGCTGGGGCTCGTCGGCGCGGTCGCCGCCGCGCCGTTGCTGATCATCGCGGCCAGCCAGCATACGGCCACCAACGTCGTCGCCGCCGCGGTGTTCGCCGCGACGATGGTGCTGCTCTACAGCGCCTCGACGATCTACCACGCGCTGCCCGCCGGCCGCGCCAAGCGCGCGTTCGTGAAGCTCGACCACGGCGCGATCTACCTGTTCATCGCGGGCAGCTACACCCCCTTCACGCTGTGTGCCATCGGCGGCGCATGGGGCTGGTCGCTGTTCGCGCTGGTGTGGGCGATGGCGGTGCTCGGTGTCACGCTGAAGGCCTTCGACCGGCTCTCGCGCCCCTGGCTGTCGACGACGCTCTACCTCGTGATGGGCTGGCTCGTGGTCGTCGCCATCGGGCCGCTGGTCGCGAGCGTGCCGGCTGCCGGCATCGCGCTGCTCGTCGCGGGCGGCGTCGCCTACACGGCGGGCGTCGCGTTCTTCGTCCTCGATTCGCGCTGGCGCTATGCGCATTCGGTGTGGCACGGGTTCGTCATCGCCGGCACCGGCTGCCATTTCTTCGCGGTGCTGGGCTACGCGGCCTGAGTTGACCCCCCGCACGCTCGCTGCGCCCCGAGGGCGGGCATCGGCGCCCTTCGGGCGGCCGGGCGGGCGCTGAGGCCGGCTGACCTGGCGCCAATGTGCGCTACCGCGCATCGGCCCGATTAGGTCGCACTATCCCCGGGGTGTACCATCCCCGCACTTATTTCACTTCGGGGTGCCATGCGTCTCGTTCAACGCGGCACCCTCGGGGTACGCACTGCTTTTTCGTCTGTCGCCCGACGCGCCCGTACCTCCCGCGGGGCCGGGCCCGCGCGGCGCGCCGCGCTTTGCCTCCTTCCCTTCCTGCTGATCGCCGGCGTTGCCTGGGCGCAACCGGCGGTGCCGCCCGCCGAAGCACCGGCTGCGGCCGCCGCCGCGCCCGCGGCGTCGGCGTCGATCTGGGATGCGCCCGAGCCCTGGCGCACGGACCGTTTCTACCTCGAGACGAGCGTCTACACGCACCACTTCAGCTACGACCCGGCGCACAACGATCACCAGAACCTGATCCTCGGCGAATGGAACGTCACCGAGAACTGGCTGCTCGGGGCCGCGGTATTCGACAACTCGTTCGGACAGTCGTCGCAGTTCGTCTACGGCGGCGTGCGGATGCGGCCGTTCGAGAGCCTGCAGCCGCTCTACTTCAAGCTCGCGCTGGGCATCGTCCACGGCTATTCGGGCGAGTACCAGAACAAGATCCCGATGAACAGCTCGGGCTTCGCGCCGATCATCATTCCGTCGGTCGGTTACTGCATCAACCGGTTCTGCTCCGAGTTCGTCGTCTTCGGAACCGCCGGCGCGATGGTCACCGTCGGCGTGACGATTCCGTAGTCGCCGTACCGACCGCTGCGGCTGCCCGCGCCTGCCACGGCCACGCCGAGACGCCCTCGCAACGCCTACGGCCGCACGCGGCGCAGGAACGGGATGTAGCGGTCCGCCGCCGCGTCGGCGCTTTCCATCAGCAGCAGGTGCCCGGCATCGGGCAGCGGGTGCAACGCGCTGCCGGGGATGCGCCGGTGCAAGCGGGCGGGCGGAGCAGGGCTGCGTTCACGGAAGATTCCTGCGCGAACCGAAGCGGTGGGCGTAGGCCCACGTGAACTCCGCGCCGAACAGGAACACCTGCGCCGAGTAGTACACCCAGACCAGCAGCACGACGAGCGACGCGGCGGCGCCGAAGCCCGAGGCGATGCCGCTCCGGCCGATGTAGAGCCCGATGCCGAACTTGCCGACGGTGAACAGCACCGACGTCACCGCGGCACCGATCCAGACGTCCTTCCACGCGATCGAGACGCGAGGCATGGTCTTGTAGATCATCGCGAAGACGATGGTGATCAGCGCGAAGCTCGAGGCCAGCTCGACGACGCTGGCGATTCCGGTCCAGTCGGAGAACACCGGCCGCCACCACTTGCGGATGGCCGAGATCGCGGCGCTCGCGACCAGCGAGACCATCAGCAGGAAGCCGATGCCGAGGATCATCCCGAACGACAGCAGGCGGGCGCGCAGCAGCGACCAGAGCCCGGACGTGCGGTCCCGCACCGGCGCGCGCCAGATGCGGTCGAGCGCGTCCTGCAGTTCGCCGAACACCGACGTGGCGCCGACCAGCAGCACCGCGACGCCGAAGATCGTCGCGGGCACGCTCTCCGTCGGCTGCCGCACGCTCTGCAGCAGCCCCTGGACCGCCATCGCGCCCGGCGCGCCCAGCAGTTCCTGGAGCTGGCCGAAGATCTCGCCGCGCGCCGCGTCCTCGCCGAACACCAGCCCGGCGATGGAGATCACGATCAGCAGCAGGGGCGCGATCGAGAACATCGTGTAGTAGGCGAGGGCGGCGCCCATGCTCTGCGCGTAGTCGGCGACCCAGCCGGCGGCCGCGGCCTTCATGAGCCCGCCCAGTTCGCGCAGCGTCATCGCGGGCCTCCCGCGCTTCGATGGCGGCGCTGCGTCGCGCCTTGCGAACCGCGTCCGGGCGAGGCATTCTTCATGTCGGCCGCGTCCTGTGCCACGGCAGGCGCCGCGCGGCGAGTCGGGGAGGCATCGGCCATGTCACGTCTGTTCATCCTGGTGCTGGCGTTGGTCGTTGCAGGTGCTGCCTGTGCGCAGGCGACCGGCGTTGCGAGCCGCGAGCGGGCGCTCGCGGCCATCAAGTCCGGCAGCCCGGTCGAGCGCGCCGAGGCGCTCGCCTGGATCGCCGACCATGGTACGCCAGCGGACGCCGCGATCCTGCGGCAGCGCCTCACCGACGACAGCGGCCTCGTGCGCGGCTTTGCCGAGCAGGGCCTGTGGGTGCTGTGGAGCCGGTCGGGGGACAAGGCGATCGATGCGCTGATGACCCGCGGCGTCGACGAGATGCGCGCGGGCCGGCACGCCGACGCAATCGCCACGTTCTCCGAGGTGATCCGGAAGAAGCCCGCCTTCGCCGAAGGCTGGAACAAGCGCGCGACGGTGCTCTACCTGGCCGGCGAGTACCGCAAGTCGATCGCCGACTGCGACCAGGTGATCCGGCGCAACCCGCATCACTTCGGCGCGCTCGCCGGCTTCGGGCAGAACTATTTCGAGCTGAAGGAGTACGAGAAGGCGATCCGGTACTGGAAGCGCGCGCTGCAGGAAAACCCGAACATGGCCGCCATCGAACTCAACATCGACGGGGCCGAGGAACTGCTCGCGGAGCGGCGCAAGCACTCGGCGTAGCGCCCGTCCCGGCGCGCTATTTTGCCGGCGCCACGCGCGCCGGCTTGGCGGCGCCCTCCGACGGTGTCGACGCGCCGACCGGGACCCAGTCCTTCACCAGTTTCTTCGCCCGCGCGAGCTGGTCGGGCTTCAACTTCCCGGCGACCCGGTCGCGACTCTCCGCCGTGAGCTTGCGCTTGTCGGGATTGTTCGGAAACCGCGCGGCCGCGAGGCCGTACCACTTGTAGGCCTGCACGTAGTCCTTGGGCATGCCCTGGCCGTTCTCGTGCATCACCGCGAGGTTGTACTGCGCAACGGGGTCCCCCCGGTCTGCCGCATTGCGGAGCCACCGAGCGCCTTCCGCGAAGTCCTGTGGCGCGCCGCGGCCGGTGACGTACATCGCACCAAGGTTGTGCATCGCGGCGACGTTGCCCTGGTCGGCCGCCTTGCGGTACCAGCGCACCGCCTCGGCCAAGTCCTGCGGGACGCCGGCGCCCCGGCTGTACATGGTGCCGAGGTTGTACTGGGCGGTGGCGTTGCCGCTGTCGGCGAGTGGGCGGATCAGCGCCAGCACCTGCCCGAAATCGCCGCGGCCATAGGCCACCTCGGCGGCGGCGAGGTCCTCCGCGGGCCCGGCGGCAGCCGGCGGGGCTAGCACCGCAAGGACGAGCCAGGCGACCAGGCGGAGGCAAGAGCGTGTTGCGGCGATATTCATGCGTCGGGGTCTCCGCGGGACGGGCGTCCGGGTGGCTGCCCGAAGCGTCGTGAGACGCGGTGGCGGTCGTTCGACCCGCCGGGGGCGCGCGCAATGCCCTCAGGCGGTGCCGGTCGGCGCAATTCCGGGACGTCCGGGTCATCCCGCCCATGAAATCGACGCCACGGTGTTGTATACGTGCAGCGCTGCGCCGCCGAAGCGCGAAACGATCAACAATCATGTTGTTGGCCAGCGACCATCCATGATAACGTAATTTCCGACGCGCTAATTGGGGCGATTTGCGTCATTTTGGATTGGCGCGGACAATGCGGCAGTTGCGGTCGTCGCCGGCGACGGTGGTCACCGGCGTTATTCTGTCGCTGCATCGATAGGAGCGCACCGACGGCACGTGTCGGTGGCGATATCCCCTGACGGCGGAATCTTGCAAGGCAACAACCCATGCGGTTTGAATCGGAGAAAATGGTGAAGAAGACCAAACTTGCACGAGTCGGCCTCGGCCTGATGGCGATGGTCCTCATGGGCCTGTCGGCGCCGTCGTCGGCGATTTCGCCCGCCACCGTCTACTGGTCAGCCGGGGCGAACTGTTCCGGCACGAATTCCGCGACTTACACCGCGGGTGGGTCTTCGGTAACGATGTCGCTGTGCGTCGACACCGTGGGGGTGGGCGTCTGCGGGGCTTCGATTCAGCCGCAGACCGCATCTGCAGGCGAGTCGGGCGCGTTCAATATCATCAACCGGGTGCTTGGTGCCGCCCTGCCCGATGCGTCGGCGGGACCTAGTTACCCGATCCCGATCAGCAACCCCCCCGACACCACCGACTTTGGCGGTTCTCTCGCTATCGCGTCACCGAACGCGCCCGCGGGGGCATCGGGGCAACTGCTGGCAACCTTCACCATTGCGCCTCAAGCGGGCGCCACCAACGCGTCCTACGTCATCGGTGCGTCGGCCCTGTCAGTGGTGTCCACTCTGACCTCCGGGAGCAATTGCTTCCTCGGCACCCCGTCCGATACGGCATTACCGACCTTTACGCTCATCCGTAACGTCGCGCCCCTGATCACCAGCGCCAACACGACCACGTTCACGGTCGGGACACCGGGAACGTTCACGGTGACGGCGACCGGCACGCCCACGCCGACGCTGAGCAAGACCAGCGGAACGCTGCCGAACGGCGTGACATTCACCGCGGGCACGGGTGCGCTCGCCGGCACGCCGACGCAGGCGGGGACCTTCACGCCCATCATGTTCAAGGCGGCCAACACCATCCTCCCGGACGCAACGCAGAGTTTCACGCTTGTGGTCAACAAGGGGGACCAGGCGATCACCTTCACCAACCCCGGCACGAAGACATTCAGCACCACGCCGTTTGCGTTGAGCGCCACGGGTGGCGGGTCCAACCTGCCGGTCACGTTCACGTCGGCGACCACGCCGGTCTGCACGGTTTCCGGCTCGAACGTGACGATGAAGACCGCGGGCACCTGCACGATCAACGCCGACCAGGCCGGCGACGCCAATTACAACGCGGCCCCCCAGAATCCGCAGAGCTTCACGATCAATGCGACGGTGCCCGGCGCGCCGACCGGCGTTTCGGCGGCGCCTGCGGACACGGCTGCCGTGGTGCAGTTCACCGCGCCGGCGAACAACGGCGGCAGCACGATCCTCGACTACACGGCGACGTGCACTTCGGTCAGCCCGCCGGATTCGAAATTCATCACCGGCGCGACGGCTCCGATCACCGTTACCTCGCTCACGAATGGCGTGGCGTACACGTGCGTGGTCACGGCCAGGAACAGCGCCGGATCCGGCGCCGCGTCTTCGCCGCCCGCGCCGGTGACGCCGGCGAGCGTGCCCGCGATCACCAGCGCGAACACGACGACGTTCACGGTCGGGACACCGGGAACGTTCACGGTGACGGTGACCGGGGCTCCGGTCCCGACGCTGAGCCAGACGGGCACGCTGCCGAACGGCGTGACATTCACCGCGGGCACGGGTGTGCTGGCCGGCACGCCGACGCAGGCGGGTACGTTCCCGCTGGTGTTCACCGCCGCGAACGGCACCCTGCCGAATGCGGTCCAGCCGTTCTCGCTGGTGGTAAACAAGGCCGACCAGACGATCTCGTTCACGGGTCCGGGCAACCAGAACTTCAGCCCGGTGCCCATCCCGTTGAGCGCCACGGCGACGTCGCTGCTGACGGTCGCGTTCACGTCGCATACCCCGCTGGTGTGCTCGGTGTTGGGCACCAGCGTGACGATGATCACGGCCGGAACGTGCACGATCAACGCCAACCAGCCGGGTAACGCCAATTACAATGCGGCGCCGCAGGTGCAGCAGAGCTTCGACATCACCGCGACATTGCCGGGCGCGCCGGTGATCACGTCGATCGTGCCGGGCGACAGGTCGGCGACCGTGTTCTTCACCTTGCCCAATACCGGCGGCAGCCCGATCCAGGGGTTCGTCGTCAATTGCAGCCCGGGTGCGGTGAGCGTTCCCGGGGCGACCTCGCCGATCGTGCTGAGCAACCTCGTAAACAACGTCCCGTACACCTGTACGGTTACGGCCACCAACGGCGTCGGCGCGGGTGACCCGTCGACCGCCGCGCAAGTCACGCCGGCAGTGCCCCCGACGTCGGTCCCGACACTCAGCCAATGGGTGCTGATGCTGCTTGCCGCGCTGATGATGCTGGCGGCGGGCAGGGAACTGGCGTTGCGCAGGAAAGGCTAAGGCCGGCGCGGCGGCGAACCGGGTGCATCGCCCGGGTCGCCGCAGCGTGTCCCGGTAGAGCAAGAGGAAGGGGTGGCGACGAGCCGCCCCTTTTTCTTGGTGGGGCGCCGGACTCGCTCGGCGACGCGGGCTGCCGGTGCATCGGTGCTGTCGCGGTTGCGGCGGTGGGCCAGCGCACGGGGCTAGCCAAGCGTGCTGCGAACGGCTCCAAGCTTGGTCACCGCCGGAGGCCAGGCTGTGCCCCAACCGGGTATCACAGGCAATAGCGGCTCACCGGTGGCTCGTGTCCGGGCGTGACGGCGACGCCAGCGCCTGCCGCGCCCCCGTCGGCGGGGCCATTCGGTGCGGGCAGGCGACGAGGAACCGGGATGCGGCCCTTCCACACGTGCTCGCGCACGCCATCGTTTGCGGTGGTGCCGGCGCCGTGGCCGCCGGTGCATCGACCCCGGCCGCTGCCGGGGTTGAACGCGGCGACCCGCGCGGACCGTCGGTTCACCATCATGCGCGTCGTCCGTGCCGACCAATCCGATCGTCCGAACGGTGCTTGCCCTCGGCCGAAATTCGCCGTGGGGGACGCGCAGTCCGGCACATGGGTGAGCGCGGCGCGTGGCGCCGTTGGGCAATGGACCGACGATCCGTGCTTCTACCGAAGGCGTGACACGGCGTGAGGGCGATGGTGCCGTCACCCCGACAGCGAATCCGCGGTTGCACTGACTGGAATCGGCCGGGGTGGGCGGCATGCCTCGGCTCGAGGGGCCGGCGCCGCCAGGCTCGGCGCGCCGTTCGGGGGGCAGCTACGTCGGGCGCCCGCCCGCGTCGCGTCCGCACCGGCCGGTTGCGAACTGCCGCGTTACGACGCCGCCCCGGCACAGGGCGGCGTCGCGCAACGCGAGCGGAGTTACGGCGTCGGTAGCGACGTTCCCGACGCCCCCTTGACCTTGAGAATGTCGTTCACGTTAATCGTCCCGTTGACTCCGAGGTCGAACTGGAAATTGGTCGGGCCCAGAGGCTGTCCGGATTGCCCCTTCACCTGCAGAATATCGTTGACGTTCACCGACCGATTGCCACCGACGTCGCCGACGAGCATCCCGATCCGTATCGTTCCGCCGCCGTCCGTGATGCCTCCCACCTGCGAGTGGACGCCGCTGACGCTGAGCGTCACGTACTGCGCGTTGGAAACCGCCGACAGCGGCACGATCATGTCGGTGCCGGAGAAGGTCGGCGTACCGGCAGTCGCGACGCCTTCCGTGACCGTTGCAATGCCCGAGGTCACCGCTTGGGCGAACCGGAAGACAATCGCGTTGGTGGTGGCCGATGGCCCACGGGACTCAACAGTTGGACTGCCCGCGGCGCCCGTGAGCGGCAGATCAAAATCGCCAGCCCCACCGTGCGTCTTGCGCGACCACACCGAGCTCAGCACCAGCCCCGACGCACTGAAATTCGCCGTGACCGACTTCGCGGCATTCACCGTCACCGAGCAGGGAACAGCTGTCCCCGGGCACCCGGCGCCGGTCCAGCCGGTGAACGACCATCCCGGTGCGCCCGTGGCCGTGAGAATGACGGTCGTCCCGGGGTAGACGTCGGAGCAGGTCGCGCCGCAGTTGATCGCGCCGGTATCGGAAACGACGGTGCCCGATCCCAGCTTGTTCACCGTCAGCGTCTGGCCGACGACGATGTCGAACAGCGCCGCGCCCATCGAGTAGTCGATCGCCGCGATGTCGGTGACGGTGCTGCCGACCGGCTGGATGCGGTAGGTGCCGAGCGGGGTCGCGCCATTGCTCGTCAGCGTGACCGTCGTGGCAAGGATGTTGTTCGCGGCCGGGGTGCCCGCTGCAAGGTCCACAGTATTCTTGCCCAGATTGATGTTGTTGCTCGGGTCGAGCAGGTTGCCCGGACTCGCAAGCACGCCAGGGACCAGTCCGGTGACCTCCGGCGGACCGGGATCGATCACCTGCACCGTGTCGTTATCGGGATTCCCCGAAGCCGGGTCGTTGTAAGGGCTGCCGACGATGCTGCGCCCGGTGACGGAAAAGTAAGTGCCCGACCCCGGCGACGTTTGTCCCAGGCGGTACGACACCCCGACCGTCGCAGTGCTGGCGTCGATGCGCACCTCGAAAGTCGCGCTGCCGCCCGGCACGATCTTCGCCGTAGTGGCGACTCCACCCGGGACCACCATGCGCGTTGTCACCGTCGCGGCGTGCACGGGAACGGAAGCCACCAGCGCAACTCCCGCGACCGTTACCCACCACGATTTGTGTCTTGCTGTCCGCATGCCTGCTCCGAATTGAATGCCTGGATGTGCGACAAATGGCAGTGTTGCCACGTTTGCCCGATGCGTGCGGCCGGCCGGAACGTTTCGCTGATGCGGCCTCGACCGGGATCGACCGACATCACGATCCTCCGGTCGAACGATGCCGAGAAATGGCCGCAGTGTCAATTCATTACGCTGTCATGGGGCGGCGGGGCGTGTTTTCGGCGTCATAAAGGCGATAATCTTCGATTCCCGCGCCGACTGCCGAGGGATGCCTGCACGCGCCGGTCTGGCCTCGACTATCGCGGCGCGCGCTGTAATCCCATCTTTCGCAGTCATAAACGACCCCGTTTCACCACGGAAAAGTTGTTCTTTTGCGCTGACATCGCGGCGCGGTGCTAGACTCGACGCCATTCCCCATACGAGGCGGATGCGCGGCAGCCATGAATACCCCCCCCAATCGGATCGAGCAGACGATGACGCTCGCCGTGCTGGCGACGCTGATCGCCGGCTGTTTTCTCGTGCTCCGGCCGTTCCTGACGGCGGTGATGTGGGCGGTGGTGCTCGCCGTCACGACCTGGCCCGTCTTCACGCGCATGAAGCGGTGGCTGGGTGGGCACGGCAGCATGGCCGGCGGGCTGCTGACGCTCGTGATCGCGATCGTCGCGCTGGCGCCGTTCGTCATCGTCGGCGTCACGCTGGCCGACAATTTCGAGCGGCTGGCCGATTTCGCGCGCCAGGCGGTCGACCGGGGACCGCCGGAGCCGCCGGCCTGGGTGGTGGAGATCCCCCTGGTCGGCCAGCGGCTGCAGGCGTACTGGGGCGACCTCGCGCACGACACGCCGCGGCTCCTGACGGAGTTGGGCAAGCTGGCCGAGCCGGCCAAGGCCGCGCTGGTAACGGGCGGCGCCAGCGTCGCGCAGGGCCTGCTGCAGCTGACGCTGTCGGTGCTGATCGCCTACTTCTTCTTCCGCGACGGGGACGCGGCCACGCGCCGCCTGCGCGCCGCGGTCGAGCGGATCGCGCCCGACCGCGGCGCGCGGCTCCTCGACGTCGCCACCGCCACCACCCGCGGCGTCGTCTACGGGATTCTCGGCACTGCGCTGGCGCAGGGGGTGCTGACGGCGATCGGGCTGTGGATCGTCGGCATCGGCGCCGCGCCGCTCCTGGGGCTCGCCGCGTTCTTCCTGTCACCGGTGCCGATCGGGCCGCCGCTGATCTGGATTCCCGCCGGCGCCTGGCTGCTGTGGCAGGGCCACACCGGCGCCGGGATCTTCATGCTGGCCTGGGGCGCGCTCGTGGTGTCGTCGATCGACAACGTGCTGAAGCCGCTGATCATCAGCCGCGGCAGCAACCTCCCGTTCATCCTCGTGATGCTGGGCATCCTGGGCGGGGTCGTGGCCTTCGGCTTCATCGGCATCTTCCTCGGGCCGGTGCTGCTGGCCCTCGGGCTCGCCCTCCTGAAGGAGTGGGCGGTGTTCGCCGACGACGCCAAGGCCGCGGCGGCGCCGCCGGGCGCGGATTCACCGCGCTGAGCGCGCGCGCCGGCGATCGCTTCAGGGCGCCGGGCTGACGGGCTTCGGCGCGAGCTTCTTCGCCATTTCGCTGCGATAGGGGCTCAACGCGTTCACCATCTGCGCGAACACCTTGGGATTCGCGCAGATCACCTGGCCGCCGTACAGGAAGTCGCCTTCGCCGGAGAGGTCGCCGATGAGGCCGCCCGCTTCCTGCACCAGCAGGCTGCCGGCCGCGACGTCCCAGGGGTTGAGGCCCACTTGCCAGAAGCCGTCGTAGAAGCCCGCGGCGACGTACGCGAGGTCGAGCGCGGCGGCGCCGGGACGGCGCAGTCCGGCGGTCTGCTCGATCATCGTCTTCATCATCTGCAGGTAGGTGTCGAGGTAGCTGCCGTCCCGGAACGGGAAGCCGGTGCCGATCAGGCAGTCGCGGAGGTGGTCGCGTTTCGACACGCGGATGCGCCGCTCGTTGAGGAATGCGCCGCGGCCGCGGGTCGCGGTGAAGAGGTCGTTGCGCACCGGGTCGTAGATCACGCCCTGCGTGATCACGCCGCGGTGCTGCAGCGCGATCGACACGCAGTACTGCGGGAAGCCGTGGAGGAAGTTGGTGGTGCCGTCGAGCGGGTCGATGATCCAGACGTTCTCGGCGTCGGCGTTGGCGCCTTTGGCCGTGCCTTCCTCTGCTAGAATCGCGTGGTCCGGATAGGCCTCGTGGATGGTCTCGACGATCGTCGCCTCGGCGGTCCGGTCGACTTCGCTGACGAAGTCCTTCGGCCCCTTCGTGGTCACGGTGAGCAGGTCGAGGTCGCGCGCGCTGCGATTGATGAAGTTGCCGGCACGGCGCGCGGCTTTCACCGCGATGGCGAGCGAAGGATGCATGGCGTGAGGGTGCCGTCGGCGTCGCGGCCGGCGGAGTCAGGAGATCGAGGGACACCATTGTAACCGGTGCGACCGCCGGACTCCGTGTTTGCGCGCCTGCCACCGTTGCCGCGTCCCGATCCGCCGCCCCGTCCCGCCATCCTGATTTCGTCCCGATTGTTGGCCACCTCCCGCCGGACTCCCCGATGAAGCCGTCCTTCGACCGCCTGCGCGTCGTTCTCGTCGCGACCAGCCACCCCGGCAATATCGGCGCGGCGGCGCGGGCGATGCTGACGATGGGGCTCACCCGGCTGGTGCTCGTCAACCCGCGCCGCTTTCCGGACCCGGACGCGCTGGCGATGGCCTCCGGCGCCACGGCCGTGCTCGACGCCGCGCGCGTCGTCGACAGCCTCGAGGAAGCGCTCGCGGGCTGCGTGGCGACGATCGGGTTCTCGGCGCGGCCGCGCGAGCTCGCCGGCCGCGTGCTGCCTGCGCGCGCGGCGGCCGCCGCCGCGGTCGCGGCTTCGGCCGGGGGCGACGTCGCGCTCGTGTTCGGCGGCGAGATGTCGGGGCTGTCGAACCGCGAGCTCGCGCACTGCTCGATGGTGGCGACCATTCCGTCGAGTGCCGACTATGGCTCGCTCAACCTCGCCGCCGCGGTGCAGGTCGTCGCCTACGAGCTGCGGGTCGCGATGGAAGGCGATGCCGTCTGGTCGGCACCCCGGTTCGCCGGCGCCACGTCCGACGAGATCGAGGCGCTGTTCGTGCACGGTGCGCACACGCTGACCGCGATGCGCTTCCTCAATCCGGCGCGGCCGAAGCGGCTGCTGCCGCGCCTGCGGCGGCTGTTCGCCCGGGCCGGGCTCGAGAAGGAGGAGGTCAACATCCTGCGCGGCATCCTGGCGCGGATCGACGAGATCATTGTGCGCGGGCCACGCGCGTGATGCGCAGCCGCGCCGAACGCGCGTGGCGGGCCGCTCCGCGCGCAATCGCGATCGCGGGCACGACGTGACGCCGCGTGCGCCACCCTGGTTCGCGGAGGTCGGGCAGCCGCTCGCGCAGCCGGTGCGCGCGCTGGCCGAGTCGATGCGCCACGCGATCGCCACCATCGCGCGGCAGGACGTGGAATACGTCGCCGACTGGCGTGCCGCCGCGACGATCCTGCACGCGATCGACGCCGACGGCGTGTGGTGGGACGCGGAAGAGGCCGAGCGCGCGTGGCTGTGGGAGCGCGCTGCGGAGCGCCTGGGCGAGGCCGACGTCGCGGCCCGGCTCGCAGCCATTGCAGGGCGTCTCGCGGAACCCTGTGCCGTCGCCGCGCTCGCCGCGATGGCAAAGGCGGGCATTGCCGATCCGGCGCTCGCGCGCGCCGCGGCGGGCGCCGCGCAGATCGCGGCGCAGCAGCGTGAACTTGCCGCGCTGGCCGGCGAGGCGCGCGCCCACTTCTTCGAGTTCAAGCACGCGCTGTTCGCCGCCGGGCGCTGGCCGCTCGGAAACCTCCGTGGCGCGTTCCGGGTGTTCTGAACAGCGAGCCGCGGCACCGCGCCGTGCGTGGTGCGTTCGTCCTGCTACGGAATCACGACCTGCGGCAAGCTTGCAAGGGCGCGCGGGGCGGCCACGTCAGCCGAGCAGGTGCACGAGCCAGAGCGAGAGCACCGGGAAGAACACCAGCAGCGTCACGCGCAGCGCGTCGGAGATCAGGAACGGCACCACGCCGCGGAACGTTTCCGCCATCGGCACGTCGCGCGCGAGGCTGTTGATGATGTAGACGTTCATCCCGACGGGCGGCGTGATCAGCCCGATCTCGACGACCATCAGCGCGATGATCCCGAACCAGATGGCCTTGTCCGTCGCATCGAGCCCGAAGTAGTCCTGGCCCATCACGATCGGGAAGAAGATCGGGATGGTCAGCAGGATCATCGACAGGCTGTCCATCAGGCAGCCCAGCACCACGTAGATCCCGATGATCGCGAACATCACGACGAGCGGCGAGAAGCCGCTCCGGCCCACCCATTGGGCAAGCTCGGCGGGCATCTGCGTCAGCGCGAGGAAGACGTTGAGCAGGTCCGCGCCCAGCAGGATGAGAAAGATCATCCCGGTGGCCTCCGCGGTGCCGTAGATGCATTCCTTCAGCCCGCTCCAGCGCATGCCGCCCAGCCAGACCGCGAACACCAGCGCGCCGACGGTGCCGACCGCGGCCGCCTCGGTCGGCGTGAAGATCCCGCCGTAGATGCCGCCGATGACGACGAGGAACAGCAGCACGACCGGCCAGACGGCGCGGATCGCCGCGAGGCGCTCGGCACCCGTGTACCGCTCGCCGACGGGCCCCGATCCCGGCTTGACGCGCACGTAGATCGCGATCGCGATCATGTAGCCGACGGTGGCGATGATGCCGGGCACGAACGCCGCCATGAACAGCTTGGCGATGTTCTGCTCGGCGAGGATCGCGTAGACCACGAGCACGATCGACGGCGGGATCAGGATGCCGAGCGTGCCGCCCGCGGCGAGCGCGCCGGTGGCGAGCGCGGGCTCGTACTTCAGCCGGCGCAGTTCCGGCAGCGCCACCTGGCCCATCGTCGCCGCGGTGGCAAGCGAACTGCCGCAGATCGCGCCGAACCCCGCGCACGCGCCCACCGCCGCCATCGCGACGCCGCCGCGCCAGTGGCCGATCACCGCGTTCGCGGCGTTGAAGAGCGAGCGCGACAAACCGCCGCGGCTCGCGAACTGGCCCATCATCAGGAACATGGGGACCACGGACAGGTCGTAGACCGAGAAGCGCGAGAACGCGACCGACTTGAGGTAGTTGAGCAGAGGCATCCAGCCGGACAGCGCGACGTATCCCGCCACGCCGGTCAGCAGCATCGCGATGCCGATCGGAACGCGCAGCGCGAGCATCACCAGCATCACGCCGAACATCACGAAGCCGAACTCGACGCCGCTCATCGTCGTGCCCCTGCGGTCGTGGCAGTCGGGAAGGCCGCCCCGGGTTTCGCTGCGCTCAACGCCGGGCTACGGAAAAGAATGGCAACGCGCCGCGTAGCCCGGTGTTGTGCAGCCCGGCGTTGAGCGCAGCGAAACCCG
>CALQLA020000084.1 GCA_943331295.2 Bordetella parapertussis | reverse complement strand
GGCCGCGCGCCTCGCCGATGGTTTCCATCTGGTACTGGAGGCCGCTGTGCTCGAACCGGTAGGTGGCCTCGCCGATCAGGAAGCCCTGCGTGCCGAGGAAGACCTTGTAGCCGAGATCCACCCGCGGCGGCAGCGCCTTCGGCGGCGGTTCCGCCGGCGCGGCTTCCGGGGCGGTCGCCACGGTTTCGGCCGGCGGCGCGGCCGGTTCCGGCACGGCGGCGGGCTCGGGCGTCGGGGCGGCCTCGGCGACCGGCTCGGTCGGCGACGTTTCCACCGCGGCGACCGGCGCGGGCTCGGGGGTGGTGACCGGTGCCGACCGCGGCACCCGCTTCGGCTTCGGCGCCGGCGCGGCGGCAGCCGGCGTCGGCGGCGGCGGCAGCTCGGTGATCGCGACCTGCAGCGGGGGTTGGTCGGGCTCGCCCGGGATCAGCGCCGGGAACAGCGAAAACGCGAGGTGGACGACCACCGACGCCGCGAGCGCACCCACCAGCGCCCGGCGCGACGTCCACCACCGGCGGCGCGCGGGCGCGTCGGGTGGGCTGCCCGCGGCGCGGTCGCGCGTCGGCGGCAGGGGTGCAATGACGTTGAGGGTTGGGCTGCGCATGGTGCTTCGATCGTCCCGCGTCGTGACAGTTCGCGCGCGGGGGCCCGGAGCGCCGGCCCGGGCGTTACCCGACCCCGGCCGGAACTTCCAGGATCCCGTCGCGGATGGTCTCACCCTTAACGCGCACCCGGCCGCCGGCGATGACCAGACGCCGCTCGCAGAAGGCGCGGACGGCCGCCGGCAGCAGCCGGTGCTCGGCGGCCAGCACCCGCGCGGCGAGCGCATCCTCGTCGTCGGCCGGGTGCACCGGCACCGCCGCCTGCGCGACGATCGGGCCGTAGTCGAGGTCGGCGGTGACGAAATGGATGGTGCAGCCGTGGATGCGAGCGCCGTCGGCCAGCGCGCGCCGGTGCGTGTGCAGCCCGGTGTAAGCCGGCAGCAGCGACGGGTGGATGTTGAGCATCCGGCCCGCGTAGCGGGCGACGAACGCGGCGCCCAGGATGCGCATGAACCCCGCGAGCACCACGAGGTCGGGGGCGTCGGCGTCGATGGCGGCGGCCAGCGCCGTGTCGAACGCGGCGCGATCGCCGAACTGGCGGTGGTCGACGACGGTCGTCGCGACGGCGTGGCCGGCGGCGAGTTCCAGCCCGGCCACGCCCGGCCGGTTGCTGATGACCCGCACGACCTGGCCGCCCAGCGTGCCGGCCGCCTGCGCCGCGAGCAGCGCGCCCAGGTTCGAGCCGCGGCCGGAGATCAGTACGGTGATGCGCGGGGTGGGCATATCAGCGCCCGCTCCGTCGCCGTAGCCCGGGTTGAGCGAACGCGAAACCCGGGGAGAGGCGCAAAGGGGGACGGTCCACCCGGGTTTCGCTCGCGCTCAACGCCGGGCTGCACGCCACGTGGATGCGATCATCCAACGACGGTGCCCGGCGCGCCAGGCGCGCGGGGGACGACGGTGCCGATCCGGTAGACGGTCTCTCCCGCCGCAGCCAGCAGGTCGGCGGCGCGCGCGGCGTGTTCCGCCGCGACCACCACCACCATGCCGATGCCACAGTTGAAGACGCGGTGCATCTCGGCGTCGGTCACGTTGCCCGCGCGCTGCAGCCAGCCGAAGACCGGCGGCCGGGGCCAGGCTGCGGCGTCGATGGCGGCCGCGACGTCCTCCGGGAACATCCGGTGGGTGTTCTCGGTAAGGCCGCCGCCGGTGATGTGCGCCATTCCCTTGACCGGCAGCGCCTGCATCAGCGCGAGCAGGGGCTTGACGTAGATGGCGGTCGGCGCGAGCAGCGTCTCGCCCAGCGTGCGCGCGCCGGTGACGCCGGCGATCGGCTGCGTGAGGTCGGCGCCGGAAACCTCGACGATGCGGCGGATCAGCGAAAAGCCGTTGGAGTGCGGGCCGCTCGACGCGAGCCCGAGCAGGACGTCGCCGGCCGCGATCGACCTGCCGTCGATCGCCTGCGACTTCTCGACGACGCCCACGGCGAAGCCCGCGAGGTCGTACTCGCCCGCCGCGTACATGCCGGGCATCTCGGCGGTCTCGCCGCCGGTGAGCGCGCAGCCGGCCTGCTCGCAGCCCGCGGCGATGCCCTTGATCACCTCGGCCGCGGTGGCGACGTCGAGCTTGCCGCACGCGAAATAGTCGAGGAAGAACAACGGCTCGGCGCCCTGGACCAGGATGTCGTTGACGCTCATCGCGACGAGGTCGATGCCGACCGTGTCGTGCCGGTCGAGTTCGAACGCGAGCTTCAGCTTGGTGCCGACGCCGTCGGTGCCGGCAACCAGCACCGGCTCCCGGAACCGCTTGCCGATCTCGATCAGCGCCCCGAAGCCGCCGATGCCGGCCAGCACCTCGGGCCGCATGGTGCGCTTGGCGTACGGCTTGATCCGCTCGACCAGCGTGTCGCCGGCGTCGATGTCGACACCGGCGTCGCGGTACGACAGCGAGGCGGTCGCGGAGGGCGAAGGCGGCGGAACGGGCGGTGCGGAGCTCATCGGCGAGGGGGGCCGGGTGCTGGGCCCGGGCCGGGGCTTGGGGATCGGGTGCGGGCACCGTCGGGATTGAGGTGTAGGGCATCCGCACTGTAAAGTGCAAGACTTTGCCACTGGATTTTACCGGAAATGACAAACGACCGAGCGTCCGTCCCCGATTCCGCGCCTGGCGCTGGCGTGCTTCCACCCGGCCCCATCCGCACGCGGCTCCACGCCCGCCACTACGTTTGGGTGGCCGGGGCCGCTCTCTTGCTGGCGGCCATGCTGCACTGGCTGGGCGGGGCGCTCACCCCGTTCCTGATCGGCGCCATCCTCGCCTATCTCGGGCTGCCGATCGTGCATCGCTGCGAGCGGGCGCACATCCCGCGCACCCTCGGAACGCTGATCGCCGTGCTGGTGATCGCGGCCGTCATCCTCGCGCTGCTGCTCGTGATCATCCCGCTGATCCAGGCCGAGATCGGACTGGTGATCCGGCAACTGCCGGCGCTGGCCGAGCAGTTCACGTCGCGCGTGGCGCCGTGGCTCAACAACCAGTTCGGCATCGAGCTGAAGCTCGATTTCGCCTACCTGAAGGATCTGATCGCCGAGAACGCGGAGAGTGCCAAGGCGCTGTCGCTGCAGATCTTCTCGGGCGTGAAGGCCGGCGGGCTCATCATGCTGTCGGTGCTGATCAACGCCGCGCTGTCGCCGGTCGTGATGTTCTACCTGCTGCGCGACTGGGACCCGATCATGCGCCGCATCGACGACCTGATGCCCCGCCGCTGGGCGCCGCTGGTGCGGACGATGGGCCACGACATCGACCACGTGCTGTCGGAGTTCCTGCACGGGCAGATCCTGGTGATGGTGTCGCTCGCCGCGTACTACGCGATCGCGCTGTCGGTCGCCGGGCTCCAGTTCGCGCTGCCGATCGGCATCCTGACCGGGCTGCTCGTCTTCATCCCCTACGTCGGCTTCGGAATGGGCTTCATCCTCGGCATGCTGGCCGCGCTGCTGCAATGGCACGGGCTGCCCGGCTTCCTCGCGGTGCTGGCGGTGTACGGAATCGGCCAGCTGCTCGAGAACTACGTGCTGATCCCCTACCTGGTCGGCAAGCGGATCGGGCTGCACCCGCTGGCCGTGATCTTCGCGCTGATGGCCTTCGCGCAGCTGTTCGGCTTCGCCGGCGTGCTGCTGGCGCTGCCGATCTCGGCCGTGCTGCTGGTCGCCCTGCGTCATCTCCGCGCGACCTATCTCGAGTCGCCGCTGTACCGCGAGCCCTGATGGAGCAGCTGGTGCTCGAGCTGGCGGCCCCGGAGCCGCCGGCGTTCGAGAATTTCCTTGCCGGGCGCAACGCCGAGGTCGCCGCCGCCGTCGCCCGCTTCGCGTCCGGCGCCGCGACCGAGACGGGCGTGCTGCTGTGGGGAACGCCGGCGGCTGGCAAGACGCACCTCCTGAAGGCCGCGGTGGCCGCGGCAGCCGCGCGCGGCGCCGTCGCGACGTATTTTTCCGATCCCGGCGCGTTCGCGGGGGGCGACCCCGATGCCCTCGGCGCGGTGGCGCTGCTTGCCGTCGACGACATCGACCGGGCGGAGGCCTCGGCGCAGAGCGCGCTGTTCACGTTGTACAACGCGCTAAGGGCTCGCGGCGGCCACCTGATCGCCGCGAGCCGGCAGCCGCTCTCGGCGTTGCCGTTGCGCGACGACCTCCGGAGCCGGCTCGCCTGGGGCCTCGTCTACGAGGTGTCCCCGCTGGCCGATGAGGAAAAGCCGGCGGCGCTGGCCGATTACGCCCGGCGGCGCGGGTTCGTCCTTGCCGACGACGTGATCCGGTACCTGCTGCTCCACGGCCGGCGCGACATGACGGCGCTCTGCCAGACGCTGGCGGCACTCGACCGGCACTCGCTCGCGACCAAGCGCCCGGTCACGGTGCCTCTGCTGCGGGGCTGGCTGCAGCGCGAAATGACGCTCGACCGGTAGTTGGATGCCTCGGCAGGCCTCCGCCCGGCCGGCGGTGACGGCAATCCCGGGCGTCAGCCGGGCTTGTCAACCGGCGTATCGGGGGATGCGTTATAGGCGAGGACACCACGAACGTGTCGATTTCCCACAAACCCCTGAGGAAACAATGAGCAAGCTTCTGACCGCCCTTATCGCCAGCGCCTTCGCGCTGAGCGCCTTCGCGCAAGCCCCCGCCCCCGCGCCCGCCCCGGCTGCGAAGCCGATGGCTGCCACGCCTGCGCCCGCGCCGGTTGCAGCGCCGACGGCCGCCGCCAAGGCGCCGGAAGCCGCCAAGTCCGCCGACACCGCCAAGTCGGGCGATGCCGCCAAGTCGTCCACCAAGTCGACCAGCAAGAAGAAGTCCACCAAGTCGACCAAGAAGGCCGCGCCGAAGTCGGCGACGACCACGAATCCGGACCAGAAGCCGGCCAAATAAGCCGGCAGTCCTGTCCGGGGCGAAGGGATCCGCATTCGCCCCGGGTTGCAATAGCCCGCGAGAGGCCGTAAACTAGTAAGGTTTCACTGATTCCGTGCAGCAGTCGTTCCACACCACCCAAAACAAAGGACCCCACATGAACAAGCTGATCGTTGCATTGATCGCCGGCGCGTTTGCCACCGCCGCTTCGGCCCAGGCTCCGGCCGTGAAGCCGGACCCCGCCATGGCCACCCCGATGGCGAAGACCCCCGCCGCCGCGGAAAAGGCCAAGACCGTTGACGCCGCCACCAAGGCCGGCGTCGAAGGCGCCGGCACCAGCGGCCAAGCCGATGCCAAGGCCTCCGCCGCGGCGAAGGCGCAGAAGTCCGAGCCGAAGGCGCTGCCGACGAAGGCCGACAAGCAAAAGGCCGTCGACTCCGCCACCAAGGCCGGCGCCGAAGGCGCTGCCACGAGCGGCCAAGCCGCCGCCAAGGGTTCCGCCGCTGCCAAGGCCGAGAAGAACGAGCCGAAGGCGCTGCCGACGACCAAGGACAAGCAGAAGGCCGTCGACGCGACGACCGCTACGGGCGCGAAGGGCAACTAAGCCTCGCTCCATCGTACTGAGGCAGGGGCCGCGAGTCCCCTGCCTTTTTTTTGCCTTTTTTTGTTGCCCTTTCTTTTGTCGCCTGTTTCCCCGGTCGCTGCCGGGACCCCGGGATTCAGTGCCGCGATCGAAGCTTGCCGCCCCGATCGCCCTTTGGTGCCATGCCCGAGAACGCGCAACCGCGCCCCGTCCTGACCGTCGCCACCGTCGTCATGCGCGACGGCGCGCTGCTGTTCGTCGAGGAGGAAACGCGCGACGGCCTGCGCCTCAACCAGCCGGCGGGCCACCTCGAGGCCGGCGAGTCGATCCTCGACGCGGCCGTCCGCGAAACCTTGGAGGAAAGCGGCTACCACGTGCGGCCGACCGCGCTGGTCGGCATCTACCGGTGGCAGGCGCCCGACAACGGCGCGACCTTCATCCGCTTCGCGGTGGCCGCGGACGTCGTCGGCCACGACCGCGACCGGGTGCTGGACACCGGCATCGTCCGCGCGCTGTGGCTTTCCTACGACGAGGTGGCGCCGTACCCCGCGCGGCATCGCAGCCCGCTGGTCCTGCGGTGCCTCGACGACCACCGCGCCGGAAGCCGCTATCCGCTCGCGCTGCTGCGCGAGGCACCGTGATGGCGCGCCGGCCGCGCGTCGTCGTCGGGATGTCCGGCGGCGTCGACTCGTCGGTCGCCGCGTGGCTGCTGAAGCAGCAGGGCTACGAGGTCGTCGGCCTGTTCATGAAGAACTGGGAGGACGACGACACCGACGACTACTGCACGTCGCGCGAGGACCTGGTCGACGCGGCGTCGGTCGCCGACGTGATCGGCGTCGACCTCGAGGCGGTCAACTTCGCCGCGGAATACCGCGAGCGCGTGTTCGCGCATTTCCTGCGCGAGTACGCCGCCGGGCGCACGCCCAACCCCGACGTGCTGTGCAACAGCGAGATCAAGTTCCGGGCGTTCCTCGACCACGCTCGGACGCTGGGCGCCGACCACATCGCCACCGGCCATTACGCGCGCGTACGGCGCACCGGCGCGGGCGTCGAACTGCTGAAGGCCGCCGACGCCGGCAAGGATCAGAGCTACTTCCTGCACCAGTTGTCGCAGGAGCAGCTCTCGCCCGTGCTCTTCCCGCTGGGCGACATGCAAAAGCGCGACGCGCGCGCGCTCGCCCGGCGCGAAGGCATCCCGACGTGGGCGAAGAAGGACTCGACCGGCATCTGCTTCATCGGCGAGCGGCCGTTCCGGGATTTTCTCGCGCGCTACCTGCCCAAGGCGCCGGGCCCGATCGAGACGCCGTCCGGCGCGGTCGTGGGCCGGCATCACGGGCTCGCCTACTACACGCTGGGCCAGCGGCAGGGGCTCGGCATCGGCGGCACGCGGGACGGCTCGGACCTGCCGTGGTTCGTCGCCGCCAAGGACCATGCGCGGAACGCGCTGGTGGTGGTCCAGGGGCACGACGATCAGCGGCTCTACCGGACGACGGTCGACGCGCAGGCGATGCACTGGATCGCCGGCACCCCGCCGGCCGCTGCGACGCTTGCGCACGCCGGGGCGAAGACCCGCTACCGGATGCCGGACGCCGGCTGCCGCATCGAGCTCGCCGACAGTGGGCAGGCCCGTGCGACGTTCGACGCGCCGCAGTGGGCGCCCACGCCGGGGCAGTATCTCGTCGTGTACGACGGCGACGTGTGCCTCGGTGGCGGGGTCATCGCCGGCGAGGCAGCAGGATCAGCGGATATCCGTAGCCCGAATCCGTAGCCCGAATCCGTAGCCCGGGTTGAGCGCCAGCGAAACCCGGGCAACGCGCCCGGTTTAGAACGGGATGTCGTCGTCGAAGTTGTCGGTCGGGGGCTTGCGGGCGCCGCCGCCGGCCGGCTTGCCACCGCCCGACGGAGCCGCGCGCTCGCTGCGGCCGCCGCCACCCCCGCCGCCGCCGCCGGAGAATTCCGCGTCGCCACCGCCGCCACCGCCACCGCCATCGCGGCTGCCCAGCAGCTGCATCCGGTCGCCGACGACTTCGGTCGCGTACTTCTCGACGCCGTCCTTGTCCGTGTACTTGCGCGTCTGCAGCCGGCCTTCGATGTAGACCGAGCGGCCCTTCTTCAGGTACTCGCCGGCGATCTCCGCCTGGCGGCCGAAGAGCACGACGCGGTGCCATTCGGTCTTTTCCTGCTTCTCGCCGCTCTTGTCCTTCCACGTCTCGGTGGTGGCGAGGTTGAGGTTGGTGACGGCGTCGCCGCCGGTCGTGTAGCGGGTTTCGGGATCGCGCCCGAGGTTGCCGATCAGAATTACCTTGTTGACGGAGGCCATCTCAAGTTTCTCCCATGGAAAGATTGCGGTGATTGTAAGCCGGCGGCGCCGACATGGTGCTGCAGATCGCGAGCCAGGCGACCGACAGCGCAACGCAGAAGCCGAACACGGCGCCGCCGCCGTGGTGCTGCGAAAGCCAGCCGCCGACCGCCGCGCCGAGGAAGGCTCCGAGGAACTGCACGGCCGAGTAGACACCCGTCGCCGTGCCCTTGATGTCCGGCGGCGCGAACTTCGACACCAGCGACGGCAGCATGGCCTCCATCAGGTTGAACGCGGCGAAGAACACGACCAGTGCCGCGATGAGCAGCGGCAGCGAGGTGCCGGCGGTCGCGAACAGCAACTGGCCGGCGAGGAGCGCGGTGACGCCGCCGACAAAGACGGCCTTGCCGCGGCCCGGCCGATCCGCCTGCGACAGCGCGGGCACCATCAGCAGCACCGACGCCACCAGCACCGGCAGGTAGACGGCCCACTGCTGCGCCGGCCCCACGCCGCCGTCGCGCAGCATGAACGGCACCTGCACGAACAGCGCCATCAGGCACGCATGCAGCGCGAAGATCCCGTAGTTGAGGCGCAACAGCTGGCCGTCGGCGAACACCCGGCCCCACTGCCGCGCCTCGGGCGCGTGTGCACGGCGGACATCCGGCGTCGGCACGGCGCGGTAGATCATCACGATGGCGCCGAGCGCGAGCACCCCGGTCAGCGCGAAGATGCCGGGCACGCCGATCAGCGCCGTGAGCGCGGGCCCGCCGACGAGCGACAGCGCGAACGTCGCGCCGATCGAGATGCCGATCACCGCCATCGCGCGGGTGCGGACCTCGTCGCGCGTGAGGTCGGCGGTGAGCGCCAGCACCGCGGAGCCCACGGCGCCGGCGCCCTGCACCGCGCGTCCGGCGATCAGCCAGCCGACGTCGGGCGCCCACGCGGCGATGCAGCTGCCGGCGGCGAAGACCAGCAGGCCCGCCGCGATGACGCGCTTCCGGCCCCAGCGGTCGGAGGCCCAGCCGAAGGGGATCTGGAACAGCGCCTGCGTGAGGCCGTAGCCACCCAGCGCCAGGCCACCGAGCAGGCGGTCGTGGCCGCCCGGCAGCGTGTCGGCGTAGAGCGCCATGACCGGCAGCACGATGAACATCCCCAGCATGCGCAGCCCGAAGATGCCGGACAGGCCCGCGGTGGCGCGCCGCTCCGAGGGCGTCATGCGGACCCGCGCGGCGGCGGCGGAAGGCGGGGCGGAGCGATCCCTCGGGGACGGGTCGCGGTCGGACGGCATCGGGGCGGAACTCGAACGGAACTGGGGGGAACCCGCGTCTAGGGAACGGCTGCGGATTGACGGTATAGTAGCAGGTTGCTCCGCAGCTTTTTCTCCGTCGGGCGGTCTAGGCGGAACGGCATAACCGGCGGGGCGCCCAGAGGCAATGGCAGGCACCAGCAAGAGGCTCCAGCAAAGCATGGACTACATCCGCATACGCGGCGCGCGCACCCACAATCTCAAGAACATCAACCTCGACCTGCCGCGCCACAAGCTGATCGTGGTGACGGGGTTGTCGGGATCGGGCAAGAGCTCGCTCGCCTTCGACACGCTGTATGCGGAAGGCCAGCGTCGCTACGTCGAGTCGCTGTCGGCCTACGCGCGGCAGTTCCTGCAGCTGATGGAGAAACCCGACGTCGACCTGATCGAGGGCCTGTCGCCGGCCATCTCGATCGAGCAGAAGGCCACGTCGCACAACCCGCGGTCGACGGTCGGCACGGTCACCGAGATCCACGACTACCTGCGGCTGCTGTTCGCGCGCGTCGGCGATCCGTACTGCCCCGACCATCCGGAGCAGAAGCTCGCGGCGATGACCATCTCGCAGATGGTCGATGCGACGCTGGCGTTCCCGGACGGCGCGAAGCTGATGATCCTGGCGCCCGTCCTCGTCAACCGCAAGGGCGAGCACCTCGAGATGTTCGTCGAGCTCCGCGCCAAGGGCTTCGTCCGCGTGCGCGTCGACGGCAAGGTACACGAGATCGACGCGGTGCCGAAGCTCGCCAAGAGCGTCAAGCACACGATCGAGGTCGTCGTCGACCGCCTCAAGGTGCAGCCCGACCTGCAGCAGCGGCTGGCCGAGTCCTACGAAACCGCGCTGCGCCACGGCGACGGGCGCGCGCTGGCCGTGGACATGGACAGCGGCGTCGAGCATCTCTTCTCGGCCAAGTTCGCATGCCCGGTCTGCAACTACTCGCTCGCCGAGCTCGAGCCGCGGCTCTTCTCGTTCAACAGCCCGATGGGCGCCTGCCCGCGCTGCGACGGCCTCGGCACGATCAGCTTCTTCGACCCGAAGCGCGTCGTCGCCTTCCCGCAGCTGTCGCTCGCGTCGGGCGCGATCAAGGGCTGGGACCGCCGCAACCAGTTCTACTACCAGATGCTGCAGGGCCTCGCCAAGCACGTCGGCTTCGACCTCGAGAAGTCATTCGCGAAGCTCACCGAGCGCGTGCAGCAGGTCGTCCTCTACGGCAGCGGCGAGGAGAAAATTCCCTTCTCCTACCTGTCCGACCGCGGCAAGCCGGTGGTCCGCGAGCACAAGTTCGAGGGGATCATCCCCAACCTCGAGCGGCGCTACCGCGAGACCGACTCGGTGATGGTGCGCGAGGAGCTGTCGAAGTACCTCAACTCCAAGCCCTGCCCCGAATGCGACGGCACGCGGCTGCGGCGCGAGGCGCGGTTCGTCAAGGTGGGCGAGGGCGAAGGCGCGCGCGCGATCTACCAGGTGTCGGGGCTGGCGCTGCGCGCGGCGGCGGACTTCTTCGGCGGGCTGAAGCTCGAGGGTCAGAAGCAGGCGATCGCCGACCGGATCGTCAAGGAAATCGTCAGCCGCCTCAACTTCCTCAACAACGTCGGGCTCGACTACCTGTCGCTCGACCGCTCGGCGGAAACGCTGTCGGGCGGCGAGGCGCAGCGGATCCGGCTCGCGTCGCAGATCGGCTCGGGGCTGACCGGCGTGATGTACGTGCTGGACGAGCCGTCGATCGGCCTGCACCAGCGCGACAACGACCGGCTGCTGGAGACGCTGAAGCACCTGCGCGACCTGGGCAACAGCGTGATCGTGGTCGAGCACGACCAGGATGCGATCCTGTGCGCCGACTACGTGGTCGACATGGGGCCGGGCGCCGGCGAGCACGGCGGGCAGGTGGTCGCGCAGGGCACGCCGGAGGACATCCGGCACGCGGCGCATTCGCTGACCGGGCAGTACCTCTCCGGGCACCGCCAGATCCCGATGCCGGCGAAGCGGCACCGCGCCGACCCCGCGCGCCGGCTCGTCATCCACCGCGCGTCGGGCAACAACCTGCACGACGTGACGCTGTCGCTGCCGGTCGGGCTCTTCGTCTGCGTGACCGGCGTGTCGGGCTCGGGCAAGTCGACGCTGATCAACGACACGCTCTACCACGCGGTGGCGCGGCACCTCTACGGCAGCACCACCGAGCCCGCAGCGCACGGCGAACTGGAAGGCCTCGAGTTCTTCGACAAGGTGATCAGCGTCGACCAGAGCCCGATCGGCCGCACGCCGCGTTCGAACCCGGCGACGTACACCGGGCTCTTCACGCCGATCCGCGAGATGTTCGCGCAGGTGAAGGAGTCGCGCGAGCGAGGCTACGGGCCGGGGCGGTTCTCGTTCAACGTCAAGGGCGGGCGCTGCGAGGCCTGCCAGGGCGACGGCCTGATCAAGGTCGAGATGCACTTCCTGCCCGACGTGTACGTGCCCTGCGACGTCTGCCACGGCCAGCGCTACAACCGCGAGACGCTGGAGATCCAGTACAAGGGCCGCAACATCCACCAGGTGCTGGCGATGACGGTCGAGCAGGCGTACGCGTTCTTCGAGCCGGTGCCGGCCGTCGCGCGCAAGCTCGCCACGCTGCTCGACGTGGGTCTCGGCTACATCACGCTGGGCCAGTCGGCGACCACGCTGTCGGGCGGCGAGGCGCAGCGGGTGAAGCTGGCACTCGAGCTGTCGAAGCGCGACACCGGGCGCACGCTGTACATCCTCGACGAGCCGACGACGGGCCTGCACTTCCACGACATAGAGCTGCTGCTGACGGTGCTGCACCGGCTGCGCGACCACGGCAACACGGTGGTCGTGATCGAGCACAACCTCGACGTCATCAAGACCGCAGACTGGATCATCGACCTGGGCCCCGAGGGCGGCGCCGGCGGCGGCCGCATCATCGCCGAGGGCGCGCCCGAGGACATCGTCGGCGTCGCCTCGAGCTACACGGCGAAGTACCTGCAGCCCGTGCTCGAGGCGTCCAGCGCGCGGAAGCCACGCGCGCGCGGCGCTCCCCGTGCGTCCCGCGGCCGCAAGGCGGCGGGCGACCTGCTCGGCGGGTAGCCCGGCGTTGAGCGCCAGCGAAACCCGGGTGGACGCGGCAATGGCCACGACCCGCCCCGGACCGAGTCACGTCACCCGGCGGCCTTGGTGATCGCGGCGAGGATGCCGGCGAGCAACTGCGTCGGCGTCGGCGGGCAGCCGGGAATCTCGACGTCGACCGGGATCACGTTCGACACGCGGCCGCACGACGCGTAGCTCTCGCCGAAGATGCCGCCGTTGCAGCCGCAGTCGCCGACGGCGACGACGAGGCGCGGCTCGGGCGTCGCGTCGTACGTGCGCTTGAGCGCGATCGCCATGTGCTTGGACACCGGGCCCGTGACCAGCAGCATGTCGGCGTGCCGCGGGCTCGCGACGAAGCGGATGCCCTGCCCCTCGATGTTGTAGTACGGGTTCGACAGCGCGTGGATCTCGAGCTCGCAGCCGTTGCACGACCCGGCGTCGACCTGCCGGATCGTCAGCGCGCGGCCCAGCGTGCGCAGCACCGTCGCCTGCAGCCGGGCGACCACCACGCGCTCCTCGTCGGGCGCGGGCGGGGCCTCGGTCTTGATGCCGGTCCGGGCGATCTGGCGCAGTATCTGGAGCATCGGTGGGTCCTTTCGCCTAGAGATCCTGGCCGCTGTACGAAAGATTGAACGACTTGTTGATCAGCGGGAAGTCGGGAACGATGTTGCCGATCACCGCGTGCTCCAGCACCGGCCAGTTCGACCACGACGGGTCGTGCGGATGGCAGCGGCGGATCGTCCCGCCCGGGCCGCTTTCGAGCGCGACCAGCACCGGCCCGCGCCAGCCCTCGACGCAGCCCAGCCCCAGGCGCAACTCGGGCACCGGCGGCAGCGGCACGCGGACCTCGCCGTCCGGCGCGGCGTCGAGCATCGTGCGCACGAGGCGCAGCGACTCCAGCACCTCGTCGAAGCGCACCGCCACGCGCGCGGCGACGTCGCCGTCGGTGCGCGTCGCCATCCGCACCTCCAGCGCGTCGTAGGGCGCCACGGGGAAGTCGCAGCGCAGGTCGCGCAGCCGGCCGCTCGCGCGCCCGGCCATCCCGCACAGGCCCAGCTTCGTCGCCAGCGCCGGCGACGCGATGCCGCAGGTGCGGAACCGGTCCTGCAGCCCGGCGTGGTTGTCGTAGATCGAGTGCAGCGTCGCGACCTCGCGCGCCAGCAGCGTGCCCTCCGCGCGCATCGCCGCCGCGTGCTCCGGCGCGAGGTCGCCGGCCATGCCGCCGGGCACCACGACGTCCATCAGGAACCGGTGGCCGAAGGCCGCGCGGTTCGTGCGCAGCACGTCTTCCTTGAGCCGCGAGAACTGCGCCAGCCCGAACGCGAAGCCGCCATCGTTGCCGAGGTAGCCCAGGTCGCCCAGGTGGTTGGCGATCCGCTCGCGCTCGAGGCAAAGCGCGCGCAGCCAGGCGGCGCGCGGCGGCACGACGGCCTCGGCGATCGCCTCGGCGGCCTGCGCATAGGCGAGCGCGTACGCCACGGTGCTGTCGCCCGACACGCGGCCCGCGAGCCGGTACCCGTCCGCAAGCGGCAGCGCCTCGAAGCGCTTCTCGATGCCCTTGTGCGCGTAGCCCAGGCGCTGCTCCAGCCGCAGCACCTTCTCGCCGACGATCTGGAAGCGGAAGTGGCCGGGCTCGATGATGCCCGCGTGCACCGGGCCGACGGGGATCTCGTGCACGCCGTCGCCGGCGACGCGGACGAACGCGTAGTCCTCCTGCGCCGGGTCCCAGGCCTCAACCGGATCGACGTCGCGAGCGAGCGGGTGGTGGTCGGACGGCCAGCTCGCGTGGCGCGCCCACGGCCGCTGGTCGTCGTTGTCGGAGCGCACGCCGACGAGATCGAATGCCGCGCGCTGCATCCGGCCCGCGGCCGGGAAGATCGGCGCGATGTCGGGGAAGGTCGCGTCGCTGTCGGGGATCGTGTATTCCAGCACCGTCAGCCCGTCGGTGTCGCGCAGCGCGACGCGCAGGCAGTAGCCGCGCCGGCGGTCGCGGTCGTCGCTGGCCCACAGCGCGACCAGCTCGCCGCCCTGTTCCCACGCCAGCCGGCAGGCGGCGAGCAGCTGCCCGGAGCTGACGGGCGCGCGCCGCGCGGGCACGGCGGCCGGCAGCGCGGCGGCGGTGATGCCGAGGGCCGACAGGTTCATCGCGCGGTCCTCATCCGATCAGGCGCGCGACCTGCCGGTACCACTCGGCGAGGAACGGCGGAATCCACAGGCCCAGCATCAGCACCAGCGCGAGGTGGACGAACACCGGGATCATCGCCGGCCGGAACGGCAGCCGCTTGGCCGTGGTCTCGCCGAACACCATCGCCTGCACGCGCGCGAACACCGACGCGAACGCGACGCCCAGCGCAACGAGCAGGAGCGGCGTCGCCCACGGCTGCTCGCGCATCGCCGTCGTCAGCACCAGGAACTCGCTCGCGAACACGCCGAACGGCGGCATGCCGAGGATCGCCAGCGTCCCGATGAGGAGGCCCCACCCGATCATCGGGCTGATCGTGACCAGCCCTCGGATGTTGTCCATCATCTGCGTGCCCACCTTCTGCGTGGCGTGGCCGACGGCGAAGAAGATGGCCGACTTGGTCAGCGAATGCACCGTCATGTGCAGCAGCCCGGCGAAATTGGCCACCGGCCCGCCCATGCCGAACGCGAACGTGATGATCCCCATGTGCTCGATCGACGAGTACGCGAACATCCGCTTGATGTCCTTCTGCCGCGAAAGCAGGAAGGCGGCGACGACGACCGAGAGGAGGCCGAAGCCCATCATCAGCTCCTTGGCCACCGCCGTGTGCACCGAGCCCTCGACCAGCACCTTGCAGCGGACCACCGCGTACAGCGCGACGTTGAGCAGCAGCCCGGAGAGCACGGCCGAGACCGGCGTCGGGCCTTCGGCGTGGGCGTCCGGCAGCCAGTTGTGCAGCGGCACCAGCCCGACCTTGGTGCCGTAGCCGGTGAGCAGGAACACGAACGCCAGCGACAGCACGGTCGGCTCGAGGTTGCCCTTCACGGCGTTGAGCTCGGTCCACAGCAGCGCGCCGCCCTCGGCGCCCAGCAGCTTCTCGGCGGCGAAGTAGAGCAGGATCGTGCCGAACAGCGCCTGCGCGAGCCCGACGCCGCACAGGATGAAGTACTTCCACGCCGCCTCGAGGCTCGTCGGCGTCCGGTACAGCGACACGAGCAGCACCGTGGTCAGCGTCGCGGCCTCCATCGCCACCCACAGGATGCCGAGGTTGTTGGTGAGGAGCGCCAGCAGCATCGTGAAGTTGAACAGCTGGAACATGCTGTGGTAGAGCCGCAGCCGGGCGACGGTGAGCTTGCCGTGCTCGTGCTCGATCCGCATGTACGGGCCGGAGAAGATCGACGTCGTGAGGCCGATGAACGCCGTCAGCGCGACCAGGAAGACGTTGAACGAGTCGACGAAGAACTGCTTCTCGGCGACCAGCAGCGGGCCGTCGGTGATCACGCGCGCGGTCAGCGCCACTGCCGCGGCGAACGTCAGCGCGCTGATGGCGATGTTGATCGCCGACGCGTACCGGCGGTGGCCGGTCGCGGCCTGGATCACCGCACCCAGGATCGGCAGGCCGAGGACGGCGAAGATCTCGATCACGAGTCCACCCGCTTCATTCGCCTTCCTTCAGCTTTTCCATGTGCTTCAGGTCGAGGCTGTCGAACTGCTCCCGGATCTGGAAGAAGAACACGCCGAGGATCAGCATTCCCACCAGCACGTCGAGCGCGATGCCGAGTTCCACCACCATCGGCATGCCGTAGGTGGCGCTGGTCGCGGCGAAGAAGAGCCCGTTCTCCATCGACAGGAAGCCGATCACCTGCGGGATCGCCTTGCGCCGCGTGATCATCATCAGGAACGACAGCATGACGTTAGCCATCGCGATGCCCAGCGTGGCGCGCGTCACGGTGTTCGCGAGCTGCGAGATCGGGACGGCGAGATTGAAGGAGAACACGACCAGCACGATGCCGATCAGCATCGTGGTCGGTATGTTGATCAGCCGCTCAACGTCCCACTTGACGTCGAGCCGGCTCACCAGCCGCCGCAGCAGCAGCGGCAGCCGCCGCACCTGGAGCACGCAGG
>CALQLA020000083.1 GCA_943331295.2 Bordetella parapertussis | reverse complement strand
TCGCTCTATTGCGCCGACGCGCCAGAGGCTTCCGCGACACCGAGTACCTAAAGCTCAAAATCTACCAAACCAATACCCCTGACGTCCCTTCCATGCTGTTCTCACACCTATCCACGAAAATCACCGTATGAAACCGGCGAAGAGCCCGGTCCTTGGTGTAGAGGTAGAACAGCCCCGACACGGCCATCGCGGCCAGCGCAAGGAAGAACAGCAAGCGGACGAGGACCACGCGGGACCGCGCGAACGAGGCGGGGCGAAGGCGGCCGGCGCGTCAGGCCGGGGCGAGCCGCCAGCCCTGGAACGCCGTCGGCACGTCATCGGCGGCGGTGAAAGTCGTCACCACGAACGCTTCCGGCCGGGCGAGCAACGCGCGGGCAAGCGCATTGTTGAGGCCATGCCCGGACTTGTAGGCCGTGTACTGGCCGATCATCGGCCGGCCGAGGAGATAGAGGTCGCCGATCGCGTCCAGCACCTTGTGCTTGACGAACTCGTTGTCGTACCGGAGCCCTTCGGCGTTCAGCACCCGAAAATCGTCCAGCACGATGGCGTTCTGCAGGCTGCCGCCCAGCGCGAGGCCGGCCGAGCGCATCGCCTCGACATCCTGCATGAAGCCGAACGTCCGGGCGCGTGCCACTTCCTTCACGTACGAGTGCTCCGCGAAGTCGATGACGACGTGCCGGTTCTCGGACCCGAACACCGGGTGCGGGAAGTCGATCGTGAAGTCGAGCCGGAAGCCGTTGTACGGATCGAAGCGCGCCCACTTGTCGCCGTCGCGCACCTCGACCGGGGCGACGACGCGCAGGAACGCCTTGGGCGCGTCCTGCTCGACGATGCCCGCCGACTGCAGCAGGAACACGAACGGCGCCGCGCTGCCGTCCATGATCGGGATCTCCGGGCCGGCGACGTCGATGTGCAGGTTGTCGATGCCGAGGCCGGCGAGCGCCGACAGGATGTGTTCGACCGTCGACACGCTGGCGCCGTCCTGCTTCAGCGTCGACGACAGCCGGGTGTCGCCGACGTGCCGCGCGTCGGCCGGGATGGCCACGGGTGGCGAGAGGTCGACGCGATGGAACACGACGCCGGTGTTGGGCGCCGCGGGGCGGAGCGTCAGCTCGACGCGGACGCCGGTGTGGAGCCCGACGCCGGTGGTCTTGATCGACGCCTTGAGCGTGCGTTGCAGCAGCATCGCGTGCATGGGGTCCCTGGTTGCCGCGGGGCGCCCGCCGAACCGGGCACGAATAGCGCGCCGGTTCAAGGGCTTAGAGCGTCGGATGTTACCACAAAGCGCCGGCCGCGGCCGGCTTCCCCAAGCCGGCCGCCTGCCTGCGCATCGTCAGTCCGCCTGCTTGCGCAGGAAGGCCGGGATCTCGGCCGCGTCGAACGACGGCGCCGGTCCGCCCGTCGCCGCACGGCCGCGCCGCACGACCGCCGGCTGGTCGAGGTCGTTGTAGTCGATCGTGTCGGCCGTCATCGCGACGCCATCCGTGCCATTGCGCACGACGGGCGCCTCGACCAGCTGGATGTTCGGCGTCCGCTGCCTCGCTGCCGCGGCGCCGCCCAGTCCCGTCGCCACCATCGTCACGCGCAGCCTGTCCTCCATCGATTCGTCGATCACCGTGCCGACGATCACCATCGCATCCTCCGCGGTGAACTCCTTGATGGTGTTCATGACCTCGTGATATTCCTTCATCTTGAGCCCGGCCGACGCCGTGATGTTGACCAGCACCCCGCGCGCGCCCAGCAGGTTGACGTCTTCCAGCAGCGGGCTCTTGACCGCCTGCTGCGCGGCGACGCGCGAGCGCTCGACGCCGGCCGCCGTGGCGGAACCCATCATCGCCATCCCGACCTCGCCCATCACCGTGCGCACGTCGGCGAAATCGACGTTGACGAGCCCGGCGTTGTTGATCACCTCGGCGATCCCCGACACCGCGCTGTGCAGCACGTCGTTGGCCGCGGCGTAGGCGTCGAGCAGCGTCACGTCGTCGCCCAGCACCTCCATCAGCTTGTTGTTCGGGATGATGATCAGCGAGTCGACCTTCTTCTGCAGCTCCTCGATCCCGGCCTGCGCGACGCGCTGCCGCTTGCCCTCGAACGAGAACGGCCGCGTGACCACGGCGACGGTCAGAATGCCCATGCTCTTGGCGATGTCGGCGATGACCGGCGCGGCGCCGGTGCCGGTGCCGCCGCCCATGCCGGCGGCGATGAACAGCATGTCGGCGCCCTCGATCATCTCGCCGATGCGGTCGCGGTCTTCCATCGCGGCGTCGCGGCCGATCTCGGGTTTCGCTCCCGCGCCCAGGCCGCGCGTGAGGTTGCTGCCGAGCTGCAGCTGGCGGTCTGCGGTCGAGCGCTTCAGTGCCTGCGCGTCGGTGTTGGCGCAGATGAACTCCACGCCGGAGAGCCCCTTCAGGATCATGTGCTCGACGGCGTTGCCGCCGCAGCCGCCCACGCCGATGACCTTGATGACGGCGCCTTCCTGCGTGGTCTGGTCGATGATTTCAAACATGATGTGTCTCCTTCTCCTGTCGATATGGTTGCTGCTGCCGGCGCCGACCGCGCGCCGCTTCTGTTTGTTGTCCGCCGCTCAACGTCAAAAATTCGCCTTGAACCATTGCTTCATCCGTACCGCCACTCCGGACAGCCCCGCCCTTTCCTCCCGCGACATCTGTGCACGCAGGTACTGGTCGCGCCCCTCCAGCAGCAGCCCGATCGCAGTTGCGTAACGCGGGCTGCGCACGACATCCGCGAGCCCTCCCGTGTATGCCGGCACGCCGATGCGCACCGGCAGGTGGAACACCTCCTCGCCCAGCTCGGTCATGCCCTGCAGCAGCGCCGAGCCGCCGGTCAGCACGATGCCGGACGACAGGAGCTCCTCGAAGCCGCTGCGCCGCAGCTCGCCCTGCACCAGCGTGTAGAGCTCCTCGATCCGCGGCTCGATCACCTCTGCCAGCGTCTGGCGCGACAGCTTGCGCGGCGGCCGGTCGCCAACGCCGGGCACCTCGACCACGTCCTTGGGGTCGGCGAGCTGGCGCAGCGCGCAGCCGTAGCGGACCTTCAGCTCCTCGGCCTCCTTGGTTGGCGTGCGCAGCGTCATCGCGATGTCGTTGGTCACCTGGTCGCCCGCGATCGGGATCACTGCCGTGTGGCGAATCGCGCCGTTGGCGAACACGGCGATGTCGGTGGTGCCGCCGCCGATGTCCATCAGGCAGACGCCCAGCTCCTTCTCGTCGTCGTTCAGCACCGCGATCGACGAGGCGAGCGGCTGCAGGATCACGTCGCGCACCTCGAGGCCGCAGCGGCGGACGCACTTGGTGATGTTCTCCACCGCCGACACGGCGCCGGTGACGATGTGGACCTTCACCTCGAGGCGGACGCCGCTCATCCCCAGCGGCTCGCGCACGTCCTCCTGGCCGTCGATGATGAACTCCTGCGGCAGCAGGTGGAGGATCTGCTGGTCGTTCGGGATCGCGATCGCCTTGGCGGTCTCGACGACGCGGTCGATGTCGGCCTGCGTGACCTCCTTTTCCTTGATCGCCACCATGCCGCTGGAGTTGAGGCTCTTGATGTGGCTGCCGGCGATCCCCGTGTAGACCTCCGTGATGCGGCAGTCGGCCATCGACTCTGCCTCCTCCAGCACGCGCTGGATCGACGCCATCGTCGCCTCGATGTTGACGACCACGCCCCGGCGCAACCCGCGCGACGGCTGCGAGCCCAGCCCGATGACGTTGAGGCTCCCGTCGGGCAGGACCTCGGCCACGATCGCGATGATCTTGGACGTGCCGATGTCGAGCCCGACGATCAGGTTCTTGCTGTCCTTCACCATCCGTTCACCATCCCCATTGGTCCGTTCCCCCTGGTCGCCACCCTGCGGCGGTTCACGCCTGTTTCTTCGGCGGTCGTTCCTTGAATCCCGGGACCCGCGCCGCGAAGCCGTTCCGGTAGCGCAGGTCCACGTGGTCGATGCGCGTGCCGTTGCGCGCGAGCACCGCGATCGTCCGGCCGTAGGCGGCGACGAAGCGCGCGAGCCGGCCGGCCGGATCGTCGCGCCCCATCTCGATCACCAGCGGCCGGTCGCCGTCGGCGGCGGTGAGCCGCCACCCGCCGCGCGGCGAAAGCGCGACCTCGCGCACGGCGAGCTTCAGCGGCGCCAGCACCGCGCCCCACTCGCGGAACCGCGCCGCGACCTCGGGCGCGCGGCCGTCGGGGCCGACGAACTGCGGCAGTTCGCCGTCGTAGTCGGCGACGAACACGTCGCCCTCGGTGTCGACCAGCCCGGCGTCGTTCCAGCGCGCGAGCGGCGCGTGCTCCTCGACCGTCACCTCGAGCCGCCGCGGCCACTGCCGGCGCAGCGCGATGCGGCGCACCCAGGGCACGCGGGCGAGCGCGGCGCGGCTCTTCTCGAGGTTCATCGTGAAGAACGTCCCCGCCAGTTCGTCGCGGATCACGGCCTCGAGGTGCGCCGGGTTGGTGCGCACGAGCGGCCCGCGGATCACGACCTCCTCGAACGCGAACGCGGGCTGGCGCACCGCCCACGCGGCGCCGGCCCACGCGGCGAACGCCACGGCGAGGACCGCCAGCGCGCCGGCGACGGCGTTGATCCGCCGCGCGTCATCCCACATGGGCACCCCGCAGGATCTCGACGCACAGGTCCGGGAACGCGATGCCGGCCTGCCGCGCCGCCATCGGCACCAGAGAGTGGCCGGTCATCCCGGGCGACGTGTTGAGTTCGAGGAACTGGAACGAGCCGTCGGCGCGGAGGATGAGGTCGAGCCGGCCCCAGCCCGTCGCGCCCAGGATGCGGAATGCCGCGACCGAGGCCTTCTGGATCTCGGCTTCCTTTTCCGGCGGCAGCCCGCACGGGCAGAAGTACTTCGTCTCGTCGGAGAAATACTTGTTGTGGTAGTCGTAGTTGCCCTGCGGCGCCTCGATGCGGATCGCCGGCAGCGCGCGGTCGCCGAGGATCGACACGGTGAGCTCGGCGCCGGCGACGAACGCCTCGACCAGCACCAGGTCGTCGTGCGTCGCGGCCGCGGCGTAGGCGCGCGCCATCGCGTCGGCGGCGACGGACGTCACCTTGGTGATGCCGATCGTGGATCCCTCGCGCGCCGGCTTCACGATCAGCGGCAGCCCGATGTCGGCGACGACGCGCGACCAGTCGGAGCCCGCGTCGACCATCGCGTAGCGCGGCGTCGGGATGCCGCTCGCGAGCCACACCAGCTTGGTCCGCCACTTGTCCATCGCCAGCGCCGAGGCCATCACGCCGCTGCCGGTGTACGGGATGCCCAGCACCTCGAGCGCGCCCTGCACCGTGCCGTCCTCGCCGAAGCGGCCGTGCAGCGCGATGAACGCGCGGTCGAAGCCCTCCGCCTTCAGGTCGTGGAGGGGACGCAGCTTCGGGTCGAACGCGTACGCGTCGACGCCGCGCTCGCGCAGCGCCCCCAGCACCGCGTTGCCGGACAGGAACGAGATCTCGCGTTCCGACGACGGGCCGCCCATCAGCACCGCCACCTTGCCGAATCCGGTCATCGCACCACCTCCCGGCCCTGCCGCGCGACGCGTTTCGCCCTCATGCCGCGCGCTCCCCGATGATCTCGATCTCGCGCACGAGGTCGATGCCCGTCCGCTCGCGGACGACCGCCCGCACATGGTCGATCAGCGCCTCGATGTCCGTCGCGCTGCCCTGCCCGCGCGGATTGACGATGAAGTTCGCATGCTTCTCCGATACATGCGCGCCACCGATCGCGCACCCCTTGAGCCCGCAGCTTTCGATGAGGCGCGCGGCGTAGTCGCCGGGCGGGTTGCGGAACACGCTGCCCGCGTTCGGCAGCCCGAGCGGCTGGGTCGCGATCCGCCGTTCGAGGAGCTGCCGGATCCGGCCGCGCGCGACGTCGCGCGCGCCGGGCGGAAACCCGAACCATGCCGCCGTGAACAGGCCGGGCGGCGCATGGACGTCGGCCCGCCGCACGGACCGGTAGTCGATCGAGAAATCGGACGGCAGGAGGCGCGAGAACGTCCCTGCGCGGTTCAGCACCTCGACCTGCACGACGTAGCGCCACGTCTCGCCGCCGTAGCAGCCGGCGTTCATCGCCAGCGCGCCGCCGACGGTACCGGGGATGCCCGACAGGAACTCGGCCTCGGCGCGGTCGTGCATCGCGGCGTAGCGCGACAGCTTGGGGCTCGCGACGCCGGCCTCGGCGTAGATCAGGCCTTCGCGAAACTCGAGCACGGCGAGCGCGGCGTGGACCAGGATCACGGTGCCGCGCACGCCGCCGTCGCGCACCAGCACGTTGCTGCCGAGCCCCAGCGCAGTCACGGGCTCCGTCGCCGGCAGGCCGCGGACGAAGGCGGCGAGGTCGAGGCGGTCGGCCGGGGTGTACGCCCGCTCCGCGCGCCCGCCGCAGCGCCAGCTCGTGCAGCGCGCCAGCGGCACGTCGGTCGCAAGCCGCCCGCGCAGGGCGGTCTCCGGGCGGGCGGCGATCGTCATCATGCGTCACCCAACTGGACGGGCACCTGCCCGATCGAGCCGGCACCCATCGTCACCACGACGTCGCCGTCGCGGGCCACCGCGCGGATCGCCGCCGGGACGTCGCCGACCTGCTCGACGAACACGGGCTCGACCTTGCCTGCCACGCGGACGGCGCGGGCCAGCGCGCGGCCGTCCGCGGCGACGAGCGGCGCCTCGCCCGCGGGGTAGACGTCGACCAGCACCAGCGCGTCGACGGTGGACAGCACGGCGACGAAATCCTCGAACAGGTCGCGCGTGCGCGTGAAGCGGTGCGGCTGGAAGGCGAGGACGAGGCGCCGCCCCGGGAAGCTCGCCCGGGCCGCCGCGATCGTCGCCGCCATCTCGACCGGGTGATGGCCGTAGTCGTCGATCAGCGTGAAGCTGCCCCCGCCGTCGAGGGCGACGTCCGGATGCCGCTGGAAGCGGCGGGCCACGCCGTGGAACTCGGCCAGCGCGGCGGCGATGGCGGCGTCGCCGACGCCGGCCTCGCGCCCGACGCAGATCGCCGCCAGCGCATTCTGCACGTTGTGGATGCCGGCGAGATTGAGCTCGACGGGAAGGTCGGCGACCCCCGCCGCGCGCGCGACGAACCGCATCCTGCCGCCGATGTTCACGACGTCGACGGCACGCAGCTGCGCCTCCTCGCCGAGGCCGTAGGTGACGATCGGCTTGGCGATCGCGGGGATGATCTCGCGCACGTTGGCGTCGTCGACGCACAGCACGGCGACGCCGTAGAACGGCAGGCGCTGGGCGAAGTCGACGAACGCGCGCTTCAGCCGCGCGAAGTCGTGGCCGTACGTCTCCATGTGGTCGGCGTCGATGTTGGTGATCACCGCCAGCACCGGCTGCAGGTACAGGAACGACGCGTCGGACTCGTCGGCCTCGGCCACCAGGAAATCACCCTTGCCGAGCCGCGCGTTGGCGCCCGCCGACAGGAGCCGGCCGCCGATGACGAATGTCGGGTCGAGGCCGCCTTCGGCCAGCACCGACGCGATGAGGCTCGTCGTCGTCGTCTTGCCGTGCGTGCCGGCGACGGCGATGCCCTGCTTCAGCCGCATCAGCTCCGCCAGCATCAGCGCGCGCGGCACGACGGGGATGTTGCGCTCGCGCGCGGCGACGACCTCGGGATTGTCGGCGGCGATCGCGGTCGAGACGACGACGGCATCGGCGTCCGCGACGTTCGGCGCCGCGTGGCCGATCGCGATCGTCACGCCGAGGCCGGCCAGGCGGCGCGTCGCCGCGCTGGGCGCGAGGTCGGACCCCGACACCTGGTAGCCCTGCGTCGCGAGGACCTCCGCGATGCCGCTCATCCCGGCGCCGCCGATGCCGACGAAATGGACCCGCTTGACCTTGTGCTTCATCGCTTGGGAAAGAGCGCTGCGCAGGCGTCGGCGACGCGCGCAGTGGCATCGGCGCGGCGGAGCGCGCGGGCGGCGACGGCCTGCGCGAGCAGCTCCTGCCGGGTCAGTGCGGCGAGCGTCGCGGCGAGCGCGTCGGGCGCGAACTGGTGCTGCGGGATCATCGTCGCCGCGCCGGCAGCGACGAGGAAGCGGGCATTGGCGCTCTGCTCGTCGGCGATGGCGCCGGGGAGCGGCACGATGATCGAGCCGATCCCGACAGCGGCGAGCTCGGACACCGTCAGCGCGCCGCCGCGGCAGATGACGAGGTCGGCGACCGCGTAGCGCGCCGCCATGTCGGCGATGAACGGCACGCATTCGGCCGCAACGCCGGCCGTCGCGTACGCCGCTCGCAGCGCGGCGATGTGCTTCTCGCCGGCCTGGTGCACGACCTCCGGCCGCGAGGCGGGGGGCAGCAGCGCGAGCGCCGCCGGCACCCGCTCGTTGAGCGCGGTTGCGCCGAGGCTGCCGCCGACGACCAGCAGGGAGAGCGGGCCGGTCCGGCCCGCGAAGCGCTCCTCCGGCGGTGGCAGCGCGCAGATTTCGTCGCGCAGCGGATTGCCCGACCATTCGACCTTGGCGGCGTGGCGACCCGCGAGCGCGCCGGGGAAGCCCAGCAGGATGTGGTCGGCGCCGTAGGCGAGCACGCGGTTGGCGAGCCCGGCAACCGCGTTCGAGTCGTGGATCACCAGCGGCCTGCCGCGAACGATGCCCATCAGCGCGCCCGGGAACGACGCGAAGCCGCCGAAGCCCAGCACGACGTCCGGCGCGCGGCGGCGGATCACCGCCAGACTCGCGCGGCAGGCCGCGAGGAGCGCCCACGGCCCCGAGAGCCTCTGCTTCCAGCCCCGGCCGCGGACACCGCCGAACGCGATGCCCTCGAAGTCGATGCCGTGGCGCGGGACGAGCGTGGCCTCCATCCCGTCGCGGGTGCCGAGCCAGAACACGCGAGCGCCGCGGGCGACCAGCGCCGCCGCGACCGCAAGGCCGGGGAACACGTGGCCGCCCGTGCCGCCGGTGGTGATCATCACCGTCCCGGTCATGTCGGAGCCCCCACGCGCGCGGCACCGCGCCCGCCGTGGTCGCCGGTGCCCGGCGTAGCCCGGGTTGAGCGAACGCGAAACCCGGGGGGAGGCGCAATCGGGCACGGCCCACCCGGGTTTCGCTCGCGCTCAACCCGGGCTACGGTCCACGGACGGGCAACGGCGTTCATACCGCGTGCCCCCGCAGCACCAGCCGGTTCTCGTAGTCGACGCGCATCAGGATCGCCAGCGCGATGCAGTTGGCGACGATGCCGCTGCCGCCGAACGACAGCAGCGGCAGCGTGAGGCCCTTGGTCGGCAGCACGCCCATGTTGACGCCGATGTTGATGAACGTCTGCACGCCGATCCAGATGCCGATGCCCTGCGCCGTCAGCGCGGCGAACGGCCGCGACAGCCGCGCCGCCTGGCGGCCGATCGCGTAGGAGCGGAAGATCACCCAGACGAACAGCGCGATCACCGCGACCACGCCGGCGAAGCCCAGCTCCTCGGCGATCACGGCGAGCAGGAAGTCGGTGTGCGCCTCCGGCAGGTACAGGAGCTTCTCGACGCTCGACCCCAGCCCGACGCCGAACCACTCGCCGCGACCGAACGCGATCAGCGAGTGCGACAGCTGGTAGCCCTTGCCGAAGGCATCCGACCACGGGTCGAGGAACGCCACCAGCCGCTGCAGCCGGTACGGCGCAGCGACCAGCACGGCGCCCATCGCGACCGGCAGCATCAGCGACAGCCCGAAGAACAGCCGCCAGTCGAGGCCGCCGATGAACAGGATGCCGAAGGCGATCGCGACGATGACGACGAGCGCGCCGAAGTCGGGCTCGAACAGCAGCAGGCCGGCGATGATCGACATCACGGCGAACAGCGGGAGGAAGCCCTTGACCAGCGTCTGCCGCAGCGGCTGGCTGCCGTGCAGCACGCCCGCCTTGCGCACCGCATAGCTCGCCGCGTAGAGAACCGCCGCGAGCTTCATGAATTCCGACGGCTGCAGGTTGATCACGACCAGCGACAGCCAGCGGCGCGACCCGTTCACCGACTTGCCGATTCCCGGGACCAGCACCAGCACGAGCAGCACGGCGCCGATCATGAACAGCCAGGGGGCGCCCTGCTGCCACACCTTCATCGGCACCTGGAACGCGATCACGGCGGCGGCGAACCCGGTGGCCAGGAACATCCCGTGGCGGATGAGGAAGTACCACGCGCGGTAGCCGGTGTGCGCCGACGCCTCGGCTATCGCAATCGACGCCGAATAGACCATCACGAGACCGATCGCGAGCAGCAGCACCGATGCCCAGGCGAGCGAGGCGTCGTAGACCAGCATCGTGCGCGGGTTGCTCGGCAGCGCGCCGATCGAGCCCATCGCCTTCAGCACCCCGAACGGGCGGAGCGTCGCGGTGGCGGCGATTTCCTTACGCATGCGTCGTCACCCTGGCGAGATGCGCGTTAACGGCGGCGATGAAGCGCTCGCCGCGCGCCACGTAGCTCTCGAACTGGTCGAGGCTCGCGCAGGCGGGGGAGAGCACGATGGCGTCGCCGGGGCGGGCGAGTTCAACCGCGCGCGCCACCGCGCGATCGAGCGTGCCGGGCGTCTCGACGCGCACCGGCAGGCCGGCGAGCGCGCGCTCGATCCGCGGCGCGTCGCGGCCGATCAGCAGCACCGCGGCGCAGTGCGTCGCGACGAGCGGCGCGAGCGGCGCGAAGTCCTGGCCCTTGCCCTCGCCGCCCGCGATCAGCACGATCGGCCGGCCGAGGCCTTCCAGCGCCACCGCCGTCGCAGCGACGGTCGTGCCCTTCGAATCGTTGACGTACAGCACGCCGCCGGCTTGGGCGATCCGCTGCATCCGGTGCGGCAGGCCCTCGAATCGCGTCAGTTCGGCCAGCACCGGGCGCCCGATCTTGGCAACGGTCGAGACCAGGGCAAGCGCCGCAAGGGCGTTCTGCGCGTTGTGGCGGCCGATGAGGGCGAGGTCGCCGGCGGGCGCCAGCAGCGCGCCGCTCCGCGCGAGCCAGGTGTCGTGCCGGTTGCCGCCGCGCTCGACGAGCCCCCACTCGCCTTCGCCGTCGGGAACGCCGGCGCCGAAGGTCTCGACCACCCGGCCCTCACCGCGCATCGCCAGCGAGCGCGGGTCGTCGCGGTTCAGTACCTGCACGCCGTGCCCGGCGAAGATGCGCTCCTTGGCCGCCGCATAGTCGTCCATCCCGGTGTAGCGGTCGAGGTGGTTGTCGGTGACGTTGAGGACGGTCGCGGCGGTGGCCCGCAGCGAGGAAGTGGTTTCGAGCTGGAAGCTGGACAGCTCGACGACGAACACGTCCGGCCAGGGCGCGCATTCGACCGGATCGGTCATCGGCGCGATCGCGTCGAGCACCGGCAGCCCGATGTTGCCGGCGACGACCGTCGCGAGGCCGGCCGCGCGGCAAAGCGCGCCGGCCAGCGAGGTCACTGTGGTCTTGCCGTTGGACCCGGTGACGGCCAGCACCTTCTGCCCCGGCGGCAGCGCGCGCGCGAACAGCTCGACGTCGCCGGCCAGCTCGATCCCGCGCGCGACGGCGGCGGCGATCGCCGGCTCGCGGCGCGCGATGCCGGGACTGATCGCGATCAGGTCGGCGGTCGCGAACGTCGCGGCCGTGAACGGCCCGGTGACGACCGGCACGTCGGGCAGCGCGGCGGCGAGCCGGTCGGCGAACGGCGGCGCCGCGCGCGTGTCGGCGACCGTCACCCGCGCGCCATGGCGGACGAGATGCCGCGCGAGCGAAAGCCCGGTGAGCCCCAGCCCGAGGACGACGGCATTGCGGCCGCTGCAGGTGTTGTCGCTCATCGCAGCTTCAGCGTCGAGAGCCCGAACAGGACGAGCAGCATCGTGATGATCCAGAAGCGGACGACGACCTGGTTCTCCTTCCAGCCCTTCAATTCGTAGTGATGGTGGATCGGCGCCATCCGGAACACGCGCCGGCCGGTAAGCTTGAACGACGCGACCTGGACGATCACCGACAGCGTCTCGACCACGAACACGCCGCCCATGATGAACAGCAGGATCTCCTGGCGCACGATCACCGCGATCGTGCCGAGCGTGGCGCCCAGCGCCAGCGCGCCGACGTCGCCCATGAACACTTCGGCCGGATAGGCGTTGAACCACAGGAACCCGAGGCCCGCGCCGGCGAGCGCCCCGCAGATGACGGCCAGCTCGCCGGCACCCGGGATGTACGGGAACTGCAGGTAGCGGGCGAAGATCGAGTTGCCGCTCACGTACGCGAACACGCCGAGCGCGGCGGCGATCATCACCGTGGGCATGATCGCGAGCCCGTCGAGGCCGTCGGTCAGGTTCACCGCGTTGCTGGTGCCGACAATCACGAAATAGGTCAGCGCGATGAAGCCCCAGACGCCGAGCGGGTAGGCAACCGTCTTGAAGAACGGGACGATCAGGTCGGCCTTGGGCGGCAGGTCGAGGTTGAAGCCGCTCTGGACCCACGTGACGAACAGCTGGGCGAAGCGGGCGTTGTCGGGCGCCGATACCGAGAACGCGAGGTAGACGGCGGCGACGAGGCCGATCGCCGACTGCCAGGCAAGCTTCGATCGCGCCGACAGGCCCTTCGGGTTGCGGTAGACCACCTTGCGGTAGTCGTCGACCCAGCCGACGGCGCCGAAGCCCACGGTCACCAGCAGCACGGCCCAGACGAAGCGGTTGGAGAGGTCCGCCCACAGCAGCGTGGTCACGCCGATCGAGACGAGGATCAGCGCGCCGCCCATCGTCGGCGTGCCCGCCTTGGACAGGTGCGACTGCGGACCGTCGTCGCGGACCGACTGGCCGATCTTCATCTTGGTGAGCCACGCGATCATCCGGGGGCCGACCGTGAACGAGATCACCAGTGCGGTCATTGTCGCCAGCACCGCGCGCAGCGTGATGTAGCCGAACACGTTGAAGGCGCGCACGTCGCGGGAGAGCCACTCGGTCAGCCAGAGCAGCATCAGTGCGCCCCTTCCGGCGCGGCGTCGCCGGTGAGCGCCGCGACCACGCGCTCCATGCGCATGAAGCGCGAGCCCTTGACCAGCACGGTCGCGTTCGCGGGGGCGGTCGCCGCCACGTCCGCGGCCAGCGCCTCGACCGACGCGTAGTGCCGCCCGCCCTCGCCGAAGGCGGCGACCGCGTCGGCCGCCGCGGCGCCCGCGGCGAGCAGCCGCTCGATGCCCGTCGCCCGGGCATAGTCGCCGATCTCGCGGTGGTAGGCGGGGCCATGCTGCCCGACCTCGCCCATGTCGCCCAGCACGAGCCACTTCGGCGCCCCGCGCGCCGCGAGCACGTCGATCGCGGCGCGCACGGAGTCGGGATTCGCGTTGTAGGTGTCGTCGATGACCACGGCGCCGCCCGCCGCGTGCCGCGTGACGAGCCGGCCGGCGACCGGGCGGAACGCCGCCAGCCCGCGGACGATGGCGGGCAGCGGCACATCGATCGCGACCGCCGCGGCGGCCGCGGCCAGCGCGTTGGCCGCGTTGTGGCGGCCCGGCGCGGCGAGGCGAACTTCGGCGTCCCCGGTGGGCACGGATAGCGTGAGCATCCCGCCCTCGGCATCCGCGGCGTGGCGGCCGGCGACCGTCGCGGCCCGGTCGAGCGCGAACAGGACGATGCCCGGCGTGTTGACGCGCACGGCGTCGAGCCAGATCCGCAGGTGCGGGTCGGCGGCGTTCAGCACGGCGAAACCGTCGCGGGGCAGCGCCCGCACCAGCGCGGCGTGCTCCTCGGCGACGTCCGCCACGCTGCGCATGAACTCCTGGTGCTCGCGCTGCGCGTTGTTGACGACGCCGACGGTCGGCCCGGCGATCGCCGCCAGCTCGGCCGTCTCGCCGGGATGGTTCATGCCGAGCTCGATCACGGCGACGCGGTGCGCCGCAGTGAGCCCGAGGAGGGTCAGCGGCAGGCCGATCGCGTTGTTCAGGTTGCCGCGCGTGGCGAGCACCGCGGCGGCGCCGAAGTGCGTGCGCATGATCGAGGCCAGCATTTCCTTGACCGTGGTCTTGCCGTTGCTGCCGACGACGACGATGACCGGGATCGAGCACTGCCGGCGCCACCACGCGGCGAGCCGGGCGAGCGCCGCCTGCGGGTCCGCCACGACGATCCGCGTGCCGGCGCCGCCCTCGGTCCGGCCGGCCGCGACGACAGCCGCCGCGGCGCCGCGCGAGAGCGCCTCGGCGACGAAATCGTTGCCGTCGAAGCGCTCGCCCTTGAGCGCCACGTAGAGGTCGCCGGCAACGAGCGTGCGCGTGTCGGTGGTCACGCGCGCGAGTTCGACGTTGGGACCCTCGAGCCTGCCCCCGGTGACGCGAGCGACGGTTGCCGCGTCCATCATGCAACCTCCCTGGCGGCGAGTGCCGCGGCCGCGACCGCGACATCGGAGAACGGATGACGCACGCCGCCCGTTGCCTGGTAGTCCTCGTGCCCCTTGCCGGCGATCAGCACCACGTCGCCCACCCTGGCCCCCGCCACCGCTTCGCGGATGGCCTCGGCGCGGTCGAGCTCGATATGCCACCGGCGGTTGCCGCCGGCCCGCAGCCCGGCGGCGATCGCGGTCGCGATCACCATCGGCGTTTCGGTGCGGGGGTTGTCGCTGGTCACGATCACGGCGTCCGCGAGGGTTCCGGCAACCTCGCCCATCTGCGGCCGCTTGCCGGGATCGCGGTCGCCGCCGCAGCCGAATACGCAGACGAGCTTCCCGCCGGCGCCGACCGCGGGCCGCAGCGCCGTCAGCACCTTGTCGAGCGCATCGGGCGAATGCGCGTAGTCGACGACGACGAGCGGGGCTCCGCCGCCGCCCAGCCGCTGCATCCGGCCCGGCGGCGGCGTGATGCCGGCGATCGCCGTCAGCGCGTCCGCAAACGGCACGCCGCTCGCGACGAGGGCGCCCAGCACGCCGAGCAGGTTGGCGACGTTGAACGCGCCGGCCACCGGCGCCTCGACCTCGCCCCGGCCCCAGGGCGAGTCCACGCCGATCGCGATGCCCCGGGGCGTGGGCACGTACGACGTGGCGGTGATGTCGGCGCTGGCGAAGCCGTAGGTGAGGACCCGGGTGCCGCGCGAGCGCGCCGCGTCGACGAGGCTGGCGCCGAAGAGGTCGCCGGCGTTGATCACCGCGGTCTCGAGCCCCGGCATCGCGAAGAGCCGCGCCTTCGCCGCGCCGTAGGCCGCCATCGTCCCGTGGTAGTCGAGGTGGTCGCGGGTGAGATTGGTGAACAGCGCGACGTCGAAGCCGACGGCGTTCACGCGTCCCTGGTCGAGGCCGTGCGACGACACTTCCATCGCGACCGCGACGGCGCCCGCGGCGCGGAACTGCGCGAGCGCCTCGTGCGTGACCGCCGCGTCGGGCGTGGTGTTGGCACCCGGCGCGAGCGCACCGACCAGGCCGTTGCCGAGCGTGCCGATCACCGCGGCGCGCCGCCCCGAGCGATCGAGGCACTGCGCGATCCACTGCGAGCACGAGGTCTTGCCGTTGGTCCCGGTGACGCCGACGATCCACAGCGACTCCGACGGGTGCCCGAACACCGTGTCCGCGATGGCGCCGAGCTGCCCCTGCAGTCCGACCACCGCGTGGTTGGCGACCTCGAAGCGCGCGGGCCAGGCGAAGCCGGCAGCCTCCCACAGCACGGCGCCCGCGCCGGCGTGAATGGCGTCGGTGATGAATGCGCGACCGTCGGCCTTCGCGCCGGGAAAGGCGGCGAAGCCGTCGCCGGGCCGCACCGTGCGGCTGTCGGCGGTGATGCGCCCGGGCCGCACCCCCATCCAGGCGAAGAGCGCGTCGACGTCGAGCGGCGCGGGCGGGAACGCGATCATGAATGCCCTGCCCCGCAGGCCGTGGCCCGGGTTTGCGTAGTCCGGCGTTGTGTAGCCCGGCGTTGAGCGAAGCGAAACCCGGGTAGGCATCCGCCATCGCGGCAACGCAGCCGTTCGCCGCCGGCCATCACGTTTCCTCCCGCACTTCGGCGCCCGGCGGCGGCAGTATCACGTTGTCGACCGGCGCGTCGGTCGGCACGCCCAGCATGCGCAGCGCGCCGCCCATCACCGTCGAGAACACCGGCGCCGCGACCGCGCCGCCGTAGTACTGGCCGGCGGAGGGCTCGTCGAGCATGACCGCGACGACGAGCCGCGGATTCGAAGCCGGCGCGAAGCCGACGAACGACGACACGTACTTGTTGCCGTAGCCGCGGCCCTCCAGCTTGTGCGCGGTGCCGGTCTTGCCGCCGACGCGGTAGCCCGGCACCTGCGCGCGCGGCGCGGTGCCGCCGGCCTTGACGGCCATCTCGAGCATCTTGCGCACCGCGTGCGCGGTCTCGGGCCGGATCACGGGCCGGCCGGCGACCGGGCCGCTGGCCTTGAACAGCGTCGGCGGCTTCAGCT
>CALQLA020000082.1 GCA_943331295.2 Bordetella parapertussis | reverse complement strand
GCGCCGGCGGCATCGGCGGCACGCTGTTCGCGGCGTTCCAGCGCTTCGACTACGACTACGTCTGCGCGATCCTGATCTCGATCATCACGCTGATCATGATCGGCGAGGTGCTGGCCACCGGCGTGCGCGCGATCTTCATCGGCAACGCGACGCTCTCCGACCTCTTCCGCCGCGGTGGCCGCCTGCCGCGCGAGCGCGCCCCCGACGACGACTGATGGATAACGCGCTGCCACCCGACTCGCCGGCGGCCGGCGGCATGCCGGCGTCGGGAGTCGATCGCGCCTGGCGCCGCTTTTCCAGCGGCCAGCGGTTGGCGCGCTTCGCCGTGTACCTCGTGCTGGTCGCGGCGATCGTGGTGTCGGTGCAGTCGGTCGAGATCATCCCCGAGTTCCTGGCCGACGCGCCGGAGCAGGTGGGCGACCTTCTGGCGCGGATGTGGCCGGTCGACTGGGCCCACTACCCGGGTACCGTCAACGACGCGCTGATCGAGACGCTGCACATCGCCACGCTGGGCACGCTGCTGTCGCTCGTGCTCGCGCTGCCCGTCGGCGTGCTCGCCGCGCACAACCTGGTGCCGTCGACGCCGGTCAACCTCGTCGCCAAGCTGATCCTCGTGTCGTCGCGGTCGGTGAACTCGCTGGTCTGGGCGCTGCTGTTCGTCGGCATCTTCGGCCCCGGCGCGCTCGCCGGCACGCTGGCGATCGCGTTCCGCTCGATCGGCTTCGTCGGCAAGCTGTTCGGCGAAGCGCTCGAGGAGGCGCATCCGGGCCCGATCGAGGCGCTCACCGCCGCCGGCGCGCCGTGGTGGTCGCGGATGACCTACGGCTACTGGCCGCAGGTGAAGCCGGCGTTCTGGTCGATCGCGCTGTTCCGCTGGGACATCAACGTCCGCGAATCGGCGGTGCTGGGACTGGTCGGCGCCGGCGGCATCGGCATGGCGCTCGACTCGGCGCTGAACCTCTTCCAGTGGCCGCGCGTCGCGGTGATCCTGGTCGCGATCTTCGCCGTCGTCATCGTGGCCGAAGTCGTGGTCACGCAGATGCGCAAGCATGTCATCTGACGCGGCCGCGCCGGGTTCGACGATGCCGATCATCGCGGTCTTCAACCAGAAGGGCGGCGTGGGCAAGACCACGACGGCGCTCAACCTGCTCGCCGCCATCGCCAAGCGCGGGCAGCGGCCGCTCGGCATCGACCTCGATCCGCAGGCGCACCTGTCGCACGTGTTCGGCGCCCCGGCCAAGCTCGCCGACGACTCGATGTACAGCTTCTTCATGCGCCAGCGGCCGCTGGACGACATCGCACGGATCACGAAGAGCGGCGTGATGCTGTGCCCCGCGCACCTGGAACTCGCCAAGCTCGACTCGGTGCTGGGCAAGAGCGTCAACATCGTCACCCGGCTGCGCCAGGCGCTGCATGCGCCGGAGGCCGCGCCCGGCCCGGTCGTCATCGACACCTGCCCGCTGTTCAGCGTGCTGTCGCTCAACGCGGTGTTCGCGTGCGACCTGCTGCTGGTGCCGGTGTCGTGCGATTTCCTGGCGCTGCGCGGCGCACGCGAGGTGGAGCGGGCGCTCAACGCACTGGAACCGGTCTTCAAGCGGCGGTTGCCGCGGCGCTACCTGCTCACGCGCTACGACGCGCGCCGGCGCATGAGCGAGCAGGTGGTGGCGCAGATGGCGGAATCGTTGCAGCCCGAGGACATCTGCGCCACGCGGATACGCGAGAGCGTGATGCTGGCCGAGAGCCCGGCGTTCGAGCTCGACGTGTTTCGCCACGCGCCGGCGAGCGCCGGCGCGCAGGACTACGAGGCGTTGACCGAGGAGCTAGTGCGTGCCGGCTACGTTGCGTAGCCCCGGCGCGAAGTCGGCGGGCGGCTCGCTGGCGCTGATCATGCCGATGATCTGCGGGAGGTCGAGCGATTCGAAGCGACGCGCGACCGCCTGCTCGAGGCATTCGACGATCTGGCACCGGTCGTACATCTGCCGCAGGCGCCGCTCGGCGTCGTCCTGCGACAGTGCCATGATCGAGATGTTATCCACGCGCTGACCGCTGCGCGTCCTGATGTTGAAGCCGTAACGGACCACGTCGAAACCTCCCAGCCTGCTGCCCCGAATGCGCTTGCGCTTCCCGTGTCGTGCGGGGTCCTGCTCGCGTCGTTGTCGCCTCATTTTGTCGCCAATGACGCCGGACCCTCCGCGACAGGCTTCGCGCCTGTCACCGCCGGGACCAACATCATAGATCGAAAAGTTCGGAGAAAACCACCCTTGCCAGAGACTCCGCATCCGACGTGCCCCATCGCCGATCCGCCTGCGCCCGGAATTCCGGCCCCGCCGGGGGACTCGGCCGCGTTGCAGAACAGCCTGCGCCGGATGGGGTTGGTGAGCGCCAACCAACATGTGACGCTGGTTCCGTTGACCGGTGGCGTGTCGTCCGACATCTACCGGGTCGGCCTGCCCGGTCGTACGCTCTGCGTGAAGCGGGCGCTGGCGCAGTTGAAGGTCGCCGCCGACTGGCGCGCGCCGGTCGGCCGCAACCGCTACGAGGTGCTGTGGATGCGCACCGCGGCGGATATCGTGCCCGGCGCGGTGCCGGCGATCCTCGGCGACGATCCGGTGGCCGGGGCGTTCGCGATGGACTACCTGCCGCCCGCCGACTACCCCGTCTGGAAGGCCTCGCTCGCCGCCGGAACGATCGACGCGGCGACGGCCGCCGCGATCGGCGACGTGCTCGGCCGAATCCACGCGGCGACCGCCGACCGCTCCGAGATCGCGGCACGCTTTCCCACCGACGACATCTTCTACGCGATCCGGCTGGAGCCCTACCTGGTCGCCACCGGCCGCGCCCATCCCGACCTCGCGGCGCGCTGCGCGGCGCTGGTCGAGACCACGCGGACGACGAAGCGGGTGCTGGTCCACGGCGACTTCAGCCCGAAGAACCTGCTGGTCGGGCCGGGCGGCCCTGTCGTTCTCGACGCCGAATGCGCGTGGTACGGCGATCCGGCGTTCGACCTGGCCTTCGTGCTGAACCACCTGCTGCTGAAGGGCGCGTGGCGGCCAGCGTGGCGTGCACGTTACGGCACGGCGTTCAACGCCCTGGTGGGCGCCTACTTCACGCATGTCGGCTGGGAACCCCGGGCGGCGCTCGAAGCCCGCACCGCCGCGCTGCTGCCCGCGCTGATGCTGGCACGCATCGACGGCAAGTCGCCGGTCGAGTACCTCACCGCCGCGGCCGACAAGGACGCGGTCCGGTCGTTCGCGCGCGCGCGGGTGGCCGTGCCGGTGCCGACGCTGGCGCCGATTGTCACCGCCTGGACCGCTGCGGCGGCCCGACCGACAGCCAAAGGAACCCCAGCATGAGCGCCATCATCTCCAATGTGCACGGGCGGCGGGTGTGGGACTCGCGCGGCCGCCCGACGGTCGAAGCGGAAGTCACGCTGGCGGCCGGCGTCGTCGCGCGCGCCATCGCCCCCGCCGGCGCGTCGCGCGGCTCGCGCGAGGCGATCGACCTGCGCGACGGCGGGACCGCGCAGGGCGGGCTCGACGTGACGCAGGCGATCGCCAACGTCAACGGTCCGATCGCGCGCGCGCTCAAAGGCCGCGATGCCGGGAACCAGGCCGAGATCGACGCCGCGCTGATCGCGCTGGACGGCACGCCGAACAAGGCGCGGCTGGGCGGCAACGCGATGGTGGCCGTGTCGCTGGCGGCCGCCCACGCGGCGGCCGCGGCACGCGGCGTGCCGCTGTGGCGCTACCTGGCGGGTGACGGCCCGGTCACGCTGCCGCTGCCGGAGATCCAGGTCTTCGGCGGCGGCGCGCACGCCGGCCGGCGCATCGACGTGCAGGACCTGATGGTGATGGCGGTCGGCGCCACCACGTTCGCCGACGCGCTGGCGATGACCGCCGAGGTCTACCGCGCTGCCGGCACGCTGATGGCCGAGGCCGGCCGGCTCGCGGGCGTCGCCGACGAGGGCGGCTGGTGGCCGCTCTTCGACAGCAACGAGGAGGCGCTGACGATGCTCGTCCGCGCCATCGAGCGCGCGGGCTACCGGCCCGGCGAGGACGTCGCGCTGTCGCTCGACATCGCCGCCTCGGAGTTCGGCCGCGACGGCCGCTACCGGCTGGGCCTCGACCGGCGCGAGCTCGACCGCGACGGCATGGCCGAGATGCTGCTCGGCTGGCTCGATCGCTATCCGATCGCGTCGATCGAGGATCCGTTCGGCGAGGACGACCGCGAGGGCTGGATCGCATTCGCCCGCGCCGCCTCGCCGCGCGTGCAGATCATCGGCGACGACTACCTGACCACCGACGCGGCGCGCGTCGCGGCCGCCGCGGCGGACCGCGCGTGCAACGCCGTGCTGATCAAGCCGAACCAGGCCGGCACGCTGACCGAGACGCGGGCCGCGCTCGAAGCGGGCAAGGCCGCGGGCTTCGGCACCATCGTGTCGGCGCGCTCCGGCGAGACCGAGGACACGTCGATCGTGCACCTCGCGGTCGGCTGGAACGCCGGCCAGCTGAAGGTGGGCTCGTTCACCCGGTCGGAGCGGATGGCGAAGTGGAACGAAGCGCTGCGGATCGAGGAGGCGCTGGGATCGGCGGCGCGCTTCGCCGGCGCCGGCGCGCTCGCGCGCCGCTGACCGCCCGGCCCGGCAGCCGGGCCCGGTTGCCAGATTCAGTTGCCGTTCAAGGCGCCAGCAGGAAGTCGGTCAGCTCGGCGAAGCCGGCGCCGCCTTCGCCTGCCGTGACGTACGCGGGCAGCGTGGCGATCCGGTCGGCGAACGCGCGCACGTTGGCCACCCCCACCGCGTGGGGGAAGAACGCGAACATCGGCGCATCGTTCGGCGAATCGCCGGCGAACACGAAGCGCGCGCGCTCGCGGTCGAGGTCGAGGCCGAACGCCTCCGAGAGCAGCGTGCGCGTCATCCCCAGCTTGTCGTAGGCGCCGAACCAGCCGTTGACGTGGATCGAGCTGACCTTCGCGGTCATCCCCTCGGCTTCCATCAGCGCGACGATGCGGTCGACGTCGGCGCGCGGCAGCGGCGGCACGTCCTCGCAGAAGTCGATGGCGAGGTCGCATTCGCGGTAGAGCTGGTCGGAGGCGAGCGCGCAGCCGGGCACGGCGTTGATGATCCGGTCACCGATCGCGGCGAGCCGCGCGCGATTGGCGCGGCGCTCGGCATCGTCGACGACAAAGCGCCGGACGAGCCGGCGGGCGGGCGCATCGTGGCGCATGTACAGCGCGCCGTTCTCGCCGACGACGGCATCGACCGGCCACATCCGCGCGATGTGGTCGCACCAGCCGGCGGGCCGGCCGGTGATCGGGATCACGAGCTTCCCCGCGGCGCGCAGGCGTTCCAGCGCGGTGTAGGCGGCGGCGGTGAGGCTGCCATGCGTCGACAGCGTGTCGTCGATGTCGGTCAGCACGCCGCGGATCGCCCGGCGCGCAGCATCGGGCATCGCGGCGAGCGGCTGCATCGCAGTCATTGGACTGCCGTCGGGATCACGCGGGGGCGGCGGCTTCGACCGCGGCCCCCGCGGTCGCGACGTATGCGGCGACGCGGCTGCGCTCGGCCTCGGTCATGGCGAGGCCGCACTTGGTCCGCCGCCACAGCACGTCGGCGGCGGTGCGCGCCCATTCCTCGCGAATGCAATAGTCGATCTCGGCGGCGGTCAACCCGTGGCCGAAATCCTCGCCGAGGTCGGCGGGCAGCTTGGCATCGCCCAGCACCGCGATCGCGAGCGACCCGTGCCGGTGCGCAAGGTCGTTCAGCAGTGCGCCCGGCAGCGCCGGGTACCGGCGCCCGAGTTCGGCGACCCACGCCGCGAGTCCGCCCGGCGGCAGGTCGCCACCCGGCAGCGCCGCCTTTTGCGTCCACGCCGGGCCGGCCGGCGGCAGGTAGGGCTTCAGTTCCGCCAGCGCGTGCTCGGCGAGCTTGCGGTAGGTCGTCAGCTTGCCGCCGAACACCGACAGCATCGGCGCGCCGGCCGGCGTTGCGGTGCCCTTGCCGTTGCCGGTGTCGATGCGCAGCACGTAGTCGCGGGTGATCGCCGACGGGTCGGACGCGCCGTCGTCGTAGAGCGGCCGCACGCCGCTGAACGACCACACCACGTCGGCGCGCGACAGCGGCTTGGCGAGATAGGTGTTGGCGAGGTCGAGCAGGTAGTCGGTCTCGGTGTCGGTGATCTGCGGCGCCTCGTATTCCTCGACCGGCACGTCGGTGGTGCCGATCAGCGAATAGCGGTCCTGGTACGGGATCACGAACACGATCCGGTTGTCGGCGTTCTGCAGGATGTAGGCGTGCGGCTCGGCATGCACGCGCGGAACGATGATGTGGCTGCCCTTGACGTGCCGCACGCGCTCGGTGGCCGGCGACGGGCCGGCCGCGTCGCGGACTTCCTTCACCCACGGCCCGGCGGTGTTGACGATGACCTTCGCCGCGACTTCGCTGCGCGCGCCGGCGGCGTCCTCCAGCGTGATGCGCCAGCCGTCGGCACCGCGCACCGCGGCGGCGAACCGCGTGCGCACGCGCACGTCGGCGCCCAGCGCGCGTGCGGCGATGACGTTGTGCAGCACCAGCCGCGCGTCGTCGACGCGCGCATCGGCGTAGACGAAGCCACGGCGGAACTTGGGCTTCAGCCCGGCGCCCCAGCCGGTGCCGGCCAGGTCGACGCCGAACGATCCCGGCAGCGTCTCGCGCCGCCCGAGATGGTCGTACAGGAAGAGGCCGATGCGGATCATCCACGCCGGGCGCAGGTGCGGCTCGTGCGGCAGCACGAACGCGAGCGGCTGCACGAGGTGCGGCGCGCAGGACAGCAGCACCTCGCGCTCGGCGAGCGATTCGCGCACCAGCCGGAACTCGTAGTGCTCGAGGTAGCGCAGCCCGCCGTGGATCAGCTTGGTGCTCCACTGCGACGTGGCGCCCGCGATGTCGCCGCGCTCGACGACCAGCACCGACAGGCCGCGGCCCGCGGCGTCGCGCGCGATGCCGGCGCCATTGATCCCGGCGCCGATGACGGCGATGTCGTACTGCGCGGGGGGGGCGGCAGGCATGGGAGGGGAGTGAGGAACTGCGCTGCAATGTTACCGCAGCGCGCGGGCAGGCGGCCGCTCGTTTGGCGCGCGGTGCGCTAACATCGCGGCCTTGGAGCCCATCCGTTCGAGGAAGCCGTCATGCCCCTGATCCCGGAAATCGCCGCGCTCGTGCCCGAAATGAAGGCCTGGCGGCATCACCTGCACGCGCACCCCGAGACGGCGTTCGAGGAGACCGCGACCAGCGCCTTCGTCGCCGAACGGCTCCACGCGTTCGGCCTCGAGGTGCACACCGGGCTGGCGAAGACCGGCGTGGTCGGCGTGCTGCGCGCCGGCAACGCGGCTGCCGGCGCCGCCCATTCGATCGGCCTGCGCGCCGATCTCGACGCGCTGCACATCCTTGAAGCCACCGGCGTCGCGCATGCGTCGCGCAACCCGGGCCGGATGCATGCCTGCGGCCACGACGGGCACACGACGATGTTGCTCGGTGCCGCCGCCGCGCTCGCGCGCACGCGGCATTTCGACGGCACCATCCATTTCGTGTTCCAGCCGGCCGAGGAGAACGAAGGCGGCGGCCGGGTGATGGTCGAGGAGGGACTGTTCGACCGCTTCCCGATGCGCGCGGTGTACGGGATGCACAACTGGCCGAGCGCGCCGGCCGGTACGTTCGCGCTGCGCGCCGGGCCGCTGATGGCTGCCTACGACGTGTTCGAGATCGTCGTCACCGGCAAGGGCGCGCACGCGGCGATGCCCTACGACGGCAAGGACCCGATGCTGTTCGTCGCCCACGCGATCGGCGCGTTGCAGACGATCGTCGCGCGCAACCTGCACCCGCTCGACGCCGGCGTGGTCAGCGTCACGCAGGTGCACGGCGGCGACACGTGGAACGTGATCCCGCAGGAAGTGGTGCTGCGCGGCACGGTGCGCTCGTTCAAGCCGGCCGTGCAGGACCTGATCGAGCAGCGGCTGCGCACCATCGTCGCCGGCGCCGCAGCGATGTTCGAGATGAGCGCCGCCGTCCGTTACGAGCGGCGCTACCCGGCAACGGTGAACTCGGCGGCGGAAACGCAGCACGCGCTCGCCGCCGCCACCGCGGTCGTCGGCGCCGACCACGTCGACACGGATCCGATGCCCAACATGGGCAGCGAGGACTTCGCCTTCATGCTGCAGCAGAAGCCCGGCTGCTACGTGTGGCTGGGGGCGGGCAACGGCGCCGGCACGCCGGGCCTGCACAACCCGCGCTACGACTTCAACGACGAGATGCTGGCGGTGGGCGCCAGCTACTGGATGACGCTGGCGCAGCAGCAGCTTCCCGCTGCGCGCTGACTGTCCCGCGTACGGAATCGCGGCCTGCGGGCGGCGGATCTAGCGCCGCGAGACGAGCGCGTGCGTGTGGCGCGCGATCATCGACTCCTCGTTGGCCGGCACGACCCACGCGCGGGCGCGGCTGGCGGCCGTCGACACCCGCGGCCCGCCCGCCGCGTTGGCGGTCGCGTCGAGCTCGATCCCGAGCCAGGCCGCGGCGCGCAGCACCCGCTCCCGGATCGGGACCGCGTGCTCGCCGATGCCGCCGGTGAAGACCAGCGCGTCGAGCCCGCCCAGCGCGGCGCACAGCGAGCCCAGCTCGCGGCCGATCCGGTAGACGAAGAGGTCCACCGCGAGCTTCGCCCGGGGCGCCTTGCTCGCGAGGAGCTCGCGCATGTCGCTCGACACGCCCGACACGCCGAGCAGGCCCGAGTGATGGTAGAGGAGCCGTTCCAGCGCCCGCGCATCCATCTGCAGCTCGTCCATCAGGTACAGCAGAATGCCGGGGTCGAGCGTGCCGGAACGGGTGCCCATCGGCAGCCCGTCGAGCGGCGTGAAGCCCATCGTCGTCGCGACGCTCTTGCCGCCGGCGAGCGCGCACATGCTGGCGCCGTTGCCGAGGTGCGCGACCACCACGCGGCCGCGCGCCGCCTCGGGGTCGATCCGGGGCAGCACGGCGGCGACGTACTCGTAGGACAGCCCGTGGAAGCCGTAGCGGCGGATGCCGAGGTCGGTGATCGACGGCGGCAGCGCCACGGCGTGCGCGACGGGCGGCATCGTGCGATGGAACGCCGTGTCGAAGCAGGCAACCTGCGGCACGTTCGGCGCCCGCGCCAGCAGCGCGCGGATCGGCGCGAGGTTGTGCGGCTGGTGCAGCGGCGCGAGCGGGATCAGGCGCTCGAGCCGCGGCAGGACGTCGCCTTCGATCCGCACCGGCTTCTCGAACACGACGCCGCCGTGCACGACGCGGTGCCCGACCGCCTCCAGCGGCCGCTTCGCGATCTCGGGCGCGAGGAAGTCGAGCAGGTGGGCGATGGCGCCGTCGTGGCCCACCATTTCGCCGGCGGGCCAGTCGCGGGTCGCGACGACCGCGCCGGCGGCATCGCAGGCGACGAAGCGGGGCGCGGTGTAGAGCGCTTCGCTCTGGCCGCGCATAGCGACGGCGGCGCTGCCGCGCTCGGCGCGATACAGCGAGAACTTGAGGCTCGACGAGCCTGCGTTGAGGACGAGGATCGACTGGGCCATCGCAGCCGGCCGGTGCCGGGGCGGCGGTGGGGCGGGAACCGCGGCTATGCGCGGTTGCGCATCTTGCGGATGGCCTCGAGCTGCGCCATCGCGATCGCCAGCTCGGCCTCGGCGCTGGCGATCGATTCCTTCGACGTCTGGTTGCGCATCGCTTCCTCGGCGGCCTTCTTCGCTTCCAGCGCCTTGACCTCGTCCAGGTCCTTCGCCCGGATCGCGGTGTCGGCGAGCACCGTCACGAGGTGCGGCTGCACCTCGAGAAAACCGCCCTGGACGAACACCAGCTCTTCCCGGTCCTGGTTCGGCATCTTGATGCGCAGCGCGCCGGGCTTGATCTGCGTCAGGAGCGGGGTGTGCCGCGGGTAGACGCCGAGCTCGCCCGAGATGCCGGGCAGCACGACGAATTCCGCGTCGCCGGAGAAGATCTGCTCTTCCGCGCTGACGACGTCGACGTGGATCGTGTTGGCCATGATGTTCTCGGTGGATATCCCGCCGGCCGGTCCCGGGTTTCGCGTGCGCGGAACCCGGGCTACGGCGGACTTTGTTATTGCAGCGTCTTGGCCTTCTCGAAGGCTTCCTCGATCCCGCCGACCATGTAGAACGCCTGCTCGGGCAGGTGGTCGCATTCGCCTTCGACGATCATCCGGAAGCCCTTGATCGTGTCCTTGAGCGTCACGTACTGGCCGGGCGACCCGGTGAACACTTCGGCCACGGTGAACGGCTGCGACAGGAAGCGCTGGATCTTCCGCGCCCGGGCCACCGCCAGCTTGTCCTCGGGCGAGAGCTCGTCCATGCCCAGGATGGCGATGATGTCGCGCAGCTCCTTGTAGCGCTGCAGCACGGACTGCACCGCGCGCGTCGTGTTGTAGTGTTCCTCGCCGATCACGTGCGGGTCGATCTGGCGCGACGTCGAGTCGAGCGGGTCGACCGACGGGTAGATCCCGAGCGACGCGATGTCGCGCGACAGCACGACGGTGGCGTCGAGGTGGCCGAAGGTCGTCGCGGGCGACGGGTCGGTCAGGTCGTCGGCGGGCACGTACACGGCCTGGATCGACGTGATCGAGCCGGTCTTGGTCGACGTGATGCGCTCCTGCAGCTTGCCCATTTCCTCGGCCAGCGTCGGCTGGTAGCCCACGGCGGAAGGCATCCGTCCCAGCAGCGCGGACACCTCGGTGCCGGCCAGCGTGAAGCGGTAGATGTTGTCGATGAACAGCAGCACGTCGCGGCCGTCGTCGCGGAACGACTCCGCGATCGTGAGGCCGGTGAGCGCCACGCGCAGGCGGTTGCCCGGCGGCTCGTTCATCTGCCCGTAGACCATCGCCACCTTCGACTTGTCGAGATCCACCTTGTCGACCACGCCCGACTCGATCATCTCGTGGTAGAAGTCGTTGCCCTCGCGCGTGCGCTCGCCGACGCCGGCGAACACCGACAGGCCCGAGTGCGCGGACGCGATGTTGTTGATGAGCTCCATCATCGTCACGGTCTTGCCCACGCCGGCGCCGCCGAACAGGCCGACCTTGCCGCCCTTGGCGAACGGGCAGATGAGGTCGATGACCTTGATGCCGGTCTCGAGCAGCTCCGTCGACGGGGAGAGCTCCTCGAACGACGGCGCCTTGCGGTGGATCGACATCGACTTCGCGGCAGTCACCGGGCCGCGCTCGTCGATCGGGCGGCCGAGCACGTCCATGATGCGGCCGAGCGTCTCCGTGCCCACGGGCACCATGATGGGGGCGCCGGTGTTGTCGACCTTCATGCCTCGGCGCAGCCCGTCGGAGGACCCCAGCGCGATCGTGCGGACGATGCCGTCGCCCAGCTGCTGTTCCACTTCGAGCGTCAGCCCGATGGCGTCCATCTTGAGGGCGTCGTAGATCTTCGGCATGTCGGCGCGCGCAAACTCGACGTCGACGACCGCACCGATACACTGGACGATGGTTCCCTGGCTCATGTTCGTATCCTTAGCTTTGTCTGCCGCTGGTTTTCAGATGCTGGTCAAACTGCCGCCGCGCCGCCGACGATCTCCGCCAATTCCTTGGTGATCGACGCCTGCCGCGACTTGTTGTGGATGAGCTGGAGCTCGTCGATGATCGTGCCGGCATTGTCCGACGCGGCCTTCATCGCGACCATCCGCGCCGACTGCTCGGAGGCCATGTTCTCGTTGACCATCTGGAAGACGATCGCCTCGACGTAGCGCCGCAGCACGCCGTCGAGCAGCATCTTGGCGTCGGGCTCGTAGATGTAGTCCCACGTGCCCGCCTTGACGTCGGCGGTGCGCGTCTGGCCGTCCGGCGACAGCCACTTCTCGGGAATCGGCAGCATCGTGCCGGCGCGGGGTTCCTGCTTCATCGTGTTGATGAACGTCGTGTAGTAGACGTGCACCTCGTCGACCTGGCCTTCCATGTACCGGTCGAGCAGGACCTTCACCGGGCCGACCATCTTGTCGAGGTGCGGCCGGTCGCCCAGCTGCGTGACGCTCGACACGACCTTGGCGCCCAGCCGGTTGAGGAAGCCCAGGCCCTTGCTGCCGATCGCGACGTACTCGACCTCGATTCCCTTCGCGCGCCAGTCCTTGAAGTTCTGCAGCACGAGGCGCAGCGCATTGGTGTTGAGGCCGCCGCACAGTCCCTTGTCGGTGGTGACGACGATCGCGCCGATGCGCTTCACGTCCGTGCGCCGGGTCAGGAACGGGTGCTTGTACTCGGTGTTGGCCTTGGCCACGTGCATCGCGATCTGCAGCGCGCGGATCACGTACGGGCGCGATGCGCGCATGCGGTCCTGGGCCTTCTTCATCTTGGAGGCCGAGACCATTTCCATCGCCTTCGTGATCTTGCGCGTGCTCTGCACGCTCTTGATCTTGTTGCGGATCTCTTTCGATCCCGCCATGGCTCTTGTCCTTGCTTCTCGTGCGGTCGGGGGGCTGCGGGCTTAGTAGACGCCGTTCTTCTTGAAGTCTTCGATCGCCGCGGTGAGCGCCTTCTCGTCGTCGGCGGGGAGGTCCTTCGTCTTCTCGATGCGGTCCATCAGCTCGCCGTACTTGCTCTTCATGTAGGCGCGCAGCGCGGCCTCGAAGGCCAGCGCCTTGTCGACCGGGACGTCGTCGTACATGCCCTTGTTGACGCCGAACAGCGTCAGCGCCATCTCGTTCACCTGCAGCGGCTCGTACTGCGCCTGCTTCATGAGCTCGGTGACGAGGCGGCCGCGGTCGAGCTGCTTCCGGGTGGCTTCGTCCAGGTCGGACGCGAACTGCGCGAACGCGGCCAGTTCCCGGTACTGCGCGAGCGACAGGCGCACGCCGCCGCCCAGCTTCTTGATGATCTTCGTCTGCGCAGCGCCGCCGACGCGCGACACCGAGATGCCGGCGTTGATGGCGGGGCGGATGCCGGCGTTGAACAGGTCGGACTCGAGGAAGATCTGGCCGTCGGTGATCGAGATCACGTTGGTCGGCACGAATGCGGTCACGTCGCCGGCCTGCGTCTCGATGATCGGCAGCGCCGTCAGCGAGCCGGTCCTGCCCTTGACTTCGCCGTTGGTGAACTTCTCGACGTACTCCTCGCTGACGCGCGCCGCGCGCTCGAGCAGGCGCGAGTGCAGGTAGAACACGTCACCCGGGTACGCTTCGCGGCCCGGCGGGCGGCGCAGCAGCAGCGAGATCTGGCGGTAGGCCCAGGCCTGCTTGGTCAGGTCGTCGTAAATGATCAGGGCGTCCTGCCCGCGGTCGCGGAAGTACTCGCCCATCGTGCAGCCGGAATACGGCGCGATGTACTGCATCGCCGCCGAGTCCGACGCCGTCGCGGCGACGACGATCGTGTAGGCCATCGCGCCGTGCTCCTCGAGCTTGCGGATGACGTTCTTGATCGACGAGGCCTTCTGCCCGATCGCGACGTACACGCAGATCAGGTCCTTGCCCTTCTGGTTGATGATCGTGTCGATCGCCACCGCGGTCTTGCCGGTCTGGCGGTCGCCGATGATCAGCTCGCGCTGGCCGCGGCCGATCGGCACCATGGAGTCGACCGACTTGAGGCCCGTCTGCACCGGCTGCGAAACGCTCTTGCGCCAGATCACGCCCGGGGCGACCTTCTCGATGACGTCGGTCATCTTGGCGTTGATCGGGCCGTTGCCGTCGATCGGCGTGCCCAGCGAGTCGACGACGCGGCCGATCAGCTCCGGGCCCACCGGCACCGAGAGGATGCGGCCCGTGCACTTGACCACGTCGCCTTCGGTGATGTGCTCGTACTCGCCCAGGATAACGGCGCCGACGGAGTCGCGCTCGAGGTTCAGCGCGAGGCCGAAGGTGTTCTTCGGGAACTCGAGCATTTCGCCGGCCATTGCGTCCGACAGGCCGTGGATGCGGCAGATACCGTCGGTGACCGAGACGACCGTCCCCTGCGTGCGGACTTCCGCGCCGGAATCCAGGTTCTGGATCTTGCTCTTGATCAGTTCGCTGATTTCGGAAGGATTCAACTGCATGGTGTGGTTCCTCGCGTCGCGCCGGCCGCCAACCGCTCCGGCGTCACGGTAGTTTCGAAATTAGGCCCGTAACTGGGTCGCCATCGCCTGAAGCTTCGCCTGCACCGAGCCGTCGATGACCTTGTCGCCGACCGTGATGCGGGCGCCGCCGATCAACGCCGGATCGACAGCGACCGTCGCCTCGATCTTCTTGCCAAAATGCTTCTCGAGCGACGCCTTGATGTCAGCGAACTCGGCATCGGTGAGCGGGAATGCGCTCTCGATGTGCGCCTTCGCCACCCCTTCGGCGGCGTCCTTCAGGCCGTCGAACAGCGACGCGATCTGCGGGATGACCGTGATCCGGTCGGCGTCGACCAGAACGCGGAGGAAGTTGCGCCCCAGCGGATCGAGCTGGTCGCCGCAGACGGAGAGCAGCATCGCTTCCTTCTCCGGCGCCGTGAGCTTCGGGTTGTCGAGCGCCAACGTCATTGCCGGATCGGCGACCACGGCGCTGACGAAGCCCAGCATCCGCGACCAGCCGGGGAATGCCTTCTGCTCTTCGGCGATGCGGAACGCCGCTTCCGCGTACGGCCGGGCGATCGTGGTCAGTTCGGCCATGGCGCGCCCGTCCTAGAGTTGCTGGCGAATCTCGGCCAGCAGCGCCGCGTGGGCTGCCGGGTCGACTTCGCGTTGCAGGATCTTCGACGCGCCGGCGACGGCGAGGTCGGAGACCGAGTTGCGCAGCGATTCCCGGGCCCGCGAGAGCTCCTGCTGGATCTCGGCCTTGGCGGCGACGAGGATGCGTTCGGCTTCCGCCCTGGCTTCCTCTTTAGCGGCGCCGACGGTCTCGACCTTGAGCTTCTCGCCCTGCGCGATGATCTCCGACGAGCGGCCCTTGGCTTCGGCCAGCATGTCGGCGATCCGCTTCTCGGCGTTGGCGAGGCTCTGCTTGCCTGCCTCGCCGGCCGCGAGTCCGTCCGCGATCTGCTTTTGCCGGGTCTCGATGGCGCCCATCAGCGGCGGCCACACGAACTTCGCCGTGAACCAGATGAAGGCCGCGAATGCGACGGCCTGCATCACGAGCGTGAAATTGATATCCATTGCTGCCCCTGGCAGTTGGAGAATGCGAGGAGGGCCTTACTTCAACCCGGCCGGGATCAGCGGATTGCCGAACGCGAACAGCATGGCGAGGCCGACGCCGATGATGAACGACGCGTCGATCAGGCCGAGCAGCAGGAACACCTTCGCCTGCAGCTGGGGCATGAGTTCGGGCTGGCGCGCGGCGCCTTCGAGGAAGCGCGAGCACATGATGCCCACGCCGATGCACGCGCCGAGGGCGCCGAGGCCGATGATGAGGCCGATGCCGACGCCGGTGTAGGCCTGGATCATCGCGACGAGCTGCAGTTTCGGGTCCATTTGCTTTCCTTTCTGAACGGTGGGCTTGGGGTTGGAACTACGGGGACGTCAATGGTGCTCGTGCGCCATCGCGACGTAGACGATGGTCAGCATCATGAAGATGTAGGCCTGCAGCGCGACGATCAGGATGTGAAAGATCGACCAGCCGAGGTGCAGCACGCCGCCGAGGACGGTGCCGACGACGCCCGTCGCGGCCCACAGGCCAAGCAGCATGAAGATGATTTCGCCGGCGTACATGTTGCCGTACAGACGCAGCGAGTGCGACAGCGGCTTCGAGAGGTACTCGACCGCGTTGAACAGCAGGTTGAACGCCCAAAGCAGCGGGTTGGCGCCGAACGGCGTGCAGAAGAGCTCGTGGATCCAGCCGCCCAGGCCCTTCACCTTGATGCTGTAGAAGATCATCAGGCCGAACACCGTGAGCGCCAGCGCGAACGTGGTGTTGACGTCGGCGGTGGGCACGCCGCGCCAGTTGTGCTGGTGCAGGACCTTCTCGTAGAAGAGGCCCATGATGTCGATGGGCAGGAAGTCCATCGCGTTCATGAACAGCACCCAGACGAACACCGTCAGCGCGAGCGGCGCCACGGTCTTCAGCTCGCCGTGGAAGATGCCCTTGACCTGCTCGTTGACGAAGTCGACGGTGAGCTCGACGAACGCCTGGGTCTTCGACGGCACGCCGGAGGTCGCCTTGCGCGTGACCAGCCACATGAAGCCGAACGCCAGGATGCCGAGCACCACGGAGGTGACGACGGTGTCGACGTTCACCGCCCAGAAGCCGCCTTTCTCGCTGACCTTGGTCAGGAACGTGAGGTGGTGCTGGATGTAATCGGTCGGGGTCAGAGCAGATTCGGCGGCCATCGCCTGTTTCCTGTTTTATGCGCGACGGTCAGTCGCGGACAAAAATCGCCATGCTGAAAACAATCACCGTGAGCACGAAGGCGGAGAAGAACGCCCCCGGCACGACATCCTTGTAGTTCGACATCACCAGCCACAGCGCCCCGATGATGAGGCCGACCTTGCCGGCTTCGGCCCGGATCAGCGCCGAAAGCGACATCCCGATGCTCGGCACCGGCTCCCTGCCGACACCCAGCCCGAGCAGCAGCGCGTAGACCACCCCCGCCGCCAGGTTGATGCCGCCGCCCAGCGCCGCCGACACCATCCCGTCCCACCCCGCCAGCAATCCGGCAACCGCAGCGACCGCGGCAGTGGCGAACAACTGCCACCTGAGGACGGTCCGGATGGGCTTGGACTTGAGCGGGGGGATCAAGCGGTGGCGCGAGGCATGCGGGCGTCTCGCGCGCTCCGGCTGCAGTAAACCGGTCGATTATAGCCGCGAACGGGGAGCCGCCGCAACGCGGTTGTTGCGCCGCAATGGGCGACGGCGCCCGGGACGGGGGTCAGCGGCCGGACACCTCGCTTTGGGTCGCGCGAAGGAGCAAAGCCAACGCCGTCCGGGAAACCCGGCAAGGGGTGGGGTTGAATTTCCGCCGCAGGACTGCGATTCTGTTGGGTCCCGTACGGGTTCCGTACCGAATTCCATCCAAGGAGATTGCATGACGATCAAAGTGGGCGACGCGCTGCCGGCAGGCAAGCTGTCCGAATTCATCGAAGTGGAAACTGCGGGTTGCACGCTCGGCCCCAACGACGTCGACGTCGCCGCGCTCGCCAAGGGCAAGAAGATCGTCATCTTCGGCGTGCCGGGGGCGTTCACGCCCACCTGCTCGGCGAAGCACGTGCCGAGCTACCTCGCGCAACTGGGCGCGCTGAAGGCCAAGGGCGTCGACGAGGTGATCTGCATGTCGGTCAACGACGCCTTCGTGATGGGCGCCTGGGCCCGCGACCAGAAGTCGGTCGGCAAGGTCCGGATGATGGGCGACGGCAGCGCCGCCTACACCAAGGCGCTGGGCCTCGAGTTCGACCTGACCGCGCGCGGCCTCGGCATGCGCTGCCAGCGCTTCTCGATGCTGGTCGACAACGGCGTGGTCAAGGTCCTCAACCTCGAAGCGCCGGGCAAGTACGAGATCTCGGACGCCGACACGCTGCTGAAGCAGCTGGGGTGAAGCCCGGCGCGGGTCCGGCCCGCCACGGCCGGTCCCGGGTCGACCCCACGCGGCAGCGCACCGGTGCGAAGAGGCCTGCCGTTCGTCGGCGGGCCTCGTCGTTTGCGGCGCTGCCCACGTTCCGACCCGCTGCGAGGTTGCCGTGACCGATGCCGATTCGCCCGCCCCCGGGCGCTGGTACTTCGAGGATTTCCTGCCGGGGGAGAAGCACGTCACGTCCACTTGGGAGGCGACGGCCGACGAGATCACGTCGTTCGCGGCCAAGTACGACGCGCAGTACTTTCACCTCGACGCCGAACGCGCGCGCGCCTCGGCCTTCGGCGGCCTCGTCGGCGCCGGCTTCCAGACCGCCGCCGTGGCGTGGAAGCTGGCACTTGCCACTGGGAAGTTCGACCACTGCCCGGTTGCAGGCATCGGCATCGACGCATTGCGCTGGCTCGCCCCGGTGCGGGTGGGTGACGTGATCCACGCCGAGTTCGCGCTCGTCGAGGGCGTGCCGTCGAAGAGCCGCCCGGGGGTCGTGCGCGTCGCGTTCGACTACACGATGGTCAACCAGCGCGGCGAGCCGGTGATGACGTTCCGGCTGTTGCAGCTCCTGAAGCGCCGGCCCGCGTCGGACGACGACGGCCGTTAGACGCGCTTCGCTTTGGGTAGCCCGGCGTTGAGCGAAGCGAAACCCGGGACCTTCGTAGCCGTTGCCGCAT
>CALQLA020000081.1 GCA_943331295.2 Bordetella parapertussis | reverse complement strand
CCGCAACCGGTCGGCATGCTCCGGTGCCGCGAACACGACCTGCGTCCCCGAATGCGCGAGCGTGTACTCGATCTGCGAATCCTGGGCGAGCAGGCTGACCGGCGACACGACGTAGCCGCCGTACATCGCACCCAGGAACACGGTCGCCGCGCCGATGCCGTTCGGCAGCATGTACGACACCACCGCGCCCGGCGCGACGCCCTGCGCCGCGAGCTCGCCGCACAGCGCGCGCGCGTCGGCGCGAAAGCGCGCGTAGCCGATCGTGACGCCGGGCTCCGGCGCGAACAGGAACGGCGCGTCGGGCTGCGCCTCTGCCCAACCGTCGACGACCTCGCGGATCGTCTGCACCGGGCTAGACGCCGTGGCGGCGCCGGTACGCGCCGAACAGCGCGTCGACCGTCGGCTCGCGCACGCGCTCGGGCGCGAACGGATGGACGACGCGCGTGATGTTGAGGAAATGCCGGTAATTGAGATTGTCGGAAATGCTGTTGCCGCCCCAGCTCCCGCAGCCCATCGACAGCGAGAACGGCAGCGCATTGTCGAAGCTGCCGCCGGTCGCGAAGCAGTGCGCCTGGTTCACGATCACGCGGCACACGGGCAGCGTGAGCCCGAGCTGCAGCGCCCGGTCGGGCTCCTTCGTGTGCAGGCTGATCGAATGGCCGGCGCCCTGGAACCGGAGGATCCGCTCGGCCAGCGCCGCCGCGGCGGTGAAGTCCGCGGCGCGATAGAACGCGAGCACCGGCGACAGCTTCTCGCCGGAGAACGGGTGCGCCGGGCCGACGCCGGACTCGGCGACGACGAGCATCCGCGCGGCCAGGAGCGCGGGACGGGCAAGCACCGCGCGCCGCGCGATCTCGCCCGCGGGCTGCGCGATGAAATCCGCGCCGAGCTTGCCGCCGGCGAACATCGCGGCCTCGAGCTGCCGCGCTTCGTCGTCGGTGAGCAGCACGCCGCCCTGCGCGGCGAAGGCGGCCAGCAGCGCGTCCGCGACCGCGGCGACCGCGATGACGCTGTTCTCCGACGAGCAGCTCGTCGCGTTGTCGAACGTCTTCGAGCGCGTGATCCGGTCGGCGGCGGCCGCGACGTCGGCCGTCTCGTCGACGATCGCGACGACGTTGCCGGCCCCCACGCCCAGCGCCGGCGTGCCGCTCGAATAGGCGGCGTTGACGTTGGTCTGCGAGCCCGTGGCGACGACCAGGTCGGCCTGCCGCATCAGCTCGACCGTGAGCGCGCGGCTGACCGGCACGGGCAGCTGCTGCACCAGGTCGCGCGGCGCGCCGATGCGGTCGAGCTCCGCGTGCACGTACCCGATCAGCAGCGTCAGCGTCGACTGCCCCTTCGGCGACGGCGCGAGGATGATCGCGTTGCGGCCCTTCAGCGCATTGATGATGTTGTTGGCGGGCGTGGCGCCAGGGTTGGTCGACGGCGTGATCGCGGCGACCACGCCGACCGGCCGCGCGATCTCGATGAGCCCGCGCTCGGGGTCCTCGCTGATCACGCCGACGGACTTCGCCCCCGCGAGGTCGCGCAGCAGGCCCATCGTCTTGCGCCGGTTCTTGGCGATCTTGTCGGCGACATCGCCCAGGCCCGTCGCGCGCACCGCGAGCTCGGCCAGCGCCCGGTTCCGCTGCGGCTCGACAATCGCCCAGGCCGCGGCCGTGACCGCCTCGTCGACCTGTTCCTGCGACCACTGCTCGAACACGTGCTGCGCCGCGCGCGCCCGCGCGACCAGCGCCGCCACCACCACGTCCGGGGGCAGTCCGCTCATCGTTTTCGCCTCCGCGCGGCGCTCATTCCGGCTTGATGTTCGCGGCGCGAATCACGTATTCCCATTTGGCCAGCTCGTCCTTGATGACGCGATCGAATTCCGCCGGCGTCGACGGCGCGGCCTCGGCGCCCTGCGCCATCAGCTTCTCCTTTATCGCCGGCGACTCCAGCACCTTCACCAGCGCGGCGTTGACGCGCGCGGTGACCGCGGGCGGGGTCTTCGCGGGCGCCAGCGCGCCGTACCACGAGTCGACGACGAAATCGGGCACGCCGGCCTCGAGGAAGGTCGGGACGTCCGGCGCCGTCACGCTGCGCTTCGCGCTCGTCACCGCGATCGCCTTGAGCCTTCCCGCCTTGACGAACTGCCACGCCGCGGGCATCGACACGAACAGCATCTGCACCTGCCCGCCGATGGTGTCGGTGACCGCCGGCCCGCCGCCCTTGTACGGGACGTGGACGATGTCGATGCCGGTGCGCAGCTTGAACAACTCGCCGGCGATGTGGCCCGGAGACCCGGTGCCGACCGACGCGTAGTTGAGCTTGCCCGGGTTGGCCTTCGCCAGCGCGATCAGCTCCTTCACGTTGTTCGCCGCCACGTTCGGGTTCACGACCAGGATCTGCGGGATGTACGCCGCGAGGCTGATCGGCACGAAGTCCTTTTCGACGTCGAACGGGAGCTTGTCGTAGAGCTTCGGGTTGATCGTGTGCGACGACAGCGTGAACAGCAGCGTATAGCCGTCGGCCGGCGACTTCGCGGCGATGTCGGTGCCGACGTTGCCGGCGGCGCCGCCGCGGTTGTCGATGATGATCGACTGCCCGAGTTCCGCCGCCAGCGGCTCGCTCAGTATCCGCGCGACGACGTCGGTGCCGCCGCCCGGCGGGTACGGCACGATCAGGCGGACGGGCTTGTTCGGGTAGGCCTGCGCGCCGGCGAGCGCCGGGACGAGGGCAAGCAGGGCGACGACGGGCAACAGGAAACGGGCACGGCAACGCATCCAGCACATGACGTTCTCCTCCCTCCGTGGTTTCGGAAGTGCTGCGTTTTTTGTTGGACCTGCGGTTACCGACAAGTCTGCAGACAACACGGCCGGATTCCGGCCGCCTCGCGATTGGGTAGCCCGGGTTGAGCGAACGCGAAACCCGGGCTACGCAATGCATGTGCGACGTGCCGCTGCCGCGGTCATCCGGCCATCACGTCTTCGGGCGGGACGTACGCGTAGCCCAGCGCCTCGGCCACAGGTGCGCAGGTGACGCGGCCGAAGGCGACGTTGAGCCCGTTCTTCAGATGCGGGTCGTCGGCCAGTGCCCGCTTCCAGCCCTTGCCGGCCAGCGCCAGGACGAAGGGCAGTGTCGCGTTGTTGAGCGCGAAGGTCGACGTCCGCGGGACGCCGCCCGGCATGTTGGCCACGCAGTAATGGGTGACGCCGTCGACGACGTAGACGGGATCGGCGTGCGTCGTCGGCCGCGAGGTCTCGAAGCAGCCGCCCTGGTCGATCGCGACGTCGACGACCACGGACCCCGGCTTCATCCGCTTGATCAGCGCCGCCGACACGAGCTTTGGCGCCGACGCGCCCGGTATCAGCACGCCGCCGACGACGAGATCGGCGGTGACGAGGTGCCGCTCGATCGCGTCGTGCGTCGAGAACACCGTGTTGAGCGGCCGGCCGAACTGCCGCCACAGCGAGCGCAGCACCTCGGTGTTGCGGTCGAGCACCCAGACTTCGGCGCCCATGCCGAGCGCGATGTGGATCGCGTGCGTGCCGACGACGCCGCCGCCCAGGATGACGACCTTGGCCGGGTCCACCCCCGGGACGCCCCCCAGCAGGATGCCGAGGCCGCCGTGCGGCTTTTCGAGGTAGTAGGCGCCGGCCTGGATCGACATCCGGCCGGCCACCTCCGACATCGGGGCGAGCAGCGGCAGGCCGCCGCTGGCGGAGGTTACCGTTTCGTAGGCGATGCAGACGGCGCCGCTGTCGACCAGTTCCTTCGCCTGCCCCGGGTCCGGTGCCAGGTGCAGGTAAGTGAACAGGATCTGTCCGCGGCGGAGCATCCGGCGCTCGACGGCCTGCGGCTCCTTGACCTTGACGATCATGTCGGCCGCGGCGAACACCTCGGCCGCCGTCGCGACCACGGTCGCGCCCGCCGCCGCGTACGCCGCGTCGTCCATCCCGATGCCCAGGCCGGCGTTGTGCTCGACGACGACCTCGTGGCCGTGGGCGACCGCTTCGCGCACGCTGCCCGGGACGAGGCCGACGCGGTTTTCGAGGACCTTGATCTCTCTGGGGACGCCGATGCGCATGGTCTGCTCCAGTTCCGTGCACGGGGCCGGCGCGCCGGCGACGGCCCCGCAAAATCCTGCCCCGCCACCCCTGCCGCATCTTCCCGGCAGGGTGTACGATCGAGAATTGATCCTAGCATAGCGCTGTCCGGCGGCCGCCCCCTCCCCCGAAGGCGGCACCCGGCCGGCCAAACGGAGGCGACCATGGGCCACGCAGAACCGACGATCCACGACCAATCCCAGTCCGCGACGAAGCCGCTTTCGCTCGACGAGTACTGGATGCCGTTCACGCCTAACCGCGACTTCAAGGCCGACCCGCAGATGGTCGTCCGCGCGGAAGGCATGTACTTCTGGAACGACCGCGGCGACAAGATCATCGACGCCTCGTCGGGGCTCTTCTGCGTCGCCGCCGGTCACGGCCGGCCGGAGATCGCCGATGCCGTCGGCCGGCAGCTCCGCGAGCTCGATTTCTGCGCGCCGTTCCTGCGCGCCCATCCGAAGCAGTTCGAGCTCGCGACCCGCGTGGCCGAGCTGACGCCGGGCGACCTGAACCGTATCTTCTTCTGCAACTCGGGCTCCGAGGCCGTCGACTCCGCGATGAAGGTGGCGCTCGCGTACCACCAGGCGCGCGGCCAGGGCGGGCGCAACGTGTTCGTCTCGCGCGACCGCGCGTACCACGGCGTCAATTTCGGCGGCCTCGCGCTGTCCGGGCTCGCCAACAACCGCCGCAAGTACGGCCCGGGGCTGCCGGGCATCGCGCACATGCGGCACACGCACCTCAAGGAGAACCTGTTCACGCCGGGCGAAGGCGCGCACGGCGTCGAGCTGGCCGAGGACCTCGCCCGGATCATCGCGATGTACGGCGCCGAGACCATCGCCGCGTGCTTCGTCGAGCCGATCGCGGGCTCCACCGGCTGCCTCGTGCCGCCGAAGGGCTACCTGAAGCGGCTGCGCGAGATCTGCGACGCGCACGGCATCCTGCTCGTGTTCGACGAGGTGATCACCGGCTTCGGCCGCACCGGCCAGACGTTCGCCGCGCAGAGCTTCGGCGTCACGCCGGACATCATCACGATGGCCAAGGGCATCACCAACGGCTCGCAGCCGATGGGCGCGCTGGCGGTCAGCGAGCGCATCCACGACACCATCATGGGCGCGGCGCCCGAAGGCGCGATCGAGTTCTTCCACGGCTACACGTACTCGGGCCACCCGGCTTCGTGCGCGGCGGGCATCGCCACGCTGGACATCTACAGGAACGACGGCCTGTTCGAGCGCGGGCGCGAACTGGCGCCGTATTTCCAGGAGGCGATGTTCAGCCTCAAGGACATCCCGGTGGTCGCCGACATCCGCAGCTACGGGATGATGGCGGGCATCGACGTCCACATGGACGCCGCCCCCGGCCGGCGCGGCCACGTGCTCCAGAAGCGGCTGTTCGGCGAAGGCCTGCATCTCAAGACCACCGGCGACTGCGCGATCATCGCACCGCCGCTGATCGCCGACCGCTCGCACGTCGACGTCATCACCGGCATCCTGCGCAAGACGCTCTTGTCGCTGTAGCACCGCCGCACCGGACCGGACGGCGGCCGTCGCGGCCGCCGGGCGCCGAACTGTCGCAGTCAACGGAGTACACAGGGAGAAACGCGATGATGAAGAAGCTGCTCGCAGTACTGGCCTTGACGCTTGCCGCCGCGCTGCCCGCCGCGGCGCAGAAAACCGTGACCTTCGCCTACCAGGACATGGTGGTCCCGTACCGCTGGATCCAGCAGACGGGCGAGATCGAGAAGGCCACAGGCTACAAGATCAACTGGCGGCAATTCGGCGGCGGCGGCGACGTGATCCGGGCGATGGCCTCCGGCGACGTGCAGCTGGGCGAAGCCGGGTCGGCGCCGATCGCGACGGCGATCAGCCAGGGGCTCGACATCGAGATGATCTGGGTCATCGACGACATCGGCGCGGCCGAGGCGCTGGTCGCGCGCAACGGCTCGGGGATCAACACCGTCGCCGACCTGAAGGGCAAGAAGGTCGCGACGCCGTTCGTGTCGACCAGCCACTTCCACCTGCTGTACGCGATGGAACTGGCCGGCCTCAAGCCGACCGACGTGCAGATCGTCAACATGCGGCCGCCCGAGATCGCGGCCGCCTGGGCCCGCGGCGACATCGACGCCACGTTCATCTGGGACCCGGCGCTCGCGACGACCAAGAAGAACGGCAAGGTGCTGACGACGTCGGGCGAGCTGTGCAAGAAGGGCAAGTGCACGTTCGACGGCCTCATCGTGTCGAAGAAGTTCGCGGCCGACAACCCCGCGTTCGTGACGGCGCTGGTCAAGGTCCTCGCCAAGGCCGACGCCGATTACCGCGCGAACCCCAAGGCCTGGATGGCCGACAAGGACAAGGTCGCGGCCGTCGCCAAGTGGTCGGGTGCCAAGCCCGAGGACGTCGCGGACACGATGGCGCTCTACGCCTTCCCGACGGCCGCCGAGCAGGCCTCGGCGACGTGGCTGGGCGGCGGCGCGAACGGCGGCGCGGCCAAGGCGCTCACCGAGACGGCCAAGTTCCTCAAGGACCAGGGCCGCATCCAGCAGCTCGTCCCGGACTACAGCAAGTCGGTGAACCCGGCGTACGCCGCGGCCGCGGCGAAATAGCCGTGCCCGGCGCGCGGCCCGGGACAGCACACCCCGGGCCGTGCCCTTCCCGCCCGCCGGCCGCACGCGGCCGGCGGTCCGTCACGACCGTCACCTGAGCGCCCGCACGTGCCCTCGCTCGACATCCGCAACCTCGGCGTCAACTACGCCACCCGGAAGGGCACCGTCCACGCGCTTGCGAACGTGAACCTCGAGATCCGCGACGGCGAGTTCGTCGTGGCGATCGGCGCGTCCGGCTGCGGCAAGACGACGCTCTTGTCGTGCATCGCCGGGTTCCTGCCGCCGACGGAGGGCACCATCCTGCTCGACGGCCATCCGGTCGAGGGTCCCGGCGCCGACCGCGGCGTGGTGTTCCAGAAGCACGCGCTGATGCCGTGGCTCAACGTGGCCGAGAACGTGGAATTCGGGCTGCGCATGCGCGGCGTCCCGGCCGCGGAGCGGCGGCGCACGGCGATGGAAAAGCTGCGGCTGACCGGCCTCGCCGAGTTCGCCGACCGCCCGATCTACGAGCTCTCCGGCGGGATGCAGCAGCGCGTGGGCATCGCCCGCGCGCTGGCGTCCGACCCCGAGCTGCTGCTGATGGACGAGCCGCTGGGCGCGCTCGACGCGTTCACGCGCGAGGCCATCCAGGAAATCATCCTCGACGTCTGGCACGCGACCGGCAAGATGTGCTTCTTCATCACCCACTCGGTCGAGGAAGCGCTGTTCCTCGCGACGCACCTGATCGTGATGACGCCGCGCCCGGGCAAGATATCGCACGAGTACCGGCTCGACTTCGGCCGGCGCTTCATCGAGTCGCGCAACGCGCGCGCCGTCAAGTCGCACCCCGATTTCATCCGCGTGCGCGAGGAAGTGCTCGCGGTGATCCTGAATCCCAAGTCCTGACCATGGCCGCCGCGCGCGCTCCGAAGACCAGCCGCTACGCCACGCCGGGCGAGGGCAACAGCACGGCGATCAGCGTCGCGACGATGGCAGGCCTGTTCCTGCTGTGGTGGATCGCGAGCCACGCCGGCTGGGTGCCGCCGCTCTTCCTGCCCACGCCCGAGACCGTGTTCACGCGGCTCTACGAGTCGGCAATGGGCCAGCTCGTCGACGCGCCGCTCGCGACGCACTTCGGCTGGTCGATGTTCCGCGTCTTCAGCGCGTTCATCGCCGCCTGCGTCACCGCCATCCCGATCGGCATCGCGATGGGCGTGTCGCGCGTGGCCCGCGGCGTATTCGACCCGCCGATCGAGTTCTATCGCCCGCTGCCTCCGCTCGCCTACCTGCCGCTGATCGTGATCTGGTTCGGGATCGACGAATTCTCCAAGGTGCTGCTGATCTACCTCGCGTGCTTCGCGCCGCTGGCGATGAGCGCGCGCGCCGGCGTGCGCTCCGTGTCGCAGGAGCAGATCCACGCGGCGTACTCGATGGGCGCGTCGCGGTGGCAGGTGATCTGGCACGTGATCGTCCCGGGCGCCATGCCCGAGATCCTGACGGCGATGCGGATCTCGATCGGCTTCGGCTGGACGACGCTGGTCGCGGCCGAGATGGTCGCGGCGACGCACGGCCTCGGGCAGATGGTGCTCAACGCGTCGAACTTCCTGCGCACCGACATCGTGATCATGGGCATCGTCGTCATCGGCTTCATCGCCTACCTGTTCGACCTGCTGATGCGCTACGTCGAGCGCGTCGTCGTGCCCTGGAAAGGCCGCGTCTGACCCGTCCCGGCCGGTCCCGGCCGACCCGCCGGAGGCGCCTTTCGTCGGCATGACGTTGACATAGCGGCCGGCGACGCGGACGCTATAGGCGTGGTCAACCGCGCGCACTTTCGTCCGTTCGTCGAGCGAGCGCGGCAGCTTCCCCCGCTGCCGGCCGCCTTCGTGTACCCGTGCGACCGCGACACGCTGCAGCTCGCCGTCTCGGCCGCGTTCACCGGCACCCTGGCGCCGGTGCTGGTCGGGCCGGAAGCAAGGATCCAGGACGTCGCGGGCAAGGCCGGCATCGACATCGCGCAGTTCCCGATCGTCGACACGGCGGACGACCCGCGCACCGCCGCCCACCGCGCCGCCGCGCTGGCCCGCAGCGGACGCATCCGGGCCTGGGTCCGGGGCAGCCTCGGCCTCGACGAGCTGGTCGCCCCGCTCCTCGCCGCGGATTCGGACCTGCGCGGCACGCGGCGGCTGTCGCATGCCGATTTCCTCGACCTGCCCGGCCACCCCCGGGGCGTGCTGGTCGCCGACGCGCGGCTGAACCTCGCGCCGGGGCTCGCCGCCAAGCGCGACATCGTGCAGAACACGATCGACTTCGCGCGCGCGCTCGGCGTCGCAGCGCCGCAGGTGGCGCTCCTTGCCGCGCTGGACGTCGTGCATCCGGCGGTGCCGTCCACCGGCGACGCCGCGCTGCTGGCCGGGATGGCGGCCCGGGGCCAGTTCGGCGCCGCGACCGTCGCCGGGCCGCTGATGCCCGACGTCGCGCTGTTCGAGGCGGCGGCACGCGGCAGCGGACGGGCCGCCGCGGTCGCCGGCCGCGCCGACGTGCTGATCGCCCCGTCGATGGAGGCCGCGGCGCTGCTGGTGCGGGCGCTGACCGGCATCACCGGCGGCCTCGCGGCGGGACTGATCCTGGGCGCCACGCTGCCGGTCGTTGCCGGCGCGGCGAGCGACACGATGGAGGCAAGGATGGCGTCCTGCGTGCTGGCGGCACTGCTGGCGGCGGCAATGCAGGCCGACGCCGGCACCGCGACGACCTCAGGCCTGCCGGCGCGGGCGGACGCGCCGGCCGTCGGCCTGTCGCCCTAGGCGCGCGCGTCCGGCGCGCGCGAGCGGACGCTGTCGACCGCCGCCTGCTCCGACGCGAAGACGTTGTCCGCGCCGAGCGTCGCCACGAGGCCCGTGCGCCGGGCGACGCGCAGCACCTGCTCCTTGACGCCGGACAGCACCAGCGTGATCCCGCGCTGGCGCAGGTTTTCGGCGATGCGGGCGAGGATCTCGATGCCCGAGGCGTCGATGTAGTTGATCGCGCTGGCGTCGACCAGCACGAACGAGAGCGCCGGGTTGTCGCGCCCCAGCGCCAGCACGGCGTCCTCGAAGAACGAGACGTTTGCGAAGTAGAGCGAGGCATCGAAGCGCAACGCGGCGATCGACCGCCCCCCCTCCACGGCCGTCGCCGCAGCCTCGACCAGCGTGCCGCCCGGCGCCACCGCCATCCGCTGGACCCGCGGCCGCATCCGCCCGTACAGGAACGCGGCGAGCGAAATGAAGATGCCGACCAGGATGCCGTTCTGGATGTACGGCGCGAAAGCCAGCGTCGCGACGAACGTGGCGGTCCCGGCGATGCCGTCCTCGCGGCTCGCGAGCCACGCCCGGCGCAGCGCGCCGACGTCGATGAGATTGAAGACCGCCAGCATGATCATCGCCGCCAGCACGGGCTTGGGCAGGTGGTAGAGCAGCGGCGTCAGGTACAGCAGCGTGAGCAGCACGAAGGCGACGCCGACCAGCGCCGACCATCCGGTCTTCGCGTGCGCGGCGAGGTTCAGCGCCGACCGCGAGAACGACCCGCTCACCGGCATCGACTGGCAGAACGCCGCCGCGATCTTGGCAAGGCCCTGCCCGATCAGTTCCTGGTTCTCGTCCCAGCGCGTGCGCGTCTTCTGCGCGATCACCTTCGCGCTCGACATCGCCTCCATGAAGCTCAGGAGCGCGACGACGAACGCCGCCGGCAGCAGCGCGGCGATCGCGTTCCACCCGAGCAGCGGCACCGCGAATGCCGGCAGCCCGGCGGGAATGCCGCCGACGACCTTCCCGCCGTGCGCGGCGAAGCCGGTTGCATAGCTCACCCAGGTCAGGATCGCCGCGGTGATCAGGATGCCGGGCAGCGCGGGCGCGAAGCGGCGGAACGCGAGGAACATCGCCATCGCGCCTCCTCCCAGCGCCACCGACATCGGGTCGGTCGCCGGCAGCCGCGCGAGCACGTGCCAGGTATCGAGCACGAGCGACTCGGTGGCGACCATGCTGATCCCGAGGAGCGCCGGCAGCTGCGCCATCGCGATGATCAGCGCCGCGGCATTGATGAAGCCCATCAGCACCGGGTACGACACGAGGCTCAGCAGGAAGCCCGCGCGGGCAAGCCCGAAGCCCAGCTGGAACAGGCCCGACAGCAGCGCCAGCAGCGTGACGTAGGCGTAGAACGTGGGCCCGCCCTGGGGCACCAGTGCCGCGACGCTCGCGGCGGTCAGCAGCGAGGTCAGCGCGACCGGGCCGGTCGACAGGATCGCCGACGACCCGAACAGCACGCCGACGGCGGCCGGCACGAACGCCGCGTAGAGGCCGTACTCGAGCGGAACGCCGGCCAGCTGCGCATACGCGAGCGACTGCGGCACCGCGACCAGCGCGACGGTGAGCCCGGCGACGAGGTCGTGCCGCAGCGACGCCGGGGTCGGCCGCGGCCAGGCGAGGAACGGGAACAGGTGCCGCGACCTCATGGCGGGCTTGCGCGCGACGGCCGTCAGCGCGGGCGGACGCAATCCATGAAATAGCGCAGCTTGCCGCTGCCGTTGGACTCCTCCTCCACCAGACCGTGGATGTCGGTGTCGAAGCCGGGGAACTGCGTGTTGAAGCTGCGCGCGAACTGCAGGTACTGGACGATGGTCCGGTTGAAGCGCTCGCCCGGGATCAGCAGCGGGATGCCCGGCGGGTAGGGCGTCAGCAGCACCGCCGTGATCCGGCCTTCGAGGTCGTCGATCTCGACCCGGTCGATCTCGCGGTGCGCCATGCACGCGAAGGCGTCGGACGGCTTCATCGCCGGCTGCATGTCGGACAGGTACATCTCGGTCGTGACGCGCGCGACGTCGTTCGCCTTGTACATGTCGTGGATCTGCTGGCACAGGTCGCGCAGGCCGACGCGCTCGTAGCGCGGGTGCTTGGCGCAGAACTCGGGCAGGATCCGCCACAGCGGCTGGTTCTTGTCGTAGTCGTCCTTGAACTGCTGCAGCGCGGTGACGAGCGTGTTCCAGCGGCCCTTGGTGATGCCGATCGTGAACATGATGAAGAACGAGTAGAGGCCCGTCTTCTCGACGATGACGCCGTGCTCGGCGAGGAACTTGGTCACGATCGACGCGGGAATCCCGGTCTTCGCGAACTTGCCCGACACGTCGAGCCCGGGCGTGATGACCGTCGCCTTGATCGGGTCGAGGATCGTGAACCCGGGCGCGAGGTTGCCGAAGCCGTGCCACTTCTCGTTGGCGCGGAGCAGCCAGTCGTCGCGGTCGCCGATGCCTTCCTCGGCCAGCTTGTCCGGCCCCCAGACCTTGAACCACCAGTCCTTGCCCCACTCGTCGTCGACCTTGCGCATCGCGCGGCGGAAGTTGAGCGCCTCGATGATCGACTCCTCGACCAGCGCGGTGCCGCCGGGCGGCTCCATCATCGCCGCCGACACGTCGCAGGACGCGATGATCGCGTACTGCGGCGACGTCGACGTGTGCATCAGGTACGCCTCGTTGAAGAGGTGGCGGTCGAGCTTACGCGTCTCGGACTCCTGGACGATGATCTGCGACGCCTGCGAGATGCCGGCCAGCAGCTTGTGCGTCGAGTGCGTCGCGAAGACGATCGCCTCCTTGCTGCGCGGCCGGTCCTTGCCGATCGCGTGCATGTCCTTGTAGAACTCGTGGAACGTCGCGTGCGGCAGCCAGGCCTCGTCGAAGTGCAGCGTCTCGATGCTGTTGCCCAGCGTCGCCTTCAGCATCTCGACGTTGTAGGCGATGCCGTCGTAGGTGCTCTGCGTGAGCGTCAGGATCCGCGGCTTCTTGTTCTTCGCGTTGCGCGCGAACGGGTTCGCCTCGATCTTGCGCGCGATGTTCTCCGGCGCGAACTCCTCGAGCGGGATCGGGCCGATGATGCCCAGGTGGTTGCGCGTCGGCGTCAGGAACACGGGGATCGCGCCGGTCATCGTGATCGCGTGCAGGATCGACACGTGGCAGTTGCGGTCGACGACCACGATGTCGTCGGGCGCCACGTTGGCGTGCCACACCATCTTGTTCGACGTCGACGTGCCGTTGGTGACGAAGAAGCAGTGGTCGGCGTTGAAGATCCGCGCCGCATTGCGCTCGGCGGCCGCCACCGGGCCGGTGTGGTCGAGCAGCTGCCCCAGCTCGTCCACCGCGTTGCACACGTCGGCACGCAGCATGTTCTCGCCGAAGAACTGGTGGAACATCTGGCCCACCGGGCTCTTCAGGAACGCGACGCCGCCCGAGTGCCCGGGGCAGTGCCACGAGTACGAGCCGTCCTGCGCGTAGTCGACCAGCGCGCGGAAGAACGGCGGCGCCAGCGAGTCGAGGTAGGCCTTGGTCTCGCGGATGATGTGCCGGGCGACGAACTCCGGCGTGTCCTCGAACATGTGGATGAACCCGTGCAGCTCGCGCAGCACGTCGTTCGGGATGTGCCGCGATGTGCGCGTCTCGCCGTACAGGTAGATCGGGATCTCGGCGTTCTTGAACCGGATTTCCTCGATGAACGCGCGCAGGTTGACCACCGCCGGGTCGACCTCGGGCCCGGGCGTGAACTCCTCGTCGTCGATCGACAGGATGAACGCGGAGGCGCGGCTCTGCTGCTGCGCGAACTGCGACAGGTCGCCGTAGCTCGTGACGCCCAGGATCTCCATGCCTTCCTTCTCGATCGCCGCGGCGAGCGCGCGGATGCCGAGGCCCGAGGTGTTCTCGGAGCGGAAGTCCTCGTCGATGATGACGATCGGAAAGCGGAATTTCATGGGGCGTGGTCCTGTTCGGGTGCGAAGGCGCGCGCGGCGGCGGCCGGAAGGCGCGAATTATGGGACGATTCGCCCGCGATGGCTATCGTCGCGGGGCCGGCCCGGCCCGGTCAGATCTTCGGCAAGGTTACGCCCTGCTGGCCCTGGTACTTGCCGCCGCGGTCCTTGTAGGACACCTCGCAGACCTCGTCGGACTCGAAGAAGATCACCTGCGCGACGCCCTCGTTGGCGTAGATCTTCGCCGGCAGCGGCGTCGTGTTCGAGAACTCGAGCGTCACGTAGCCTTCCCACTCCGGCTCGAACGGCGTCACGTTGACGATGATGCCGCAGCGGGCGTACGTGCTCTTGCCGAGGCAGATCGTCAGCACGTTGCGCGGGATGCGGAAGTACTCGACGGTCCGGGCGAGCGCGAACGAGTTGGGCGGGATGATGCAGACGTCGCCGGTGAAGTCGACGAACGAGCCGGCGTCGAAGGCCTTCGGGTCGACGATCGTCGAGTTGATGTTGGTGAAGATCTTGAATTCGCGCGAGCAGCGGATGTCGTAGCCGTAGCTCGACGTCCCGTACGAGACGATCTTGCGCCCGTCCACCTCGCGCACCTGCCCCGGCTCGAAGGGCTCGATGATCCGCTGCTCCTTCGCCATCCGGCGAATCCACCTGTCGGACTTGATCATGTCAGTGCCCGCCCGGCCGCCCGAAGGGCGCTGCGCGCCCCCGCGGGGGGCAGCGAACGAAGTGAAGCGTGGGGGCCGTTCATGCTACGTGTTCTGGACGACGATGCTGGGGAACTTGGCCGAGAAGTCCTCGGCCTTCTGCGCGACGAAGATCGCGACCTTGCGCGCGATGCCGCGGTACATCTCGGCGATCTTGCCGTCCGGGTCGGCGATCACCGTCGGCCGCCCCGAGTCGGTCTGCTCGCGAATCCGGATGTCGAGCGGCAGCCCGCCCAGGAACGGCACCTTGTAGTCGTCGCACATCCGCTGCGCGCCGCCGGAGCCGAAGATGTGCTCGGCATGGCCGCAGTTCGAGCAGACGTGGATGCTCATGTTCTCGACGATGCCGACGATCGGCACGCCGACCTTCTCGAACATCTTGAGGCCCTTGCGCGCGTCGAGCAGCGCGATGTCCTGCGGCGTGGTGACGATCACCGCGCCGGTCACGGGCACCTTCTGCGACAGCGTGAGCTGGATGTCGCCGGTGCCGGGCGGCATGTCGACGACCAGGTAGTCGAGGTCGCGCCAGTTGGTGTCCTTCAGCAACTGCTCCAGCGCCTGCGTCACCATCGGGCCGCGCCACACCATCGGCGTGTCGGCGTCGATCAGGAAGCCGATCGACATCGCCTGCAGTCCGTAGGCCTCGAGCGGCTCCAGCGTCTTGCCGTCGGTCGACTCGGGCCGGCCGGTGATGCCCAGCATCGTCGGCTGCGACGGGCCGTAGATGTCGGCGTCGAGCACGCCGACGGTGGCGCCCTCGGCAGCCAGCGCCAGCGCCAGGTTGACGGCGGTGGTCGACGTGCCGACGCCGCCCTTGCCGCTGGCGATCGCGATGATGTTCTTGACCGACGGGATCAGCTTCACGCCGCGCTGCACGCTGTGCGACGTGATTTTCTGCGTCATGTTGACGGTGACCCGGGGCGCGCCGGGCAGCGCGGCGAGATCCTGCGCGATCAGCTTCTTCAGCGCCTCGTGCTGCGAGCGCGCCGGATAGCCCAGCTGGATGTCGACCGTGATGCCGCTGCCGTCGATCTGCACCTTCTTGAGCGCCTTGCCGGCGACGAAGTCGCGGCTGGTGTTGGGATCGACGAGCGCGCGGAGGCGGCTTTGGACGTCAGCCTCGGTGATGGCCATTGATTACTCCATGAAACACTTGGGAAAGCTGCAGGAAAAGCGTACAAGTGTAACGAAAATCCGGTGCCTTCGATATTCGGCCCGGAGTCGCTTTGCTAGAATGGCTCTTTCCCCCTGCAGGTTGCAAGGTTATCCCCGATGCCCGTTTCCGTCCCCGGCACGCCGACCGCGGCCGCCCCGCGCCGCAAGATCTTCGTCACGACGGCCCTGCCGTACGCCAACGGCCCGTTCCACATCGGCCACATCATGGAGTACATCCAGGCCGACATCTGGGTGCGCTTCCAGAGGATGCAGGGGCACGAGGTGCATTTCGTCTGCGCCGACGACGCGCACGGCGCGCCGATCATGCTGAAGGCGGATGCCGAGGGCGTGACGCCGCAGCAGGTGGTCGCCCGCGTCGCGGCGACGCGGCCGAAGCACCTCGACGGCTTCTGCATCGGCTTCGACCACTGGCACTCGACCGATTCGCCCGAGAACGCCCTGCTGTCGCAGGACATCTATCGCCGGCTGCGCGACCGCTCGCCGTCGCTCGTCACCACGCGGCAGGTCGAGCAGTTCTTCGACCCGGTGAAGGAGATGTTCCTCCCCGACCGCTTCATCAAGGGCGAATGCCCCAAGTGCGGGGCGAAGGACCAGTACGGCGACTCCTGCGAGGTGTGCGGCGCCGTCTATTCGCCGACCGAACTGAAGAACCCGTACTCGACGATCTCGGGCGCCACGCCGGTTCGGAAGTCGTCCGAGCACTTCTTCTTCCGGCTGTCCGACCCCGCCTGCATCGCCTTCCTCCAGCAGTGGACCGGCGCCGACGCGACCGGCGCGCCGCGGCTGCAGCCCGAGGTCTACAACAAGGCGCAGGAATGGCTGGGCGACGGCGGCGCCGGGCTCGCCGACTGGGACATCTCGCGCGACGCGCCGTACTTCGGCATCCCGATCCCGGACGCGCCGGGCAAGTTCTTCTACGTCTGGCTCGACGCGCCGGTCGGCTACCTCGCCAGCCTGAAGGCCTATTTCGACTCGGGCGAGGCGAAGGCGAAGCACGGCGCGACGCAGACGTTCTCCGAATTCCTGACCGACCCCCGCACCGAGCAGGTGCACTTCATCGGCAAGGACATCGTCTACTTCCACACGCTGTTCTGGCCGGCGATGCTGAAGTTCGCCGGCGCGCCGTACAAGGTGCCCGACCGCATCCACGTCCACGGCTTCATCACGGCGTCCGGCGAGAAGATGTCGAAGTCGCGCGGCACCGGCGTCAGCCCCGACGTGTACCTCGACCTCGGGCTCAACCCGGAATGGCTGCGCTACTACATCGCCGCCAAGCTGAACGCGCGGGTCGAGGACATCGACTTCAACCCCGACGACTTCATCGCCCGCATCAACAGCGACCTGATCGGCAAGTACGTGAACATCGCGAGCCGCGCGGCGAACTTCATCACGAAGTATTTCGACGGCGCGCTCGCCACGCCCGCGGAGACCGAGGTCGAGCGCGCGTACCGCATCGGCGCGGCGCGGCGCGAGGCCGCCGAGGCCGCGAAGCTCTACGACGCGCGCGAGTTCGGCAAGGTGATGCGCGAGGTGATGCGCGTCGCCGACCGCGTCAATGCTGACTTCGACGCGGCCGAGCCGTGGAAGCTCGCCAAGGACCCGGCCGCGCGCGACGCGCTGCAGACCGTCTGCTCGAAGGCGCTGCAGGGCTTCCAGCTCCTTTCCGTGCTGCTCGCCCCGGCGCTGCCGAGGGTGGCCTCCCGGGTCGCGCGCGAGTTCTACGGCCTCGACCGCGACTTCACCTGGGCCGACGCGTGGGCGGAACCGGCTTCCGTCCGGCCCTACGCCCACCTGATGGCGCGGATCGAGGCGAAGCAGGTGGATGCGCTGCTCGAAGGTCCGCGCGCCGCCGTGGCGGCAGTGGCGCCGCCCGCGGCGAAGGCGGCTGCGCCGGCCGCGCCGGCGGCTGCCGCGACGACCGCGTCACCGCCGCCGCCCGCCCCCGCCGGCACGCCCGCGACGATCTCGATCGACGACTTCACGAAGATCGACCTGCGCATCGCGCGCATCGTGAATGCCGAGCACGTGGAAGGCGCCGACAAGCTGCTGAAGCTCACGCTCGACGCGGGCGAGGGCCGGCACCGCACCGTGTTCGCCGGCATCAAGTCGGCCTACGACCCGGCGTCGCTCGTGGGGCGGCTGACGCCGATGGTGGCGAACCTCGCGCCGCGCAGGATGAAGTTCGGGCTGTCGGAAGGCATGGTGCTGGCCGCGTCGGGCGAGGGCCCGGGCATCTACCTGCTGGCGCCCGACGCGGGTGCCGTACCCGGGATGCGCGTCAAATGACCACCCGCGCCACGACCGGGCACCGGGGCCGCTAGGCCGCGCTCCCGCACATCGTGGGCCAGGACTCCCTCGCACTCGTCCTCGCCGCGGTCGTCGCCTGGATCGCGATCGGCGCCGCGGCGCTGGTGCGCCCGCAGCACGTCGGGCTGATCGGCCGCGTTCTGTTCCCGCTGGGCGCGCTGGTCGGCATCCTGCTCGCCGCGGTCGCGTTCTCCGCGCTCGGGCAGCTCGCGCAAGTCAAGATCCTCCCGCTGGGACTGCCGGACCTGCCGTTCCACGTGCGCCTCGACGCGCTGTCGGCGTTCTTCCTGCTGCTGCTGGGCGCCGCGTCGGCCGCGATCTCGCTCTATTCCGGCGGCTACTTCCGCGTCGCCCCGGGGGCAGCCCCCGGCGTGCTGTGCTTCGAGTACCACCTGTTCCTGGCCGCGATGGCGATGGTGCTGGTCGCCGACGACGCCTACCTGTTCATGGTGAGCTGGGAAGCGATGGCGCTGGCGTCGTACTTCCTGGTGACCACCGACCACCTGATCCCGGAGATCCGCCGCGCCGGCTACCTGTACCTGCTGATCGCGCACGTCGGCGCCATCGCGATCCTCCTCTGCTTCGGCGTGCTGCAGGGCGGCAGCGGCGACTACACGTTCGGCTCCATGCGATCGATGGTGCTGCAGGGCAACTGGCCCACCGTCGCGTTCTTCCTCGCGCTGTTCGGGTTCGGCGCCAAGGCCGGCGTGCTGCCGCTGCACATCTGGCTGCCCGAGGCGCACCCGGCGGCGCCGTCGCCGGTGTCGGCGCTGATGAGCGGCGTGATGCTGAAGACGGCCATCTACGGGATGCTGCGCGTGACCTTCGACCTCCTCTCCGGGCAGCTCTGGTGGTGGGGCGTCGCGGCGCTGGTGCTGGGGCTCGCCACGGCACTGTTCGGCGTGATCTTCGCCTGCGTGCAGGTCGACATGAAGCGCCTGCTCGCGTACTCGTCGATCGAGAACATCGGCAT
>CALQLA020000080.1 GCA_943331295.2 Bordetella parapertussis | reverse complement strand
GGTGTGAACTTGAACACCAGATGCATCGAGTGACCTGCCTGCTCTCGCTGACATCTTCCAAGCCACGACAATGCTTCGCGGATCGCGTCGACCGTCGCACCGATGGGCTCAGCCTTCACTTGCACGAGATCGATGTCTTCCGAATAGCGCAGCGGCTGCTTGAACAGCAGTTTGTGGATCGCCGTTCCACCGCGGAACGCTATCTTGTCCTTCAGCGCCGGCGCGTTGAACAAGTCGCACAGTGCGCGGCTGATGATGAGATCCTGCTCGACCTGCCTCATGTCCGGCCAAGGCGCCTTGACACTCCATGCCTGCAGGAACGCGGTGGGAATCATTCTGCGACCTCCACCGTTTCATTGATCATGAGCTTCCACTTGGCATTTCTCTCGTGAGCCTGCGTCAGTGCTGCCACGATGGGCTTCACGGCGGGATTCAGTGACAACATCGTCTTGGCTTGCCTGACAAAGGACTCCAGCGAGCGAGCTTGGCGACCGTGACCCGCCCATTCGAGCAAGTAGCCGAGCCGACGTACAGCCGAGTTTTCGTACGCGGCAGCCGCCGTTGCCAGCGTGCGCGGGTTGGCCTTGGCGCCGATATCCTTGACGATTTGCGCGACGCCATTGATGCCGGCCGCCTTGTGGAAGTAGCGCACGCAGTCGAGCAGCGTCAGTTCGACGCCAGCCACTTTCGCGAAGCCGGTGTCGCTCTTAATCTGACCGACCAACTCGGGCTTGTTGACTTGAGCAAACGCGTCGGGCCCCTGATAGAGAAACTGGAGTCGGTGACGACCCAGGTCGAAGCCACGCAACTGCCTCGGAACGACGACCTGGAAGACCATGCTGGCCTGATGCGACGAGCCGTGGAATGCCGCCGCGCGCAGCAGCGAAATGCGGTAGTCGATCCCTTGATGCTTCATCAGCGGATCGACCCACTTCACGGGATCTGGCGCGCCGGGGATCTGGTCTTCCGGGCGCAGGATCAGATAGAAGCCGTGCCGGGGGTTCGCCAGCCGGTGCTTGTTGATTGCCCGCGTGAGTGCCGCAGCGAGTGCCTGCGGCTTTAGGCCCAGTGCAGCGACTACATCATTCCGGGAGAAGTAGGCGCGGCCGTGCCTTAGCAGATCGTCGAGGTAAGATTCGAGGGAGACCATGCCGTAACATACGCAAAACTCGACAAATAATCAATAGTTTTGCATATGATTTGGGTCACTCCCACTCGATCGTCGCCGGCGGCTTGCCCGAGATGTCGTAGACCACGCGGTTGATGCCGCGCACTTCGTTGATGATGCGCGAGGAGACCTTGGCGAGGAGATCGTACGGCAGAGGCGCCCACGTCGCGGTCATGAAGTCGGTCGTCTGCACCGCGCGCAGCGCGACGACGTGCTCGTACGTGCGGCCGTCGCCCATCACGCCGACCGAGCGCACGGGCAGGAACACTGCGAACGCCTGCGCGGTGAGGTCGTACCAGCTGGCGCCCGCGGGATCGCGTGCCTGCCGCAGCTCGTCGATGAAGATCGCGTCGGCGCGGCGCAGCAGGTTCGCGTGCTCGCGCGTGACCTCGCCGAGGATGCGCACGCCGAGTCCCGGCCCCGGGAACGGATGACGGAACACCATCTCCCGCGCCAGCCCGAGCGCCAGACCCAGCTCGCGCACTTCGTCCTTGAACAGCTCGCGCAGCGGCTCCAGCAGCTTGAGGTGCAGCGTCTCCGGCAGCCCGCCGACGTTGTGGTGCGACTTGATCTTGTGCGCGGTCTTGTTCTTGCCGCCGGCGGACTCGATCACGTCGGGATAGATCGTGCCCTGCGCGAGCCAGCGCGCGGCGGCGCGGTTCTCGCGCACCTTCGCGGCCTCGCGCTGGAACACGTCGACGAACAGCTTGCCGATGATCCGCCGCTTCTGCTCGGGGTCGGCGACGCCTTCGAGCGCCGCGAGCATCTCCGCCGCGGCGTCGACATGAATGACCCGCACGCCGAGGTTCCGCGCGAAGGTGTCCATCACCTGCTCCGCCTCGTTGAGGCGCAGCAGGCCGTGGTCGACGAACACGCAGGTGAGCTGGTCGCCGATCGCGCGGTGGATCAGCGCGGCCGCGACCGACGAGTCGACGCCGCCGGACAGGCCGAGGATCACCTCGTCGGCGCCGACCTGTGCGCGCACGGCGGCGACCGCCTCGCTCACGTAGTCGGTCATGTTCCAGTCCTCGCCCAGCCCGCAGATCGCGTGCGCGAAGCGCGACAGGATGGCCGCGCCCTGGCGCGTGTGCGTGACCTCGGGGTGGAACTGGACGGCGTAGAAGCGGCGCGCCTCGTCGGCCATGCCGGCGATCGCGCAGGCGTCGCTGCTGGCGATCAACTTGAAGCCCGGCGGCAGCGCGGTCACCTTGTCGCCGTGGCTCATCCACACGTCGAGGAGGCCGTGCCCTTCGGCGTTGCCGCGGTCCTCGATGCCGCGGAACAGCGCCGAGTGCCCGCGCGCGCGGACCTCGGCGTACCCGAACTCGCGGACGTGGCCCGACTCGACGGCACCGCCCAGCTGCGCCGCCATCGTCTGCATCCCGTAGCAGATGCCGAGCACCGGCACGCCCTGCGTCCAGACCGCCGCCGGCGCGCGCGGCGTGTCGCCCTCGGTGACGCTGTTCGGGCCGCCCGAGAGCACGATGCCGTTCGGCGCGAAGGCGCGGACGAAGTCGTCGCCGACGTCGTAGGGATGGATCTCGCAGTAGACGTGCGTCTCGCGCAGGCGGCGCGCGATCAGCTGCGTGTACTGGGCGCCGAAATCGAGGATGAGGATGCGGGAATGCGTGTTCGCGGCCATGCGGGATTCCGGCGGGTGGGGATCAGTCGACGCGGTAGTTCGGCGCTTCCTTGACGATCTGGACGTCGTGCACGTGCGACTCGCGGATACCGGCCGACGTGATCTCGACGAACTCGGCGCGCGTGCGGAGGCCGTCGATCGTCGGGCAGCCGCAGTAGCCCATCGATGCGCGCAGCCCGCCCATCAGCTGGTGGATCACCGCCGACAGCGAGCCCTTGTAGGGCACCCGGCCCTCGATGCCCTCGGGCACCAGCTTCTCGGCGGCGCCTTCGCCTTCGGCGTCCTGGAAGTAGCGGTCGGAGCTGCCCTGCTGCATCGCGCCCAGCGAGCCCATGCCGCGGTAGCTCTTGTACGAGCGGCCCTGGTAGAGCTCGATGTCGCCGGGCGCTTCCTCGGTGCCGGCGAACAGGCTGCCCAGCATCACGCAGTGGGCGCCCGCGGCGAGCGCCTTGGCGATGTCGCCGGAGTAGCGGATGCCGCCGTCGGCGATCACCGGAATGCCCAGCTCGGCGACACCTTCGAGCGCGCCGGCGATCGCCGAGATCTGGGGCATGCCCACGCCGGCGACGATCCGGGTGGTGCAGATCGAGCCTGGCCCGATGCCGACCTTGACGCCGTCGGCGCCGTGGTCGGCCAGCGCGCGCGCGCCGGCGGCAGTGGCGACGTTGCCGCCGATCACCTGCACCTGCGGGAAGCGCTTCTTGACCCATTCCACGCGGTCGAGGACGCCCTGCGAATGGCCGTGCGACGTGTCGACGACGATGACGTCGACGCCGGCGGCGGCGAGCGCCTCGACGCGCTCCTCGGTGTCGCCGGCGGTGCCGACGGCGGCGCCCACGCGCAGGCGGCCCAGGTCGTCCTTGCACGCGTGCGGGTGCTCGGTCGACTTCAGGATGTCCTTGACGGTGATGAGGCCGCGCAGCTCCATATCGCCGTTGACGACCAGCACGCGCTCCAGCCGGTGCTGGTGCATCAGGTGCTTCGCCCGCTCGAGGTCGGTGCCCTCGGGCACCGTGACGAGGCGATCGCCCTTGGTCATGATGTTCGACACGGGCTGGTCGAGGTTCGTCTCGAAGCGCGTGTCGCGGTTGGTGACGATGCCGACGACCTTCTTGCCCTCGACCACGGGCAGGCCCGAGAAGCGGTGCTGCGTCTTCAGCGCCAGCACCTCGCGCACGGACATCGTGGGCGGGATGGTAATCGGGTCCTTGACCACGCCGCTTTCGAAGCGCTTCACCTTGGCGACTTCGGCGGCCTGCTTCGCCGGCGACATGTTCTTGTGCACGATGCCGAGGCCGCCTTCCTGCGCGATCGCGATGGCGAGGCGCGCTTCGGTCACGGTGTCCATCGCCGCGGAGAGCAGCGGCACGTGCAGGGTGATGCTCCGGGTGAGCTTCGTCTCCAGGCTGACGTCGCGGGGGACGACGAGGGAATGTGCCGGGACGAGCAGGACGTCGTCGAAGGTGAGCGCTTTACGGACGACACGCATAGACAAATCTCCTGCGCACAAAGCCGAATTATACCCGCATCGACGCAGGCGGCCCAACCGCCCGCGCCCCGCGCGGTTTGACCGCGGCGGCGTCTTGGATTACCTTGCCGTTGTCATATATCCGCAAGGAACCGCCGTGCCGCCCCTGCCCTTCCGGAACGTCGAACAGCCCCCGGCGCCGCGCCGCCGGCGCGCCATGGGCAAAGGCCGGTGGCTGGCGCTCGCGCTGGTGCTGGCGGCCGGCGCGGCGGGCGCGGCGACGATGTACAAGTGGGTCGACGCGAACGGCCGCGTCATCTATTCGGACCAGCCGCCACCCGGCAACGTGAAGTCCGAGATCGTCAAGCCGCCGCCCCCGCCCGTGAACCCGAACGCCGCGCAGGAATTCGCGGACAAGGAGCAGGAACTGAAGCAGAAGGACAAGAAGAAGGCGGAAGAGACAAAGGCCGCCGAGAAGACGCGCACCGACGCCGAGCGCAAGCGCGAGGCCTGCACCAGCGCGACGTCGCAGATCAAGGCGCTGCAGGCGAAGGATCCGCTGTTCCGCTATAACGAGAAGGGCGAGAAGGTCTACTACGACGACGAGGCGCGGCGCATCGAGATCCAGCGCCAGCAGCAGAACGTCCGGGAGTACTGCACCGGCTAGCAGCGGCAGGGACGCGACCCGGGCTACGTGGCGCCGGGTTACGTGGCGCCGGGCGATCCGGCGCCGCGTGCCGTTACTGTTTCTTCTCGAGATTCGCCTGGTTGATCTTGACGTCGGCCTTCGCCTTCAGCGTGGCGAGGTAGGCGTTGGACATCTCGCGGCCGATCTGGTCGCCGATCTGCTTGCCGGCGGTCTTCAGCGTCGCCGCATCCGGGGCCGGGGCCTCGATGACCTTCAGCATGCGATAGATCGAGAACCCGCCGCGCTCGTTCGTCGTCCCGGTGTACTGCGGCACCTTGGCCGGGTCGAGCTGGAAGATCCGCTTCAGCGCGTCCGGCGTGAAGCCCGCCTGCGCGTCGTTGCGCGTCAGCGTGACCGGCGCCGCGAAGGCCAGCCCCACTTCCTTGTCGCTCTTGCCCTGCTGCAGCAGCGCGAGCTTCTCCGCGCCGGCTTTCTGGGCCATGTCGGCGGCCGCCTTGCTCGTCATCTGCTGCCGGATTTCCTCGGCCACGTCGGCGAACGGCCGCACCGCCGCGGGCTTGTAGTCGACGATCCGCGCCGCCATCAGCGCGTTCGGCGCGATCTCGATGGCCTCCGTATTGCGCCGCCCCTGGATCGACTCCGGAGCGAACAGCGTCTGCGCGAGCTTGGCGCTGCCCCGGGCCAGCGCCTGCGCCTGCGCCTTGGTGACGAACTGCGTCGCCTGCACCGGCAGCCCGAGCGCCTTCGAGGCACCGGCCAGCGAGTCGGCCTGCTCGTAGACGAGGTTCTGCAACTGGTCCGCGGCGGCGGCGAACTTCTGCTGCGCGCGCTGGCGCTTCAGGCCCGCTTCGATCTGCCCCTTGACCTCGTCGAACGGCAGCGCCCGCTGCGGCGTGATGCCGTTCAGCTTGATCACGTGGAAGCCGAAGTCCGTGGTCACCGGGCCGACGACGTCACCGACCTTCATCGCGAACACGGCGTCGTCGAACGGCTTCACCATGTTGCCGCGGCCGAACGAACCCAGGTCGCCGCCCTGCGTGGCCGATCCGGGGTCCTGGGAGAACTGCTTCGCGAGGTCGGCGAACTTGGCCGGATTGGCCTTCGCCTGCGCAGCGACGTCGTCCGCCTTCTTCCGCGCGGCGTCCTTGTCGGCGCTGCTCGCGTCCGGCTTCACCGCGATCAGGATGTGCGAGGCCAGCCGCTCCTCGCCCTTCCCGTAGAGGTTCATGTTGCCATCGTACTGCGCCTTCACCTCGGCCGGCAGCACGGTGATCTGCTGCGCCAGCGTGTCCTGCGTGAGGATCAGGTACTCGATCTTCGCCTGCTCGGGCGACTGGAACGAACCGGTGTTCGCGTCGTAGAACGCCTTGACCGCAGCGTCGTCGATCTTGATGCCGGCCGTGAACTGGTCGGGTTCGATCGCCGCGGCGGCGACCTCGCGTTTCTGCTGCAGCAGCCCGAGGTAGCGCGCGGTGCTCGCCGTGGCGACGATGTTGCCCAGGCTGAGCGGCTCCTGCAGCGGCGAGAGCAGGAGATCCTGCCGCAGCCGCTCCTCGAACTGCATCGGCGTCATGTTCTGGCTGGTGAGCAACTGGCGGTAGCGCTCCACCGAGAACTGGCCGTTCTCCTGGAACGGCGGCAGCCCGGCGATGTACTGCTGAAGCTGGGCGTCGGGCACGCGGAACGATTCGCTCTTCGACAGGTTCTGCAGAAGCCGCTTGTTGACGAGCTGCTCCAGCACCGAGAAACGGATCTCGGGGTTGTCGAACATCGCGGGGTCGTAGCCGGCACCCAGCTGCTGGCGCAGCCGGTCCTGCTGCTCGGCGATCGTCTGGTTGAACTCGGCCACCGTGACGGGCTCGCCGGCGACGGTCGCCACTTCGGGAACGCTGCCGCCCTGGCGGAAGTAGTAGTCGACGCCGAAGAAGGCGAACGGCAGCGTGATCAGGGCCAGGATCCCCTGGACCAGCCGCTTGTGCGTGCCGATAAAATCGAACATGGCGTGTTACCCAAGAGTAGGCGCGACAGCCGCCCAGAGCAAAAGCCGCCGGCGCGGAATCGCGCTTCCCGCTTCGGCGGCGGATACCAAAAAGGGCGAACTCGCGTTCGCCCTTCGGAATTGGCGGAGTGGACGGGACTCGAACCCGCGACCCCCGGCGTGACAGGCCGGTATTCTAACCAACTGAACTACCACTCCATGCAAACTCGTCCGCGCTTCCCGACTGGTGGGTGCTGAGAGGCTCGAACTCCCGACATTCGCCTTGTAAGGGCGACGCTCTACCAACTGAGCTAAGCACCCCCACCGGCCCCGGCACGCTGTCCGCGCAAGCCCTCGGCGCAACCCACGTATCGGCACCGCTGCTTCGAACTTCTCGAACTTGTGTTTTCACCCGATTTCGACGCTTTCGAGACGACCGGGCAAGCATGCTAGTTTACCGCATCCTTCAGCGCTTTGCCAGCGCGAAACTTCGGCACTGCAGCGGACTCGATTCGGATCGCGTCGCCGGTGCGGGGGTTGCGTCCCTGCCGCGCGGTGCGCCTGCCCACGTGGAACGAACCGAAGCCCACCAGCGTCACCACGTCGCCTTTCTTCAGCGAGGCCGTGATCGCGTTCACCGTCGCGTCGAGCGCACGCCCGGCCGCCGCCTTCGAAATGTCCGCGTGGCTGGCGATCGCGTCGATCAACTCGGATTTGTTCACGGCAGGCACCCCCTGGACTCGCACGGTTGGAAACGCGGCATCGCGCCCCGATGAGACTCTTATAGCAACCGCGATTTCGGCGTGTCAAGCACGCGACGCAAGGGTCGGTGAAGTGAACTCGCCGCAGCGCGCGAGGGGCTGCCCTCGCGCGCCACGACGCGCTTCCCGTCTAGTGCTTGATGACTGCCGCGGCTTCCGCCGGCTCGTCCGACGCCGCTACCGGCGGAACGGCCTCGGCGCCGGTCGCGCCCTCGGCGACGGCTTCCGGCAGCGGCGTCGGCTGCCGCTCGAGCGCGGCGTCGAGCACCTGGTCGACCCAGCGCACCGGGCGGATCTCGAGGCGATTCTTGATCTCGTCGGGAATCTCGGTGAGGTCCTTCACGTTCTCTTCCGGGATCAGCACGATCTTGATGCCGCCGCGACCGGCCGCGAGGAGCTTCTCCTTCAAGCCGCCGATCGGCAGCACCTCGCCGCGCAGCGTGATCTCGCCGGTCATCGCGACGTCCGCGCGCACCGGGACGCCGGTCAGGACGGACACGATGGCCGTCGCGATCGCCACGCCGGCCGACGGGCCGTCCTTCGGCGTCGCCCCCTCGGGCAGGTGGATGTGCAGGTCGGTCTTCTGGTAGAAGTCCTGCGCGATCCCGAGCGCCTTCGACCGATGGCGCACGACCGACAGCGCGGCGGCGATGGACTCGTTCATCACGTCGCCCAGCTTGCCGGTGGACGTGGTCTTGCCCTTGCCCGGCAGCGCCACCGCCTCGATCGTGAGCAGGTCGCCGCCGACCTCCGTCCACGCGAGCCCCGTGACCTGGCCGATCTGGTTCTTCTTCTCGGCCATGCCATACGTATAGCGGCGCACGCCGAGGTACTTGTCGAGGTTCTTCGCCGTCACGTCGAGCCGGCGCGGCACCTTCTTCGCCACGGCGTCGCCCTGCTTCAGCACCAAGCTCTTCACGACCTTGCGGCAGATCTTGCTGATCTCGCGCTCGAAGCTGCGCACGCCGGCCTCGCGCGTGTAGTAGCGCGCGATGTCGCGCAGCGCCGACTCGGAGACGTGCAGTTCCTCCGCCTTCAGCCCGTTGTTCTTCATCTGCTTGGGCAGCAGGTACTGGCGCGCGATCGCGACCTTCTCGTCCTCGGTGTAGCCCGACAGCCGGATCACTTCCATCCGGTCGAGCAGCGGCGCGGGGATGTTGAGCGTGTTCGCGGTGGCGACGAACATCACGTCGGACAGGTCGAACTCGACCTCGACGTAGTGGTCGACGAAGGTGTTGTTCTGCTCGGGGTCGAGCACCTCGAGCAGCGCCGAGGACGGGTCGCCGCGGAAGTCCTGCCCCATCTTGTCGACCTCGTCGAGCAGGAACAGCGGATTGCGCACGGCGATCTTCGACATGTTCTGCAGGATCTTGCCGGGCATCGAGCCGATGTACGTGCGGCGGTGGCCGCGGATCTCGGCCTCGTCGCGCACGCCGCCCAGGCTCATCCGCACGAACTTGCGGTTGGTCGCCTTGGCGATCGACTGGCCGAGCGAGGTCTTGCCCACGCCGGGCGGGCCGACGAGGCAGAGGATCGGCGCCTTCAGCTTGTCCACGCGCTGCTGGACCGCGAGGTACTCGACGATCCGCTCCTTCACCTTCTCGAGGCCGTAGTGGTCGGCGTCGAGGATCTTCACCGCAGCGGCGAGGTCCTTGCTGATCTTGCTCTTCTTGCGCCACGGCAGCGCGACCAGCGTGTCGATGAAGTTGCGCACGACGGTGGCTTCCGCCGACATCGGCGACATCATCTTGAGCTTCTTGAGCTCGGAGACGGCCTTGGCCTCGCCCTCCTTGGACATCCGGGCGGCCTTGATCTTCTTCTCGACCTCGTCGAGATCGGCGTTCTCATCGCCCTCGCCCAGCTCCTTCTGGATCGCCTTGACCTGCTCGTTCAGGTAGTACTCGCGCTGGCTCTTCTCCATCTGCCGCTTCACGCGGCCGCGGATGCGCTTCTCCACCTGCAGGATGTCGACCTCGCCCTCGAGGAGGCCGAGCAGGTGCTCGAGCCGCTTCGCGACGTCGCCCATCTCGAGGATCTCCTGCTTCTGCTCGAGCTTCAGCGGGAGGTGCGCGGCGATCGCGTCGGCGAGCCGGCCGCCGTCGTCGATGCCGGACATCGACGTCAGGATCTCCGGCGGGATCTTCTTGTTGAGCTTCACGTACTGGTCGAACTGCGCGAGCAGCGCCCGGCGCATCGCCTCGACCTCGTGCGCGACGCCCGCCTCGCCCGCCAGCGTGGTGGCCTCGGCGGACAGGTGCTCGCCCTCGTCCTTGACGCGGATGATCTGCGCGCGCTGGGTGCCCTCGACCAGCACCTTCACGGTGCCGTCGGGCAGCTTCAGCATCTGGAGCACCGTGGCGACGCTGCCGATCGGGTACAGGTCCTCGGCCGCGGGATCGTCCTTGGCCGCCGATTTCTGCGCGACCAGCAGGATGTTCTTGCCGGCGTCCATCGCGACGTCGAGCGCCTTGATCGACTTCGGGCGGCCGACGAACAGCGGGATGACCATGTGCGGAAAGACGACGACATCCCGCAGCGGCAGCAGCGGCAGCGACGAGATTTCGGCGGAAAGCGTGGATTCAGTGGCCATCGGGCAGCCCTATTGGGGTGAAGTAGAGGAGTACATGCGGACGAACCGCCCGGAAATCAAGCACAGGGGTGCCGAGCGGCACCCCCGGCCGCGCCGGCCGTCAGGAATGCGCCGCCGCGACCTTGGGCGCGTCCGCGAACATCAGGAGCGGCTTGCCGTCGTTGTTGATCGTGGCCTCGTCGACGACGACGCGCACCAGGTTGCTCTGCGACGGGAGGTCGTACATGACGTCGAGCAGCACCTGCTCGAGGATGGAGCGCAGGCCGCGCGCGCCGGTCTTCCTCGCCAGCGCCTTGCTGGCGATGGCGCGGAGCGCGGGTTCGCGGATCTCGAGCTCGGTGCCTTCCATCCGGAACATCTTCTGGTACTGCTTCAGCAGCGCATTCTTCGGCTCGACCAGGATCTCGATCAGCGCCGCCTCGTCCAGTTCCTCCAGCGTCGCCACCACCGGCAGGCGGCCGACGAACTCGGGGATGAGGCCGAACTTGATCAGGTCCTCCGGCTCCGATTCGCGCAGCAGCGCGCCGACGTTCTTGCGGTCTTCCTGCGAAAGGACCTCGGCGCCGAAGCCGATGCCGGTCTTGGCCGTGCGCTGGCGGATGATCTTCTCGAGGCCGTCGAACGCGCCGCCGCAGACGAACAGGATGTTGGTCGTGTCGACCTGAACGAACTCCTGGTTCGGATGCTTGCGCCCGCCCTGCGGCGGCACCGAGGCGATCGTGCCTTCGATCAGCTTCAGCAGCGCCTGCTGCACGCCTTCGCCCGAGACGTCGCGCGTGATCGACGGGTTGTCCGACTTGCGCGAGATCTTGTCGATCTCGTCGATGTAGACGATGCCGCGCTGCGCCTTCTCGATGTCGTAGTCGCACTTCTGCAGCAGCTTCTGGATGATGTTCTCGACGTCCTCGCCGACATACCCCGCCTCGGTCAGCGTGGTGGCGTCGGCGATGACGAACGGCACGTCCAGGAGCCGGGCGAGCGTCTGCGCGAGCAGCGTCTTGCCGGAGCCCGTGGGGCCGATCAGCAGGATGTTGCTCTTGGCGAGCTCGACCTCATCCTCCTTGCTGCCCGCCTCCAGCCGCTTGTAGTGGCTGTAGACTGCAACCGAGAGGATTTTCTTGGCGAGATCCTGCCCGATCACGTACTGGTCGAGGATCAGCCGGATCTCGTGCGGCGTCGGCAGCTTGCTCTTGTCGGAGCGCGCCGACTCGGCGGTGGCACCCTCCTCGCGGATGATGTCATTGCAGAGCTCGATGCACTCGTCGCAGATGAAGACCGACGGGCCCGCGATCAGCTTGCGGACCTCGTGCTGGCTCTTGCCGCAGAACGAGCAGTAGAGAAGCTTGTCGCCGGAAGGTTTATCGGCCATCGAGATAGGAGTCCGGTCGGTAGGGTGCGCGGGGTGCGCCGCACCACGCGACGACTTTACGCGCCATGGGCCCGCTTCTGCAAGACCTGATCGACAATCCCGTAGGCGAGCGCATCTTCCGCTGTCAGAAAATTGTCACGGTCCGTGTCGAGGGCGACCTGGTCGATCGTCCGGCCGGTGTGGGTGGCGAGCAGCCGGTTGAGGCGCTCGCGCAGGCTCAGGATGTACTTGGCGTGGATCTCGATGTCGGAGGCCTGCCCCTGGAAGCCGCCGAGCGGCTGGTGGATCATCACCGACGAATTCGGCAGCGCGAAGCGCTTGCCCTTCGCCCCGGCAGCCAGCAGGAACGCGCCCATGGAGGCCGCCATGCCGACGCACAGCGTCGAGACGTCGGGCTTGATGAACTGCATCGTGTCGTAGATCGCCATGCCGGCCGCGATCGAGCCGCCCGGCGAGTTGATGTAGAAGTGGATGTCCTTGTCCGGGTTCTCGGACTCGAGGAACAGCATCTGCGCGACGACGAGGTTGGCGGTCGCGTCGTTGACCGGGCCGACGAGGAACACCACGCGTTCCTTCAGCAGGCGCGAGTAGATGTCGTAGGCGCGCTCGCCGCGACCGCTCTGCTCGATCACCATCGGGATCAGGCCGAGGCCCTGGGGTTCGGTCATCTGGCTCATGAAGCTTGGGGTTCCGTAGGTCATGGGGTCGGCCTCAGAGGTTGCGGGAGGTAGGAAGGTCGGTCGGTGCCCGACCGGCGCGAGGCTTGCGCCACGATAGATCGGTGCACGGCGGAAAAACGCAAGCCCGGAACCGAGAAACCGTTCCTGAGCGCGCCCCCGCCGGCGCCGCCCGGTGCCGTCAGCCGCGCGTCGCGGGCCCCATCAGTTCCGCGAACGTCGCGGGGGTATCCTCGACCTTCGCCTGCGCCAGGACCCAGTCGACCACGTTGCGTTCGACCGCCAGCGCCTCGAATTCGTTCAGCCGCTCCGGCTTCTCGAAGTGCCAGCGGACCACGGCGTCGGGCTGCTCGTAGGTCTGCGCGATTTCCTGCACCAGCGCCTTCACCTGGTCGGGCTTCGCCTGCAGGCCGTGCGCGCGCACGACTTCGTTCAGCGCGAGGCCGAGGGTGACACGGTCCTCGGCGTTGGCGCGGAAGAGCTCCGGCGAGAGCTTGATGTCCTCGGGCTTCATTCCCTGCTGCTGCAGGTCGGCCGCCATCCGCCGGGCCATCGACTCGGCTTCCTGCTCGACCAGCGTCCGCGGCACGGCGAATTTCGCCTGCTGCCGCAGCGCGGAGAGCGCCTGCTCCTTGACCCGGGCTTCGATCTTGCGCTTCAGCTCGAGCTTCAGGTTGGCGGCGATCTCGGCCTTCAGGTCATCGACGCTGCCGCTGGCGACGCCGAACGCCTCCGCGAACGCCGCATCGACTTCGGGCAGGACGGGCACCGACACCGAGAGCACGGTCAGCGTGAAGTGGGCGGCCTTCCCGGCGACGTCCTTGCCGTGGTAGTCGGCCGGGAACGTGAGCGGGAACTCCCTGGTTTCGCCGGCGCGCGTGCCCATCACCGCGGCCTCGAACTCGGGCAGCATCCGGCCTTCGCCCAGGACGATCGCGAAATCCTTGGCCTGGCCGCCGGCGAACTCGACGCCGTCGATGCGCCCGGTGAAATCGACCTGGACCCGGTCGCCGGTCGTCGCTTCGCGCTCGACCGGCGCGAACGTCGCCCGCTGCTTGCGCAGCACGTTGATCGTCTCGTCGACGTCGGCAGCGCTCACTTCGGCGACGGGGCGCGCGATCACGGCGCCCGACAGGTCGCCGAGCGTGATTTCCGGGAACACCTCGAACACCGCGGAAAACTCGAGCTGGTCGCTCGCCGCGCCTTCCGTCTTCGGCTCGATCCGCGGGTTGCCGGCAAGCCGGAGGTTCTGCTCGCGGATGGCGTCGGACAGCGTGGCCTGCACCGTGTCGGAGATGACCTCCGAGCGCACCTGCGGCCCGTACTGCTGGCTGATCATCTTCATGGGCACCTTGCCGGGCCGGAATCCGGGCACCTTGACGCTCTTGGCGAGCTTGGCGAGGCGCTTCGAAATCTCGCTCTCGATAGCCGTCAGGGGAACGGCGACATTCAGCCGGCGCTCGAGCGGGCTGAGGGTTTCGAGATTGGTTTGCATATGCGTCGAATCCTTGCTAGATTGCCTTTAGACCGACTCGCGGGCCGTTGGCGGGTAGCCTGCGGATTCCCCTGGAGTCTTCCTCCCTGGAGGTTCCGCGGCGGGCTCCCCGGCAAACCGCTGCGCGCATCGGTTCGTGGATCGATCCGGCCACGTGGCATCGCGGACGGATCGCAGGTTGCATCAATGGTGCGAAAGGGGGGACTCGAACCCCCAAGGGCTGCCCCGCTGGAACCTAAATCCAGTGCGTCTACCAATTCCGCCACTTTCGCAGCCGCTTTCGCCGAACGGGTTAGTATAGCCGAATCCGTGCCGCGGCCGCCAGTCGAAGACGCGGCGGCGACATCCGTCTTCCCTGCAAAACCTCTCCTTTCGGCGCCTTGTGCGCCGTCGCGCGTGTCGGCTGCCCATTACGAAAACTTTCCCGTCGCGTCGTTCCTGCTGCCGCGAAACCTGCGCCCGGCGGTGCTCGCCATCTACCGGTTCGCGCGGAGCGCCGACGACATCGCCGACGAAGGCGATGCCCGGCCGACGGAGCGCATCGCGGCGCTCGACCGCTACGGCGCGGCGCTCGACGACATCGCCGCCGGCCGCCCGCCGCCGGAGGCGCCATTTCCGGAGCTCGCGGCGGCCGTCCGCCGGCATGCGCTGCCGCTCGACCTGCTGCGCGACCTCCTGTCCGCATTCCGGCAGGACGTGACCGTCGCGCGTTACGGCACCTACGCCGACCTGCAGGATTACTGCCGGCGCTCGGCGAATCCGATCGGGCGGCTCCTGCTCCACCTCTACGGCGCCGCGACGGCGGAGAACCTGGCGCGGTCCGACGCCATCTGCACCGCGCTGCAGCTCGTCAATTTCTGGCAGGACATCGCGATCGACTGGGGCAAGCACCGCGTGTACCTGCCCCAGGAGGACCTGGCGCGCTTCGGCGTCGCCGAGGCGCAGATCGCCGACGGCCGCTGCGACGGCGCATGGCGGGCGCTGCTGGCGTTCGAGACGGCGCGCGCGCGCGCGCTGCTGGTCGACGGCGCGCCGCTGCCGCAGGCGCTCCCATGGCGCCTCCGGCTGGAGCTCTCCGGCGTGCTGGCCGGCGGGCACCGGATCCTCGACGCCATCGTCGCGGCGCGCGGCGACGTGTTCCGTCACCGGCCGCAGCTCGCGCACGCCGACTGGGCCGTCGTCGCCTGGCACGCGCTGTTCCCGCCCCGCCGCTTCCGCACCCAGGCCGCGTCCGCATGACTCCCGACGAATACTGCCAGCAGAAGGCCGCGCAGAGCGGCTCGAGCTTCTACTACAGCTTCCTGTTCCTGCCGCCGCCGCGCCGGCGCGCGATCACGGCGCTGTATGCGTTCTGCCGCGAAGTCGACGACGTGGTCGACGAGACGGAGAACGCCGACGTCGCCCGGTCCAAGCTCGCGTGGTGGCGCCAGGAGGTGGCCGCGATCTTCGCCGGCACCCCGCAGCACCCGGTCGCGACGGCGCTGGTGCCGATCGTGGCCGCGTTCGCGCTGCCGCAGGAACACTTCCAGGCCGTGATCGACGGCATGGCAATGGACCTCGACCACAGCCGTTACCTCGACTTCGCCGATCTCGAGCGCTATTGCCACCGCGTCGCCGGCGTCGTGGGGCTGATGTCGGCCGAGATCTTCGGCCGCACCGACCCGTCGACGCTCGTCTACGCGCGCGACCTGGGCATCGCCTTCCAGCTCACCAACATCATCCGCGACGTCGGCGAGGACGCGCGCCGCGGTCGCATCTACCTGCCGCAGGACGAGCTGGCGCGCTTCGGCGTGCCGCCGTCGTCGCTGCTGCGCGGGCAGGCGAGCCCGGCGTTCCGGGCGCTGATGGCGTTCCAGGTCGAGCGGGCCCGCCAGTGGTACGCGCGCGCCTTCGCCGCCCTCCCCGCCGCCGACCGGCGCGCGCAGCGGACGGGGCTCATCATGGCGGCGATCTACCAAACGCTGCTCGAGGAAATCGTGGCTGGCGACTATCGCGTGCTCGACCAGCGCGTCGCCCTCACCCCGCTGCGCAAGCTCTGGATCGCGTGGAAGACGGCGCGCCGGAACTAGCACCGCCCGCGGACCGCGGCACGGGTCCGGTCGCGGTCGTCGGCGCGGGCTGGGCGGGGTGCGCCGCGGCCGTGACGCTGGCGCAGGCAGGCATCGCGGTGACGCTGTTCGAGCAGGCGAAGACGCCCGGGGGCCGCGCCCGCCGCGTGGCCGTCGACGGGCGCACGCTCGACAACGGCCAGCATCTGCTGATCGGCGCATACCGGCAGACGCTCGCGCTGATGGCGACGGTCCACGGGGTCGCAGCCCCGGCATCGCTGTTCCGGCGGCTGCCGCTGACGCTGGCGCCGTTCGCGCCCGGTGAAGGCGTCGCGCTCGCCGCCCGGCGGCTGCCGGCGCCGCTCCATCTCGTCGCCGCCTTCGCCGGTGCTCGCGGCCTGTCCTGGCCCGAGCGCTTCGGCCTCGCCGCCGGCTTTCGAAGGCTCGCCGCCGCGGACTTCCGCTGTCCGCCCGGGCAGACCGTCGGCGAATGCTTCGCGGCAGCGCCGCCGCGGGCGATGGCGGCGCTCTGGACGCCGCTGTGCATCGCGGCACTGAACACGCCGCCGGAACGCGCGTCGGCGCAGATGTTCGCCAACGTGCTGCGCGCAACGCTGACGCGGGGCGCCGCCGACAGCGACTTCCTGGTCCCCGCCACCGACCTGTCGACGCTGTTCCCGGACGCCGCGCTGCGCTTCGTCGCCGGTGCGGGCGGCACGGTGCGCACCGGCGTCACCGTGCGCGGCGTGTCCGCCGACGCCGACGCCGGCGGCGTGCGGGTCGACGCGGCCGGGCGCGACGAACGCTTCGCCGCCGCGGTCGTCGCCGTCGGTCCGCACCAGCTCGCGGCGACCGTGGGCGGCGACGGCGACGCCCCGTGGCGGCCGGCGCTGGATGCGGTCGGGGCGTTCGGGTACGAGTCGATCACCACCGTCTATCTCGAATACGCCGGTCCGGTGCCGCTGCCGGCGCCCATCGCGCGGCTCGACGACGCGCCGGGGCAGTGGGTGTTCGGGCGCGCCGCGGCGGAGTCGAAGATGAAGGAGCCGGACGGGGCCTCAACCCGGCTTGCCGTAGTGATCAGCGCCAACGGCCCGCACGACGCGCTCGATCACGCGATGCTCGCGCGCGTGGTCGACGCGCAACTGCGCCGGCTGCGGCCGGCGCTGCCGGCGCTCACATGGGCGAAGGTGATCGCCGAGCGGCGGGCGACCTACGCCTGCACCCCGGCGCTGCGGCGCCCGGCGGCAGGTCGCGTCGCGGCCGGCCTCTACCTCGCCGGCGACTACACCGATCCGGAGTTCCCTGCGACGCTCGAGGCCGCGGCGAGGAGCGGCGTTCAGGCCGCGCGCGCGCTCCTGGCGGACGCCGCCGCGCCGGGGCCTTGACCCGCCTCGTGCACCCTCAACCGACGAAGCGGCCGCCGCGACGTAGCCCGGGTTTCGCTGGCACTCAACCCGGGCTACGACCGCTGCCGGGGCGGTTGCGCAGCAGCTGCTGCTTCTCGCGATTCCAGTCGCGTTCCTTCTCGGCATGGCGCTTGTCGTGCTGCTTCTTGCCCTTGGCGAGGCCCATGTCGAGCTTCACCCGGCCCTTGCTGTAGTGCAGGTTGAGCGGGACCAGCGTGTAGCCCGCGCGCTCGACCTGGCCCACCAGCCGGTTGATCTCGGCGCGATGCAGCAGCAGCTTGCGGGTGCGCGTCGGATCCGGGTGCGCGAACTTCGATGCGGTGGAGAGCGGCATGATGTGCGCGCCGATCAGCACGATCTCGCCGTTCTTGACGATGACGTACGCTTCCTTGAGCTGGGCGCGGCCGGCGCGGATCGCCTTGACCTCCCAGCCTTCGAGCGCCAGCCCGGCCTCGAACTTCTCCTCGACGAAATAGTCGTGGTACGCTTTTCTGTTATCGATGATGCTCATTTCAATGCCCGCATGCGCTCGCTCGCCTGACCCGTCGCGGCAGCCTGCGCCCGAATCCTTCCGCCGCCCGGGCCCGACGGGCCCCTTCGCGTCGCCGCCCATTGTAACCACCCGCCCATGAAGAGCGTGCAGAAGTCCGTGCTGGTTCCCTACAGCGCGGCGGCGATGTTCGACCTCGTCGACGGCATCGAGCGCTATCCCGAATTCCTGCCGTGGTGCGGCGGCGCCGCGGTGCTCGCCGCGACACCTGACGGCAAGACGGCACGCATCGACATCGACTACCACGGGGTCCGCGCCCATTTCACGACCGACAACCGCAACCGGCGGCCGGAATCGATCATCGTCACGCTCAACGACGGCCCCTTCCGCCACCTGCACGGCGAATGGCAGTTCGTGACCCTCGACGTCGACGCCTGCCGGGTCGAGTTCGGGCTCGCCTACGAATTCGCGACCCCGCTGCTGTCGAGGGTGGTCGGCCCGGTCTTCTCGCACATCGCGACGACGTTCATCGACGCCTTCGTCCAGCGCGCCGAAGCCGATCACGGCGCTTCGCGCCGATGACGGCGCCCGTCGTCACCGTCACCGTCGCCTGGGCGGCCGGCGCCGTCCAGGAACTCGTGCCCGTGGCGCTGCCCGCCGGCGCGACCGTCGCCGACGCGCTGGCCGTGTCCGGGCTCCTGGCCCGACACGGGATCGACGCGGCGACGCTACGCGTGGGGATCTTCAGCCGCCCGGCGAAGGCCGGCGACCCGGTCGCCGACGGCGACCGGGTCGAGATCTACCGGCCGCTGCAGGTGTCGCCCGGGGACGCCCGGCGCCTGCGCGCCGAGGCCGCCGCGCGGCCGCGGAAGTAGGGCCCCCGAAGCGCGCTGTCGCGCGCCTCCCCCCGAGGGGGCAAGCCGCGCCCTTGGGACGGCCCGGCGGGCGCGGGAGGGCCCCCGAAGCGCGCTGTCGCGCGCCT
>CALQLA020000079.1 GCA_943331295.2 Bordetella parapertussis | reverse complement strand
GGGGCCGTCCATGAGCGCGCCGGGCCGCCCCAAGCGCGAATCGCTCCCCCTCGGGGGGAAGGCGCGACAGCGCCAAGGGGGCTGTCCATGAGCGCGCCGGGCCGCCCCAAGCGCGAATCGCTCCCCCTCGGGGGGAAGGCGCGACAGCGCCAAGGGGGCTGTCCATGAGCGCGCCGGGCCGCCCCAAGCGCGAATCGCTCCCCCTCGGGGGGACGGCGCGACAGCGCCAAGGGGGCTGTCCAGTGAATGCGCGCAACCCGCGCCTCGACGGCCGCCGCGTCGGCCTCATCGTCCCCTCGGTGAACACCACGATCGAGCCGGAGTTCGCGTGGCTGGCGCCGCCCGGCATCTCGTTCCACGCGGCGCGGGTGATGCTGCGCGAGACCACCGAGGCGGGCCTGCGCGCAATGAACGCGGACGTCGGCGCGGCGGCACAGTTGATCGCGTCGGTGTCGCCGGACGTCGTCGCCTACGCCTGCACCAGCGGCACGTTCCTCGAAGGCGTCGCGGGGCTGCGCAGGCAGGTCGACGCGATTGCGGCGATCGTCGGCTGCCCGGTCGTCGCCACGTCCGCCGCGCTGCTCGACGCGCTGCGCGCGCTCGACCTCACGCGCATCGCGCTCGCCACGCCCTATCTCGACGCGATCAACCGCGTCGAGCAGCGCTTCCTCGAGGAGAACGGCGTCGAGGTCGTCGCCGTCGAAGGACTGGGGCTCTCCGGCAAGGCGATCCGCGAGGTGCCGCCCGCGACGGTCATCGAGCTCGTGCGGCGCGCCGACCGGGCCGAAGCGCAGGCGGTTTTCGTCAGCTGCACCGACTTCCGCGCGCTCGAAGTCGCCGCCGAACTCGAAGCCGAACTCGGCAAGCCGGTACTCACCAGCAACCAGGTGACGCTGTGGGCGATCCTCGGCGCACTGGGCATGCCGGCGCGCGTCGCCAACTGCGGCCGGTTGCTGCAGTGACCATCACGCGGCCTCCGGCATGAGCAACCCGCATTTCACCGCGGCGATGCCGGTCCGGCTCTACGAGTCCGAGGCCTCGCCCGCGACGATCGCGGCGCGTTTCGGCCTCGACCCGGCCGCGATCGTCGACTTCTCGCTCAACATCAATCCGTTCGGCCCGCCGCGCGCGGCCGTGGCCGCCGCGGCGGCCGCGCTCGCGTGCTGCAACGAGTATCCGGACCTGAAGCTCGGCGCGCTGCGCCACGCGCTCGCGCGCCGCCACGACGTCGCCGAGGACGGCCTGCTGTTCGGGGCGGGCCTCGACGACGTCATCAAGCTGCTGCTGCACGCGCTGGCCTCCGAGGGTGGCCGCGTGCTGGTTCACCTGCCGACGTTCCCGCGTTACGAGCTCGAGGCGCGGCTGCGCGGCGCCGAGATCGTGGCGGTCGAGAACGACCCGCCGTGGACGATCGACCCGGCGCGCATCGCCGCCGCCCTTGCGGCGCAGCCGGTGGAGCTCGCGTTCCTCTGCTCGCCCAACAACCCGACGGGCGAAACGATCCCCGCCACGCGCATCGCGGCGCTGGCCGCCGATTTCCCGGCCACCGTGTTCGTCGTCGACGAGGCACTCGCCAATCCGCTGGATGCCGGCGTGCTGCCCGCGGTGCGGGACGCGGCCAACGTGATCCTGCTGCGCACGTTCTCCAAGTATTTCGGCCTCGCGGGCCTGCGCGTCGGCTACGCGATCGGCCCGTCGGCGCTGCTGGGGCTGGTCGAACGGGGCCGCCCGCCGTTCAACGTGACCCATGCGGCCGAGGCCGCCGCCGTCGCGGCGCTCGCCGACCGGCGCTTCCTCGACACCTGCCGCGAAACCTTCGCCGCCGAGTCGGCGCTGTTCTGCGCCGGCCTCGAGCGGCTCGCGAACTTCCGCCTGCGCGGGCGCAACGCGAACATGCTGCTGCTGGAACTCGTCGGACACCGGACCGCCGAAGTGGTGGACGCGCTCGCGGCGCAGGGATTCCTGGTGGCGGACGCCGCCTGCTTCGGCGGCCTCGGCGGCCACGCCGCGATCCGCATCTCGCTGCGCGACCGCACGGCCAATGCACGGCTGCTGGCGGCGCTGAACCAATTCGAATGAGTGCTCCCACCGACATCCACGCCGCCCGGCGCCGGCAGCTCGCCCGGCGCGCCTGGATCGCGCGCGCGAGCCCTTTCCTACTGATGCTCGCGGTGCTGCTGCTGTGGGAAGCGGGCGTGCGCATCGGCGGCGTTCCTGCCTACCTGCTGCCCCCGCCCTCGGCGATCGTCGGCCGGATGGCGAAGGACTGGCAGCTCCTCGCCCAGCACGCGTGGGTGACGACCGGCGAGATCCTGGCCGGCTACCTGCTTGCCATCGTGGTCAGCATCCCGCTCGCGGCGGTGCTCGCGCAGTTCCGGTTGATCGAGAACGCGCTGTATCCGCTGCTGGTGGCGTCGCAGACCATCCCCAAGGTCGCGATCGCGCCGATCCTCGTCGTCTGGTTCGGCTTCGGCCTGCTGCCCAAGGTGCTGATCGCGTTCCTGATCTGCTTCTTCCCCATCGTCGTCGACACGATGATCGGGCTGCGCTCCGTGCCGAAGGAGGTGCTGTGGCTCGCGCGCTCGATGGGCGCGTCGCAGTGGAAGACGTTCGCGAAGATCCAGTTTCCCGCCGCGCTGCCGCACATTTTCGCGGGCCTCAAGGTGGCGAGCACGCTGGCGGTGGTCGGCGCCGTGGTGGGCGAGTTCGTCGCCGCCGACCGCGGCCTGGGCTACCAGCTGATCGTCGCCAACGGCCTCCTCGACGTCCAGCTGTCGTTCGCCGTGCTGGTCACGCTGAGCCTCCTCGGCATCGTGCTGTACGCGATCGTCGACGTCGCCGAGCGCGCCGCGCTGCCGTGGCACGTCTCGCAGCGCCATCCGGGGTCCGGAGGGGGCGCTGGCGCCCCGCCGGGACCGGGAGCCTCGGCATGACCACCGCGCTCGAGTTCGCCCGCGTCGGCAAGATCTACGACACGCGCACCGGCAGCGTCGAGGCGCTCGCCGGCATCGACTTCGCCGTTCGCGCCGGCGAATTCCTGTCGGTGCTGGGACCGAGCGGCTGCGGCAAGAGCACCCTGCTCGCCCTCGCCACCGGCCTCGAGTTCCCGACCGAGGGCGCCGTCACGATCGCCGGCCGGCGCGTCGTGCGGCCGGTGACGGACGTCGGCATCGTGTTCCAGACCGACGTGCTGCTCGACTGGCGCACCGTGCTCGGCAACATCATGCTGCAGGTCGAGATGCGCGACCTCGACCCGGCGCGCCACGTCGAGCGCGCGCGCACGCTGCTGCGGATGGTGGGGCTCGCCGGCTTCGAGGACAAGCGGCCGTTCGAGCTGTCGGGCGGCATGCGCCAGCGGGTGTCGATCTGCCGGGCGCTGGTCCACGACCCGGGCCTCTTGCTGATGGACGAGCCGTTCGGCGCGCTCGATGCGATCACGCGCGAGCAGATGGTGATGGAGCTGCATCGAATCTGGGATGAGACGAGGAAGAGCGTCGTGTTCGTCACCCACGACATCCAGGAGGCGATCTTCCTCGCCGACCGCGTGATGGTGATGACGCCGCGCCCGGGCCGGATTGCGGAGATAATCGAGGTCGACCTGCCGCGTCCGCGCACGGTCGCCACCAAGGAATCGCCGCGTTTCCTCGCGCTGGTGGCGCATGTCCGGCACCTGTTCGTGCAGGCAGGCATTTTGCATGTCGTTTCGTGATTTTCTGGTTATTGCGTAATTCACGTCAGGAGAAAGCCATGTTCCGGAAATTGCTCGGCATCACTTCGGCGGTCGGCCTGCTGTTCGCGGCCGCCGCCCTCCCCGTCGACACCGTCATCGGCACCGCCAACGCGCAGGCGCTGGCCCCGGTGACGGTGCGGCTCGCGTTCAACTACAACGGCCACCGCTCGCCGTACCTGCTCGGCAAGGACAAGGGCTTCTACGCGGAGGAAGGGCTCGACGTCTCGGTGCTGGAAGGCAAGGGCGTCACGTCGTCGATGCAGCTCGTCGCGAGCAAGCAGGACACGTTCGCGGTCGTCGATCCGCCGTCGCTGATGCTCGGCGTCGCGCAGGGGATGCCGATCCGGCAGGTGCTGCAGATCTACCAGGTGAGCCCCAACGCGCTGATCAGCTGGGAGGCGCAGGGGATCAGGAAGCCGGCCGACCTGGTCGGCAAGACGGTCGCCACCCTGCAGGGCGACACCACGACGACGATGCTCTACGCGCTGCTCGCGAAGAACGGCGTCGACGCGCAGAAGGTGAAGATCGTGACCTCCGACGGCGGCACGCGCAACCAGACGTTCCTCGGCAAGCGCTCGGAGGCGATCACCGGCTTCACCAACGATTCTTACCTGGGCCTCAAGGCCACCGCCGACGCGCCGATCGTCAACTTCGCGTACTCGGACTTCGGCATCGACACGATGGGCGACGGCATCGCCGCCAACATCGACACGATCAAGTCGAACCCGAAGCTGGTCGCCGGCTTCGTCCGCGCGACGCTGAAGTCGTACAAGTACGCGCTCGCGAATCCCGACGAGGCCATCGCGTCGCTCGCCAAGGCCGCGCCCAGCATCAAGCGCGAGGTCGAGGTCGAGAAGCTGAAGGCGACGGCCCGGCTGCTCGAATCGGCGGACACCAAGGTCAACGGCGTCGGCTATTCGAGCAAGGACAAGTGGGTCGCCACGCAGGAGCTGATGCTGAAGTACGGCGGCCTGACCAAGGCGGTCGACGACGTCACCGTCTACTACACCAATGAATTCCTGTCGAAATAGCAGGCACTCCACCGGCGCGCCGCGATGACGACGCGCCGGATGATCGTCGGCATCAGCGGCGCCTCGGGCATCGTCTACGGCGTGCGGATGCTGTCGGCGCTGAAGGCGGCCGGGCTCGAGACGCACCTGGTGATGAGCCGCTCGGCGCAGGTGACGCTGGGCTACGAGCTGACGCTCAAGGTGGCGGACGTGCACGCGCTCGCGAGCGTGGTCCATCGCAACGAGGACATCGGCGCGTCGATCTCCAGCGGCTCGTTCGCCACGCTAGGAATGGTCGTCGCGCCCTGCTCGATCCGCAGCCTCTCGGAAATCGCCACCGGCGTCACGTCGGGGCTGCTGACGCGCGCCGCCGACGTCGTGCTGAAGGAGCGCCGCCGGCTGGTGCTGATGGTCCGCGAGACGCCGCTGCACCTCGGCCACCTGCGCACGATGACGCAGGTCACCGAGATGGGCGCGATCGTGATGCCGCCGGTGCCGGCGTTCTACAACAAGCCGGCGACGGTGGACGACATTGTCGATCACAGCGTCGGCCGCGTGCTCGATCTCTTCGGCATCGACAACGCGCTGGTGCGCCGCTGGCAGGAGCCGGAACCCGCAGCCACGGGCCCGGCGCGCAGACGGAAGTGACCGTCGCGGGCGGCGCCGCGGCGGCCCGCCGTCAGTACTTGACGCTGCAGCCGTAGGGCGTGGTGCTCGCCACCGTCACCGGCTTGCCGGCCGGCGCCTCGGTCAGCGCCGCGCGCACGTAATTATTCGCCGTCTTCGCGTCGGCCGGGTTGGCCGAGCGCTTGTCGTCGATCGCGCCCTGGTAGATCAGCGCGCCCGACGGGTCGATCACGTACATGTGCGGCGTCGTCTTGGCGCCGTAGGCGCGGCCCGTCGCGCTGTCGGCATCGATGAGCGTGGCGGCAGGTGCCGCGCCCTGCTCGCGCATCCAGGCGCTCATCTCGGCCGCCGTCTTGAACTCGCCGCTCTTCGCACTGGTCGAGTTGACCGCGAGCCAGACCACGTCCTTCGCGTCCCATTCCTTCTGCAGCCCCTGCATGTTGCCGCTCGAGTAGTGCTTGCGCACGAACGGGCATTCCGGATTCGTCCATTCGAGCACGACGTACTTGCCCTTGTAGTCGGCGAGACGGACAGCCTTGCCGCTGGTGTCGGTGACCGTGAAGGCAGGCGCCGCGGCGCCCGGCACCGCGGCAGCGGCCGCGCCCGCCGCACCGCACGCGGCAGCGACCATCAACCACGACAGAGTTCGTCTCAGCATCGCATCCTCCTTGATTCGTCGAAGGTCGCAACAACCGCAACCGGCCTTGCCTCCGAACTCGGGACCACCGTCGCAACCCGGCTGTTGCAACCCGGGCTACGCAACCGCGAGCCACACCAGCCGCACATGCATGCACCGCGCCACGCGCATGTTACAACGTCGCCAGCGCGTCCAGCACCGTCTGCTGCTGCAGGACCTCGGGCAGCAGCAGCGGCTCCTTGTCCGGCCGGTACAGCACGTAGACCGGCACGCCGTTGCGGCCGAGCGCCGCCAGCGCCTGCGTGATCGCGGCGTCGCGGCGGGTCCAGTCGGCGCGCACCAGCGCGACGTTGCGCTTGGCGAAGCCCGCGCGCACGTCGCCGGTGTTCAGCACCAGCCGCTTGTTGACCTGGCAAGTGACGCACCAGGCCGCGGTGAAGTCGACGAACACCGCGCGTCCGGCGCCGGTGAGTTCGGCGACCTTCGCCGGCGAGAACGCCATCCACTCGCTGCCGTCGGCCGCCGATGCGGCGCGGGCGCCCCCCGGCGCGGGCCCGTCGGCGTCGGCGGTGAACAGCGGCCAGGCGACGACGACGGCCGCGGCGAGCCCGGCCAGCACCGCGATCGCCCAGGGCCGCGCGCCGCCGGTGCGCACGATGCGCCACGCCCACAGCGCAAAGCCGGTGCCGAGCAGGGCGGCGAACAGGCGCAGCACGGCGTCGTTGTCGCGCTGCGACCCCAGCACCCACGCGAGCCAGATCACCGTCGCATACAGCGGGAAGGCCAGCAGCTGCTTGAAGCGGACGAGCCACGGCCCCGAGCGCGGCAGCCGCCGGCGCCACCCGGGAAACCACGCCAGCAGCGTGTACGGCAGCGCCATGCCGACGCCCAGCGCCACGAACACGGCCAGCGTCACCAGCGTCGAGCCGGCGAGCGCGAAGCCGAGCGCGGCGCCCATGAACGGCGCGGTGCAGGGCGAGGCGATGACCACGACCAGCACGCCGGACCCGACCGCGTCGAGCGTGCGGTTCCGCGACGTCCAGTTCGCGACCGACGCCGGCGCCAGCTGCCCGAACTCGAACACGCCGGACAGGTTGAGCGCGAGCACGAAGAACAGGATCGCCAGCGCGGTCACCACGCCCGGCGACTGCAGCTGGAAACCCCAGCCCAGCTGCTCGCCGGCGGCCCGCAGGGCGGCCAGCGCGAGGCCCAGCGCGACGAACGTGATCACCACGCCGGCGGCGAAGGCGCCGGCCTCGGCGCGGAGGGTCGCCTTGTTGTCGTGGTGGGTGGCGAAGCCCAGCACCTTGATCGACAGCACCGGGAACACGCAGGGCATCAGGTTGAGGATCACCCCGCCCAGCAGCGCGAACAGCACGGCCGCGGCCAGCGTGATCCGGTCGGCGGCCGGCGCCGGCGCGCCGAGGTTGAGCGTCGGCGCCGCGGTTGCCGGTTTCGCGCCGGCCGTGACCGCGCCGGCCATCGGGACGTCGACCGACACCGCGCGGACGTCGCCGCCGAAGCCGTTCGCGGCCGTCACCACGCCCGCGACGCGGGTGAAGCCGCCGGCCAGGGTGCTGGCCACCGGCAGCGTCAGCACGAACGCCTCGCCGTCGCGCGACAGCGTTTGCGGCAGCGGCGGTTCGATCTGGGCGTCGGCGTAGGGGAAGAACTGCAGCCGGCCGGGATCGACGGCCGACCCGGCCGGCGGCGTGAGCTTCAGCGCGACCGTGGCGCCCTTGCCCTCGGCGGACTGCGTCCAGCCGGCGAGCGGCCGCGGCAGCGCGGCACGGGTGGCCGCGATCGGCGCCGCCCAGCGCGGATCGGCCGCCGCCGTCCCCGCGACGGGCAGTTCCAGCGTCAGGTCGGCGCCTTCCGGGATGCAGATTTCCTTGCAGACCAGCCAGTCGGCGCGGGCGCGGAACACCTGCGGGGCGCCGAGGGCGAGATCCGCCGGCGGCTTCAACTCGGAGAGGAGCAGCACCTCCCCTTCGTAGCCGTAGTTGGCGAGCGGCCCCTGCGGCAGCAGGTGCGGGGCGGGCCAGGCGATTGTGCCGGCCGAGAACCCCGGGGGCAGCTGCCAGGCGAGCGTGGTCGGCAGCCCCGAGTCGCCGGGGTTCTGCCAGTACGTGTGCCAGCCCGGCGCCATCTTGAGGCGCAGCGCCACCGGCAGCGGCTTGCCCGGAACGACGGCGGTGGTCGCGGCGACGAGTTCGGCTTCGACGTGCGGCGTGACGACCGGGGCCGCCGCAGCGGGCCCGACCAGATCGAGGAACGCGGCAGCGCACAGCGCGACCGCAAGCCGCGGGAAGCCTCGGGTCGAACAACGGGCAGGCAGGTCGCGGATTCGGGTCATCGGTTTCGATCGTGGGTTCGGTGCGCCGCCGTCACTTTCAGGAACAGCCCGCCAGAACGTTGGTGCCGGCAAACGCGGGTTTGGTTCCCGCGAATTGCCGGGCGCAACCTGCCATTCTACCGTTGCCCCGGACGCGCCCTGCCCGGCCACAACCGGCCGGGGCGACGCCGGATGCGCCGGCGGCCGCCGGAACGGGGTCCCGCCGCCGGTATAATCAGCGGTTGGCCGCCGCCGGAACCGGTCCGCGTTCCCCTCCCCGACTTGCCCCGACCCATGACGCCCTACAGCCATTCCGAGATCGAAGCCGCCGCGCAGTCCGCGTGGGCCGAGAGCGACGCCTACCGCGCGCGCGAACTGCCGGACCGGAAGAAATTCTATTGCGTTTCGATGCTCCCGTACCCGTCCGGCAAGCTCCACATGGGGCACGTGCGCAACTACACGATCAACGACGTGATGTACCGGCAGCTGCGGATGAGCGGCTGGAACGTGCTGATGCCGATGGGCTGGGACGCGTTCGGCCTGCCCGCCGAGAACGCGGCGATGAAGAACGGCGTGCCGCCCGCCAAGTGGACGTACGAGAACATCGCCTACATGAAGATGCAGTGCCAGGCGATGGGCTGGGCGATCGACTGGTCGCGCGAGGTCGCGACCTGCGACCCGTCGTACTACAAGTGGAACCAGTGGTTCTTCCTGAAAATGCTCGAGCGTGGCATCGCGTACAAGAAGACCGGCGTCGTGAACTGGGACCCGGCCGACCAGACAGTGCTCGCCAACGAGCAGGTGATCGACGGCCGCGGCTGGCGCTCCGGCGCGCCCGTCGAGAAGCGCGAAATCCCGATGTACTACCTGCGCATCACCGACTATGCCCCGGAATTGCTCGAGTTTCTCGACAAGATGCCGGGCTGGCCCGAACGGGTCAAGACGATGCAGGCGAACTGGATCGGCCGGAGCGTCGGCGTGCGCTTCGCGTTCCCGCACGACATCCGCGGCGCCGACGGCGCGGCGATCGGCGACGGCCGGCTGTACGTGTTCACCACGCGCGTCGACACCATCATGGGCGTCACCTTCTGCGCGGTCGCCGCCGAGCACCCGCTGGCGGCGCACGCGGCGAAGAGCGATCCCGCGCTCGCGAAGTTCATCGACGAATGCCGGCAGGGCAGCGTCATCGAGGCCGACATGGCGACGATGGAGAAGAAGGGGATGCCCACGGGCCTCTTCGTCACCCATCCGCTGACCGGCGGCAAGGTCGAGGTCTGGGTCGGCAACTACGTGCTGATGAGCTACGGCGACGGCGCGGTGATGGGCGTGCCGGCGCACGACGAGCGTGATTTCGAGTTCGCGCAGAAATACGGGCTGCCGATCCTGCAGGTCGTCGGCATCGACGGCGAGGCTTTCTCGACCGACGCCTGGCAGCCCTGGTACGAGGACAAGGCGCGAGGGGCTTGCGTCAACAGCGGCAACTACGACGGTCTCGCCTACGGCGCGGCCGTCGACGCCATCGCCGCCGACCTGGCCGCGAAGGGCCTCGGCGAGAAGAAGACCACGTTCCGCCTGCGCGACTGGGGCATCTCGCGCCAGCGCTACTGGGGCACGCCGATCCCGATCGTGCACTGCCCCGCCTGCGGCGACGTCAACGTCCCCTACGACCAGCTTCCGGTCGTGCTGCCGGAGGATTGCGTGCCCGACGGCAGCGGCAACCCGCTCGCGAAACGCGCCGACTTCGTCAACACCGCGTGCCCGAAGTGCGGCGGCCCGGCGCAGCGCGAAACCGACACGATGGACACGTTCGTCGACTCGTCGTGGTACTACATGCGCTACGCGTGCCCCGACGCCGACACGATGGTGGACGCGCGCAACGACTTCTGGAACCCGATGGACCAGTACATCGGGGGCATCACCCACGCGATCCTGCACCTCTTGTACGCGCGATTCTGGACCAAGGTGATGCGCGACATGGGCCTCGTGAAGATGGACGAGCCGTTCACGCGACTGCTCACGCAGGGCATGGTGCTGAACCACATCTACTCGCGGCGCACGGACAAGGGCGGCATCGACTACTTCGCGCCGGACAGCGTCGAGACGGTCCACGACGCCGCCGGGCACGTCACCGGCGCGCGATCGAAGGCCGACGGGCTGCCGGTCGACTACGAAGGCGTCGGCACGATGTCGAAGTCGAAGCTGAACGGCGTCGACCCGCAGGACATGATCGACCGCTACGGCGCCGACGCCGCCCGCCTCTTCGTGATGTTCGCCGCCCCGCCCGAGGCCACGCTCGAGTGGTCGGACGCCGGCGTCGAGGGCGCGTACCGCTTCCTCAAGCGCCTGTGGGCATACGGGGAGTCGCGCGAAGCCACGATCCGCGCCGCCGCCGGCGACTTCGACTGGCGCGATGCGACGCCGGCGGTCAAGGCGTCGCGCCGCGAGATTCACCTGACGCTGAAGCAGGCGAACTACGACTACGAGCGGATCCAGTACAACACCGTGGTGTCGGCCGGGATGAAGATGCTGAACGCGCTGGAGGCGGCGCCCGCCGACGGCGCCGGCGCGGCGGCGCTCGCGCGCGAGGGGGCGTCGATCCTGGTCCGCATCCTCTACCCGGTCGTGCCGCACATCGGCTGCGCGATCTGGGACCGGCTGGGCTTTGCCGCGGCGCACGGGCCGCTGCTCGATGCGCCGTGGCCGCAGGTCGATCACGCCGCGCTCGAACAGGACGAGATCGAGCTCGTGCTGCAGGTCAACGGCAAGCTGCGCGGCAAGCTGCTGGTGCCGGCGACCGCGGACCGCGCCGCGATCGAGGCGATCGCCCGCGCGAGCGCGGACGTGGAGAAGCACGCGGCCGGCGCCCCGGTGAAGAAGATCGTGGTCGTGCCGGGACGGCTCGTCAATGTCGTCGTCTGAGCCCGGCGTTCCCGCCCGGCGCGCGCTGCTGCGCGCCTCGGGCGCGCTAGCCGTCGCGGCGGCCTTCGGCACCGCCGGCTGCGGCTTCCGCCTGCGCGGCGACGTCACCTATCCGTTCACGACGCTCTTCATCAACGTCCCGCCGCTCGCGCCGATCGGCATCGAGCTCACCCGGACGCTCGACAACGGCGGCGCGATGAAGCTCGTCGGCACCGCCGCCGAGGCGCAGGCGATCCTCGACGTCACCAACGTCATCGACGACAAGGGCGTGCTGTCGCTGTCCAGCGGCGGCCGGGTGCGCGAGTACCTGCTCACCAAGCGCGTGACCTTCAGCGTCCGCGACAACGCCGGCAACGACTGGTTGCCCGCGTCCGAGCTGACGATCCGCCGCAGCTACACGTTCAACGAATCCGAGGTGCTGGCGCGCGAGGCGCAGGAACAGCGGCTGCTCCGCGAGATGCAGACCGACGCCGTGCAGCAGATCGTCCGCCGGATGCAGGCGGCGCGGAAGCCGGCCGCGTGACGACCCGCGTTCGCACCGCCGACTGCCGTCGCCGCTGACCGCGCGCCGCCGCGCCTCGCCGACACCGACACTGTGGATCTCCGCGCCAGGGACCTCGCCGCACATCTCCAGCGCGGGCTCGCCCCGCTGTACGTCGTCCACGGCGACGAGCCGCTGTTCGCGATCGAGGCCGGCGACGCGATCCGCAATGCCGCCCGCCGTGCCGGCTGCGAAGAGCGCGAGATCCTCGTCGTCGAGCCCGGCTTCCACTGGGACGCGTTCGTCGGCGCGAACGCCAACATGGGGCTCTTCGGCTCGCGCAAGATGCTCGACCTGCGCATCCCGTCGGGCAAGCCGGGCACCGAGGGTGCGAAGGCGCTCGAGGCCTACGCGCGCAACCCGAACCCCGACAACATCACGCTCGTCACGCTGCCCAAGCTCGACCGCGCCACGCAGGCCACCGCGTGGTTCGCGGCGCTGGCGGACGCCGGCGTGACGATCGCCGTCTACCCGCTCGACCGCGACGAGCTGCCGGCGTGGATTCGCGCCCGGCTGGCCGCCCAGCAGCAGAAGGTCGGCGACGAGACGCTGGCGTTCCTGGTCGACCGCTGCGAGGGCAACCTGCTCGCCGCGCGGCAGGAGATCGAGAAGCTCGGGCTGCTCCTGCCTCCCGGCGCGCTCGCGCACGACGCCGTGGAACGCGCGGTCGCCGACGTCGCGCGCTACGACGTCTTCCAGCTGTCGGAGGCGTGGCTCGACGGCGACGCCGCGCGGGCGCTCAAGGTGCTCGCGGCGCTCGAAGCCGAGGGCGAAGGCATCCAGCTCTTGTTGTGGCAGCTTTCCCAGGACATCCACGCGCTGGCCGGCGTGCTGGAGGCGGTGGCGGGCGGCATGTCGGCCGCGAGCGCCGTGAAGGCCGCGCGGGTGTGGGGCAAGCGGCAGGGCGCGCTGGAGCGCGCGGCGCGGCGAGTCAAGCCCGCGGCGATCGTGCCGATGCTGCGCGCGCTCGCGACGCTCGATGCGCTGTCGAAGGGCATCGGCCGCGGCGATGCCTGGGACGAGTTGCGCACGCTCGCCTGTGCGCTGGCCGGCAAGCCCGTCATCGCGGCGTGATTTTCCTGGTCATCGCGGCGTGATTTTATTCGTCATCGCAGCGTGATTTTCCTGGCGTAGCCCAGGTTGAGCGTGAGCGAAACCCGGGGCAGCCGTGCGCCCCAACCGCGATCAGTGCTTCTTCTTCCCGCCGCCGGCGTCGAGCACGAGTTTCTCGGACCCGCCCGCGCCGCGCTTCTCGATGTCGTGCGCGAGGCCCTCGTCGGACAGGTCGAGCTTGTGCGAATGCTCCCAGTCGCGCTGCGCGGTTTGCTCGAGCCGTTTCACCACCTTCGGCTCGTCGGTCTCGATCGCCAGCTCGCGCCGCGCGTCGAAGCTGCCGGGGGCGAGGTTGATCGACCCGACGATCGCCCGCTTGCCGTCGGCAAGCAGCATCTTGGCGTGGAGCTTCAGCCCCTTCATCGTGTGCACCTTGACGCCGACGTCGGCCAGGATGCGCAGGCCGCCGACGCCCTCGACCAGCTTGTCGATCTTGAGCGTGTGGGGAGCCCGCGTCAGCACGTGCACCTTGACCCCGCGCCCCGCCGCCCGGACGAGCCGCTCGATGATCACGGTGTCCTGATAGCGCTCGTTCTGCACGAACAGCGTGTGCTTCGCCTGGTCGATGAAGTGCGCGATCCGCTCGCGGCCGTTCTCGGGGCACCAGATGAGCCGCGAGTCCTGCTTCGGCCGGAAGGGCTGCCGGTGCCAGTCGGCCTCGAACCCGGTCAGCATCTCGCCGACCTCGTCCTTGTGCGTCGTCACCACCGCGTAGTCGCGGGTCACCGTGAGGTCGCGGGTCTCCCAGTTGAGCGACTCGACGAAGCCGATGCCCTCGTCGATGATCATCGACTTCTGGTGCGTGAGGTCGAACGCCGGGTTGCTGTCGATCACGTCGATCCCCGCTTCGCCCAGCACGCGGCGCGCCTCCTCGTTCTCCGCCTTGCCGCTGCGCCGCGCCGGGTTCAGCATGACGCGCACTTCGACGCCGCGGCGCTTCGCGGCGACCACGGCGTCGAGCAGCGTCGGGTCGGTGAACAGGAACATCCGGATGCGCAGCGTGCGTTGCGCGGCATTCAGCGCGTCGACGATGGGCTTCGACGAATCATCGGGCAATACGATCAGCGTGTGGGACATGGACGGCCTGTGGAAGTTGGATGACCCGGTTGCGGCGGCGGCTTCAGGGCGCGGCGCCGGCCGCTGCGCATTTCGACCTGCGGTCGGCGACCCGGCAGTTTAACTGCGGCGTGCCGCGCGTGTCGCGGTCCACGACGCGCCAGCCGCCGGCATCCCGCTCCATCGTCGCGAACCCGAAGTCGTGGCGCGCCGCGATGTTGTCGACCACCGCGCCCGGCGCCGGCGCGACCGCGGCCGGGAACGGCACCGGGAACGGGCTGTCGAGCGACGAGCCGCCGTTGCCGACAATGTAATGCGGCGGATGGGGGGTGACGAAGCCGACCGCCTCGAACAGGTGGTTGTGGCCCGCCAGCACGGCGTCCACGCCGGCGGGGAAGAGCACCGCCGGGTGCAGCCCCTTCAGTACCGATTGCAGCGCGGCATTGCCCGGGTAAGGTGTCGACGGGCTGCGCGGATTGGATGCGAACCCGAGCACGGGGTGATGCAGCAGGAAGAACGCGTGCGGACGCGCCGCCGCGAGCGCAAACGCCCGCTCCATCTGCGCGCGATAGATGCCGTACATCGGCTGCGCGGGGGTGAGGGGCGACAGCCCCGCCAGCGACGAGTCGAAGACGATGAACTGCGTGTCGGCGGCGGCCGTCGTGCCGAAAGGAACCGCATACGGCTCGCTGTAGTCGCCGATGGCGTCGTCGGCGGGATCGTCGCAGGCCCTGCGCGGCGCCGCCGGCTGCGGATCGACGAAGCGGTACCAGCCCTGGCCCGCGCGCGCGCACGACTCGTGGTTGCCGCGGACCACGATCCAAGGCGCGGCGGCCAGCAGCTTCTGTGCCGGCGCGAACAGGTCCGCCTCCCACGCGTCCCAGCCGTAGCCCCACGGGCTGTCGCGACAGCCGTCGTCACCGGGGGGACACGGACTTTCGCGGTAGTGGAAGTCGCCGACGTGGATCACGAGGTCGGGCGCCGCCGCGGCCGCGGCGTCGGCGACCGCCGCGAACGGCCAGGCCACCGCGTCGTTGCAGCGCTGGTAGACGGCACCCGCCGCCGCGAGCCGGCAGCCGGTGTCGCCCAGCACGACGATCCGCTGCGGGTTCGCCTTCGGCAGCGGCAGCACGCGGCCTTCGACCGTGGCGCGGGTCACGCCGGCGGGGATGCGCAGCTCGCACGCCAGCACGGGAAACGCGGCCGCCTTGGCCGGGCCGAAGCCGGCGGGCGCCGCGCGCGCGGGCACCACCGCGGGCGCGGCGCGGACGGTCATCGGACGCGCGCCGCCATCGAGCTCGATCGACGGGCAGGCGGCCGCCGACGTGATCGCGCGCGCGACCGGCTGCCCGGCCTCGGCCAGCACCACGTAGGCGTAGCGCAGCGTGCCCGGTTGCGGCGCCGGGGCCGGCGGCGCCGATGCGCAGCCGGCCACAAGCGTCAGGACAGCGACGCAGCCGGCGCCTGTGCGGCGTACGCGGCATCGATGTCCCGCTGCGTCCGGCCGCGGTGGCATCGCGGTGTTCACCGGAAATCCCCCCACAGCACGTTGAGCGCGGCCAGCGCCGCGACGCCCGCCGTCTCGGTGCGCAGCACGCGCGGACCGAGCCGCACGGCGACGAAGCCCGAACGCTCGCCGCGCTTGCCCTCGGCGGCGGCGAGTCCGCCCTCGGGACCGACCAGGATCGCGCGCGGCGCCGCATTGAGCGTCCCGTCGCCGAGGCAGGCCTGCGCGTCCGGCGCGAACAGCACGCCGCCGTCGCTCCACGCGTCCAGCCAGTCGGGCAGCGGCAGCGCGGCCCGGATCTCCGGCACCCGGTTGCGGCCGCACTGCTCGCAGGCGGCGACGGCGACCTGTCGCCAGTGCGCGTGCCGCTTGTCGCTGCGCTCGCCGGACGGCAGCGGCGCGCTGCGCTCGGTCACCAGCGGCTGGATCGCGGTCACGCCCAGCTCGGTCGCCTTGCGCACCGCGTAATCCATCGCGTCGTTGGCGGCGATGCCCTGCGCCAGCGTCACGGAAAGCGGCGACTCGCGCTCGACGTCGACGCACGCGTCGATGCGGGCCGTCGCGCCGCGCTTGTCGACGGCCACCAGCGTGGCCGCGTATTCGCCGCCCTGGCCCGTGAACAGCGTCAGCGCAGCGCCGGCGGCGAGGCGAACGACGCGCGTCGCGTGATGGGCAACGGCGTCGGGCAGCGCGATCGTCGCGCCGACCGCGTCCGGCGAGAGATCGAGCGCGACAAAGAATCGGGGACCGGGCATCGGTTCACTCCGCATCGACGAAATCGAAATGGTGGACGTCGGTCCCGGCGCGGAAGCCGACGCGCGCATAGATCGCGTTCGACGTGGGGTTCGCCACGTCGGTCATCAGGAAGATGCGCGACCGACCCGCATCGAGCAGCGCTTGCGCGAGCCGCGCGACGAGCGCAGTCGCGTAGCCGCGCCGGCGCGCGGGCGGGCAGGTGTACACCGGGCCGATCCGCGCGGCGTCGGGGCCGGCCGCCGACCAGCCGGCATAGGCCACCGGCGCCGGGTCCTCCCACAGCCAGAATTCGCCCCGCGCCGCGCGCGCGGGAATCGCGGCGCGGACGCGCTCGGGATTGTCGGGCACGCCGGCGTCGACGATGAACGCGAACTGCGCCTCGACCAGCCAGTTCGCGTCGGCGGCCCCGGCGATGCGCGGCGCGCCGGTCGCCACCGGCACCGCGGCGACCGCGGTCAGCAGGTGATGGCGCAGGTGGAACCGTCGCACCGCGCGACGGCCGGTGCGTTCGCGCCACACGCGGGCGAACGCCTCGCAGGCAGGGAGCGCGCCGACGATGCCCGGCAGCCGCGGCATCTCTGCGGCGAGCGCGCGGGCGAACGCCGCTGCGGCTTCCGGGTCGCTGCCCTCGAACACCAGCGGCCCGTCGCGCCGGGCGAGCGCCGCGCCGTGGCCCCCCCCTCCGCCGGCGGTGCCCAGCCAGGCGTGCGCGAGCTCCTCCTGCGGGTTCGCGTCGAGCGCCGCGGTCCAGGCCCGGAAACCGGCCGTGGCTTCGGCGCTGCGCGCCATCACCGGCGCAGCCGCGGCGAGGAACGCGCCGGTGGCGCGGTGCCGCGTGACCTGCATCAGCGCGGCAGGAAAGCGGCCAGCGCGTCCCGGACGGCGTCGGGCTGTTCCGCCATCAGCGCGTGCCCGCAGCCCGGCAGCGTCACGACGCGCACGCCCGGCAGTGCCGCGAGCAATGCCTGCGCGCCCTTGGGCGGCGCCATCTGGTCGCGGGCGCCGAGGATCGCGAGCGCCGGGCAGCGCACGCCGGCCGCCGCGGCAAGCCCGTTCGCGTACGCATTGCAGGCGACGAGATCGGCGTGCAGCACGCCGGGGCGCGTGCGCTCCATCAGCCGCATCGCGCTGCCGAGGAGCCACGTTCCCGGCACCGGGCTCGACCCCAGCTGTGCGCCCGCGCTGTACGACCAGCCGTTGATCAGCTCGAAGGCGACGTGGTCGTCCGCCTGCGCGGCGGCGAGCAGCACCTCGCTGACGGGCATCGGCACCGCGGGTCCCAGCAGCGCGACGTGCGTGACGCAGGCAGGGTGCCGCGCGGCCGCGGCGAGCACCGCCAGCGCGCCCAGCGAGTGCCCGACCAGCGCCGCGGCCGGAACCGCGAGCGCCGCCAGCAGCGCCTGCAGCCAGTCGGCGATCGCGTCGACGCTGCGGAGAGCATCGCCGCCCGAGCGGCCGTGGCCCGGAAGGTCCACCGCGAACACGTTGCGGCCGTGGTACGCGAAATAGCGCGACTGCAGCGCCCACACGCTGTGGTCGTTGGCGGCGCCGTGGACGAACACCACCGTCGGCAGCGCGGGATCGAACGCGCGGGTGCCGGTGTACGCATAGACGGCGCGGCCCAGTACGTCGACGTTCATTCCTTGCCCGCCGCGTAGAGCGCGCGGCCGAGATCCTCGATCAGGTCGTCGGGATTCTCGAGGCCGACGGAGAGGCGGATCGTGCCCTCGGTGATGCCGGCCCTTGCGAGGTCGTCGGCCGACATCCGGAAGTGCGTCGTCGACGCCGGATGGATGACCAGCGACTTGGCGTCGCCGACGTTGGCGAGATGCGAGAAGATCCGCAGCGACTCGATGAACCGGCGACCCTGCGCGCGCGTGCCCTTGAGGTCGAAGCTGAACACGGCTCCGCAGCCGCGCGGCAGCAACCGCGCCGCCAGTGCGTGGTCTGGATGCCCGGGCAGCTCCGGGTAGCCAATGGCACCCACCAGCGGCTGCTCCGCCAGATAGGCGACGAGTTGCCGCGCATTCGCGACGTGGCGCTCCATCCGCAGCGGCAGCGTCTCGATCCCCTGCAGGATCTGGAACGCGACCATCGGCGCCATGCACGCGCCGAAGTCGCGGATGCCTTCGCGCCGCGCGCGCAGCAGGAACGCCGCCGTCGTCGACTCCTCGGCGAACACCATGTCGTGGAAGCCGGCGTAGGGCTCGGTCAGCGTCGGGAACTTGCCGCGCGCCGCCGCGTGAGAGCCGCCGCCGTTCCAGTCGAACTGCCCCGAATCCACGAGCAGCCCGCCGATGACGACGCCGTGCCCGGACAGGAACTTGGTGGCCGAGTGGAACACGAGGTCGGCGCCCAGCGCGAAGGGCTGGATCAGCCACGGCGTGGTAAACGTGGAATCGACCAGCAGCGGAACGCCGTGCGCGTGCGCCACGTCGGCCACGCGCGGGATATCCAGCACGTCGAGCCCGGGATTGCCGAGCGTCTCCCCGAACAGCAGCCGCGTCTCCGGCCGGATCGCGGCGCGCCAGGCGTCGATGTCGCGCGGATCGACGAACGTCGTCGTGATGCCGAAGCGCGGCAGCGTGTAGTCGAGCAGGTTGTGCGACCCGCCGTAGAGCGCGCGCGAGGCGACGATGTGCGCGCCCGCCCCCATCAGCGTCGCGATCGCGAGGTGCAGCGCCGCCTGCCCGCTG
>CALQLA020000078.1 GCA_943331295.2 Bordetella parapertussis | reverse complement strand
GGCGTGGCGAACTCCACGGTGTTCGGCGCCATCGCCGGCGACACGATGGCCGCGTGGATCGCGAAGGATGGCGGCTGGCGCGAGCCCGACGCCGCGGCGCTCGACGCGGCGCACGCCCGCGCGGAGGCGCCGCTGTCCGGCCGGACCGGCGACGCCGGGGCGCTGGAAGCGATCCGCGAACGGCTCTACGTGACGATGTGGGACGACGCCGGCATCGTCCGCGACGCCGCGGGCCTCGCCCGCGCGGCCGACGCGCTGCGCGAGATGGCGCAGCAGGCGGCTGCGGTTGCCGTTCCGGGCGCCGACCACCGTGCGTTCAACCTGACGTGGCACGACGCGCTCAACCTTTCCAGCCTGATCGCCGTATCGCAGGCGATCGTGCGTGCCGGGCAGGCACGCGAGAACTCGCGTGGCGCGCACTACCGCAGCGACTTCACCGACGCGGGCGACCTCGCGACGTCCACCTACACGCGCGTGCGCCAGGACGCCGCGGGCGCGCTGGCGCTGGAGCAGGTGCCGGTGCGCTTCACGCGCGTGCGGCCGGGCGAGACGCTGATCGACGACGCGGCGCGCTGAGCGCGGGGCCTCTCGTGCGGCAGGGCGCGGATGCGAAACGCATTCGCGGCGATGCGCAGCCGCGGGGCTCGCGGTGGCTGGCACCCGAGCCCGTCGCGATTCATCGTAGTGAAATGCGCAAGCACTAGCCTGACGTCGGGGTTCTTCCGACAACGGCCAGTGAGGCATAGACGCGCATGAGCAAGATCGAACGTCGCAAGTTTCTTCAGGTGCTGGGTTCCGGAGCGATGGCGGCTGCCTTGCCCGGCAGCATCGGCAAGGCGCTCGCCATTCCGGCGCACAACCGCACCGGCACCATCGCGGATGTCGAGCACGTCATCATCCTGACGCAGGAAAATCAGTCCTTCGACCACTATTTCGGCACGTTGCGCGGGGTTCGCGGTTTCTCCGATCCGCGCGCGGTCACGCTGCCGAACGGCAGGCCGGTCTGGTTCCAGCCCAACGTTCCCGACATCTATGGGCTGGGCATACCCGAGTTGCCGCCCTTTCGCGTGAACCTGCCGACGCTGGGCCTGACCTATCTGCCCGGCACGCCGCACGACTGGAACTCGAGTCATGCCGCGTGGAACCACGGCAACTACGACGGCTGGGTGCCGGCCAAGTCGCCGATCGCCATGGCGTACCTGAAGCGCGACGACATTCCGTATCACTTCGCGCTGGCGGACGCGTTCACGGTCTGCGACGGATACCACTGCTCGGTGATGGGACCCACCGACCCCAATCGCTACCACATGTGGACCGGCTGGACGGGAAACGACGGCAAGGGGGGCGGGCCGGTCATCAGCAATGCGGAGACCGGCTATGACTGGAAGACCTTCCCTGAGCGCCTGCAGGGCGCCGGGGTGAGCTGGAAGGTCTACCAGGATGTCGGCGACGGACTCGATGCCGCAGGCTCCTGGGGCTGGACGTCGAATCCGTACATCGGCAACTACGGCGACAATTCATTGCTGTATTTCCACCAGTACCAGAATGCCCTGCCGGGGACGCCGCTGGCCGATCATGCCAGGACCGGCACCAATATCTCCGCGGGCGGCACGCTGTTCGACATCTTTCGCGAGGATGTGCGCACGGGCAAGCTGCCGCAGGTGTCATACATCGCCTCACCGGAAACCTACAGCGAACACGCGAACTGGCCGTCGAATTTCGGGGCCTGGTACATCTCCCAGATCCTGGACATCCTGACCTCGAATCCGGACGTGTGGTCCAAGACCATCCTGTTCATCAACTGGGACGAGAACGACGGCGGGTTCGATCACATCGTGCCGCCGACACCTCCGCAAGCGCCGGCGAATGGAATGTCCACGGTCGACACGACGAACGAAATCTTTCCCGGCGATCCTGCCAACGTCAGCGGCCCCTACGGCCTTGGCACGCGGGTGCCGTTGCTCGCAATCTCGCCGTGGAGCAAGGGCGGCTGGGTCAACTCCCAGGTGTTCGATCACACTTCGCTGATCCGTTTTCTCGAAAAGCGCTTCGGTCCGGAGCATCCGGGGCTGGTCGAACCCAACATCACCAAGTGGCGTCGCGCGGTGAGCGGCGACCTGACGTCGATCTTCGACTTCGAGAACCCGAATGACCGTGCGGTGAAGTTGCCGAGCACCGCGGGCTACGTCCCGCCGGACAGGCTTCGCCACGACGACTATCCGGTGACGCCGTCAAACGTGCTGATCGGCCTGCCCGTGCAGGAGCCCGGCACGCGACCCGCACGCGCACTTCCCTACGAGTTCGACGTGCGCGCCACGGTGCGTCCCGCGGACGGCACCGTTGTCCTGCAGTTCGAGAATACGGGTCGCGCCGCTGCGGTCTTCCAGGTGCGTTCGGCGAACGCCGCCGATCTCCCGCGCAGCTACACGGTCGGTGCCGGCAAGCGCCTCTCCGACGCCTGGCATGCCGGCGGAAGCTATGCCCTCTCGGTTCACGGTCCCAACGGCTTCCTGCGATCCTTCAAGGGGAGCCTGGCGGCCGGCACGATGCGCTCCAACCTCGATGTACGCCCGACTTACGATACCGACGGCGAAGGCGGCATCGAGCTGGCGATCGCGAACAACGGCGAGCATGCGGCGACGGTGGTCGTGCTCGATGCCTATACCGGGAAGACGTTCAGCAAGTTGCTGAATCGCCGCGAGCACTTCGATCAGTCGTGGGCGCTGCGCAACTTCCACGGCTGGTACGACCTCATCGTGAGAGTCGCGGGCGATTCCGCCTTCGAATATCGGCTGGCCGGGCACGTGGAAACAGGCAAGGACAGCGTGACGGATCCGGTGCTCGGAGGCTACAAGCTCCACATCTAGCAGCCGTCGATGCGGGCGGTCACTGCCGGCCACCGGCAGTGACCCCTGGTCCCAATCGGCTATGTCACGCGGATGCCGACACCGGAGGGAAAGCTTGGCGCTGGATTCGCGAGGCTAACGCGGTCGGGACGTGCCACGAACGCGGGAAACCAAGTCGCCAAGGCATTCACCAATGCGCAGACAGCAGACGCGGCCCGTCGCTATTGTCATCGGATCAAGCGACATCGGCTCCGCGGTAGCGGTCGCGCTCGCCAGGGTTGGCTACGCCGCAATCGTTTGCGACCGCACCGATCCCTCTTCGGCCCGACGGGGGATGGCGTTCACCGACGCGTGGTACGTCGGCCACGCTGAACTGGGCGGCGTGAACGCGCTGTTCTGCGGCACCATCAAGGCCGCGCCCACAGTGCTCGAGCGGCCGGGGCAGATCGCAGCGACGACGTGGTCATGGCGGGGCGCGGCGGGCGCCTTGAACGCAACGCTTGTTGTTGATACCAGACACACGCAGTGCACCGACGGCACTGATTTTCGCATCCGGGTGCCCCCTGGACTTCTGGCGGTCGGCATCGGTACATGTCACACCGCCGTCAGGAACGTCGATCTGGTGATCGAAGCGCCGATGGCCGATCCGAGCCCGACGGGTCTGCACGAACCCCGGCTCGCGGCCGTCAGGGTCCCGGCTTCTCGACCGCCTCGCGGCATCTGCACTGCGGTGTTCGCCAAAGATGCCGGACGATTCAGGACATCGCATCGAATCGGGGATTGCGTGAAGGCCGGCCAGCTCGTCGGCGCGCTCGATCGGGAACCGGTAACGGCCCCGATCAGTGGCGTGCTGCGCGGCTTGTCGGCGCGGGGAGCCTGGGTTCAGGCAGCCGACTTGATCGTGGAAGTCGATCCCCGTAGCGACCCGACGCTTTGTTTCGGACTGGATGACCGGGCAATGTCCATCGCGCACAAGCTGCTGGCAGCCTTGGCGGATCGGGGGATTCGCGGGCAGATGGTTCGCTAGCTAGCGAGGCATCGCTACAGCAGGTTCATGCTTGCTTCGCGCGCGAGAGCGTACCTGCCTACGCGCGATCCGGAGCTGCTTCAAAGGCAATGCCGTCCCCGGCCAATGGCGATGGGCGACAAGGCAATCACGGCACAACGATCCGCAATTTCTCGTTTGCCAAGGCGAAGGTCACCGGCGTGCGCGTGAGAAACTCGCCGTCCGCATACACCTTCAGTTGATGCTCGCTCTCGAACATGAATTGTGCCGCCCGCGCGGTCTCGACGTAGGCGCTCCTGACGTGCGAGCCGGTGTACGCACGCGGCAGGGTCTTCAGCAGCTGCAAGCGCGTCGTGCGACGCACGAGGCAGAGATCCAGCAGGCCGTCATCGATCTGCGCGTCGGGAGTGATGCGAATTCCGCCCCCGTACTGTCGGCTGTTTCCGACGCACGCGAACATGATTTCCTCGGAGCGGACGCCGTTCATGCGCACGCGGTGCGGCGTGAAGCGCGGAAGCACACGAAAGATCGCATACAGGTACACGAGCGATCCGCGCAGGTACTTCGCGTTTTCGTTCGCGTACTCCGCGACTTCGGAGTCGAATCCGAGTCCTGCCACGCCGAGGTAGCGGACACCATTGGCAGTCGCGACGTCGACTTCGCGTGTCCTGCCGTACAGGATGGTGTCGCATGCGCCGATAACGGATCGCGGAATCCCGGCCGCTTGCGCAAAATCGTTGCCGGACCCGAGTGGCAGCAGTCCGAGCGTGCCGCGCTGGAGATCGAATTCGCGAACCGCGAGGTGCAGCGATCCGTCACCGCCGCAGGCGACCACGCGATCCCATTGGCCGCGTGAGCTCTCGGCGGCTATGCGCGTCAGGTCGGCGGGGTTCGCGCTCGTGACGCAGTCGACAGCGGCGCCGCGGTCACGCAAGTAGGCGAGCGCCTTCACAATTCGCTTTCGCGCCCGGCTGCGCCCCGCCATCGGGTTGAGGATCATCTTCAACTTCATCATTGTGGTCTGGGCCCGCTTTAGGAACCGGACATTCGTTCTTTCTCGCTTGCGCTCTCACGTGCAGTGCGAGCCGGGGGCCAACTCAGCGAGAACCGAGAATCACGACGATGCCGTAGACCCACGCCGGGATGATCGTGGCCCAATAACCGATCATCCAGGACAAGCCCACGGGGCCGCCCCAAGATTCGGCGTTGGTCCGCCGGTTTCTGAGGCGGATTGCACGCAACATTCCGTTCCCCGTCCGGTCGGCCGAATCGCGTCTGCCGTTGGCGCGGAGCATGCGCAAATGAAGAAGCTGCCACGGCAGGTACGCAGCGCCGAAAAGAAGATTGAGCTGAAGAAGGACCCCGTGACTGGGCGGGGTGCCGATGCGGAAGTAGAGGTACGCGCTCGCCATCGTGTTGGCAATGAAGATGAAAGCCCAGCCTAGCTCCTCGTAGAAGTACAGCGCCAGGCGCCCCGTCAGGATGGCCATCCAGACAAGGATCTGGCTGAACACGACCTGCGCGACCATCAACCACGAGAGAGCAGCTACCAAAGGAGCGTTCTCCGTGTCGAGTACACGCAGCACGTACGAGAACTGGAAGATGTACGCAATTTCGGCAAACGTTGCCAGCAGCCGGGTCAGGAAGATGGAGGAGAAGATCGAGTCGTGAAAGACGACGTTGTGTTCGTAGCGGACAGGAAACAGGCAGCGAAACGCCGACACGGCGAAAAGGATCCGCGCCGGTGCAACGATAAAGAGATCGCCGGTGTCCGGGGTGTTGAGCAGGAAGTACACATTCAACGGCGCGCCGAGCTTCAGCAACCACAGCGGCACCGTGTAGTCGCGACTCATTGTGCCGGGCTCTGCGCAGCCAGACGCCAACGCGCTGCCTCTTCGGCACTTCGCATCCGCGCAATTTCCGACCAGTGGATGCCCGGCCCGACGGGCACGTCGAGGAGACGCGCCACGCCTGCGCCGCAAGCTGCATTCTTCATCGGATCTCGCGAGGATGACTTTGTCAGGCCGCGCTGTCGCCGCCAGCGGTCATGCACTATCGGACATGTTTCTGACAGGATTCTTACAGTCGTGTGCACTCCATGCCGGGCAGGTCAACGCCTATCCGATTGCCAGGAGGACGAAAGCAAGAGCGATTTGCCGGCGCCGTCGCGAAATTCGCAGGCCCCTAAGCCTTCAGGAAGCTCATCGCAAGGCGGACACGGGGTCGAACGGAGGCTTACGCGGCATGCCTGAAGAAATGTACCAACCGCCGCGGCAGCCATGCGATGTCGCCGGGAAACGGCGCGGTGGGGAAGCCGACGTGACCTCCCGTCTTCGGCTGTTCAAGCAGCACGTTGGGCCCGACTTCGTCCTGGCGCGGCAGCGAAGCCGGCGGGATGAACGGATCATTGCGAGCGTTGAGCACGAGCGTCGGAATGCCGATCTTGCGCAGCCAGGGTCTCGACGACGCTTCGCTCCGGTAGTCGTGGGCGCCGGAGTAGCCGTGCAGCGGTGCCGTGACGGCCGCGTCGAATTCGAACATGGTACGGGCCCGGCGCAGCCTTTCGAGATCCAACAACCCCGGAAATCGCCTGGCCATGGCAAGGCTCTTTGGTCGCAGCGTCCACAGGAAGTGATACGAATACACTCGATTCAACCCGCGATCGATCGCAAGTCCGGACGCGACGAGGTCGAGGGGTGCCGACACCGCGGCAGCAGCGGCAATCAGCGGAGCTGCGTGCCTGCCGGTGCGACCCAACCAATTGAGTAGTACGCTCCCGCCCAACGATACGCCTACCGCGTAGATCTGCGTCGCGTCCGATTCGACGCGTATCCGCGCGTCGATGGCGGCCAGCAGCGCTCCAACCTCATGGTAATCGCCCGATGGGCAGGCGCGTGGATAGGTTTGGAAATTCGGCACGACACCGCGCCAGCCGATCGAGGCGAGATGCATCATCAAAGCCCGGGCGTAGTGTGATCCGGAGCTGCCCTCGAGACCGTGAAACAGGATCACGAGCGGGCGCGCGGTTGTCGCCGTGGCGCCCGCCACGTTCGGCGGGTCCATCCAATCGAGATCCCAGCAATCGCCATCGGCTGTCTGGATGCGTTCGCGCCGGTAGCGCACTTTCGGCCGTCGAAGCAGAAACGGGTGAACGGTCTGGGCGTGGCCACCAAGCAGCCAGCCAGGCGCGCGGTAGGGAGGCACGCGCGTCGAGGATCCGCTTTCGCTATCGGCGGATCTTGGCTTTCGCGCAGTCTTGACGACGGGGTCTGTCGAGGGCCTTGCCACGGCCTCCATCTCGGTCGGGTTCTTCGTCCCGACATGGACCTCAACAAGTCGACACTTGGAACGTCTGGGCATGTAGCAAGTGAGATCGCCGTCCCGTCCGAGTTCAAATGTTCTCTTCTTTGCAACGTGCACGACCGGACCCTCATGTTACGAATGTGTTACATGCTATCGCAGATCGGATCGCCGATTGTTACAGTGGGGACGAATGGCGCTCGAACTTCCCGTCTGACGCGTTGCTGGTCTCTAGGCGCGAACTCACAATTGCCATCTCGACTGCCGCTTCTGACGCTTCGGCGTCACGGCATCGCCGTCGCGGGGTGCTGCGATGTCCAAGCCCCAAGTCCGTGCCCCTCCCGGGCTCTGTCACACGGATGCAACACCGGGACGGCAAGCTTCACGCTACGGGTCGATCGGCACCGCGCGCGGAGGTATTCGCTTGGAATCCGGGAACGACCGTGACCTGCGCCAGCGCCTGAGGCTGGACTTTCTCGACAGCGTCGACGAAGAGCTGGAGCTCGAGCTGGACGACCGGCGATTCGCGCAGGGGGACGAAGCTTCCGCCGAAGGGGCGACCGCGGATCAGGTTCATCGCCGGCGCCGGTATTTCCGGGAGTTGCTGCGGCTCCAGGGAGAACTCGTCAAGCTGCAGGACTGGGTTGCCACGACCGGGCACCGTGTCGTCATCCTGTTCGAAGGCAGGGATGCGGCGGGCAAGGGCGGCGTCATCAAGCGGATCACGCAGCGGCTCAATCCGCGCGTGGTGCGCACCGTCGCGCTGCCTGCACCCAACGATCGGGAGCGCACGCAGTGGTATTTCCAGCGCTACGTGGCCCACCTGCCCGCGGCGGGGGAAATGGTGCTGTTCGACCGCAGCTGGTACAACCGCGCCGGCGTCGAGCGCGTGATGGGGTTCTGCACCGATGCGGAGTACGAGGAATTCTTCCGCACCGTCCCGGAATTGGAGAAGATGCTCGCACGCACCGGGATCCAGCTGATCAAGTACTGGTTCTCGATCACCGACGACGAGCAGCACATGCGCTTCATCGGCCGGATCGAGGACCCGCTGAAGCAGTGGAAGCTGAGCCCGATGGACCTCGAGTCGCGCGTCCGCTGGGAACAGTACACCGTGGCGAAGGAGTACATGCTCGAACGCACCCACATCCCCGAGGCGCCGTGGTGGGTCGTGGAAGCCATCGACAAGAAGGCAGCACGGCTCAACTGCATCCATCACCTGCTGGGCCTGATTCCCTATGCGGAGGTCCAGCGCGAACCGGTCGAGCTGCCGGAACGGGTTCGCAATCCCGAATACACCCGGAACCCCGTTCCGGCGCAGCTGTACGTTCCGCGCTTCTTCTAGCCCGGGACCGGGACGGCATTCCTCAGGTGCACGAGTGTCTTCGCCTGCCACCATCGCCGGGAAAGCGACAACCCTCAGTCCTCTCGACAGGTTCGGCCGGTGGCCTCTTGCCCTGGTCGACGGATTCGTCCGCGGCGAACTCGTGCGCAAGGCAGCATGCTGCACGGATACGCTCGACCGTGCGCACGCACTGTTGCTGGCCGGGCAGGCGGGACGGGATCTCGATCGGCTGATCGCGACTGCGCGGGAACAACTCGACGACCTCCGGACCCGCCTGCTGGCGATCGATCCGGCAGGTAAGATGCGTCACGTCGCGGCGATGGCGAAACTGCATCGCGAGATGGAACGGTCTCTCGCAGGCATCGCATCCGCGCGCCGCGCGCGTACCAACCGAGCGATGCCGCGAGCACCGGTCATTCGCTGAACGTCGATTCCTGCCCTCGCGGCTCCCCGAGCGACGTCGGCGAAAGGTACCGCTGGCGAAACGGTTCGAACGGCCCGTCGTTCTCCGACTCCATGCGCCGTTGCCGCTCCAGCGACGCCTCAGCCTGCAACGCGAGGCGGGCTGTGGTCTCCGCCGGCAGCGCGGCGCGCTGCAGCCATTCGCGATGGACGGTCGAGCGAGTTTGCGCGAATGCGGCAAACGATCCGCGATGATGCTCACGCACGTCGCGCAGGACGCGTGCCGACGGCAGCGACTCCGGGTCGGAGAATGCGTCCACGGCGCCTGCCAGCGCGATCTGGTGCGCATGCCCGCCCAGCACGCCGTCGAGCGCCGCGGCGATGGGCGCGCACTGGTCGAGTACCCGCGCGCCCCAGTCGCGCAGGCTCACGCGCCGGCCGCCGTCCTGCAGGCAAAGCAGGGGGTCGCGGCCGCGGGCGGCGACTTCCTGGTCGTTGCGGGCGCACGCACGGATTTCTTCGGGAACGTCGGGCGGGCTCGGCGCCAGCAGGCAGTGGAGCAGGAACACGTCGACGAACCGCGCTGTCTGCGGAGCTATGCCGATTGCCTCGTAGGCATCGGAATCAAGGACCCGCACCTCCACGTACTCGATGCCGCGCGCCCGCAGCGCGTGCAACTGCCGCTCGCCGGGGCCGGGAACCCGCTTCGGGCGGATGCTGCTGTAGAACTCGCTCTCCTGCTGCAGCAGGCTGGTCGAGAGTTGCCGATAGCCGTTGGCGCTGCGCAGGCCGATCGATTCGTAGGCCGGATGCGGGCGCGACATGGCGCCGGCAAGCGCGGTCGCGTAGGAGTCCAGAGTGTTGCAGCTGACGCACAGCGCTTCCTGCGCGCGACTGAGGTAGCCCTGCCGCGTCATGCGCAGCGACGTGGCGAATGGCAGGTATCGCGTATCGGGCGCCAGCGCAGGCATCGCATGCGAACGGCCTGCGACGAAGCTTGCATTCACCGCCGGCGAGGCGCCGAAGAGGTAGAGCAGCATCCAGCCGTGTCGCCGGAAGTTCCGGATCAGGCCCATGTACGCGTCGCTCGCGTTGCCGATCGCACCGGTTTGCCAGGCGTCCTCAGGGATCGAGAAATTGTAGTGAACGCCGGAGATCATCTGCATCCGACGCCCATAGCGACGCGCGAGTCCCATCCGGTAGATTCGCTTCGCGAGTGCTGCGTTCGAGCTGCCGTACGAGGCGATCGGAATCGCATCCTCGCCCGGCAGTTCGCACGGCATGCTCGCCGCCCACAGCGTCTCGCCATCGAGCCGGTCGTTGACAAAACGGTGGAGATCGGTCAGCTCCCGGATGCAGTCGCCCACCCCGCCATGGACGCCGGTGACGAGTTCGATCTGGGACTCGCTGAAATCGGTCGTGATGCCGGCGTTCGTGAGCGCGGAGCCCAGCGCCGCCGGATGCGGCGTGAGGACAAGCCTTCCGCCGGCGTCGACGCGCAGGCTCTCCCGCTCGATGCCGCGACGCAGGCGGCCAAGAAAGGGCGCCAGATCGCGCAGCTTCTGTTCGACGTCGTCGTGAGGCGGGCGCCTGCCAAAAGACGCCGCGCCGGGAGCGTCCTGACTTGTCCGCAACCACTGCCAGGCACTGTCTGCCGCAATGTCCGCCGCCGCACCGGCCTCGGGCCGCCGGCGACGCCCGTTCGGGTGCCGGGCCGCGCGCGGGATTTGCGTTCCATTGTCCGGGAGGTTCATCGCGCCACGAATATCGCAGCGCAATGTTGCGGGCCGAAGACAAGCTGGCGCCTCAATTCCCTGTCTTGCGGTCGGGTGCGGTGCAACCCCGACATGACCCGCCGCGCGCCGGTTAATTGCGCTGCAACAATCTGCGCCGAGAATTCGTCCCGCGACGGGCTGTCGCTTCGCATTCTCCGCAGGCTGAACAGGAGCAGGTCATGCACCCCTACAAGGCATCCAGGTTGAACCCCGTTGCCGCGATCTCCGCCACCGGAATCACCATCGCTGTCCTCGCCATGACGGTTGTCGTCCCGGCCGGTTTCCCGCCGGCGGCGCGCGAGCAGCCAGCCGTCGTGGCCGCGCAACCCGAAGCGCCACCACGGGAGGTGGACGTCTTTCCGGGCACCATCGACGTCATTGGCGTGCGCGATCCGGACGTCGCCTTGTCGCGCCAACGCGACGCGGTGCGGACAGCGCAGCAACGCGGCTGATCCGGCGTGCCTGCCGGCACCCCAGGCTTGGTCCGCCCCTCGATCCATGGGGCGCGTGCACCGGCGCCACGCCGCGCCGTCAGGCCGATGCCGTGACGGCAACGGGGCTCGCCGCGCTGGTCGCGAAATACGGCTACGCTGCGACGGTCCTCGGCACGATGTTCGAAGGCGAGTCCGCGCTCCTGCTGGCCGGCATCGCCGCGGACCGGGGGCTGTTGAGCCTCCCGCTGGTCGTCGTCGCCGGCGCCGCGGGCGCGATCGCCGCCGACAATGTGTTCTTCGCGCTGGGGCGGCGGTACGGAACGGTGCTGGTGGCGCGCTACCCGCGCTTCCGGCGTCCCGCAGTGCGGGTGCGGGGGCTCATCGCCCGGTTCCCGAACACGGCGGTGATCGGCGTGCGGTTCCTGTATGGAATGCGAACCGTCGGGCCCGTCGTCATCGGCGCCGCACGGATGCCCGCGCTGCGATTCCTCTCGCTCGACGTGCTTGCAGCGTTGTTGTGGAGCGCATGCTGGTCCGCCGCCGGGTACGTCGCCGGGGCGGCGATCTCGCGGTTTCTGGCCGATGTCACGGTGACCGAGCGATGGCTGCTCGCCGGCGCTGTCGCGGCCATCGCCGGGGTCCTCTTCGTCGTGCGCCGGCGGCTGGCTTCGAACTGAAACACTGTCGCGCGATACTCGCCGGTTGCCCCGTCGTCGCGGAGAACCCTTCCCCGACCCGATGATTGATTCAGCGAGCGCGCTCGCACGCATTCCGATATTCGCCGGCGTCTCCCGCATCGACCTTGTCGCGCTCGCCGGCGAGTTGGAGGAGGTCGAACTCAAGCCAGGCGAGTACGTCGTCCGCGAAGGCGAGGAGAGCGACGGCGTCTACGTGATCGAGACCGGCGAGGCGGCGACGTCCGTCGGCGAGCGGCCGAACGAAGACCTCGACGTCGAGCCCAGCCTGCTGGCCCCCGGCGAATCGTTCGGCGCGATGACCCTGGTCGCCGATTCGCCCCACGCCGCATCGGTCGTCGCGTATACCGCGCTCAAGGTGTGGCGGTTGCCGGCCGACCGGTTCCGCATGCTGCTTGCGCGCGAGTCCAGCATCGCCAGGTACATCGAGCGTGAACTCGCCGGCCGCCTCGTCGTCGCCACTCGCGACGCCGGCGAGTTGCGCGCCGGCGGCCGCCGGCTGGCGAGCGTGAGCCTCGACACGCTGCCCGCCGCAGCCCATGCTCTTGTGTCGCCAGCCTTGTGGCAACGGCGACGCCAGCACATCTGGAAGAGTGGCAGGACCATGCCGGCACGCACGACGCCGCGCTGCACGAAGCCCTGCGCGCGCTCCTCGCCGGGCTGCAGGGCAAGGCCGATCGCCGCGTTGCCGCCGCCGTGTTGCTCTACCTTGCGGGATGGCTGCTGCCGGAGCAGCCCGAACCGGGCGGGGGCGCAATGGTTGCACTTGTCGCGGTCGTCGCGACCGTGCCGCTGCTGATGTGGAACGTGCTGCCGATGTACGTGGTGGCGATGCTGATGGTGATCTCGATCGTTCTGCCGGGCGTCGCGACGCCGGCGCAGGCGCTCGCCGGATTCTCCTTCCCATCGTGGCTGATGATCGTCGCGCTCTTCACCGTCACCGCGGCCGTCGCACGATCGGGACTGCTCCACCGGTTGTCGCTGCTCTCGTCCGAGCGATTGCCCGCCAACCATCTCATCCAAAGCCTGCTGCTGTCTCTCTGCGGGATCGTGCTCGCGGCCGGCGTGACCGGCGGCGCGCCGCGCATCCCCCTCGGCGTCCCGTCGCGCAGGCACCCGGCTTCAACCCCTTCGTTCCGGTAATGGTCGCCCTGATCGCCGGCAACCACACGATTGTGCCGTACGTGAACATCAACTACGGGACGCTATACGCCGTCACGGGTGGCGACCTGTTTACGCATCGGCAGGCGCGACCGATCCTCTGGCTCGAAGGCGGCTTCCGGCTCGTCGCCGTCCTGCTGGCGATCCCGTACTGGCGGCTGGTTGGCCTGATGTAGCGCCGCGGTACCCGATCGCCGCGATCAGATGACGCGCTTTCGCATCCAGGCGGAGGTGACGTCGATCAGCGTCACGCTGACCACGAGCAGCAGCAGGACGGCGCAGGTCTGCGCGTACTGGAAACTCCGGATGACCTCGTAGAGCACCACGCCGATGCCGCCGGCGCCGACCATGCCGACAACGGACGCGGAGCGCACGTTCGATTCGAACCGGTACAGCGTGAAGGAGACCCACAGCGGCAGCACCTGGGGGATGATCCCGTATACGACTTCCACGAGCGAATGCGCGCCGGTCGCGCGTATGCTTTCGACCGGTCGCGGATCGATCGCCTCGGCGGCCTCCGAGAAGAGCTTTGCCAGTATGCCGGTGGTGTGCACGGCAAGCGCCAGGACGCCGGCGAACGGCCCCAGGCCGACCGCCACGATGAACAGCATGGCAAAGACCATCTCGTTGATCGCGCGGCAGGCATCCATGATGCGGCGCACCGGCTGGTGAACCCATGCCGGCGTGACGTTCGACGCCGACAGCAGCCCCATCGGGACCGCGGCGAAGAGCGCGAGCACGGTTCCCCAGATCGCGATGTGCACGGTGACGATCATCTCGTGCAGGTAGATCCGCCAGTCGTGGAAATCCGGCGGGAAGAAGTCGCGCGCGTACTTCGCCATGTTGCCCGAGTCGCGCACCAGGTCGAGCGGGCGCATCTCGGCGCCCTCCCACGCCCATGCGAGAAGTGCCGCGATGCCCGCCCAGAGCGCGTAACGCGACCAGCCGGGCCGTTCCGCCGCGGCGCGCCGGCGCAGGCGCGCGAACGACTCCGCGGAGGGCGCCGTCGCCGTCACTTTATTGCGGCGAGCTTCTGGTCGATGGCCGCCAGCGCCTTGTTCTTCTCCTCGGCCGACAGGTGTTCGTCGCCTTCGATCTTCTTGCGGTCGCGGAACAGCTCGAGCTGGCGGATGGGCTTCAGCTGCTCGTTCGACGAAGCACGGAATCCGCCGTAGTTGTAGATGTTCTTGAGGACGACCTTCTCCTCGGGGTCGGTCCTGGCGTAGTTCAGCACGAAATCGCGGATCTTCGCCTTCACCGCCGGGTCGAGGTCCTGGCGCCAGACGAACGGATCGCTCGGAATGAGCGGACTCTTCCAGATCACGCGAAGCTGTTCGAAGAGTTCTGGCTTGGTCGCCTCAAGCTTGGCGACGTCCTCGGTATTGTTGGTTGCGACGTCGACCTGCTTCGCGAGCACCGCCTGGATGTTCGCGCCGTGGCTCGCGTTGCGCACCGTCTTGAACGCCGTGCGGGGGTCGACGTTGTTCTGGGCGAAGACGTAGAAGCTCGGCACCAGGAAGCCGGACGTCGAATTCGGATCGCCGATGCCGAAGTTGATGCTCTTCGAACTCTTCAGCACGTCGTCGAGGCTCCGGTAGGGGCTGTCCTTGTGGGTGATCAGCAGCCCGTAGTAGCCGAAGGTGCCGTCGGCGTACATGACCTGCGCGAAGACTTCGCCGTTCGCCCGGTCCACGGCCTCCATCGCCGACTTGTTGCCGAACCAGGCGACCTGCACCTTGTTGAAGCGCATCGCCTCGATGACCCCGGCGTAGTCCGGCGCATAGAAGGACGTGATCTTCAGGCCGGTCTTCTTTTCCATGTTGCGGAAGAACGGCTCCCAGCGCTCGCGCTGCGCGCTGGCCGAGTCGGTCGCTATGATCCCGAAATTGATGTTCTGCGCCGATGCGGTGGCGGCAAGCAGCGCAAATGCGGCAGCGGCGGCGAGAGTCTTCAGACAGGTGGGCATGGTTGCTCCGATGCTGGACGGTTTCGAATTGAACGGGGAGGGTCAGGCGGCGACCGCGCCGGCGACGGCTTCCCGGGCGCGGACACTGTCGGGCTCGGCTTCCGTGGCGACGACGAGTTCCTCCGCCGACGTGCCGTAAAGTTCGGTCAGGAATGAAGGCGTCAGCGCTGACGTCGGCCCGTCGAATAGCAAGACGCCGTCGCGCAGGGCGAGCACCCGCTCGCAGTAGCGCCGCGCCAGCCCGACGTGGTGGAGGCTGATTACCAGCGTAAGGCGCTCGCGGCGGTTGAGGTCGAGCAGGAGTTCCATCACCCGCCTCGTCGATTCGGGATCGAGCGACGCGACCGGTTCGTCGGCGAGCAGGATGCCCGCGCCCTGGACGAGTGCCCGTGCAATGGCCGCGCGCTGCTGCTGGCCGCCGGAAAGGGTGGATGCCCGCTGAAATGCCTGGCCGACCAGCCCGACCGACGCCAGCGCATCCATCGCACGTGCCCGTTCCTCCAGGGTGAAGCGGCCGGTGATCGCGCGGGAGAGCGGCAATTCGGCCGCGAGGCCGGTGAGCACGTTGGTCAGCACCGAAAGCCGCCCGACGAGATTGAACTGCTGGAAGATGATGCCGACCCGCCGGCGCAGCGCGCGGATGTCCCGGGCACGCCGACCCGAATGCTGGATCGGCTGCCCGAAGATGCGGATCGAGCGGTCGCCGGCGTCGGTTGCCTCCAATCCGCAGATGCAGCGAAGCAGCGTGGACTTGCCCGATCCGGAGGCACCGAGCAGCGCGACCCGCTCGCCCGCCCGGATCTCGAATCCGACGTCGACCAGCGCCCGGCGCGCGCCGGCGAAGGTCTTGCTTACGGCGAAGGCGGAAACTGCAATGTCGTCGGCTGGGACCATCGGGTCGAGACTATCGTCCCGCCATGACAGTACCTCTACAGAGGGCGCGATCCCGTCACACCCGCGTCATCGAGCGGTGCGAAGATGCGGCGGCATGCAAGCATCGAAAATTCTCGAGCTCTACCGCACCCGCGGCGATCTCGCCTACGAAGGCGAGGGAGTGACGCAGTTGCAGCACGCATGGCAATGCGGTCGCATCGCGGAGCGTGCCGGTGCCACGCCGGAGCTTCAGCTCGCATGCTGGCTGCACGATCTCGGACACCTGATGTCGAGCCGTTCCGGGACGCCGACGCTCGCCGGGGTCGAGGAGCGGCACGAGGAGATCGGCGCCGCGGTGCTGTTGCCCATCTTCGGCGCTCAAGTGAGCGAACCGGTCGCGCTGCATGTGGCGGCGAAGCGGTATCTCGTCGCCACGCGACCCGACTATGCGCACCTTCTTTCGCCCGATTCACGGCGCAGCCTCGCGTTGCAGGGCGGGCCGATGACCGTCCCCGACTGCATGCGATTTGCCACGCTCGATCACGCGGCCGAATCAGTGCGGCTGCGCGTCTGGGACGACCATGCCAAGAATCCGGCGCTGCAGCCGGTGTCGGCCGAAGTTGCGATCACGAGCCTGGTGAACCTCATGGACGCCGTCTTCGAGCGTCACGGCTAGCGGCCGCCAAGCCCGCCTGCTAGCGAGTCCGCCGGGCATGGCACCGGGACCATGCGCGTTGATAACCGGGATCGGCCATGAAGGGCAGTGCGGGTCCGCAAAGGCTCGCCAAGAGTGAAACGTACGCACTGTTCGCGTCCGCCGTGGTGAAGCAGTTATCCACATTTTCTGTGCATAACCATGTGGATCGGTATGCGCATCGCACTGGCTCCCGACGGCTCACGCGGTCACGTGTCGATGCTCGAACGGCCGTCGCGGTGATGTGGTCCGGTCGCGGCCAGGGCAGGGTCGAAGAATGAAAGTGAGGGATTCCGATGCCCGACGCTGTCATTTGATTGCAATAAATCTGCAACAATTGACCTGCGGTCTTAGTGGCCGACACATGGCTGACATAATGCTCGCGCAATAATCAGGCAGAGGCTTCGCCGGTGTCCCGATGTCCGGGATCAATCGGCGCCCGGACACAATGACCGCCCCGCGCCGCACCGCCCGCGAAGTCTCCCGATCCCTGCGCCTGGAACGCGCGTTCCGCGGCGTCGAGGAATTGCGCGTCGCGGCGCTCGCCGCCGAGCTCGAGTTCGCTGCCCTGCTCGATGCCACGGCGCCCGCATTGCGCGAGAGCGCGTACAACCTCGTCCACTATCTCGCGGTGCGCCGGCACGACGTACGCGAACTGCAGGATCAACTGACCCGGCTGGGGCTGAGTTCGCTGGGCCGCATGGAGGCACATGTGATGGCGTCGCTGCAAGCGGTCAGCGAGGCGCTGTCCGTGCTCGGGAACCGGCCTGTGCCCGCCGACGTGCTGCGCACGCCGCCGGTGACCTTCGATACCGGCGACGCGCTCCTGGTCGAGCACGCCAACGCGATCCTCGGGACGACGCCCCCCGAGCGCGAAACCAGGATCATGGTGACGATGCCGGGCGAGGCGGCTGACGATCCGACCCTCATTCGCGACCTGGTCGCGGCGGGCATGGAAGTCATGCGCGTCAACTGCGCGCACGACAGCCCTGACGTGTGGGAACGGATGGTGAAGCACCTGCGACGGGCCGAGCGCGAAACCGGCAGGCGGTGCGCGTTGTCCTTCGACCTCGCGGGCCCCAAGCTTCGCACCGGCGCGATCGAGCCCGGTCCGGCCGTCGCGCGTTGGCGTCCGGTGCGCGACACGATCGGTCGCGTGACGGAGCCGGCTCGGGTGCGCTTCGTTGCGCGCGTGCACGATGGCGACAATCAGGAGGTGACGATACCCGTGACGGGCGACCTGCTCGCCGGGGCGAAAGCCGGGGATGTCGTCGAACTCACGGACACGCGCAAGCGCAAGCGATTGCTGAGAGTGATCGCGGCCGGTGCCGGCGAATGCCTGTGCGAGACCGAAACCTCCGCCTTCGTCGTGCCGGGAACGCGGCTCTCGCTGCGGCGCAAGACCCGCGTCGTCGGCAAAGGCTCGGTAGCGGCGCTGCCTTCGGTCGAGCAGTGGATCGGGCTGCGGCCCGGCGATACGCTCGAGATCGTCCGCGGCGACACGCCAGGCCGGGATGCGACGCACGACGACGACGGCAGGACGCTGCAGCCGGCGTTCGTCTCCTGCGCGCTGCCCGAGGTATTCGCCGGTGTGCGCGTGGGGGAGCCGATGCTGTTCGACGACGGCAGGATTCGCAGCACGATCCGGAGCGTCTCCGAGGACTGCATCCGCGTCGACATCACGGCAGCGGCCGGCGGCGCCGCCAAGCTGAAGGCGGAAAAGGGCATAAACCTGCCCGATACGGAACTCGACCTGCCGGCGCTTACCGCGAAGGACCTCGCCGACCTGGCGTTCGTGGCGAAGCACGCCGACATGGTGGCATTGTCGTTCGTCCAGCGCGTCGAGGACATCGACGCGTTGCTCGCCGCCATCGCGGTGCTCGACGCCTCGCGCCTCGGCATCGTCCTCAAGATCGAGACGCAGGCGGGATTCGACCGCCTGCCGATGCTGTTGCTGGCCGCGATGCGTCACCCGCGGGTGGCGGTCATGGTTGCGCGCGGCGACCTCGGCGTCGAGGTCGGCTTCGAGCGGCTTTCCGAGGTGCAGGAGGAAATCCTGTGGTTGTGCGAAGCGGCGCACGTGCCGGTGATCTGGGCGACCCAGGTGCTGGAGTCGCTTGCCAAGGGCGGCATCCCGTCGCGCGCCGAGGTCACCGATGCGGCCATGAGCAGCCGGGCCGAGTGCGTGATGCTGAACAAGGGCCCCTACATACGGGAAACGATGAAGTTCCTGGTCGATGTGCTCGGTCGGATGGAGGAGCACCAGCACAAGAAGACGTCCCGGCTCCGGAAGCTGCGCGTGTCCGACGCGAGGAGTTCGCACCTGCCCCGCAGCGACGCGGCGACCAGGACCCGTCGCAACTAGCGACGATCAATCCCTCCCGATTCCGGGCGGTTGGCCCGGCAGGATGGACCAGGATGTGACGCGTACTGCGCCTTCCGGCGTCCATCGGCGTTGCGCCGAATGACTCGCCAGGAGCGGCGCGTTCATCCGGTCTACGACGGGGTGGCCGAAGCGTCGCGGGCCGCCTTGGACTTCCGGTTCTCAAAGTGCTTGAGCGCAACAAATGTCGCCCACCCGAAAAGCCCCATGCCGGCGATGAACGCACCATATGCGACGGGCCAGGGTATTCCCTGCGTCATCATCGAGAACTCCGACATTCCACCGATGCCGGCCAGGATGTTTAGCGGCATGAAGACGACGCCGAAGAACGTCAGTTGCGAAACCCGCCGGTTCTGGTTGATGTTGATGAAGCCGATGGTTGCGTCCATCAGGAAGTTGATCTTGTCGAACAGGAACGACGTGTGACTGTTGAGCGATTCGATGTCGCGCAGAATCTGCCGCGAATCGTCGCCCTGGCCTGTCGAGAGCATCTTGCATCGCATGAGGAACGACAGCGCCCGCTGGGTGTCGAGGATGTTGCTTCTTATCCGGCCGTTGAGATCCTCTTCCTGCGCGATATCGGCAAGGATGGCGGCGGCCTCTTCATCGCTCATCTTCTCGCTTAGCACCTTGCGGCCCACCTGGCCAAGCGTGGCGTAGATATCCTCCAGCGAGTCCGCCGAATATTCG
>CALQLA020000077.1 GCA_943331295.2 Bordetella parapertussis | reverse complement strand
GTGGTTCGCCGGCTTGCTCGTGATCCCGGCCATGAACGAACTGGTCGAGCTGTGGCAGGTGCCGCACTCGCCGGTCGTCGGGTGGTTCGGGTCCTGGGCCAGCGTCGGCCGGGTCACGATCGTCACGCCATACCAGGTCCTTCCAGCCTCGTGGCAGGTCGCGCACGCGGTCCCGGCGACCGGCGTGTGATTCATCGCCGTGCCGCTGAAGTTGGTGAACTTCGTGGGTGCGTGGCAGGTTTCACAGGCAGCGGTTCCCACTGGAATGTGGGTCGCCGGCGGCGTCACGACGGTCACGCCGAAGAAACTCTTGCCGGTGGCGTGGCAGGTCGCGCAGGCAACACCCGCCACCGGCGTGTGATTCATTGGCGTCGCGCCGAAGTTGGTGAACTTCGTCGGGGTGTGGCATGACTCGCAGGCCGCGGTGCCCACCGGGATGTGGGTCGCCGGCGGCGTCACGACGGTCACGCCGAAGAAGCTCTTTCCGGTCGCATGGCAGGTGGCGCAGGCGGTCCCGGCGACCGGCGTGTGATTCATCGCCGTGCCGCTGAAGTTGGTGAACTTCGCGGGTGCATGGCAGCTTTCGCAGGCCGCCGCTCCCACCGGTATGTGCGTCGCCGGCGGCGTCACCATGGTCACGCCGAAGAAACTCTTGCCTGTGGCATGACAGGTCGCGCAGCCGGTCGTGATGCCGGCGTGGTTCATCGTGGCACCGGCGTAGTTGCCCGGCGTCGTGTGGCACATCGCGCACGGCTGCGTGGTCGGGATGTGGTTGGCCGGCTTGCTGGTGATCCCGGCCATGAACGAACTGGTCGACGTGTGGCAGGTGCCGCATTCGCCGGTCGTCGGATGGTTCGGATCCTGGACGAGCGTCGGCCGGGTGACAATCGTCACGCCGTACCAGCTCCTGCCGGCTTCGTGGCAGGTCGCGCACGCGGCCCCCGCGACCGGCGTGTGGTTCATCGGCGTCGCGCCGAAATTGGTGAACCTCGCGGGGGCGTGGCATGACTCGCACGCCGCGGAGCCGACCGGAATGTGCGTCGCAGGCGGCGTCGTCACCCGCACGCCGAAGAAACTCTTGCCGGCGGCGTGGCAGCTCGCACAGCCGGTCGCGATCCCGGCGTGGTTCATCGTGCCGCCGGTGAACTTGTCGAACTTCGTCGGCGCGTGGCACAGCTCGCAGGCCTGCGTCGTCGGCACGTGCGTCGCCGGCGGCGACACCGGCACGACATTGGCGAACGCGAGGCCGCTGGCGTGGCACGTGGCGCAGCCGGTCGTGATGCCGGCGTGGTTCATCGTCGCGATCGCGTAGTTGCCCGGCGTCGTGTGGCACGACGCGCAGCCCGCCGTGGTCGAGATGTGATTGGAGGGCTTGGCCGCAACGCCGGCGGCGAACGAGCTCGTCGACGCGTGGCAGCTGCCGCACTCGCCGGTGGTCGGATGCTTCGGATCCTGCGCGAGGGTGGGTCGCGTCACCACCGTCACCCCGTACCAGCTCCTGCCGGTCTCGTGGCAGGTGGCGCAGGTTGTACCCGCGACGGGCCCGTGATTCATCAATGTGCCGCCGAAGCTCGCGAACTTGCCCGGCGCATGGCAGCTCTCGCAGCCGGCAACGCCGAACGGCACGTGATTGCCCGGCGGCGTCACCATCTTGACGCCATAGAAGCTGCGACCCGCCGCGTGGCACACCGAACACGTGGTGCCCGCGACCGGTGCGTGATTCATCGCCGTGCCGCCGAAGCTCGTGAAGTCGGCGGGGGCGTGACAGCTCTCGCAGGCGGCACCGGCTACCGGCAGGTGCGTGGACGGCGGGGCCTTCGGCAGACCGCCCGCGAAACTCTGGCCCGGTGCGTGACAGGCGGCGCAGGCGCCGCCGATCCCGGCGTGACTCATCTTGTAGATCTTGTAGTTCGGCGGGCTGGCGTGGCACGTGACGCACGCCTTGGCGGTCGTAATGTGGTTCGCAGGCTTCGCCGCGATGCCCGCCGCGAACGACGTGGTTCCCGTGTGGCAGGTGGCGCAGTCGCCGCTGGGCGGGTGCCCCGCGTCCTGCGCCGCCGTCGGGCGCGTGACGATCTTGACGCCGTACCAGCTGCGACCCGCTTCGTGACAGGTCGCGCACTGGATTGCCGCGACCGGCGCGTGGTTCATCGCCGTCGCGCCGAAGCTCCCGAACTTGGTCGGGGCGTGGCAGCTTTCGCACGCCGCCGCGCCGAACGGGACGTGTGTCGCCGGCGGCGTCACCACCGTCACGCCGAAGAAGCCCTTGCCGGCCGCGTGGCAACTCGCGCAGCCGGTCGTGATCCCGGCGTGATTCATCGTGCCGCCGGCGTAGGTTCCGGGTACCGCGTGGCATAGCGCGCACGGCTGGTCCGTCGGAACGTGGGTCGCGGGCTTGGCGGTCACGCCGGTCGCGAACGAACTGGTGGACGCGTGGCAGGTGCCGCACTCGCCCGTCGGCGGATGGGCGGGATCCTTCGTCGCCGACGGGCGCGTCACCGTCGTCACGCCGAACCAGCTCCGGCCGGCCTCGTGGCAGGTGGCGCAGGGCGTACCCGCGACCGGAGCGTGGTTCATCGCCATGCCGCCGAAGTCGGTGAACTTCGCCGGCGCGTGGCAGCTCTCGCAGGCAGCGGCGCCGAACGGCACGTGCGTGGTGGGCGGCGTCACCACCGTCACGCCGAAGAAGCTCTTGCCGGCAGCATGGCACGCCGCGCACGCGACGCCCGCCACCGGCGCGTGGTTCATCGCCGTGCCCCCGAAGCCGGTGAATTTCGCCGGCGCATGGCAGCTCTCGCAGGCCGCGGCGCCGAACGGGATGTGCGTCGCCGGGGGCGTCGTCGCCGTCCCGCCCGCGAAGCTCCGGCCCGCCGCGTGACACGTCGCGCAGCCCGAGGTGATTCCGGCGTGGCTCATCGTCCCGCCGGCGAACTTGTCGAACTTCGTCGGCGCGTGGCACGACTCGCAGGGCTGGCTCGTCGGCACGTGGGTCGCCGGCGGCGGCTTGGGCACGCCGTTGACGAAGCTCGTGCCGGCCGCGTGGCAGGTGGCGCAGCCGCCGGCGATCCCGGCATGCGACATCGCGTAGACCTTGTAGTCCGCCGGGTTGGCATGGCACTGCGCGCAGGCCTGCGACGTCGGGATGTGATTCGCGGGCTTGGCGCCGACGGCGTCGCTGAACGTCGTCATCGACTTGTGGCAGGTCGAGCAGTCGTCGGTCGTCGCCATGTGCACGGACGCCTTGCCCTTCACGCCCGGGTACTGGTCCGCGTGACATGCGGCGCACCCGCCGGTGATCCCCGTGTGGTCCATCTCCCAGACGGTGAAGACCGTCGTGCCGCGATGGCAGCTCTCGCACGGCGCATTCGTCGGGATGTGCACCGTCGGCTTGCCGACCGCCGTCGTCCTGTTGTCGTGGCAGGTGGCGCAGGCGCGGGAGTCGCTGGCGTGGTCGAACCTCGCCCCCTTGAACGTCGTGGTTCCGGCGTGGCACGTCTCGCAGCCGGCGACGGTCGGGATGTGCGTCGCCGACTTTCCGACCACGCCGGGGAACCGGCCGTCGTGGCAGGTGGCGCAACCGGTGGCGATGCCGGTGTGGTTCATCGCCGCCGGTGACCAGGCTGTCGTTCGGTGGCACGAGTCGCACGCCAGCGCGGTCGGAATGTGCGCGGCGGACTTCGTCTTCGCGCCCACGCCGTTGTGGCACGACGCGCAACTCCCGGGCGCCACGCCGGCGTGGTTCACGACGACGCCCTTCCAGCCCGTGGTCCGATGGCAGCTGTCGCAGGACCCGGTCGTCGCCGCGTGACCGGCCGACTTGCCGGTCGCGGTCGTTCCGTTGTGGCAGGTGGCGCAGGTGCCGGCCGCAATCCCGGCGTGGACGAACGTCGCACCCGCGAACGTGACCGTGTTGTGGCACGTGGAGCACTGTTCCAGCGTAGGCGGATGCGACGACGTGATCGTGACGCTGCTGATGCGCGCGCTCTGCGTGTGGCAGCCGATGCAGGTCTTCGGCGTGTCCTTGAACACGCCACGGACGTGGCAGCTTTCGCAGCGCGTCTTCTGGTGGGCTCCGGTCAGCGCGAATCCGGTCGCCAGGTGCTGCGCGACGGAGTCCGCGTCCGGCAGCGAGCCGCTGCGGCCCTGCGCGGCTGCGCTTCCCGCCAGCGCCATCGTGAGCAGCCCGAAGGCGATCGCCCAGACGAGGGAGCGCATGAGCGCACGCAAGGACGGCAACGCGCAATCTATGGTCATTGGCGGACCCCGCTGTCCCTGCCTGCCGCGCCCGCGTTCGCCGGCATCCCGCTGCGCATGCCCGGCCCCTTGATGTCGCGGAACGTGCGCGGCGTGTGGCAGCGCTCGCACTGCAGCCCGTAGTTGCCGCCGTGCACGTCCTCGCCGGCATGGCACGACACGCATGTCGTCGCCAGCGCGGGCACCTTGTCGCCCGCCACCTTGTGGCAGGAGAGGCATGCCGTCCGGGCGTGGGCGCCGTCCAGCGCGTACCGTGCGCGCTTCGCGTGGTCGAAATCCCAGAGCTTCCAGTCGCGGGCGTTGTGGCAGCCGGCGCAGTCGATGCCCAGCCGGCCCTTATGCCGGTCGTCCTTGAGGTGGCAGGCGATGCACTCCGACTTCGCGTCCTTGAACGCAGGCGACAGGTGGCACGACTTGCACTCGGTCGCGAGGTGGCGGCCGACCAGCGGAAAGCGCGACTTGCCGTGATCGAACCGCACGGTCTTCTTCCAGTCGGCGGTGTCGTGGCAATCCCCGCACCGGGTACCGAGTTGCTCCCTGTGCTTGTCGTCCTTGCGATGGCAGGCGTGGCAGTCGCTCGCCAGCTTGTCCGTGTAGAGGTGGCCGACGTGGCAGCTGTCGCACTTCGCGAGCGCATGCCGGCCGGTCAGCGCGTACTTCGTGTCGCGGTCGTGACGGAAGACCACGTCGCGCCAGATCTTCTCGGTGTGGCAGCTCGCGCACTTCTCGCCGTAGCGTGCCTTGTGCGTGTCGTCCTTCGCGTGGCAGGCGATGCACTCGTGCGGCGCGCTCTTGTAGCTCGCCGGATCGCGATGGCAGTCCTTGCACGCGACGTCGCGATGCTTGCCCAGGAGCTTGAACGACGAGAGCTCGTGGTTGAACTTCGTCTCGCGCCAGTTCTGCTCGGTGTGGCAGTCGCCGCACGCCGTGCCGAGCGTCGCCTTGTGCTTGTCGTCTTTCTGGTGGCAGCCGATGCAGGCCGTCGGCGTTTTCACGAGGCCCGACGGGGACGTGTGGCAGCCTTCGCACTTCACCGCATGGTGCCTGCCGTGCAGCGCGAAATGCCCGTCGCGCTCGTGCGAGAAGGCGGCGATGTCGCGCCAGGCCTTCGCGTTGTGGCACGACTCGCACTTGTCGCCGAGGCGCCCGCGGTGCTGCCTGTCGTCCTTGCGGTGGCAGCCGACGCACGTGAGCGGCGCGCCCTTGTAGACGTTGTCCACGTGGCAGCTCCTGCACGCGACCTCGGCGTGCTTCGCGGTGAGCGCGAACTTCGTCTTGCCGTGATCGAACCGCGCCTCCTTCCAGCTCGACTGCGTGTGGCAGTCGAGGCACTGCTCGCCCAGCGTTCCGCGATGCTTGTCGTCCTTGCCGTGGCAGGCGGCGCAGTTCGTCGGCGCCTCGCGGTACTTCTTGCCCGTGACATGGCAGCCGCGGCACTCCACCTTCGCGTGGGCACCGGCGAGCAGGTAGCCGGTCTTCGCGTGGTCGAAGCGCTTTTCATCGAGCGGCGCGATGTTCACCCCGCGCCCCTTGTGGTCGGTGTGGCAGGTGCGGCACGGCTGGCGCTCCGCGCGCCCGTGCAGGCCGTGGTTGTCCTGGAGGTCACGCGCGACCTTCTTGTGGCAGTCGAGGCACAGCCGGTCCTGCGCCGCCTTGTCGAACTTCACGTGGCACTTGACGCACTGGTCCTCGAACTTCGCATGGGCGCTCGTCACCTTGCCGGGCATCAGCACCTCTTCCAGCGACTGCGCGCCGGCCGTCGCCGACAGGCACGCCACCAGGACCAGGAAGAGAAGTCGCCACTCTTTGCGCCCCATGCGCGGCGGTCATCAGTACATGTGAACTGCGACGACATGCGCGATAGCCGACAGCACGAGCATGTAGACCAGGGGAACGTGCAGCACGTGCCAGACGGAGAAGAGGCGTTCGAACACGGCGAGCTGCGCCACGCGCTGGACCGCGTGAAGGTGCGCGGCGATCAGCGCGCGCCGCGCCGCGATCCGGCGCGCGAGCTTGTCCGTGTGCCAGTGCTCCCGCGCCGCGAGCGCAGTCAGCGCCAGCGTCGCGTCGGCGGTGCAGCGCCGCCGCGCGATGGCCGCGTGCAGCCCGAGCGCGAAGAACCCGAGCGGGTGCACGAGGCCGGCGTGACGGGTCTCCTCCGCGCGCACCGCGAAGCGGTTCATCCGTCGCTCCACGTCGGGCGCGAATGCGAGCTTCGAGCGGACGTTCTCCGAATCCAGGCCGGCGCCGGCCCGCAGTTCCGCCAGCGTGGCCCTGCGACCGTACAGGCCGTGGTGGATGCGCGCGTACAGGAAGCGGCCGATGATGCCGCTGCCGGCGACCAGCGCCATCGAGCCGAACGCGAAGGTCGCGTTGAGCGAGCCGAACTTCAGCGTCGAGTGAAGGATGATCAGCAGCGGCCCGGCGATGCCCAGCATCATGTGCGTCGAGAACCAGAATCGCGTCGAGCCGAATTCGCGGATCGCCCGCCAGCGTTTGCGCAACGGGTACATGAAGAGGAGCAGCATCGCCATGCCGCCGGCGAATCCGGTCCAGTAGCCGACGTCGGAGCCCGCGGTGAAGCGGCCCGAGTCCGCGCCGGCGAGCGCGGCGACGAGCAGGATCGCGGCGGTCGCGAGAAAGATCCGGTCGCGGCGGGAGATGCGGGCGCGGCCGGGTGGCGCCCGCTTCGCGGCGGGGCGCGGCGCATGTGCCGGCGTCAACACCATGCCGGTGATCGTGTTCATCGCCTGGACCGTCGGCGGCCCGCCGGATTCATCGCGCGGCATGGCACTCCCTCCGCGGGTTCCGTCGCCCGCGGCGGAAAATCCCGGCGCGTCCGTGGCGCGCGCGGCGCGACGTTGGTGCGTCGGTCGGGCGATGACGGTAAAATCCGCGCAGCCGCACCGCATCCGGCGCCTTCCGCCGCACCCGCCCTCCGCCTTGTTCGAACTCTCGCCTCTCGTCGTCTCCCTCTACGGCATCCCGCTCGCGGCGATCGTCGTGGTGCACCTCGTCCGCCGCCACCGCCGCGAGGCCGCGCACCGCAGGGAACTCGCCGCCGCCACCGGCGCCGGCCTCATCGAGCCCGCATCGCTGCACCCGGTCGTCGACCCGCTGCGGTGCATCGGCTCCGCGACGTGCGTCAGCGCGTGTCCCGAGCGCGCGCTGGGCATCATCGACGGCAAGGCCGCGCTCGTGAACCCGACGCTCTGCATCGGGCACGGCGCATGCGCCGCCGCCTGTCCGGTCGAGGCAATCACGCTGGTCTTCGGCAGCGAGCGCCGTGGCATGGAGATCCCGCTCGTCAAGCCGAATTTCGAGACCAACGTTCCCGGCATCTTCATCGCCGGCGAGCTTGGCGGAATGGGACTCATCCGCAAGGCCGCCGAGCAGGGCCGGCAGGCGATGGCGACTATTGCAAAGCGCGGCCGGGGCACGGCGGCGCTCGACGTCGTCATCGTCGGCGCGGGGCCGGCGGGCCTCGCGGCGGGCCTGGGCGCCATCGAGCAGCAGCTCGCGTACCGGCTGATCGAGCAGGAACAGGACCTCGGCGGCGCGATCTTCCAGTACCCGCGGAACAAAATCGCGATGACCTCGCCGGTCGACCTCCCCGTGGTCGGACGCTTCGAGGCCGGCGAGATCAGCAAGGAAGAACTGCTGGGACGCTGGCAGGAAATCGTCGCTCGCGCCGGGCTCGCGGTCGACTTCGGCGCCCGGCTCGAACGGCTCGTTCCGATCGCCGGCGGCTACCGCGTCGAGACACCGGCGGGCAATTTCGAGGCCGCCAGCGTCCTGCTGGCCATCGGCCGGCGCGGCACGCCGCGCAAGCTCGGCGTGCCGGGAGAAGGCCTGCCGAAGGTCGTTTACCGCCTGATCGAGCCGCAGCAGTACCGCGGCAGGAAGGTGCTCGTGGTCGGCGGCGGCGACAGCGCCGCCGAGGCTGCGCTGGCGTGCGCGATGCAGGAGGATTGCTTGGTCACGCTCGCCTATCGCGGGGATGCGTTCGTGCGCGTGAAGCCCGCCAACCGGCAGCGGCTCGAAACGGCGGCTGCCGATGGCCGGATCGATATCCGGCTGCAGACCGAGGTGCAATGCGTCTTCGCGGACCACGTCGAACTCGTCGGCGAGCACGCTGTCTCCGCGATCGCCAACGACGCGGTGATCGTCCAGACCGGCGGCGTGCTGCCGACCGCGCTGCTGCGCGAACTCGGCGTCACCGTCGAGATGAAATACGGGACGACCTGAGCGGTCGAGCGGCACCTGCGCCCCGCCCGCAGGCGGGCGCCTGAAGGTCGGAGCAGCCACCCGGGCGCTTCCGCTACACAAAGAAGGGCTGCCCGCGCGTGCGATCGGCGCCGTCACGATGAATGGGCGGTGCAGCCCTGCGAACGGTCCTCGCGCGCGGCTGGCGCTCGCACAGCCATTCGCCGGCAACGGGCTCCGCACGCGACGACTCGGGAACGAAGCAGATCGCGGCGCCCGGTCCCACGCGCGTGCCCATGCCGTCCGGCGCGGACCGGCCGCGCGAGGCGGCGTGCGCCGCCGGCGCGGCGACGGCGAGTACGCAGGCCCCGGCGAGAAGCAATCGGTGAAAGCGTCGCATCATGACTCCCAGTTGTTCGGTGACCCGGGCGGACGGCGCGCTCGCCGGAAAAACGGCAAGCCCGGCATGAAGGAAGAGGCACGCCGGGAAAAAACAACGAACGCACCGACCGTCACGGGTCAAGGCAAGATTACCGACCCATCCTGAAAACTTCCTGAACGCCGGCGGCCGCCGCACCCGTACGCTTTGCGGTGCCACCCCGGATGTCGTAATCTCGGGCCATGCGAATACTTCTCGTCGAAGACGATCCGGATCTCGGCGCAGCGATCTGCGACTACCTGACGCGCGAGGAATCCTGCGCGGTGGATTGCGCGACCAGCCTCGCCATCGCGCGGTCGTGCCTGCCCGGCGAGTACGCGGTGATCCTGCTCGACCTCGGCCTCCCCGACGGCAACGGGCTCACGCTGCTGCCCCAGATTCTCCGGCATCCCGAGCCTCCGGCCGTGCTGATCCTCACCGCGTTCGACCGGCTGTCCGACCGCGTGCGCGGGCTCGATTCGGGGGCCGACGACTATCTCGTCAAGCCGTTCGACCTGCCCGAACTCGCCGCGCGGCTGCGGGCGCTTGCACGGCGCCGCGCGGGGCGGAGCGCGCCGCAGATCGAGCTTGGCGCGCTGGCCATCGACCCGGTGTCGCACGAGGTCCACCTCGCGGGCGTCCCGGTCGAACTGACCCCGCAGGAATACGGGCTCGTGCTGGCCTTCGCCGAGCAGCCGCGACGCGTGCTCTCGCGACCGCAACTGGAGAACGCGATCTACACGCTCGACAGCAGCGCGGTGAGCAACGTCGTCGAAGTGGTCGTCTCGCGGCTGCGACGCAAACTCGGCCGCGACGCGATCCGCACGATCCGCGGCATCGGCTACCGGTGGGGCAACGCGGGGCTGACCGAGCTCGAGGGCGAGGCCGACGCTTGAACATTCCCCGGGCGGGATCGATCACCAGGGCGCTGACGAGCAGCCTGCTCGTGGGACTCACGCTGCTGTGGCTGCTGGGCGTGCTCGGCAGCGGCCTGGTGCTGAAGCGGCTGGTCGACGCGCGCTACGACGAGGAATTGCAGGAAAGCGCGGCGATCATGATGTCGCTCATCAACTATTCCGACGACCTGCTGATGACGGCTGCCATCCTGGGCGACACCCGCCCGGCGCAGCCGTCGGGCGCGCCGGGCGAGGGCTTCGCGTACGTCATCCGCGACGCGACGGGCCGCGTGCTGCTGCAATCGGCCAAGGTGCCTGCCGAGCTCACCCGCGTCCCGCTGCAGGTGGGGCTCACCACGTCCGGCGACTGGCGCGTGGTGACGCGGGCCGACACCAACATGAAGCGCTTCCTCCAGCTCGCCGAGCCACTGGACGAGCGCACGCGGACGCTGGTCACCTCCCTGGCGTGGCTCACGGTGCCGCTCGCCGTGCTGCTCGCATTCGCCGCCTTCATCGTGCTCCGGGCATCGCGCTCGCTTGTCTACCAGGTCCAGATGACGGCGGTCGCCGTGTCGAGGCAGGATCCGCAGGCGCTGGGCATGCTGCCGCTCGACGGCGTCGTGACCGAGATGAAGCCCGCGGTCGAGGCCACGAACCGGCTCATCGGCCGGCTCGCGGACGCGCTGGAGTCCGAGCGCAGCTTCACCTACAACAGCGCGCACGAACTGCGCACGCCGATCGCTGGCGCTTTGGCGCAGGCGCAGGTTCTGGCGGCCGGTGCCGACGGCACCGAATTCAAGGTCCGCGCCGAAGCGCTGGTCGGCTCGCTCGCGCGGCTCGCGCGACTTGCCGAGCGGCTCCTCGCGCTGGCCCGTGCGGAAGGCAACGAGCCGCTCGCCGACGAGTGGGTGGACCTCGGGCAGGTCGTCCGGCTGACCGCGGACGAATTCCAGCACAGTCCGAGGCTGGGCAGGCGACGCATCGCCACCGCGATCGCGCCGGCGCGCGTGCGCGCCGATCTCGACGCGGTCGGCCTTGCGCTGCGCAACCTCGTGGAAAACGCGATCGCCCACGGCAGCGGCGCAACGGTGATCCGCATCGTCTGCGAAACGGCCGGCAAGACGACGAGCCTTGCAGTCATCGACGACGGCCGCGGCGTTCTCGACACCGACGTCGCGACGCTCGTCAAGCGGTTCGCACGGGGACCGGGCGCGGCCAGCGGCGGCGCGGGGCTCGGGCTGTCGATCGTCGACACGCTGGCGCGGCGCATGGGAGCGCAACTGGTGCTGACGAGCCCGCTCGCCGGGCAGGCGCGCGGCTTCGAAGCCCGCCTGGTGTGGCCTGCCGGGCAGCCTCGCAGCCCGGGTTGACCGCGCGTCAACCGCCCGCGATCTCCGCCCGCACGATCTTCGCCCCCTCCACCAGCGCCTTGAATTTCGCCCGGGCGAGATTGCGCGGCGTCGCGGAGAAGCCGCAATCGCAGGTGAGCCAGAGAATGCCGGGCGACACGTGCTTCAGCGCCGTTCGGATCCTCTCGGCGACATCCTCTGCCGATTCGACGTACATCGACTTCACGTCGATCACGCCGACGGCGAGCTCGCGTTCGGTGGCGAGCTCGCGCCACAGCCCGATCTCGGACATCTCGCGGTTGGCGAACTCGAGCGCGAACTGGTCGGCCTTCGCATCGAGCATCGCGGGGAACAGCGGCCCGTAGGCGCGCTTCATCCCCGGGCGGCCCTGGTTGTTGCCGAAGCAGATGTGCAGCGCGATCTTCGCCTTGACGCCCTCGACCGCGCGGTTGAACAGCGCGACCGACGTGGCGACGGGCACGTCGCGCGTGCCGCCCGTGGCGGAGGGCTCGTCGATCTGGATGAACGTCACGCCTGCGGCGACCAGCGCCTTCAGCTCGTGGTTCACGAGATCGGCCAGGTCGTAGAGCAGCGGCAGCGCATCGCCCGCCGGATAGCCCTCCCGGATGGCGATCGGCAGCGCCAGCGTCAGCGGCCCGGGGCAGCATACCTTCAGCGGCTTCGTCGTCAGGTTGCGCACGAAGCGGTATTCCTCGACGAGACCGAAGCCCGTGGGCGCCGTCACCGGCTCGACCGTCTCGAAGTGCGGCGCGCTGTCGTAGCTGACGACGCCGAGCTTCCGCGCGGGCGGGATCATCCGCAGCCCGCCGAACCGCTCGACGACGTTCCACAGGAAGCGCTGGCGGCCCATCTCGCCGTCGGTGAGGATGTCGAGCCCCACCGTCTCCTGGTCGAGCACCGCGAGCCGGATCGCGTCCTGCAGCGTCTCCTCCATGTCGGCCGGGCCGGCGTCGCCCGCGCGCTGCACGCGCTTCATCGCGATCAGCCATGGCGGCGACGCGTACGAGCCGACGCCCTGCGTCGGAAGCAGTCCGAGATCCTTGCCGTCGAGCTTGGGCATCGTGCGGTGTCCTTTCGTCTCACTCTATCGCGGAGGCCGAGCGCGCGAGCGCGCGCAGCGCGAACTTCTGGATCTTGCCGGTCGACGTCGTCGGTATCGCGCCGAAGACCACACGGCGCGGAATCTTGAACGCCGCGAGATGCGCGCGGCAATGCGCGATGATCTCCGCGGCGGTGGTCGCGGCCCCCGGCTTCAACTCGACGTAGGCGCACGGCGTCTCGCCCCACTTCGGATCGGGCGCGGCGACCACGCCGCACGCGAGCACCGCCGGATGCCGGTAGAGCGCATCCTCGACTTCCAGCGACGAGATGTTCTCGCCGCCCGAGATGATGATGTCCTTGCTGCGGTCCCGGATCTTGATGTAGCCGTCCGGGTGCACCACCGCGAGGTCGCCGGTGTGGAACCAGCCGCCGGCGAAGGCGGCGCGCGTCGCCTCGGGGTTCCCGAGATAGCCCTTCATCGTGATGTTGCCGCGGAACATGATCTCGCCCATCGTGGTCCCGTCCGCGGGCACCGGGAGCATCGTGCCGGGGTCCATCACGCGCACGCCCTCCTGCACCGGATAGCGCACCCCCTGGCGCCCGTTGAGGAGCGCCTGCGCCTCCGGCTCCTTCGACGCCCACTCCTCGTGCTTGGCGCACACCGTGGCCGGCCCGTAGGTCTCGGTAAGCCCGTACACGTGGGTGATCGAGAAGCCCATCTTCGCCATGCCCTCGAGCATCGCGGCGGGCGGCGCGGCGCCGGCGACCATCCCCCTGACCTCGTGGCCGATGCCCTCCTTCACTTCCGCCGGCGCGTTGATCAGCATCTGGTGGACGATCGGCGCGCCGCAGTAGTGGGTGACGCGATGCGCGCGGATCGCGGCGAATATCGGCTCCGGCTCCACCCGGCGCAGGCAGACGCTGGTGCCGGCATTGGCGGCCATCGTCCAGGCGAAGCACCAGCCGTTGCCGTGGAACATCGGCAGCGTCCACAGGTAGACGGCGTGCTGCGGCATGCTCCAGACGAGGATGTTGCCGACGGCGTTGAGGTACGCGCCGCGGTGGTGATAGACGACGCCCTTGGGGTCGCCGGTCGTGCCCGACGTGTAGTTGAGCGCGATGGCGTCCCACTCGTCGCCGGGCCACGGCCACGCCCAGTCGGGGTCGCCCTCGGCGAGCAGCGCCTCGTAGTCCTTCTCGCCCAGCAGCGCGCCGCCCTCGTGCGCGGGATCGTCGACGTCGATCACCACCGGGGGCGCCGCGAGCTGCGCGAGCGCGGCGCCGACCGTCGCGGAATATTCGCGATCGGTGATCAGCAGCTTCGCGCCGCCGTGACGGAGCATGAAGGCGATGGAATCGGCATCGAGGCGGGTGTTGAGCGTGTTGAGCACCGCGCCGCTCATCGGGACCCCGAAGTGGGCCTCGTACATCGCCGGGATATTGGGCAGCATCACGGCCACGGTGTCGCCGCGACCGAAGCCGCGCCGGGCGAGCGCGGAGGCGAGCCGCCGGCAGCGCGCGTAGGTTTCCCGCCACGTCCGGCGGACGGTGCCGTGGATCACCGCCACGCGATCCGGGTAGACCGCCGCGGTCCGCTCGAGGAAGGAAAGCGGCGTCAGCGGCGCGTGGTTCGCGGCATTCCTGGGGAGGTCGGTGTCGTAGGGATTGGCGCTCATTGGGCTATCTTCGTGCGTCGCACTCCGGCACCCGCCGTCGGGGCGGCCCGCCGGGCTCGCGGGATTGCCCTGTTTCGGCGCGGCCCCCGGACGCCCGCGCGCAGCAATCTTACCCGGAGGCCGCCGCCGCGGGAACCGGGGCCCCGATCCGGTATGGTATGGCCTGGGGCAGGCAGCAAGACATGCCCTGCCGCGACTGGCCGCAATGAATTCGACGGAGTCATCACATGTTCAGGATCTGGTTGATCGCCTGCTGCACCCTCGTCGCCGGCTGCGCCACGCCGCCGGTGCCCCAGGATTACGCGGGAGAAACGCCGAAGCTCGACCTCGCGACCTACTTCAACGGCAAGGTCGACGGCTGGGGCATCGTCCAGGATAGATCGGGCAAGGTGCTGCGCCGGATGGTCGTGGAAATCGACGCCACATGGTCGGGGAGCGAAGGCACGCTCGACGAGTCGTTCGTGTGGTCCGACGGCAAGCGCGAGCAGCGCGTCTGGAAGATCGTCAAGCAGGGCGACACCTACACCGGACGCGCCGGCGACGTGATCGGCGAGGCCCGCGGCACGGCCGCCGGCAACGCGCTGCAGTGGAACTACGTGCTGGCGCTGCCGCCCGAGCAGGGTGGCTACCAGATGAACATGGACGACTGGATGTGGATGGTCGACGAGCGCACGCTGACCAATCGCACCGCGATGTCGAAGTTCGGCGTGCGGTTCGCCGAGATCACGATCTTCTTCCGCCGGCGCTAGCGGCATGAAGCGGTGCCAGCGGGCGTTCACGATGCTGGAGATGCTCGCCGTCGTCGCCGTCGTCGCCGTGCTCGCGACGCTGGCGCTGCCGTCGTTCCAGGCGGGCGTCGTGCGCCGGCAGGTGCTCGACGCGGCGCCGCTCGTCGACGTCGCGAAGCTGCCGGTGGCCACCGCCTGGGCGGCGACGCAGGTGCTGCCCGCCGACAACGCGGCCGCGGGGCTCCCCGCCCCGGACCGGATGGTCGGCAACCACGTGAGCGCGGTGACCGTCGAGAACGGCGCGATCCACGTGACGTTCGGCAACGGCGCGCACGGCATCCTCGCCGGACGCATCCTGACGTTCCGGCCGGCCGTGGTCGAGGACGCGCCGGTGGTGCCCGTCGCGTGGGTCTGCGGCCACGCCGCAGTGCCCGCCAACATGGTGGCCAAAGGCGAGAACAGGACCAGCATTCCCGCGGCCTACCTGCCCATCAACTGCCACCCTCCGGCACCGTGAGCGGGCCGGGGCGTCCCGGTCAGGCCTCGGGCCGGACGGCGCCGTCGACACCCCGCACGGGCGGCGGCACGCTCGCACCCACCTGCGCCAGCTGCGCCTCGAGCCGGTCGATGTTGCCGGCAAGCCGGCGCGCGACGAGGCTCACGAGGTGGAAGCCGAACTCGGGGTTCTGGCAGTAAAGTTCCTTCGGCGTCGACCCGTCGCTTCAGGCGCACCATGCTGACCGTGCGCCAGCAGTTGATGGGCAGCAGCGTCGCGTTGAGCAGCAGCACGGGCCACGACAGCGTCCGCGCGCCGTAGACGATGAAGCCGACGTTGCTCGCGGCGCCAACGACGCGCGGCGGGATGATGGTCTTCATGAAGAAGCTGACGCAGACCAGGACGCCTCCGACGCCGGCCGCCGCATAGGCGATCATTGCGTGGGTCGTCGTGGCGTCACGCCGGCTTCGGCGCGTCCGGATCCTGTGGTGGCGACGGGCCGGCGGGGCGCGGCCCGCGCGCGAGCATCGCGGTCACCGCATCGAGGAACTCGACCAGCCCGATCGGCTTGCCGACGTAGCCGTCGAACCCGGCCTCGGTGATGAGCTTCCTGTCCTGCTGCATCACCGATGCCGTGACCGCGATCGCCGGGATGCCCGCCGTGGCGGGGTCGGCGCGCAGCACCCGCAGCGCGTCCATGCCGTTCATCCCGGGCAGCTGGATGTCCATCAGGATGAGGTCGGGATTGCGCTCCGCCGCGAGCACGATGCCATCCTCGGCGGTGGTCGCCTCGACCGTGGTATGCCCCTTGACCTGCAGGATGTCGCGGACGAGCTTCATGTTCCGCGTGTTGTCTTCGACGATCAGGATGACGCTCATGGCTCCGCTCCCGCGCGATCCGGAATGATGAAGGAAAAGGTGGAGCCCTGCCCCGGGAGGCTTTCCACCCAGATGCGCCCGCCGTGCAGCTCGACGAAGCGGCGGGTGAGTGCCAGGCCAAGGCCCGTGCCTTCCTGCTTGCTCGTGTAGTCGTTGCCCACCTGCCGGAATTCCTCGAACACCGCCTCCTGGTCCTCCGCCGCGATGCCGATGCCGGTGTCCTTCACCGCGACCAGCACGCCGTTCTCCGCGCCCGCAGCCGTCACGTCGACGCGCCCGCCGTCCGGCGTGAACTTCACCGCGTTCGACAGCAGGTTGAGCAGGATCTGCTTGAACTTCCGCTCGTCCGCCACGATGGTGCCGAGCTCGGGCGCCACCGCGAGGCCCAGCGTGATCCCGTGGTTGGTGGCGCGCTCGCGGATCAGCGTCATCGCGTCCGACAGCGCGGTAGGCAGGTGGAACTCCGCGGCCTCGAGGTCCATCCGGCCGGCCTCGACCTTCGACAGGTCGAGCACGTCGTTGATCAGCGAGAGCAGGTGCCGCCCCGAGGTGTAGATGTCCTTGAGGTAGTCGTCCTGCTTTTCGTTCAGCTCGCCGAAGAGCCGCGCCAGCAGCACCTCGGAGAATCCGATGATCGCGTTGAGCGGCGTGCGCAGCTCGTGCGACATGCTCGCGAGGAACGCCGACTTGTGCTTGTTGGCGATCTCCAGCTCGCGGCTCTTGTCGTCGATCTCGCGGAACAGCCGGACGTTGTCGATGGCGATCGCCGCCTGCCGCGCGAACGTCTCCACCAGCGCGACCTGGTCGGGCGCGAACAGCCCGGGCTCGCGGCGCGACAGGAAGATCGCCCCGTAGGCGCCGCCTTCGCGCAGCAGCGGCACCGCCAGCGCGGCACGGCAGCGGAAGCGCAGCATGTTGGCCTTTGCCGCCGGGTACTCGCTGTCGACCAGCGGCAGCACGTCCGCGTGGTGGATGGTTTCGCGTTCGAACGCGGCCCGCCCGGCGAGCGAGCTGCGCGCCAGCGGGACGAGGTCGGTCGGTTCCCACGCCGCGTCGCCCTTGAGCGCCCCGTCGGCGTACTCGGCGGCCGGGCGCAGCATCTCGCCCTCGACGAGCAGCACCCGCGAGAACGGCGCGGCGCAGAGGATCGCCGCGCGTTCCGCAACGGCGTTGAGCACCGGTTGCACGTCCGTCGGCGAGCTCGAGGTGACGCGCAGGATCTCGCTGATCGCGGTCTGCTGCTCGAGCGCGTTCTTCAGCTCGCGCGTGCGCTCGTCGACCTTGCGCTCGAGGCCGGCATACGATTCCGTGAGTTGCGCCGACATCCGGTTGAAGCGGTCGGCGAGCACCTCCAGCTCGTCGCCGGTGTGGATTTCGATGTTCTGCTCGAGGTTGCCCTCGCCGATGCGCTGCGCGCCCTCGGAGAGGGTCCGAATCGGCCGCACCATGCCGCGGGCGAGCGCCAGCGCCCCGAGCGCCGAGATCACGAGGCCGGCCAGCAGCAGCAGGCCCGTGCGCAGGATCGACGCGTTCAGCTTGGTGTAGACCTCGGCCACCGGCTGCTCGACGAACACCTTCCAGTCGAGCGCCTCGATCGGCGCGAACGACGCCAGCACCGGCGTCCCGGCGACGTCGCGCGAGTCCATCGCGAGGTCGTCGAACTCGCGCTTGCCGGCGGCCGCCTTCACGTGCGGCAGGTCGGACAGGTTGGTCTTGCGCAGCACCAGCCCGATGTCGGGATCGGCGACCAGGAAGCCGTTGCGGTCGATCACGTAGGCCTTGCCCTTGTCGCCGATCTTGATCCGCGACACCACGTCCCAGATGAACTTGAGGTTCACCTCGGCGATCGTGACCGGGCCTCCGTCGCCCCCCGAGCGCACGGCGATCGTCATGTACGGCTCGGTCTCCTTGCGGAAATAGACGGGCCCGATCCAGGGCTCGCCGCGCTTGGCGTTCTTCGCGGCCGGCTCCTGCGAGCGGTCCTTGCCCGACTTCATCACGTCCATGCCGAGCCTGGATACCGACACCTGCTCGCGGCCGTCGCGGTCGAGTTGCGTGATGTCCGTCACTTCGGGCACCTGTCGCAGCAGCTTGAGGAACTCGATGCGCCGCAGCTCGACGTCGCTGGCATCGAGCTGCGGCAACGCCGCGTAGGCGAGCTGCTGCTCGACCTGCCGGATGTACTGCTCGATCCGCGATGCCGCGGCGATCGCCTTCTCGTGCTGCAGGTTGCCCAGCGCGGACTTCTGCTCCTGGTACGAGAAGTAGATGCTGATGGCGCCGGAGGCGAGCAGCGCGCCCGACACCAGCGTCAGGATGAGCAGCAGGTACTTGCGGAACAGGCGGCCTTCGCGCGAGCGGCGCCCGGCCGGGCCGATGGCCACCGGCGGCTTGGCGGTTCCGGAATCGGCGCCGGCAGACGTTGCGGTCATTCGATCACCACGTCTGCCCGCAGCAGCAGGGAGCGAGGCAGCACGAGGCCCAGCGCCTTCGCGGTGCGCAGGTTGATGGCAAGCTCGAAACTGGTCGGCTGTTCGATCGGAATATCTCCCGGTTTCGCCCCTTTGAGCAGCCGGTCCACGACGACGGCGACCCGGCGCGTCGTGGCCGCGAGGCTGCTGCCGTAGGACATCAGGCCGCCATCCTCCACGTGTTCGCGCCATTCGTAAATGGCCGGCAGCCGATACCTGGCCGCGAGCTCGATGACCGGCTTGCGATCGTTCACGAAAAAGGTGTGCCCGGCAACGAACAGCGCGCCGGGTCGGCCGCCGGCGATTCCCGCGAAGGCGCGGGCATAGTCCCTGCCCTCGACGGTCGTCACCGCGAGCACGACGGAGAGCGCCGTCGCTGCCCGCTGCACTTCGCGGACCTGCCCCGCGGCGCCGGGATCGTCGGGCGCCAGGAAAGCGATCCGCGTGACGCCCGGCACGGCCTCCCGCAGCAGTTCGAGCTTCTTGCCGGCCAGCGTGCCTTCCGGCGCGATCAGGACGCCGGTGACGTTGCCGTCGGGACGCGCGAGGTTGGAGACGAGCCCCGCCGCCACCGGGTCGATGTTGCCGTACAGCACGATCGGAATCGTCTTCGTCGCCGCCGTTGCCGCGCGCACTGCCGACGCGCCGATCGCCACGATCACGTCGACGGGAATCCGCGCCAGTTCCTGGGCCATGGCGGGCAGCTGTTCCATCTGCCCTCCCGCGAAGCGCTGCTCCAGCACCAGGTTCCCGCCCGCGACATAGCCAAGCTCGCGCAGCGCGGCGGGGATCAGCGATCCCGCCGTCTTCGGGTCGGTCGACCCCTTCGCCGTCGGCAGGAGCATCCCGACGCGGTAGGCGCGCGCCGCGGGTTGCGCCAGGGCCCATGCGGGCGGCAGCGCGGCCGCGAGCCCGGCGAGGGCCAGCAACGCGCGGCGGGACGTCACGCGATCACCTCGTCCGCACTGACCAGCAGCGACTGCGGCAGGGAAAGGCCGAGCGCAGCCGCGGCCCTCTGGTTCACGACGAACAGGAAATTGGACGGCTGCTGGATCGGCAGGTCCGCCGGCCGGGCGCCCTTGAGGATCCGCGAGACGTAGGTTGCGGCAAAGCGCCGGAACGCGACCAGGTCGGGGCCGTACGACATCAGCCCGCCGGCGTCCGCGAACGCGCGGAACGGCGAGATGGCGGGCAGCCGATGCTGCGCCGCGAACTCGGCAATGGGCCGGGAATTGACGCTCACCAGCGGCGACGAGAGCAGCAGCATCGCCTGCGCCTTGCCGCCGGACGCACCGCGGAGCACGCGGTCGAGATCGTTGCCCGACCCGAATTCCAGCACCTGCAGGTCGACGCCGAGGCGCCGCGCCGCGCCCTCGGCCGCCGC
>CALQLA020000076.1 GCA_943331295.2 Bordetella parapertussis | reverse complement strand
TTCGGGTTTCACGTTCGTTAAACCCGGGCTACGCACGGTGCGGACAGGTTTGCCTGTTCGTCTTCGATCATCAGTTTCGCTACATCGGGCATCGTGTATTGTGCTTTCCAGCCTAGTTGCGCATGGGCCTTGTTCGGATTGGCCTGGCTCTTGCGCAACTCGTTCGGGCGGGCCTGCGTCGGATCGGTCTTCACGTGCTCGCGCCAGTCGAGCCCGAGCCGGGCAAACGCGGTCTCGACGAATTGCTCGAGGGTGGACGTGACCCCCGTCGCAACCACGTAGTCGTTCGGCCTCTCCGCCTGCAGCATCCGCCACATCGCCTCGACGTACTCCGGCGCCCAGCCCCAGTCGCGCGCCACCGAGAGGTCGCCCAGCTGCAGGGTTTCCTCCGAGCCGGCAGCGATCCGGCAGGCGGCGGCAACCACCTTGCGCGTGACGAAACGCTCGGGGCGCAGCGGCGACTCGTGGTTGAAGAGGATTCCCGAGCACGCGAAGAGGTTGTAGGCCTCCCGGTAGTTGGTCACCTCCCAGAACGCCGCCGCCTTCGCCACCGCGTACGGGCTCTTCGGGCGGAACGGCGTGTTCTCGTCCGCCGGCCGGAACATCAGGTTGCCGAAGCACTCCGACGACCCTGCATTATACAGCCTGGTGGGGGCGCCGTTGAACCGGATCGCCTCCAGCAGGTTCAGCGCGCCGAAGGCGATGCTCTCCAGCGTCTCGACCGGCTGCTGGAACGACAGCGCCACCGAGCTCTGGCCGGCGAGGTTGTACACCTCGTCCGGCTGCACCTTGGCGAGCGTCTGGATCACGCTGCGAAAATCGTTGAGGCTGATCGATTCGACGGCGATGCGGTCGCGGATGCCCAGCCGCACGAGATTGGCGAACGGATTGATCTGCGCGTCGCGCGAGCCGCCGAACACGGCGTAGCCCTTGTCCAGCAGCAGGCGGGCGAGGTACGCGCCGTCCTGGCCGGAGATGCCGAGGATGAGTGCAGTCTTCATGGTCCGGTGATCGGTGGCGGCGGGTGGGACAGGATGTGACCCAGCATCGCGTGGGTGCGTACCTCGAAATTCGGGTAGGAGAAATGCTCCAGCCCGGGCGGCACGACGCCCGTGGGCCGGCGCAGCGCGGCGAGGATCGCGTCCTGCAATTCCTGCGCGCTCTCGGGATCGACCAGCGTGCCAAGGAGGCCGTCGCGCACCGCCTCGCGCCCGCCGTCGGCCTTGCTCGCAATCACGGGTATGCCGCAGGCCATCGCCTCGAGCAGCACGAAGCCGAAGCCTTCGCCGCGGCTCGGCATCACGTAGGCATCGGCAAGGCGGTAGTGGTCGGCCTTCTCCGCCTCGGCGATGAGGCCGGCGAAGATCACGCGATCGGCCAGCCCTGCGGCGCTCGCCTTCGCTTCGAGGCGGTCGCGGTCCGAGCCGGCGCCGACGATGAGATAGGCGATGTCCGGCACGACCCGCAGCAGCGCCGGCAGGACGTCGATGATCTCGTCGAAGCCCTTGTAGCGCTCGGCCGAAACGAGGCGGCCGAGCGTCATAAGCACCTTCCTGTCGCGCAGGCCGTAGCGCTCCTGCAGCACCCGGCTGCGCGCGCCGGGGCCGTACCACTCGACGTGGATCGCATTCGGGATCACGAGCACTTGCTGCGCCGGCGAAGCGGACCACGAACGGAACCGCCGGGCCGTCACCTCGCTGATGGAGACGACGCGGCGGGTGCGCTTCGTCAGCGCGTTCACCAGCGGGCTGCCCGTGGGCTGCCACGCGTCGATGCCGTAGATGAAGAGCACCAGCGGCACGCGCAGCACGCGGCTCGCCAGCCAGGCCAGCGGCAGCAGGTTGACGTGCCCGCAGACCACGAGGTCGAAGCTGCGGTCGCCCCACAGCACGCGCAGCGCCGCCGCCAGGTAGTGCAACTTGCCGCCGGCCGCCGCGGTGACGTACGCGAGGCTCGGCGGCATCGGCTCCAGCGGATTCGGGATGTGGCGCGGCATCGCCACCACGCCGGCGCAGCCGCGATAGCTGCACAGCGCCTGCAGCAGGTCGCGGTTGTAGAGCGCGATGCCGCCGTGGCCGCCGTAGGCGTCGGTCAGGAACGCGAGGAAACGCTGCCCGCATTTCACCCGCGCGACCACGCGCGACCAGCCGCGCAGGCCGCGTTCCCGGGGAAGATCGGGCATGTCCTCGCGCAGCCAGTCGCGGACCGGAACCGAGAAGCCGGTCTTGCGGCGCGCCGCGATCGCGTCCGCATGGGGGTAGACGATCGCGCGCGCGAGCTGGGTCTTGGTGGGCGGATTCGGGCCGGCCAGCAGTGGCGCCAGTTCGCGGATGACCGTCGCATCGACGAACGGAACGCGGATCTCGACGCCGTGGTGCATTCCGGCCCAGTCGGCATCGCGCAGCAGCTGGTTGCGCATGTACCAGCATAGCTCCAGCGCCGCCACGATGCAGCGCTCGTTGCGCAGGCCGTCGATGCTGCCGCGCAGCGCGGCGAGCGGCTGCAGCGCGTCGAGGCCGCGGGCCGCCCGGTCGCGCCCCATCAGCCGCTGCAGCTCCCACGGCATGTGCAGCGCCCGCCGCAACAGGTAAGCACCCTCGTAGCTGGCACCGTACTCCAGCACGCCGGCGTACTTCGGCGACGTGACGTGGCGCAGCAGCGGGGACGCGAGGTGCCGCGCCGCGCGGCCGAGCGCCGGCATCCGCGGCACGCACCGCCGCAGCAGCGGAACGTCGCGAAAGCTGGGGTAGCCGGCGAAGAGCTCGTCGCCGCCCAGGCCCGAGATCGCGACCTTGAGGCCGCTTCGCGCCGCGGACTGCGACACGAGGTAGCTGTTGACGCCGTCGGTGGACGGCTGGTCCATCGCGGCAAAAAGGGCGTTCCACTCGCCGCGGAACTCGCTTCGCTCGATCCAGCGTTCGGTGTGGCGGATGCCGAGGCCGCCCGCGGTGCGCGCCGCGAAGATCGTCTCGTCGTCCGGCGTGCCGCGGTATTCCGCAAAGCCCAGCGTGATCGCGTGCAGGCGACTGGCGTCGAGCTCGGCGCCCAGCGCCGCCAGCACCGTCGAATCGATGCCGGCCGACAGGAAGATGCCCACGGGCACGTCGGCGACCATGTGATTGCGCATCGAGTCGCGCAGCGTCGCGCGCAGGCGTTCGTCGACTTCGCCGGGGCCGGATCGCGCCGGCGCGGCCTCTGCCTTGCGGAACTCGTCGCCGATGCTGAAGTACGATTCGGCCGCCGCCGCGCCGCTGCGGCGCACGCGCAGCGTGGCGCCGGCCGGCAGCGCGCGGATGGCCTGGTGGCAGGTGTACGGATCGGGCACGCAGCCGAACAGGTAGAAGCCGGCGACGCCGGCGACGTCCTCGGCCGCGTCGACGCCGCCGCCCGCGATCAGCGCGCCGACCTGCGAGGCGAAGCGGAACGTCGCGCCGTCGTCCGCGTAGTAGAGCGGCTTGATCCCGAGGGGATCGCGGGCGAGCAGGAGCTGCTGTTCGCGGTCGTCCCACAAGCCGAACGCGAACATGCCGCGCAAGGCATCGACCATCCGCGCGCCGCGGTCCAGGTACAGGTGCAGCAGCACTTCGGTGTCGGAGCCGGTGCGGAAGACAAAACCCTTCGCCTCGAGCTCCTTCCGCAGCTCGCGGTAGTTGTAGATCTCGCCGTTGAACGTGACGGTGAGGCGACCGTCGGCGGTGGCCATCGGCTGCGCGCCGCCCGCCGAGAGATCGATGATCGCCAGCCGGCGATGGGCAAGGCCGATGCGACGGTCGGCTGCCATCCAGAGCCCGGCGCCATCGGGGCCGCGCCGCGCCATCGACTCGCGCACGCGCAGCAGTTCGTCGCGGTCGACTGGCGGCGCGTGGTCACGATAGGCGTAGATGCCGGCGACGCCGCACATGACGGTCTACACGTAGCCCGGGTTGAGGCATGCGAAACCCGGGGCAATCGCAACCCCTGCCCCGTTCGCGGCCTTCACGCTGGCTCGACCCCGGCCACGCCGCGGAAATACGCGATCGCCCGGCGCAGCCCGGCGTCCAGCTCGGTCGACGGCGCCCAGTCCAGCACTTTCCTTGCCAGTGTTATGTCGGGCTGCCGCTGGACGGGGTCGTCGCTGGGCAGCGGCTTGTAGACGATCGCCGACGACGATCCGGTCAGCGCGATCACCTTGCTCGCGAGTTCCAGGATCGTGAACTCGTTGGGGTTGCCGATGTTCACCGGGCCCGTGAATTCGTCCGGGGTCGCCATCAGCCGGATGAGCCCCTCGACCAGGTCGTCGACGTAGCAGAAAGACCGCGTCTGGCTGCCCTTGCCGTAGACGGTGATCGGCTCGCCCCGCAACGCCTGCATGATGAAGTTCGACACCACGCGGCCGTCGCTCGGGTGCATCCGCGGGCCGTAGGTGTTGAAGATGCGCGCCACCTTGATCCGCAGCTTGTTCTGGCGGTGGTAGTCGAAGAACAGCGTCTCGGCGCAGCGCTTGCCTTCGTCGTAGCAGGAGCGGATGCCGATCGGATTGACGTTGCCCCAGTAGTCCTCGGTCTGCGGGTGCACGCGCGGGTCGCCGTACACCTCGCTGGTCGACGCCTGCAGGATCTTGGCGCCCACCCGCTTTGCGAGCCCCAGCATGTTGATCGCGCCGTGCACGCTGGTCTTGGTGGTCTGCACCGGGTCGTGCTGGTAGTGGATCGGCGAGGCCGGGCAGGCGAGGTTGTAGATCTCGTCCACCTCCACGTAGAGCGGAAACGTGACGTCGTGCCGGATCAGCTCGAAATGCGGGCTCGGCAAGAGGTGCGCGATGTTGTCCTTGGTGCCGGTGAAAAAGTTGTCGGCGCAGAGGACGTCGCTGCCCGCGGCAAGCAGCCGTTCGCACAGGTGCGAGCCGAGAAACCCGGCGCCGCCCGTGACCAGCACGCGCTTCCTGGAGTTGTATTGACGCATGCTAGAGCCGATTGGGTAGACCCCCGATTATACCGGCCGAACCGCGCGGAAAGCCGGTCCGGCCAACGATCGTTGCGCCGGGAAGACGCTCAGCGCGCGCGGCGCGCTTCGAGAAACCCGATCAGCTGCGCGAGCGCCGGCGATCCGACCGGGTCGCTGGCCGCCAGCTCGCGCGTCGTGCCGTCGCTGTCGATGGTCAGCCGGTAGCGGCGCGCGTCGGGGCCGGGCGGCGGCGGGGCCGGCGCATCCGCCGCCGCCAGCGCGGCGGCGCAAAGGCGGCGCAGCTGCGCGGCATCGGCGCCCGGCAACTGCGCGTCGTCGACGACCACCGGCGGCCGAAGTCCGGGGACGTAGGCAAAACCACCGTCGATGGCCAGTTCGATCCGCATTGATGTTGCCCTCTGCCAACGTCGTGCAGCCCGGGTTGAACGAACGTGAAACCCGTGGCCCGTCCCCGTTGGTGCAAGCCCACGGGTTGTGCGTTGCAGAACGCCGGGCTACAACACCCCCACGGCCTTCCACGCCGCGGCGACGGCGCTGGCTTCCCGGCCCTTCGCCGTGTACAGCCTGCCCGCGGTCTTCACGGTGAGCTTCGCGAAGGCGGCGAAATTCGCGTTCGCCTTGAGCTTCGGATCGCGCAGCGCAAGGTACCAGATGCGACCTGCGATCTCCCACGCCCTGCCGCCGATGGCGACCGCGGCGAGATGGAACGCGCGGTTCGGGATGCCCGAATTGAGATGCACGCCGCCGTTGTCCTCGGTCGTGTCGACGAAATCCTTCATGTGGGCGGGCTGCGGGTCGCGGCCGAGCACCGGGTCGTCGTAGGCGGTGCCGGGCGCCTTCATCGAGCGCAGCGCGACGCCCCGCACACCCTTCGCCAGCAGGCCGGCGCCGATCAGCCAGTCCGCGGCGGTCGCGTCCTGCTGCAGCGCGTATTGCTTGATCAGCGACCCGAACACGTCGGACAGCGACTCGTTCAGCGCGCCGGGCTGGCCCAGGTAGACGAGTCCCGCCTCGCGCGCCGTCACGCCGTGCGCGAGCTCGTGGCCGATGACGTCGAGCGCGACGGTGAAGCGGTTGAACAGCTTGCCGTCGCCGTCGCCGAAGACCATCTGCGCGCCGTTCCAGAAGGCGTTGTCGTACTGGACGCCGAAGTGAACGCTCGCATCCAGCGCCATGCCCGCGTCGTCGATCGAGTTGCGGCGATAGGCGTCGAGGAAGAACGCAAACGTCGCGCCGAGGCCGTCGTAGGCTTCGTCGACGGCGGCGTCGCCGGACGGCGCCGCGCCTTCGCGGCGGATCGCCCTGCCCGGCAGCGCCTGCCCGTGGGCGGCGTCGTAGATCGTCCGGCGCGGCGCCGGGGTGCCCGCGGGCGGCGGCACGAGGGCGCGCGCCACCCCCGGCATCGCGTCCGCCTGCGCCCGCAGCGCCCGGATCCCGCTGTCGGTCGCGAGTCCGGCCAGCGCCGCGGTGCGTTGCTCCGGCGTGCCGTTGCGCGCGATGGCGCGCAGCAGGTACGGCGGCAGGATGCAGTGCAGCGCATGCCGCCGCGCGTCGTCGTGGGGAAACCTGCACATCGTCACCTCCGCAGGCAGCCGGCCATCCGGGCCGACATAAGTGGGGAGCCTATGGTAGCCCGGCGTTGCGCGAAGCGAAACCCGGGGGGGCGTGGCGAGGGCGTGCGAGGCGTTCCGCTTCCACACTTGCTCCATCCATAGCCTGAAACGCCTGGGTGGAGTCGTTCATGGCAGGTCACGCACGGGACCGCTATCATCGATCAAGTCACGCCTTGCAGATGCAGCTTGAGCGCCGCAGCCGCCACGGGTTTCGCCCACTCCGGCACTTGCCCGGCGAGTGCACGCAGATGCTTCGGGGTGACAATTCGGCGAGCCACGACCTCGATCAGAAGACGCGGGTGCGGAACGAGACCGATTGCCGGGTCTGCCGGGGCCGAGTTATCGAATAGCCTCAGCGCTGCAACGTACGGCAGAATCCGGACCAGGTTCTCGCGTCCGCGGTCAAATCGTTCCCGAATCTTGGCGACAGGTATGTCGTGGCCACCTTGTGCGACGCGCTGTCGCACTCGTTCAATGTGCATCTCGGGGGTGGCGAGCCCGATGAACCAGACGTTGACCGTAAGGCCCGCGTCGCATGCCTTGAGCAACAACTCCGTGATGGTACGGCCGCCTAGCGTGGTCTCGAAGGCGAAGTCGCGGCGCTCGCGAATCGCCCGCTCCAGCAGGCGCCTCCCTTCCGCCCACGCCGCCCCATTGGCCTGCGCTTGGGAAAACGGTGTCGTTTGGGCCGACAGGATGGCTCCAGCCGCTTCGTCCGGGTTGAAGTACGCAGCTCCCGCTGCCCGCAGCGCCGCGCCGCCGATGCTGCTCTTGCCGGCGCCATTGCAACCAGCAAGGACATAGATCGCAACTATGCCGTGCCTCGCTGCTTGCGAACTCCGCCGCGCGTACGTTTCGTGGCGACACCTTTGGTTGCCCGGGCTTGCTGCACTGCGGCACGCCCCAGCGCTTCAGGCCCCATCTGGAACGCGCGCTCCATCGCGCTGGCCATGCCGGGCTGCTGCATCCGGTCCAGCAGGGCGTCGAATTGCGTGGTGAGTGTGTCGAGTGACGCTTGCTCCAAGGCGGCCAGGCGCGCGTACGTCTCGACCGGAATCACCACCGCGAACGCGGCGCTTCGTCGCGTGATCGTGACGCCGCCGTCTTTGGCCACGTAATCGAGGATGCGCCCGACGCTCTTGGCGTCGGACGCGGAAATCGACTTTGCCTCCACCAACTCGCCACGGACATTCCTGACTCGGATCAATTGCGTCATTGGCATCCTCCCATATCGGGATGCTACTCCAATTGGACGACTTGTCCAATACGGACACTTTGGCGAGCACCCAGCCACGCTGGCGAGCGCCGATCCAAACTCTTCAAACCGCGAGCGGCAACAGCGTGATGCGAATTGACTGTGCATTCCGACGCAACGTGACCGCAGTTTCCGACGGATGATGACATCGAAGATCGTGCGGCTTGGCTTGGGGGCCGGCTTGCGCGGTGGCGTGGGCACCAGCAAACAGAATGGGATTCAGGTCGCTGTCGCTGCACCGCAGTCGTATTCCCGCACCGAGATTCGGAACGGCAGCTGCCCGGCATTGGGGAAGTGACGCCGCTTGAACTCGTAGCCACTGTCGGCAACGAGCTCGCGCTCGGCAAGCTTCACGCAGGAGTCGGCCAGCCACTGCCCGGCGCGGTCGGTCGCGTCGATCAGGTTGGTGTTCACTCCCCGCACGAACAGCACCGAGTTCTTTCCCGCAACGGCCGCCGGCCGCCACCCGCTGACGTCGATCACGGAGGGGTGGTCGACCCAGCCGGGGACTGCATCGCGAGGCACCAGGCCGGCCGCCAGCAATGAATAGTTGAGGCTGAAGCGCAGCGGGTCGCTGTTGGTGACGACGACACCGCCCGCTGCCACCGTCCGGGCGCCTTGGTCGGCAAGTGCGGGCCAGGGCTCGACAAAGTGGAGGGCGGCGTAATACGAGCGCGCCACCACGCCGCCCCAGCCCACGAGCGCGATCGAAGCGAGCAACACGGCGAGCGCGCGACGCCGTGCCGGAAACCCCGCGCCTGCGAGCGCCAGCGCGAGCGGCAGCAGCAGCCAGCCGGAGATCGACAGCAGGCGCTTGGTGTTGACGATTCCGATGACGACCATGCCGGCGAACAAGGCAGCGAACCACAGCACGGATCGTCGGCCAGCGGGCGGCGCCAGCGACGCGGCGAGCGCGATGCTGGCGAGAATCGCGATCCCGGTGGGCGCGCTCACCCACGCGAACCAGGGTGCCACCGATTCGCTGACGAAGAGCGCGTAGAACGCATAGCTCGCATTGAGCACCCGGCTCGGCAGCGAGGCGTCACTCGTCGTCACGATCTCCGATCCGTGCAATACCTGCTGGACGAAGGTGCGCCAAAGCGGGATGTAGGCAAGCGCCATCGCGCCGAGCGTGACCAGCAGAAGTTTTCCCGCCTCGCGCCGCCCGCGCACTAGCGCCAGATCCAGGACCAGGCAGCCGACGATCGCCCAGCCGTAGTACGTGGTGTAGACGAGCAGGATCGCCGGCAGCACGAAGGCCGCCAGGCGCCCCGCGCTGCCCTTCTCCAGGAAACGAAGGTAAGACAGGGTCATGGCTCCGACCAGGAAGAAGGCGAGCGAGTACCACTCGGCCACCCGCCCGAAGTGGAAGCCGAAGGGCCACGCGACGCCGAGGCCGAGCAGCGTGAGGAACGCCGCGTTGGCGGCGTCGCCTGCATCGCCCATGCCTGCGTTGCCCGCATTGTTCGCGTCAGGCGCACTGTCCGCATGGCCCGTGGTGCTCGCAATGCGCCGCGCTGCGAACGCGAAGACGAGGAGGCCGCCGAGGTAGAGCAGCATCGACGGCAAGCGCAGCGACCACTGCGCCGCCCCGCCGATCGGGAGCCAGAGGTGGAGCAGCACGTTCCCCAGCGGCGGATGCTCCGGCTGGCCCGAGCGCTGCCAATAGTCGTCGAACGTCTCGCTCAACGATTGCCGGGCGAATGTGACGAACTCAGTCTCGTCGTCGAGCGGGCCGAGCCAGCGGTCGGTCCCAATGAACGTCGCGAGCGCGATGAGCAGCATCAGCGCTGCGGCGACGCGCGTGGCGGTGGGCATGCCTACTGGCGAAGCATGGGCGGATAGCCCGATCATGCTTGCCCCCGCCGGAGAATCGGCTGCCTCATGGGAGGGTCGGGGCTGCGGCGCCAGTCTTTGTGGCGATCCGAGACAGCCATCCAGGCCATCGGTAGCGGGCCCCGCGGTCAGACGGGACAACGGGCGGGTCGTTGCCCGCCGCGACCGTCTCGATGGCAGCATCCAGCATCGTGTCGACGTGCTGAGCGTCCGGGCACGTGCCGATCGACCCGCTGCCGACTATGCCATCGAAGCCGTCGATCATCGGTGACAGATAAAGCTCGACCCGTGCCGCCCGCCATGGGCTGCTCACGCGGCCGGCACGCCTCCGTCGCCGAGCTTGCCGAGGCGCGCCGCAGCGCGCTTCAGGTGGAGCACCAGCCTCTTGCCCGGTCCCTCGCGCTGGATGGCGACGACCCGCCCGAGGACTTGCTCGGCGGGCACGTGCTCCGCGACCGCGTCGTCGGCATCGCCGCGCAGGGTGAAGACCCGCCGCGATTCGTCACCGATCGCGATCACCCGATGCACGTAGGCGCGGTTGCCCGCGCGGTAGAGGAGGATGTCGTCGACGCCGACCTCCGGCGGGACGACCGGCGCCACGATCAGCGCCTCGCCGCCCCGGAGGGTCGGCCGCATGCTGTCGCCTTCCGCGACGAAGCGGACGCGATGGCCGCGTGCCAGCACCTGGGCAGCGATGTCCAGGAACGCTTCCGAGTTGCGCGCGACCATCGTTGCGCCTACTGCAGGTACATCGACGGGTCGCCGAGCAGGTTCCACGTCCGGCGCACGTCGGGGTCGATCGTCGCCGCCTTCGCTGCCGCGGCCGCCTCGCCGATCGTCTTCCGCGGCGTTCCGTAGACCCCGCGCAGGAACGCCTGGTTGATCTGCGCCTGAGAGGGCGGCTCGGTCAGGCTCGAGGAGGCCCACACAGCCACGGCGCCGCCGTTGGCCGCGTTCATCAGTGCCTTCGCCAGCGTCTCCATCGTCGGGTCCTGGATGTACCCGGCGAGGCAGGTCATCGACAGCACCACCGGGAGCTTGGTCTGGTTGGTCAGCGCGTACGCATCCGACGAGCTGAACAGATCGCTCCAGATCTCGACCGAGCCGTGTCCGGCGTAGTTGACCAGCCCCTGGCCCGAATTGATCGCCGCCGACACGCTCGCGCTGTTCCCGTTCACGCCCTCGGTCAGGCTGGTCACCGTCATGCCGGCCGGCAGCAGCCGGCGCACGCTCGCCGTGTAACCGGAGAAATTGTCGCCCGGGCTCGCGGCCCCGGTCAGCAGCAGCGCATTCTGCTTCCACGCCGCGGCGCCCGCGTCGTCGTACGCGAGGACCTTGTCGACCATCAGTTCGGCGTCGGGCAGGAACTCCGCCGGCAGCCGGCCGATCGCCATGTCCGGCAGGCCGTCGTCGTTGAAGTCGACGTACCAGTCGTCGGACGCGGTCTCGCCGTACGCGGTGTCCACCAGCTTCGCCGGCGTCTTGTCGGGGACGCCGGTGGCGAGGAAGTTGCGCGGATCCGACGTCCCGTTGCCCAGCAGCAGCACGTGGGTCGGCCTGGTCGTCCAGTTGGCCTTCGCCGTCGCGAGGAAGGTCTTGATCGCCTGCGCGTTCTTCACGCCGAAGCTGAACTCGTCGTAGATGTTCTGCAGGCTGACCATGGCCACCTTGCGGCCCCGCGCCTGGCGCCGCGCGGCCAGCGGGGCCGCGCTCGGGAGCAGGTCGTCCGGGCCGATGATCACGAGGTCGTAGCCCGCCTGCGCCGCGTGCAGCGACGACGGCTTGTTGGTCGCGATGCCGGGCACGCCGACCCTGTCGCCGGCGAGCGCGATCAGCGTCCGCGGCGTGGTGCTGCCCGACGGCACGATGGCGAGCGTGTAGTTCGACCCGCTTCCGCTGATCGTCCCCTTCACGATCGACACGTTGGCCGGATCCGTGACGTCGATCGCCGTGATGGCGGAACTCGTGAAGCCGCTGACCGCCACCTGCTTGCCGGTCGCGGCCGTGAACCGCAGGTAGTTGCCGTCGGCCGCGTACAGGTGCTGGTACGTGAGCTGGACGGTGTCGACCATGCTGTAGTCTTCCTCGTTCAGCCCGTTGAGGACCAGGCTGTTCGTCGCCTGGAGCGGCGTGGGGATCGTGAACGTGCTGTCGCCCACCACCTGCGCGTTGTAATGCATCGTCCCCAGCAGCTGCCCGTTGAGTTCCACCCGCACCGCGTGCGGGACGGAGGTGATCCCCTGCAGCTTCACCCGCAGGGTCGCGGCCACGGCGCCGGTGGCGTAGTTGGGCGTCGCGATCGCCTGCTCCATCGGGCCGTCGGCCGAGACGATCGGGCCGAAGAAGTTGCTGGCGTCGCCGTTGCGGATCATCGACATGTAGTTGACGCGCGGCTTCCACTGCACGGTGGTCGCAAAGCTGGTGCCGCCGGCGGCCGCCCGGGCCGAGTTGATCGTGGCGGCGCGCGTCCCCTTGGTCGAGCCGACGATCAGGAAATACGCCTGCGTGTCCGACCACAGGGTGTCGGTGCCCATCGCGTAGAAGCGCACCGAATCGGCGCTGCCGAACTTGCCGTCGGATTCGCCGTCGACGACGATGTCCTGCTGGACCCCGTTCAGGTACAGCTGCAGCTTGCGCGGATCGACGGTCGCCGGGATGCCCGCCGCCACCAGCTGCGGCTGCGGCACGCGATACCAGCCTTCCGCCTTGACGTCGAGCCGCACGCCGGCGGTGGCTGCCACCGTGTACTGGGTCGACAGCGCGGCCGCCGTCGCCGAGGTCACCACGGCCGCGGTGGCCGACAGCGGCGCGCTCTTGGCCGACGGCCCCAACTTCCCGGCGACGCTGCCGACCTGCCACAGCTCGATCGCGGGCACCACCGCCTCCTCGGGCAGCGTGTTCTTCCCCTGCGCGTTGATCGTCGCCACGATCCTGGCGGTCGCGTCGGCCGGGTCGGCCACCGCCGGCGCGGGCTGGTCGGTCGCGGGCCCGTACCACGTCCGCGGTCCCCGGGCGTCGACTTCCTCCAGCCAGTAGCGGCCGCCGGCGACCGGCGCATTGTCCACCCAGCGCCGGACCTGGCCCGCGGTGAACGTGGTCCTGATGCCGCCCATCAGCGCCGTGCCGGCCAGCAGCGTCGCGTTGAGCTTCACCTTCTTGCCGCCGACCTCGCGGTAGAGGTTGAAGCCGAGGTTGGCGACGTCGCGGCCGGTGCGCAGCTTCAGCACCATCCCGTCCGGCGACGGCGTGGCGGTGAACGAGATCAGCTTGATCGCCGTCGGCTCGCCGTATTCGCAGACGCCGGTGCCGGCGGCCGTCCAGTTCGAGTTGGTGATGGCGGTGGAATTCCAGGCCATGATCGTCAGCCCGCCCGTCGACGACTGGTAATTCACCGTCACCGTCGAGATGTGCCATTCGCCGGCGCCGGCCCAGGATCGCGTCGAGCCGGTGCCGGAAGCGATGGCGACCGGCACCGTGGCGCCCGAGCACACGGGGGCGCCGCCGCTGCGGCCACCACCCCAGATGCGGACCAGGCCGCTGTTCGAGACGTCGCCCCAAAGCGTGATCGTCGGGGCGCTGCTGGTAGAGCCGATGAAGTCGAACACGGCGCCGCCGCCCACGACGATGTCGCCAGTGGTGAGGTTGCCAGTCCCGCCGTCGGTGCTCGAATTGCAGTTGAGGTAGCTGCCGTTGATCGTGAACGTGCTGACCACCAAGCTGGTCGTGCAGCCCTGGTCGAGGGTCCCACCCACGTTGACGGTGATGTTGCCCGGCGAGCCCGGCGGATCGGCGGCCGGCTTGACCATGCCGGATGCGCTGACGGTCGTCCCGCTCTTCGGCGCCAGCTTGGCCGAGGCCGCGGTGAGGCGCGTGGCCGACGCAGGGCCCGCGCCGGTGACCAGCACCGTCTTGGTGCCGCCGCCCGACAGCGCCACGTTGTAGTAGGTGAGGCCGGCGATCGTCTGGCTGCCGGACTTGTTCCACACCACCGTGCCGGTGCCGGCGTTGAAGACGCCGCCGCCGCCCGCGGCGTCGCCCGCCACCTGCAGGGTGCTCGTGCCGGCGTTGACCGTGCCCGCCGTCATCGTCCAGGCGCCGCTGATCGTGTGCGTGCCGCTGCCCAGATTGAGCGCGCCGCCGCTGCCGTTGATGGTGAGCGCGCCGGCCGCCACGTTGCCGCCCAGCGTCGCCGTGCCGGCGGTCTTGCTCATCGTCAGCGTGCCGGTGGTCGTGAACCCGGCGATGCTTTGTGCGCCGGTGCCGGCGACGATGATCGCCGAACTGCCGGCCGTGAACGTGCCGCCATTGGTGAAGTTGCCCTTGAACGTCAGGTCGTTGCCGCTGGTGGCGAGCGTGGCGCCGGTGCCGATCGCCACGTTGCCGTTCGCCACCATTGCCCCGCCCAGGGTCTTGGTCCCGCTGCCGGTGATCGACAGGTTCTCGTAGGTCCGGCTGGCGACCGTCTGGCTCGAGCCGGCGTACTCCACCGTGCTTCCCGCCTGCAGCGCCACCGTCGTGTAGTTCGACGGCAATGTGCCCGTGCCGCCGATCTTGAGGGTCGAGCCGGTGTTCACCTGCAGCGTGCCGCCCGCGCTGCCCCGGTTCGCCGTGTACGCGCCGAGGTCGAGCGTGCCATTCGACACCAGCAGGTCGCCGTTGACCGTCACGTTGCCGCCGAGGGTCGCCGTGCCACCGCCGGTCACGGCGAGGTTGTCGTACGTGCCCGTCGACAGCGTCTGCGTGGAGCCGGTGTAGTTCACCTGGTTGGGGGTGTTGGTCGCCGCGTTCACCGTCGGGCCGCTCGTGGTTCCGGCGATGTTCAATACCGCGTTGGTCGCCTGCGTCAGCGTGCCCGTCCCCGACAGCGCCGTCGACACCGTCAGCGCGCCGACGCAGGCGTTGGTCACCGTGGCGTTGATCGCGAGGCTGCCGATGGTGAGCTGGCCGTCCGCGGCGCAGCTGATCGTCTGCGTGCCGGTGCCGGAGAAGGTGACGGTCCCGGAGGTACTCGCCGCGGTCGCCGTGCCCGTGAGCGCGAGGTTGCCATTGATGGTCGTGCCGGTCGTCAGCGCGACGGCGCCGGAGGCGGACAGCGTGAGGTTGCCGAAGGTGTCGGCGCTGACCGTCTGCCCGCTGCCGGCATAATTAACCGTGCTGGTCGCGCCGAAGGTCCTGGTGCCTCCGCCGGAGACCGTCGGCATCGCCGAGCTGCCGCCGAGCTTGAAGGTCGAGCCGTTCGCGACCGTGAAGCTCTTGCCCGACGCCAGCGTGATCGCGTAGCCGCCGTTGTTCAGCAGGCTTCCCGACGCCACGTTCCCGATGGTCAGGTTGCCCGTAACGTTAGTGCCCGTAATCGCCGCGCTCAGCGTCGCACCCGAGGCGTGGGTGTTGTTGATCGTCAGGTTGCCGTAGGTAACCGCGCTCACGCCGATCGGGATCGCCTGCGCGACTATGCCGTTGAAGTTCACGACGCCGGCGCCCGTCGGGGGGGTCAGCGTTCCCAGGCTCTGCGGGAGCTCCAATCCCCCGGCGATGTTCAGCGTGCCGGCACCGCTGAAGACGACCTGCGCCTGCAGGCCGCCGGAATCCTCGGCGTCCAGCGTGAGGTTCTCGAAGTCGGTGACGCTCAGCGTGCCGGTGGAAACCGTGATCTTGGCCACGCGCGTCGCATCTGTTGACGACGACTCGTGGTAGCCGACGTGAATGTGGCCGTTGCTGGTCAACGTCCCTGTCCCAACCCCGATCTGCACGGTATTGGTGGCTACTGGGCGATAGAGGACCACGTCCTCCTCGACCGTCAGCGTGCTCGTCGCGTCGGTGAAGTTCAATGCGACCGCAGCGCTGACCGTCGGGCCGCCCAGCGTCACGAAGCCGGCGACCGCCGAGCAGCCCGACCCGATGTTCACCGTGATCGAGCCCGCCTCCCCGATCACGACCAAATCCTGGGCCGATGGAAAATCGCCATTCGACGCACCGCCCGAGGTGTTCGACCACGTGCCCGCGCTGCACCAGTTGCCGTTGTTGAGAATCGCGAACATCGGGTGGCCGATCAGGAACACGTCGCTGGTTGCGCTGGCGATGCCATCGGTCGTGCTGAACGTCAGTCGCTTGTGGGCACCTTCCAGGTCGACCGAAAGCGTGGCGAAGGTCGCAAGGCCCGCAGACGCGGTCACCGTCTTCGTCCCCGACAGCGTGCCGGTGCCCGCCGACAGCGTGACAGTGACGACATGCGTCGAATCCGTCGTCACGACGTTGCCGTAAGCGTCCGCGATCGCAGCGGTCGGGGACGGCGACAACACCGCGTTGGGGGCGGCATAGATCGGGGGTTGCGTCGTGACCACGAGCTGGGTGGTGCTGCCGAAGGAGACCGTCACCGACAGACGGTCGCTGCCGGTCGAGCTGATCGTGCCGTCGGTGGCACTGACCGTCGCCGTCTCGACCTTGTACAGCGTCAGCACGCCGTTGCTGCCGCCCGACACCGAGGCGACGCCGCTGGCGAACGTGATCGTCGTCGTCGCACCGAACGCGACAGCGGTCCCGCTCTTGTTCTTGACCGTCGGCGCGGTGACCGGGCTGAACGAGCTGTTCGCGCCCGAGAACGTGAGGCTCTTGTCGCCGGTGTAGCCGGTCGCGACGTTGGCGTAGGCGTCGTAGGCGGTGATCGTCAGGTTCTGCGTGGCGCCGGCGGTCTGGGTGCTGGTGCCGGTGATGACGAGCTTGGACGCCACCGCGGCATTCACTATGGTCGCCGTGCCCGTGTTGGCCGTCAGCGGGGATGCATCCTGATCCGTCGCCGTCACCGTCTGCGATCCCACCGTCTTCAACGTCACGCTGAACGTCTTCGTGCCCGACACCAGCGCCGCGTTCGCCGGCAGCGTCGCATTGCCATCGCTCGACGTGATCGCCACCGTGTGCGTCACCGAACTCACCACGTTCCAGTTCGCATCCACCGCGTTCACCGTCACCGTGGTCGCCGTCCCCGCCGTCTGCGCCGTCGGCGTCCCGGTCTTCCCACTGCCCGTCCCCGGCGCCGCCGTCTCCCCTGGCATCAGCACCTGCAGCTTCGTTGCGGTGCCGGCGTTCACCGTCGTCGCCGTCCCGGTATTGGCCGTCAGTGCCGCGGCCACATCGGTCGCCGTCACCGTCTGCGATCCCACCGTCTTGAACGTCACGCTGAACGTCTTCGTGCCCGACACCAGCGCCGCGTTCGCCGGCAGCGTCGCATTGCCATCGCTCGACGTGATCGCCACCGTCGGCGTCGCCGAACTCACCACGTTCCAGTTCGCGTCCACCGCGTTCACCGTCACCGTGGTCGCCGTTCCCGCCGTCTGCGCCGTCGGCGTCCCGGTCTTCCCACTGCCCGTCCCCGGCGCCGCCGTCTCCCCCGGCATCAGCACCTGCAGCTTCGTTGCGGTGCCGGCGCTGTACGTCACCGTCGCCTGCGTCTGGCTACCCGCGCCGCTCTTCACCGCGGCGCCGCCCAGCGTCGCCACGAACACCCCGCTGCCGGTGGCGGTCGGGGCGGTCACTGTCGCCGTATAGGTGCCGTTGCTGTTGTCCGTCACGCTGCCGATCGTGCCGGTGCCGGAGGACTTGGTGATGGTGACGGTCGAACCGCCGCTGGTCAGGTTGTTGCCGTTGGCGTCCCTCGCCTGCACCGTCAGCACCTGCGTGCTCGTACCGTTGGCCGTGATGCTGGCGCTGGCCGGCGTCAGCGTCGACTGCGTCGCATCCGCCGCACCCGGGGTATAGGTGATCGTGGATTGGCCGGTGCCGCTCGTCACCGCGGCGCCGCCCAGCGTCGCCACGAACACCCCGCTGCCGGTGGCGGTCGGGGCGGTCACTGTCGCCGTATAGGTGCCGTTACTGTTGTCCGTCACGCTGCCGATGGTGCCGGTGCCGGAGGACTTGGAAATGACGACCGTCTCTCCTCCGGTGACGAGGCTGTTGCCGTAGGTGTCCTTGGCCTGGACCGTGACGATCTGCGTGCTGCTGCCGTTGGCGGTGATGCTGGCGGTGGCGGGACTGAGGGTCGAATCCGCGGCGCTGGCGGCGCCGGCAATCTTGTAGGTGACGACCGCCGCCGCCCAACGATTGCTCTGGCTGAGGGTACCATTGCCGGTGTAGGAGCCCGTCGCACTTACCAAGTTGAACTCGGGAAGGATACGCACGCCCGTGGTGCTGGCGGTTCCTGTCCCGGTCAGGGCGGTGAAGCCGCTGCCGGCGGCGGTGAGCGTGGTCGCCGTGATGCTGGTCTCTTCGACGCCAATCGCCGCGTATATCAACTCGTTGGGCTGAGAAGTCGTCCCCGTGCTTCCGGAACTGGGCGCAGTGCTCGTGCCGGTCGCCGATGCGCTCTGGTCGACGCGCGACGAGGCCACGAGGCCGGTCACCGAATAGGCGCTCACCGCCTTGGCGACGACCGCCGCACCGAAGGTGACCGTTATGAGATCGGCGCTGACCAACGCGGTGGTGACGGGCGCGGAGAAGACGAGCGTGCGCACGCCGGTCGTGACGGACCCGTTGGTAACGTCCTTGTCGGCACTGTAGGTGTTCGATCGGGCGTCGGTGACGGTGACCGTCGTCGCCGACGGGTCCATGGCAACCGCGACGATCACCGTGCTGTTCACGGCGACGCCTGCCACGGGTGTCGCGACGGTGATGGTCGTCGACGACGCCGTGCTCGTGTTCGTGTTGATCACGACCGGGGTCGAGATATTCTGCGTCCTGTAGGTCGCCAGGGCGGCGGCCCACCGACTGCTGGTCCACGTTCCGCCGGCAGTGTAGCCCCCTTCCGCACTCGCGATCCGGTACTCGGGCAGGATCGCGATCGACGTGCCGGCGAAGCCCGTGTTCGCTGCGGCAGCCGTCAATGCCGTGTAGTTGCTGGCCGCGGTGAACGTGATGCTGGAGTTCTGGATCCCGATCGCCCCGATCAGGATCTCCGCTTGCGAAGTCGTCGTGGCGGTGCCCGTGACGCCGGTAGTGGCTGCCGTCGTGCTTCCGCCGGTCGCCGTCTGGTCCTTGCGGGACGTCTTCAGAACACCGGCGGCGTAGGCGGCGCTGACGGCGCGTGAAGTTGCGGTCGGATGGGTGACCGTGATGGTGTCGCCGGATTGCAGCGCGGTAGCCACGTAGGCGGACAGGATGACCGTGCGAACACCGGTACCCGACCCCGACGTCCCCTGCATCGTGTCCACGTCGTTGGCGTAGGTGTTGCCGCGGGAGTCCGCTGCGGATACCGTTCCGCTCACGGGATCCATGGCAAACATCAGGAGGACCGTGTTCCCGGCGGCGACACCGCCGGCCGGCACGGTGACCGCAACGGTCGTTCCGGACGACGTGCTGTTCCCGGTGGCGAGATCCGTGACACCGAGCGCAAAGGTGATCACCGCCGTCGATGCCGACACCGCGGTTCCGACCTGGGTTCCGCCCAGCGTGGCCGTCACGGTTCCCACGCCGGCTTCCGTCGGCGCAGTCACCGTCGCAGTATAGGTGCCGTCGCCGTTGTCCGTCGTGGCGCCGATGCTGCCCGCTCCGGAGAGCGAAAAGACGACCGTGCTGCCGCCGCTGGACAGGTTGTTGTCGACGGCGTCCCGCGCCTGGACCGTGACGACCTGCGTGCTCGTGCCGTTCGCGGTGATGGAGGCGGTTGCGGGACTGATGGTCGAGTGGCTTGCGTCGACCGGCCCGACCGTGACGTTGAACGCGCTGCTGAGCACCACGCCGGCGCTGGTGCTCACCGTGCTGCCCGTCGCGGTCAGCGTGTAGCCGGTGCCGGCCTTGTCGATGGACAGCCCGCTGAACGTCGCGACCCCGGTGCCAGTATTGACCGCTAAAAACTTGGTGCCGCTGAGGATGCCGCCCGGACCGGCGTTGGTCTGGATCGCCAGCGTCACGTTCTGCGCCGTCCCCGTCACCGTGTTGCCAGCCGCGTCCTGCAGCGTCACCGCCGGCTGCGTGGCAAAGGCCGCCCCAGCCACCGTGCTCGCCGACGGCTGCGTCGTGAACGCCAGCTTCGCCGCCGGCCCGGTCCCGGACGCGACGTCCAACTTGCCGGTCGTGGCTGCGAAATAGGTGTTGTTCTGGACCGTCGCTGTAGAACTGGTCGACCCCCAGGTGGCGGCGCCTTGCGTCACGCCTGCAATCTTGAATGTCGTGACCGGATAGGTCGCGC
>CALQLA020000075.1 GCA_943331295.2 Bordetella parapertussis | reverse complement strand
GGCGCGCGGCCGCGGCGAGTTCGGGTGCCGCAGCGGGCGCGACCAGCGCGGCAATGCGGGCAAGTATCCGCGCATCGTCGCGCCACTCGTCGTCGGTCAGCACCCAGCCGGCGCCCGCCGCCGCCACGCGCTCCGCGAGCGCGCCGATCGGCGGCACCACGACCGGCCGACCGGCCGCCCACGCCTCGGACAGCGTCAGGCTGAACGTCTCCGGCCCGGCCGACGGGAAGGCGACGAGCCGCACGCGGTAATGGGCGAGCAGCTCGGGGAGATCGCACGGCGCATAGCGCCCGTGGACCGTGAATACCGCATCGTCGCTCTGCCACGGGGTCTGCAGGCGGTCGAGGTAGCCGATCAGCACGAACCGCAGCGGAAGGCGCTGCGCGCGCGCCCGTTCGACCATGCTGTCGAGCCGGCGCGCGCCCTTGTCGGGGCCGATGGCGCCCAGCACCGCGACTGTCGGCACGTCGTCGTCCGGCATCGGCACCGCGGGTCGCGGGGCCGGATCCGCCGACGGCTGGAGCGCCCAGGCATCCGGGGCGCCGTGCGCGATCACGTCTGCTTCGAGACCGGGGAAATAGCGTGCCAGCATGTCCGCGGTCCATCGCGACGGCGCGATGATGAACGCGGCGCCGTCGAGCAAGCGCCGGTGCCGCGCGCGCCACGATGCAATGTCGATGCCGGCGAAATCCGGCTGCGCCGCGAGGCAGCGGCCGCAGGTGCCCGGGTCGGTCTGGCCGCCGCAATACATCCCGTCGGTGCCGATGAACGTGATCGTCGGGCACGCGAAGTTGAGGTCGTGCACCGTGTAGCCGTAGGGAACGGCGAGGTCCGGCAGCGCGGCAAGGATGCCGTCGCGACAGCCCGACACGTTGTGCAGATGGACGAGTTCCGCGCCGAAGGTCGCGCAGAGGCCGTTGATGAAGACGCTCCAGGCATCGTCGGCGGGCCGATGGAAATCGAACGCGCGCACGGTGCCGTCGTCGAGGTGTTCCTCGAGCTGCCAGCGGTCGCCAGTGGCGATGGCAAGGTAGTGGCGCCAGCGGCTCCGCGACGACTCGACCAGCGCACGCACGTGGTGCTCGGTGCCACCGCCATGGCCGTGGATGACGTGCAGCACGCCGGGGGCGCGACCGGCATCCGCGCGGCCGCGCGCGAGCGCCGCAGCGCGCAGCGGTCGCAGCGGATCGGCGGCGATGTAGCCACGGACGAGGTCGAGATAGCCGGGATGCCGCTCGAGCAGCAGCGCCATGTTCCGGGGACCCAGCTCGGACTTGCGGCCGACGAACGAGCGCTCGCCCGCGTGCAGCACGAAGGCATCGTCGCACAGCACGTTGCGCAGGCCCCGCTCGATGGCGCGCAGGCAGAAGTCGTTCTCCTCGCCGTAGCCTTTTCCGAACGCAGTGTCGAAGACGCCCAGCGCTTCGATCGCCGCGCGCCGGATGTAGAGGCAGAAGCCGACGCCGGTCGGCAGGTCGGGATAGGTCGGCACGGCGGCAGCGGCGAGCGCTGCGCGCACCGCCTCCGGATCGTCGCCCTCGCGCCAGGGGTTGTCGGCGCAGAAATGCGGGAAGGAACAGATCTCGGCGTTGTTCGAGAACGGAGTGGCGGTCGCGATGCGCGGATCGGACGCGGCGCAGCGGGCGAGCGCCTCGAGCCAGCCGGCCGTGACGATGGTATCGGAATTGAGCAGCACGACATCGGCTTGCGACAACCCCATCCCGCGGTTGGCGGTGCCGGTGAAGCCGAGGTTCACGTCGTTCGCGAGCAGCAGCAGCTGCGGCAACCGGCGCGCCGCAAGCTCGGCGAACATTGCGGCGACTCCCTGATCGGGAGAGGCATCGTCGATCAGCACCAGCCGGTAGTCGCCCGTGGTGTGCGCGAGCACGCTGTCGACGCAACGCCGCGCGTCGACGGGCGCGTTGTAGACGGGGATCACGACGTCGATCGCTGCTGTGGCGGCCTGCGCACTGCCTTCGAGCTGCGCACCCCGGCGATCGGGCACGGGAGGGTCCGTGGTGCTCATTGCCCGCGCCATTGCCGCCACGCGCGCTCGATGCGCAGCAACGGCAGCCGCAGCCACCAGCGCATTCCGTGCTGGTAGGCGATGATGCGCTCCTGCGCGAGCGCCGCCGCGTCGAGGGCGCGCCGCTCGCCTTCGATGGAGGCGACGCGCACCTCGGCCTTCGCAAGCGCCGCTGCGGCGGCGTCGCGCGCGCGCCTTGCCGCCTCGGTCGCCGCCGCGTCGTCGGAGCGCGCTGCTTCGAGCGATTCGCACGCAAGGCGGGAAGCGGCGAGCGCGTGCTCGAGCGATTCCCGCGCGGCATTGGCCGCAGCCAGCTGCGCGTCGCGTTCGGCGACGATGCGCTCGCGCTCGGCAACGAGTGTCTCGAGGTGCGCGACGTGGACGGACTGCCGGTCGAGGCTGGCGTCGCGCGCCTTGAGGAGCGCATCCAGGCGCAGCACTTCGGCCGCGTCTGCCTCGGCTCCGCGCAGCAGCGAATCGTCGCGGTCGGTATACAGCGACAGGCGCACGCCGGCCGGCGGCAGCACGGTGCCCGGCGCGCCGGCGACGACGATGTAGTAAAGCCCGTCGATCGCTGCCGCAGGATCGACCCGGTCTTGGCCTCCAGCCAGCGTTTCGCAGGTGTCCTCGCCCGGCACCGTCGCATCGCCGCCTGCGGCGTCGCGCCAGATCGCCGACGCGTAGAGCAGCTGCTGCTGGAACCACGATTGGCGCGGGAACGCCGGCGCGAGGATTCGTGCGAGTTCGTCCCGGTAGAGCTCATGCCGGTGATACGGGTTGCAGTATCCGCGCTCGTCGCTGTAGCGCCGCTTGTTGGGCGACGACAGCACGAGCAGTCCGCCCGGTGCCAGCACGCGCGCGAATTCGGCGAGCATCCGCGGCTGATCTTCCGCCGCGAGATGCTCGATCGTCTCGAACGACACGACGGCATCGAACGCGCCGTCGGCGAACGGCAGCGCGGTGACCGCGCCGACCTCGTAGCGAACGTTCGCGCGGCTGGCGTAAGCGGCGCGCGCGTGCGCAACCGTGTCGGGATCGATGTCGATGCCGGTCACGACGGCCGCCACGGTCGCCATCAGCGCCGAGCCGTAGCCCTCGCCGCAAGCGGCGTCGAGCACCCGCCGGCCGGCGAGGAAGCGGCGCGCAAACGCATACCGATGCCAATGCTCGTGGGCAATCTCGCCGATGGCGCCGGGAACGAAGCGTTCCCCGGTGAAGGCGATTGCGGCGGACATCGGGATCGTGGCGTCGGCGAGGGAGAGTGGAAGGGCACGACCGGCAACCGTGCGCGGCCGCGCGGGCGGCCGTGGAACGTCGCGCCGGTCTGCGATTTTACCCGATCGTCGCCGCCCGCCCACCCACGCCCGCAATGTACGCGCGGCGTCGCGGGTGTTGCGGGCTCAGGAAATCCCGCCCTCGCCGCCTGCCGCCGGCGGAACGTCCGGCTGCCAGCGATGCTCGAGCCGCACCAGTCCGAGCTCGCGCGTCGTCCCGCTCACGACGAACGCGCGCTCCACGTTGTCGAAGAGGCGCACGCCTTCCGGATCGAGCGCATGCGCGCGCACGAGGTACTTGCCGGGAAGGAGTGCCAGGCCCGGAAAGACGAGGCCGAACCCATGGCGATTGCTTCCGATCGCCACCGGCGCGACACGGTCCATGTCGGTGGCCACCCCATAGACGGGCGTGCCGTCGGCGCGCACGATGCCGATCAGCACGACCGGCGCCCGGCCGTCCGGCGAGAAGGTTTCGCCGGTGATGGTGAGCTCGTCACCCTGCGCGATCGTCGGCCCCGGGCCCACGTGCAGCGATTGAATCGCGTACACGCCGGCAGCCGCGGCTGCGGCTTCCGGCATCGGCGCCTTCGCGCCGGCCGCCTTTTCCTCGTGGAACGCGAGGTAGGCCTGGGTGACGTCAGCCGTGGCGCCGTAACGCTCGGTGCGTCCGTCCTTCAGCCACAGCGCGTGCCGGCACAGCTTCTGGATGTGGTACATGCTGTGCGAGCAGAGCAGCAGCGTGCCGCCGCCGGCGAGGAAGTCCTCCATCCATGCGACGCACTTCTTCTGGAACGACTCGTCGCCGACCGCCAACACTTCGTCGGTGATGAGGATGTCGGGGCGCAGCGTCGTCGCGATCGCGAAACCGAGCCGCACGACCATGCCGGACGAGTAGTTCTTGATCGGATCGTTGATGTGGTCGCCGATGTCGGCGAACGCGATGATCTCGTCACGACGGCTCGCGATCTCGCGCGGCAGCAGGCCCAGCAGGGCGGCGGCGAGGTCGATGTTCGCGAGGCCGGAGTATTCCGGATGGAAGCCGGAGCCGAGCTCGAGCAGCGCGCCGATGCGGCCGTTGACCTCGATCGCGCCGCGAGTCGGCTGGATGACGCCGGCGATGGCCTTCAGCAGCGTCGACTTGCCCGCGCCGTTCTCGCCGATGATGCCGAGCGATTCGCCACGCTGCAGATCGAAGTCTATTCCGTCGAGCGCGCGGAAGACGTGCTGGGCCGCATGGCCGCGCAGGAGGTCCCACACGAGGCGCATCCGGCCGCCGCGCGTCTCGACCTTCGCGTAGTCCTTGCCGACGCCGTTGAGCGACAGGAGCGCGCTCACACGAAGTCCTCGAAGTGCGGGGAAAGCCGCAGGAAGACCGCGCGTCCCGCGGCAAAGATTGCGAGCGCGATGGCAAGGGCGACCGCGTCGCCCCAGCGGAGCGCGACGTTGCCGTCGATCAGGCCATCGCGCAGGCGGCCCACGAGCCACGCAAAGGGATTGGCGGCGACCCAGGGACGCAAGGACTCCGGCACCAGCGTCAGCGGGTAGAGGATGGGCGTCAGGTACATCAGGATCAGCAGCACCGGCATCAGCACGTGCTCGACATCGCGAACGAACACCTGCAGCGCGGCCAGCAGCAGCGCGATCCCGGAGACCGCAATGCCCAGCACGATCCACAGCGGAACGGCGAGCAGCATGCCGGAAAAATGCACCGGCTCGCCGGCGAGCGCGAGGACCGCCAGCACCAGCACGTAGCCGACGAACTGGAGGGCGAGCGTGCCGGCGACGGATGCGTAAACGATCAGTTCGTGCGGAAACGCGACCTTCCGGATCAGCCCCGCATAGCCGGCGATACTGACGGCTGCCCGCTGCATCGCCTCCTGCGCGGCCAGCCACGGCCACAGGGCGACGGCGACGAACAGCAGGAAGCTCGTGCCTGCGATGCCGCCGGCGCGCAGCACGGTGGTGAACACGAAGTGATAGACGGCGAGCAGCGCGAGCGGATGCAGCAGCGCCCACGCGACGCCGATGCTGCCGAGGTACCGGGTCTTCAGCTCGCGGCGAAAGAAGTTCGCAAGCAGCGCCCGGTCGCGCGCGAAGGCGTCGAGGCTCCTGCGGGCGGCAGGCGGCGCCGGGGAAGGTTGGCGCGACGGGTGGGAGTTCGTCATGCGCAGGGTTCGTCGTACGGGCGGGCGGCCACCGACGCGCGCGCGCCTGCGTCGCCTCGTCCGCGCGCGGCAGCTACTTCGGCGCCGGCGTCACGACGCTGGGCTCGGTGTATTTTTCCAGCGGCTTGCGGAAGGCCTCGTCGGAGATCCTGATAACCAGCGCCTCGACCGCCTCTTCGTTGACGACGATCGACGGGTCGGTGCGGATCGTATTGATGAGCTCGCCGCGCCGCTGGTCGACATACTGGGCGCGCATGCTGTCGATGATCTGGGCCTTCACTTCGGCGAAGGGCTTGACGGCGGCTGGCCGCTTCGCGTCAAGCCGGATCACGTGGTAGCCGGCACGTGCCAGGACGGGCTGGCTGACATCCCCCGGGGCTTTCAGCGCGAAGATCGCCTGGCTCACCACGGGGTCGATTTGCTGGTCGCGAGCGATGCCCTTGAGCCGGCCGCCGGTGCGCTTGGCGGTCGGGTCGTCGGAGCTCTCGCGTGCGAGCGCGCTGATGTCTGCACCGGCAATGATCTGGGCGCGTGCCGATTCGGCGAGGCGCAGCGCCTCATCCTTGCCCCGCTTCGTCGTCTCGAAGACGATCTGCGTGACGTCCGCCTGCTCGGGCGTGCGATAGTTGTCGGCGTCGGCAAGCCAGCGCTCGCGCGCCGCGGCCTCCATGCCCGGCCGGGCGTCGAATTCGCGGGCGGTCTCCGCATCGAACCGCTCCATGTAGATCGTGGCAAGCAGGCGCTCCACCTCCGCGTTGATGCGCTGCTGGGCCTCGGGCGTCTTGTCGAGACCGGCCAGCCGCGCCTTCGCGGCGAAGCTTTTTCCGATCAGGATCTTGTTCAGCAGCGCGTTGACCCGCTTCGGATCACCGCCGAACCCGCCCCGGGCGTCCGGCGGGAGCTTGGTCAACTCGAGATCGTAGTCGCCGCGCGTCAGCGTGGTGAACTGGTTGCGGATGAGGACGGTATCGGACGCCTTCAGCGCGCTGCGCGACGGTTCTGTCCCGGGGCGAGGGGGCGTATCGGCCGGGAGAGACGTCTGGGCAGCCGCGATGACGGGAAGCGTGACGAGCGCCAGCATCAGGCGACGCGTGGGGGCGATGCAGGACTTCGGCATGTTGAACGTTGCTCCGGAGTGCGGGGATCGTTGGATCGGCATGCACAAAAAAACGCGTCGGGCCCCGCAACGCGGGGCCCGACGGTCAGCGCCCAGGCGCGACGGGACAGTGCGGATCAGAAGCCGGCAGGATAGGCGCGCAGCCCGAAATCACACACGTAGCCGGCACCGCAGGTCGACTTGCCATTCGCGTCTTCATTCCTGATGTTCACGTACCAGGTGTCGGCAGTGGTGACCGTCACGTAGCCGGCTTGCGGCGTATCGAAGGCGAGGTAGGAGCTCGCCGTCACGCCCTGGCTCGTCTTGGTGGTGAAATCGCAGGGACTCCTCGAAACGTTGATCTTGCGCCATGCGGTCGTGTTCCCGTTGGCGAAAACGGTGAGGCTTGCCGTCATGCCCTTGGCACCGGTGGGCATCACCAGCCTGCCGTAGGCGACGGCCGTTCCGCGCATCCCGCTGGAGTCGGTCTGGGAACCGTCGAAGCGGATGTCGCCGAGGTTGATGGCGGTCAGGCCGGCGCAGCTTCCGGCGCTGACAATCGGATTCACGGTGACCGTCGCGTTGTACGAGGTCGAGAGATTGTTGGCGGTCGCGGTTCCGACGTAGGTCGTGGTCGAGGCAAGGGCGCCGGTGTTCATCGACGAGGTGGTCGAGATCGGGGTGGGGCCCTGCTTCCACAGGTAGGTAATCGTGCCGCCGCCGACCACCGTGCAACCGGTGAGCGACAGGGTTGTCGACTGGCCCACGGTGATGGTCGGGTTCGCGGGCTGGACGCAGGTGGGCGCGGCGGGCGAGGTCGGCGGGGGTGGCGTGCCGGTGACGCAGGTCAGCGTGGTGCCGCTGCCGGTACCGGTGGTCGTCCATGTCCCGGTACAGGTGCCGCTGTCGTCGATGGTCAGGGTGATCGTTGCGGCCGCGGCTGGGAGTGAAACCGTTGCCAGCAATGCCGTGCCGGCGAGCGCCAGGTAGCGGTAGAAGAATTTGGGGATCATTTCGTGCTCCTTGAAGCTTGAGGGGGGTGGCGCAGTTTCCGGTTTCCGTTGCGTCCGCAATTTATGCCGTTTTCATAATCTTAAACGCTGTGGCGAAAATACGCAACCCATCTTGCGGCGAGTCGGGCGCCCAGACCTCGTGTAAGAAAAAAGGGCGGAACCGAAGTTCCGCCCTTCCTTACAGCTTCAGAAAAATATTACGGCTACTGGAAGTTCGACAGCGTGAAGGCACGCTTCGTCTTGTGTACGAAGTTGCCGCCGTACTGCGACTGGACCAAGCGACCGAGGCCATCGGTCAGCGTGCCGTTCTGGAACGACTGCACGGCGAAGCCGATGACCGGCAGGCCGAGGTACGTGCCGACGCCGGCGAGGGTCGTACCGTTCAGGGCAGTAACCGTCGAATCCGAGAACAGAACGTGCGCCGAATTGCCCGTTGCACCGACGAGAGGACCCGGGAACTGCAGATCCGCCCAGCCATTGGCGTACGTCGTGGTGATGTTGCGGTTGTTCTTCGAGCCGAGCACGTTGGTGGCGTTGAACGAGATGACGTTCGCTTCCCAGCACAGCGTGTTCGCCTTGGCACCAGGCTTCGGCGGCGAGAAGCCCACCGTCACCGGCACGGTCGCTTCTTCGCGATCGTACAGGTCGAGCTTGATGTCGTCGCAGGCACCATCCGCCGTGAAGTTGCGCTGGAACAGGTACATGACCGGGATCACGCCATTGACCGCACTGCCCGGATCGTAGTAGTAGCGCTTGGTCGGCATCGTGACAACCCAGTCGGTTCCCGACTTGGTCGCCGCGTCGAGCACAAACTCGTTGTACACGTGGTTGTGCATGAACAGCTGGCTGATGGCGTCGATATCCTGATTCATCACATCCGATTGGATAACAGCGCCGTTCACGAGGCCTTCGTCGCCGCTGAGGACAACGGAAATCGCCGGGAACACCTGCGTCAGGTCGGGGGTAATCGCGCCAGGCAGATCGTACTTCGCCCTGGTCCGGAAATTCGCCAGGGCAACGGCGTCTTCCGTGTAGTCTTCGCCCGCGAGGACGTTGATCAGGGTCATGCCACCGAACAGACCACCCGACGGGCCAGTCATTCCAATGGAACCGTCCAGAGTGCTCAGGCCGGTACAGGGCGGCACGCCGTTGACGTGGGTGATGCTCTTGACGATGGTCGTGTCGGTCGGCACGCCCATTTCGATGATTTCGACGTAGCCTTCCTTGGTCCGCTCGAGGCCATCACCGGCCAGGTCGATACCAGCGTAGGCGTAGTTGACGAACGCGCTCGGCGAAGCCGCATTGTTCGACACCACCGGCACCGTGCAGGACTTGTCCGAGGTCGCCACACCGGCACCAACGCCGATCGGCAGCACGGCTGCAGTCCACACGTCGCGCGGCGACAGGAACAAGTTAAAGTCCAAGACTTCCCAGCTGTTCTTGCCTTCGAGGAAGCGGACCTTGACTGCCTTGACCGAGGCCGTCGAGTTGACGACCGACAGCAGCGACGTGAACGGCGCGCCTGCGACCTTGTCCTGGATCGTGTAGTACGGGTACAGCAGGACTTGTCCGAGGCCATCCGGGTTGACGTTAACCGCATGCGCGGCGCCCGTCACGCCCAGTGCGCTCGCGCCGGCGAGAGCGGCATACAGCGACTTTTTCTTGAACGTGTTCATATGAGTAAAAACTCCTTTAGTTGCCGTTTTAAAGTGATCACTTTAGAACCAACAGCGAGCGAATCTTATTACAGCTGGCTCCACTTGTCCAAACGTTTAGTCCCACCCACGGGTCCCCCTGTGGAAATTTTGCAACGGTCATCCGGTCCTTTACAGCCGCCAGACGTACCAATACTGACCTTTTTCAAGCACCCACGTCTCCTCTACCACGGACGAGAGGCCTTTCATGAGCCGGTGGTCGAAGACGACCCTCACCTTCACCTTGCACACCTCTGGCTCGCATGCCGCTGACTCTATGTCAGCGGACTGAAAACCGACCAACCGCGCACGCGACTTGTAGCTCGGCAGTGAAGTGGAAGCCCTGGAGCCGGGGCTCAGGAACTCGTACGCCACATCCGGTTCGCCTGCGATCACTGCCTGCCAGCGGGCCTTCGCCCGCTCCGTTACCGCCGCCTGCTTCGCTTCCAAGGGCGACTCTGCGTTCACCCCGCCGAGGGAGGCACATGCCGCCAGCATGAATGCTGCCGCCGCGACGCCCCCAGCTGCCAGTACGCGCCCGATACGGGCGTTCCCCTTGCCCAAATCCTCTGCATTTGCGTGAATTGCCACTCAAACCACCTTTTTACGCTGTCGCGCCCGATCACCGCGAGATTGTCGAAAACCCTCTCGGGGCACACGCCGCAGCGCCGCAATCCTAGAGGATAGCCTATCGAAGCGGCCATCGCGCGTCAATCGGGAGTCCCGCGCCGCGCGGCCTATCTGCACCAATGTTGCGCTAACGCAACACCCGGCCCTGCCTATTGGGGGCCCTGCCCCATCGGTCGCGGCCGCGGCGGCGGCAGGATGTCGTCCATCCAGTCCATCTTCTTCCGCAGGTCGTCCATCACGCCCTTGAGATCGAGCTCGTTCTCGAGCACGTAGGGGGTGATGAACATCACGAGTTCGGTGCGGTTGTTCGTCAGCGCCTGCTGGCCGAACAGCCCGCCCACGAACGGAATCCGGGACAGCCAGGGCAGTCCGGCGCTGGCCGTGCTCTTGTTCTCGCCGATGAGGCCGCCCATCACCATCGTCTGCCCGGACTGCACGCTGACGATCGTCTGCACGGACCGCGTGTTGATCGGCGGCGCATCGCCGACGTTCGCGACGTTGCCCGGGTTGCTGACCTCGGCCTGCACGTCGAGCGTCACCAGCCCGCCCTGGTTGATGTGCGGGGTGACCTGCAGCAGCACGCCGGTGTCGATGTACTGGGAGGTGGTCGTGATGACGTTGTTGTTGACGCCACCGACGTTCGACTGCTGGTTCACCGGGATCCGGTCGCCGGACTTGATCGTCGCCTTCTGGTTGTCGAGCGCGGCGAGCCGCGGGTTGGCGACGACCTTGGTGTTGCCGTAGGTGTCCATCAGGCGCAGCACGGCCTGCACCCCGCCGGGGAAGTTGGCGTTATTGATGATGTAGGTGAAGCCCTGGGCGAGCGCCAGCACGGGGTTGGTGGTCGTGCCCCCGGTGACCGACGTCCCGGGAATCGCCGGGTTGGTGGGCACGGAGCCCTTGCCGACGATGAGCCCGCCGGATCCGCGGCCCGAAGGCGCCCCGCCCTTGAACAGCCAGTCGATGCCAAAGTCGATCTCGTCCTTCAGGGAGACCTCGGCGATCGTCACGTCCATCATCACCTGCCGCGCGGGCACGTCGAGCTTCTTCAGCGCAGCCTCGATGACCGTGTACTCGAGCGGCGTCGCGACGATCAGCAGCGTGTTGTTGTCCTTGTCCGCGACGACCTGCAGGTTGCGCACGACGCCCAGGCCGTCGCCGGCGCGTCCGGCGGCCGCGCCCTGCGCGGTGCCCGTCGCGGCGGCGGTGGTGGTGTTGCGGGTGTCGTTGTTGACCACGATCGCCGGCGTCGCCTGCATGTTCGCCGGCTGCGCCTGGAACTGCGGGGGGGACACGATCGTCCCGGCCGGCGTGCCCGGCGCGACAGTCGGCGTGGTGGCCGCCGACGCGGGCGGCGCGCGGCCCGTGAACGCCTGCTGCAGCAGCGGGCCGAGCTTTTCCGCGCGCTGGTTCTGCAGCGAGAACACGTAGAAGCGCGGCGAGTCGCCGCCGCCGCCCTGGTCGAGCCGCGTGATCCACTTCCTCGCCTCCTCGAGGTAGGCCGGCTGCGGCGTGATCACGAGCAGCGCGTTCATCCGCTCGATCGGCACGATGCGCAGGATGCCGGCGAGGGGACTCGTCGCCTTGTCTCCCAGCACCTTGTCCAGCTCCGCCACCACCGTCTTCACGTCGGCGCTCTGCAGCACGAAGACGCCGGCCGACATGCCGGCCATCCAGTCGATGTCGAACATGTCGATCGCGTCGAGCAGGTACCTCAGCTCGCGCTCGGTGCCGGACAGGATCAGGAGGTTGCGCAGCTCGTCGAAGCGCACCGCCTGCGCGTCCCTGGCGAACGGCTCGAGAAGACGCATCATCTCGCGGACCCCGACATAGCGCAGCGGCACGATCTGCACCGAGAAGCCGGTGGGCAGTGCGCGGTTGGAAGTGCCGAGCTGGGGCGTCACGTTGCCGCGGACGGCGGCCGCCTGGGGCACGATCTTGAACAGCGTGCCCTCCTTCACCATCGACGCGCCGTTCATCCGGAGCAGCATTTCGAGCGTCGGCGCCAGCGCCTCGCGCGGGATGCCCGAGGTGGTGCGGATCGTCACCTGGCCGCCGACCGCGGGGTCGATCGTGTAGCTCTCGTTGAGAATATCGCCCAGGATGTTGCGGATCACCTCGCGCAGGTCGGCGCCCTCGAAATTGAGCACCACCCCGCTACCGCCCGGGGGCACCGTCGCGCCGGCGGGCAGGCCGCCGCCGGGAAGCTGGCCGCGCACCAGGACGCCGCTGCCCTTGTAGAGCCGCGCCCTTTCGGCAGCATCGGCGTTGGCCTGCTCCGCGGTGGGCGCGGCGAGCGCATTCGGCGCCGGGGGAGAAGTGACGCCGCGGTTGGGGACCGTGCGCGTCCCCGTGGCCGCTTCGTCGCTCGGCTTCGTGGCGCAGGCGCCCAGGAGGAGGAGGAGGAGCAGGCAGCAGGTCGCTGCGGCAATGCGTCGGGGCATGGGCATTATTATTGTCCGGGTTCGTGCGGCCGGCCACTGGCATCGGCGCTGCCTGCAAGGCAAGGGGAAGCGAAGTTCGCGAACATGCGTCGCGTGGCGTCGGGTCGAAGGGGGCGGCGCATGGTTATTGCTGCCGGCGCTGCTGGTAGCGTTGATAGATCTGCGACCACCCCGGGTCGGCGCCGCCCTGCGCTGCCGCGCCCGCCTGAGGCGTCGCCGCCGCGGGCGGCGGTGCCCCGGGGGCGGCGGTCTGCGGCACGCCCGCGGCCTGCTGCGCCTGCGTCTGTTGTGCCTGCTGCGCGGCCTCGGCGGCCCGCGCTGCCCGCCGGCGTTCGGCGAGCGTCTGCGCCGCATCCTGAGGCTGGCCGGGGTTCACGGGCTGCTGGCCGCCCTGCTGGGCGCCCGACCCCGGCTGCGGCGGCGGCGCCACGGGCTGCGGCGTAGGCTTGGGATTGGTCACGACCCGCAGCGTGATCTCCTCGAAGTCGTCGGCCTGCGTCAGCTTCACGCGGTCGGGCTTCACTTCGGCCACCAGCATGCCGTTGATCATGTCGCCCTGCTTGACCGTGCGCGACTTGCCGCCGCTGGTCTCCTTGAGGAAGGCGAGGCTGCGATCGCCGGCGAGCGTGGTGCCCATCAGCGTGAATTGTCCGCGCACCATCCGCGGCTTCGCGACTTCGGCCACCGCCACCGGCGCGGGCCGGCGCGTAGGATTGAACAGTGTCCGGGCAACGGTCTCCGACCGCGCGGCGACGCCGCCGGCGATCACGTACTCCGGCAGCAGCGCGGTCGTCACCGGCTTGGGTTCGAGCGGCGCTTCCGCGGGTGGATGGATGCGGAGCCCGCTGCCCCAGCGAACCTCCCAGCCCAGCATCGCCAGCAACCCGACGAGCGGGACCAGCCACCAGAGCGCGGCGCGGAAATGGGCGGACAGGTCGTTCATGGGCGCCTCCTCATTTCTTGTCGGGCTCGGCAAAGGCGAACCCGGCGACGTCGACCTGGACGTTGATTTCCGGCTCCTGCCCCGGGCCCGGCTTGAACCCGCGAAATGCGTTCAGGGGGCGCAGCGTGATGTTTTCCACGACGAGGTACGGCTGCTGCGTCTCGATCGCGTAGAGGATTTTCTGCAGGTTCGGCGTCGACGCGAAGAACTGCGTGTTCACCGTGATCTGCTTGAAGCGACCGTCCTCCTTCGGCGCCGGGTTCTGGCTGGTCGTGATGCGGCCGCCGTTGCCCTCGATCGCGCCGCGCACGAGTTCCTGCAGTTCGGCACCGGCGAGGTTGGGCGCGGTGTTCTTGAGGAAGAAGGTGCGACCGTTCTTTGCCTTCATCGCGTCCAGCGCCGCGCGGTACTCGGGTGCCTGCGCGGAGACCCGCCGGTAGCGTGCGAGGCGGTCGGACAGCGACTCGATCGCATCCGAGTAGTGCTTGTGCAGGAGCACCACCGGCAGCAGGATCACCCCGAGCGTCAGGGTGATCGCCGCGGCGAGCAGCGCGACTGCCAGCACGCGCGACTGGACGGGCGTCAGCTTCGACAGCGGCGCGGCCATCACCTGCGCCCTCCGGCGGCCGGCGGGACGGGAACCTGCAGCGGCTGCGCGACAGGCGCACCCGCATCCTCGGCCGGCGCGGCGCCGGCGTCGTCGGCGGGCTGTCCCGCCGGCGGCATCGATGGCGCGGCACCCTGGCCGCCTTGCGGGGGCAGGCCCAGCACGCGAGGCACGCGGCCACCCTGCGCGCCCGGGGAACGGACGCCGGGAGGCACCGAGCCGGAAGGCACCGGATTTCCGCGCTGCGCCGGCGGGTGCGCGGCTTGCGGCGCGGCCGGGGGGGCATCCGCCCGAGGCGCGGCGTCGGCCGCCGCCGGCGCGGCGCCCTTGGCCGGAGCCGCCGGGCTCGCCGGCGCGGCAGCAGGTGCGGCAGCGGGACCGCCTGCCGCGGCCGGCACCGGCGCTGCCGCGGGAACGCCCGGCTCCGCCTGGGCGGGTGCCGGCGGGGTCGCGGCCCCGGCACCCGCGGTGGGCGGCGCCGCGGGGGCGACGCGCGCCAGCTGGACCGTCTCGGGCAGGGCCATGGGCTTCAGCTGCGCGCCGAGATCGAAGACTTCCCCTGGCCCGGGCTGGATCTTCGTCGTCGGCGAGCGCGGCGCCGCCTGTTCGAAGAGCTTCGAATCCTCGAGCGCGCCGACGAGGCGGCCGGCGTTGGCGCTCTCGCCGCGGAGCATTATCTCCCGGTGCGGTTCCTTGCCCTTGGGCATGCTCTTCACCTCGAGCTGCGTGATCCAGGTGTCGTCGGGCAGCAGCCGGGTGACGTCGTCCAGCAGCTGGACCATGCCCGGAAACGCGTACTTCCGGCCGAGCGCGAAGTTGTAGTCGCCGGTCACCCGGTCGAGCTGCTGCCGCAACGCGTCGGAGGCGGCCGCCTGCAGCCGCGCCTGCTCGGTGATTTCGTTGAGCGCGATCACGTAGTCGCGCTTCTGCCAGATCGGCAGGGCGACGGCGAACAGCGCCAGCGCGACGACCAGCGTGGCGGGCACCCAGAAGTGCGGCCGGCGCCAGACGAACGCATCGGGGCGCTCGTCGATGGGCAGCAGGTTGAGCCGCGACCACGCGGCGGGCCGCGGCACGCCGCCGGCGGCGCCGTCGAGCGACTCGGGCGTGATCCCGACCACCGTCGCGCCCCAGCTCTCCGCGTGGCGCCGCGCCGGGTCGACGACGGTGCGCAGCGCAGCCGCGAGATCGACACCGATCTCGTTCCGTGCGACGTCGCGCGTCACGACGGCGGCGTCGAAATAGAGCTGGTCGGCGCGAAACGGCGTATGCCGGTCGAGATCGAAGCTCAGGGCTTCCTTCAGGTTTTCCTCGACCACGGCGGGCAGCGCCAGCCGCTTGCGCAGCACCTGCGACCGCGGCAACGCGATGAACACCTTGATCGCCGTGGTCATGCCGCCATAGGACCGGCGGGGGAATGCCTCGATCGCCGCGCGCCCGGCACGGGCGACCACCGCAGAATCTCCCGTCAGCGGGACGCGCGCGCTCTCCACCAGCGACAGCGCCCCGTCGACGACGTTGAGCTGCCAGAGCACGGCGACATCGTGGTCGAACGCGAGCACGGGCCGCAGGCGGCGGCGCTGCAGCGCGTTGCGCGGGCCGGAGGGCACCAGCGGCGCGAGCGCTCCCATCCACCAGCGCCAGAAGGCGGGCAGCCCGATTTGCGCCGCGAGCGCGCGCAGGGATTGTCGAAGGTTATTGATTGCGTGTCCCATTTGCATTCATAGCGGCGCCCGCGGCGGCGGCATCCGCCGGCGTCGGGGCGGCGGGCGGACGCCCGCCTTCCTGCCACAGCAGCGCGATCACGGGCCGTTTCGGATCGGCGGACGGGCGCAGCACCGCATCGCGGACGAAGGTTACACCATCGGGCATCGTCGCCTGCGCACGTATGCGCCATACCGCCACGGCGCCTCCCGCAAATCCCTGCGCCGGAGGGAACGGCGGCGCCGGCAGCTTGTTCGCCAGCGCGTCGGCGCGCTGCGCGAGAAACGCATCGACGCCTTCCGGCGTCGTGTTCGGGATCGCCAGCAGCACGTCGCGCGACGCGGTCGCCGTATTGATGCCCGGCTGGCGCGAGAATACGGTCAGGCTGTTGCCGATCCGGGCGAACACGGCGGGCGTCATGCCGAGCACCCGCTGCAACTCGCCCACGGCCGCGAACGGCGCGTTCGCGGGCTTGTACTTGTGGCCCGCCGTGCGGTAATCGGGTTCCTCGGCGCCGTTGGGCCGGCGCAGGTCGTCGGCGTCGCGCCAGTCGGCGATGACGTCGACGAGGCGCGCCGCGGCGTCGGCGTCGAGCCCGCCCAGGTTCTGCAGCAGCCCCTTCAGCAGCGGGTCCGCCGCGGCATTGAGGTCGATCTTGGCCGACTCGTCGACCGCGGTCGCGGTGATCGACGCGTCGCCTTCCTGCCACGCGTGGGGCGCGCCGTCGGCGGTCCAGGCCTCGGGCAGGTTCCGCGGCCGCTGGAGTTCGAACGCCGTCCGCTCGACGGCGCCGTCGGCCGCGGTCCGCGCCTGCGCGTGCGACAAGGCATTGCGGGCGGCGAGCGCCTCGCTTCGCATGCTGTACGCAAAGCCGCTCGCGATCACCGTCAGCAGCACGGTGAGCCACAGCACCGCGATGAGCGCAACGCCGCCCTCGCGCCACGGCCCGCGGGCGATGCGCAGAGGCGCGGCCGCCGAGGGCGCGCGGAACGGGTGCCGGCCGCGCCGCATCAGACGCCCGCGCACCGCGAACGCGCCGGATCCCACGCCCGGCAGCCGGCTTCGGGTGCCTGGCGCGGCTCGACCAGGAGCGTCGGCCACGGCAGCCCTTTCTTCGGGATGACGTCGATCTTCACCAGCATCGGCAGGCGCTGCTTGTCCTCCCAGCGATCGCGCCACGTCGGCGCGTCGGCATCGGCCGCGCCGGGCTCGCGGCCGAAGTAGGAGATCTTCAGTTCCCCGATGCCCTCGGCCAGCACCGAGCGCTCGCCGTCGCGGAAGTCTGGGTCGGTCGTCGCATCGGGGTCGGGGATCACGCGCTCCTGCACCAGCAGCGACTTCTCGCCGTCCTGGGCGATCGCGAGGCGGAAGTAGTAGATGCCGCCCTCGGCGACCCGTTCCGGCAGCGCGGCCGCGTAGCGCATCTCGTCGCGCTCGCCGGCGAAGCGCAGGGGGAACTCGACCACCTTCCGCGCCCGCAGCGGGAATTGTGCCGACAACTGCGCGCGCAGGTACTGCCCGGTCTGGCGCATCTCGGTGACCTGCGCCACCTTCGCCTCGCCGCCGTCCCAGCTCCTCCCGGCGAACGACAGCGAGCCGAACATCAGTGCCGCCATCAGCGCCATCAGCACCAGCGCGATCGTCAGCTCGACCAGCGTGAAGCCGCGCTCGCGGCGTCGCGCGCATCGCCCCGCCGGCGCGTGCACGGCGCTCACTTGGCGTCCCGCGCGCCGATGCGCGCCGTGGCAAGGGAGAACGCGCGCGGCTTGCCGTCGCCCCCCTGGAAAGTGACGTCGGCGACAATCTGCCACAGGCGTATGGCCATCAGGCTCGCGGCCTGCTCGGCGTCGGCGTTCGCGGCGGCCGGATAGGCCTGGACCCGCGCCGTCCACGTGATCCGGCCTTCATCGGCGGTGCCCTGCAGCGCGCCCTCGCGCAGGGGGACCTGGCCCGCCGCCTCGGCCAGCGCGCTTTCGGCGACGAGGATCGCCCGGCTGTAGTCGTCGGCGGCGCCGGCGTTGCCGAGCGCGCCCGAGAAAAGGCGGAACAGCGAGGTCCCGACGAGCGCCAGGATCACGAAGGCAGCCAGCACCTCGATCAGCGAGAAGCCGCGCGGCGGCGCTCCGCTGCCGGCGCGGCGGCCGGCGCGGATGCGCCGCGCGCGACCGTCAGTTCGCGATCGCGACGCGGCCGGTAAGCCAGTCGATGTCAACTTCATACTTGCGTTCGCCGGCGGCAATCGTCACCCGCCCTCCATTGGAACCGCCATCGGGAAAGAACCGGATGGCACCGGTCTTCTCGTCCACCAGATCGCTCTGCGCGGTGAAGAGCTTCAGCTCGATCTGCTTGGGCAGGTTGTGCACGCGCGAGTCGCGATCGATGCGGAACGTCCGCTGCTCCAGGTCGAACACGAGTCGCGTCTCCTGGCGCGTGGCGACCGCGTCGCTCCGCGCAAACCTGAGCCCCGCGGCGACCTCGCGCGCGGCGCCCTTCAACTCGCTGCCGGAAACCCCGCCCGAGATCAGCGGCACTGTCATCGCCGCCATCAGTCCCATCAGCACCAGGACGACCAGCAACTCGATCATCGTCACGCCGCGCATATGGGCCCCCCCCACGCTTGCCGCTCGCGCGGCGGCGCTGCCCCCCGAGGGGGAGCAATTCGCGCCTTGGGTCGGCCCGGCGGCGCGAATGTGGGCCCCCACGCTTGCCGCTCGCGCGGCGGCGCTGCCCCCCGAGGGGGCGCAATTCGCGCCTTGGGTCGGCCCGGCGGCGCGAATGTCGTCTGGCACGTATGCGGCATTCACCGCGGCGCTCATTGCGAACTCGAGATGTCCTTGTTCGCGCCTTCGCCGCCTTCCTTGCCGTCCGCGCCGTAGGAGAGGATGTCGTAGGGCGCGCTCTGGCCGGGCGACGTGTACTTGTATTCGTTGCCCCAGGGGTCCTTCGGCAGCGTCGACTTCTTCCAGTACGGGCCGTTCCAGCTCGATGCGCCCGACGGCGCCTGGACCAGGGCCTGCAGGCCCTCCTGCGTGGTCGGGTAGCGGCCGATCTCGAGCTTGTAGAGATCGAGGGCCTGGCTGATCTGACCGATCTCGATCTTCGCCGCGTCACCCTTGGCCTTCTCGCCGCGGCCGATGAAGTTGCCGCCGACGATGCCGAGCACGATGCCGATCAGCACCAGCACCACCAGGATTTCGATCAGCGTCATGCCGCGCGCGTTCGCGCGGCCCGCGGCGCCGCCGCGACCGCGGTGCATCGCATCGCCCACATTGCCTCCACACTGTGGAAGCCACCCGCCATTTGTCTGCACATTCGCTTGCATTGTCGCGATTCCTCGAATTTTTTGGTCACCGCCGATCATGCCGGGATCCCATTAGACTGACTTCACTGAACAAGTTCGCTCATCCCCATCACGCCGAGCAGGATCGAAAACACGATGCCGCCGATCATCACCGCGAGGCCCAGGATCATCACCGGTTCCAGCACGGCGAGGAAGCGCTTGATCGCCATCTGCACCTCGCGGTCGTACACCTCGGCCACCCGCGTCAGCATCTCCTCCAGCCGCCCCGACTCCTCGCCGACCAGGATCATCTGCGTGGCGAGCTTCGGATAGAGGCCCGTCTCGGCAAGCGGTCGCCCGAAGCCCTTGCCCTCGCGCAGCCGCGAGGTCACGCCGTCGAGCGCCCCCGCGAGCACGGTGTTCGACAGCGTCTCCTTGACGATGGAGAGCCCGGCGAGCAGCGTGACGCCGTTGCCGAGCAGCGTCGAGAGCGTGCGCGCGAACCGCGCGACCTCGACCTTGGTGAGCAGGTCGCCGACCAGGGGCATGCCGAGCAGCCGCCGGTCCCACTTGTGCTTGACCGCCGGGCGGCGCAGGTGTCGCGGCGCCCACAGCGCGAACAGCGCGATGGCCCCGGCGATCGCCCACCACCATTTGCGCATCACCGTGCCGAAGAGCACGACCACCTGCGTTGGCAGCGGCAGCGCCTTGCCCGCCTGCGCGAAGGTCTGCTCGAACTGCGGCACGACCCAGATGAGGAGCACCACGACCGACGTCACGGCGACACCGATCAGGATCGTCGGGTAGATGAGCGCCGACTTCACGCTTTCGCGCAGGTCCTTGTTGCGCTCCATCGTGTCGGCGAGGCGCGTCAGCACGACGCCCAGCGCGCCACCCGCCTCGCCGGCGCGCACGATGTTGATGTAGAAGCGCGAGAACACGTCCCGCCGCGTGTCGAGCGCCTGCGACAGCGCCTTGCCGCCGCGGACGTCGTCGCGGATCTGCTGCAGGAGGGCCGTCACCACCGGCGTCGGCGCGAGGCCGATGAGGAGCTCGAGCGCGCGGTCGAGCGGCAGGCCGGCCTTCAGCAGCGTGGCGAGCTCGCGGGTCATCGCCATCACGTGGTCGCGGGTGACCGTCTTCGGCGCGAACCACGCGCGCCGCGGCGCCGCGGCGCC
>CALQLA020000074.1 GCA_943331295.2 Bordetella parapertussis | reverse complement strand
GTGGCGGTGTAGTGGGTCGCCGGGACCGCCATCGCGAACTTGATGGTGATCGTGTCCTGCGCTTCTGCCAACTCTGCCGCCGCTGCCGTCGCGCACGCGATCGCGCCCAGTGCCGCTTGCCAAGCCCTCATGTCCCCTCCGGTGCGTCGTTGTCGTTTTGACCGCGTTGCGGATTATGCGTCATCCCGGCGCGCGTGCGCCGACCTCGACCACGATGCGCCCGATCGTGCTGGCGTCGAAGAAGCGGTCCATCGTGCGGTCCAGCGCCTCGAACGGGATCGGCCGCGAGATACGCGGCAGGTGCGAAGGCTTGAGGTCCGTCGCCATGCGGTCCCAAAGGCGCTTGCGCTCGGGCATCTGCAGTTGCCGCGACACGTTGATGCCGAGGATGTCGATCGCGCGCAGCACCAGCGGCAGCACCGTCGTCGCAAGCTCGGCGCCGACGGCCATCCCGGCGACGGCGACCTTGCCGGCGGGCTGCATCTTCGCCATCAGCCGGTCGAGGTAGATGCCGCCGACGTTGTCGAGCGCGCCGGCGAACAGCGACGGCGCCAGCGCGGCGCGGTTGGCGAGGAAGTCCTCGCGCCACATCACGCTCGCCGCGCCGATCTCCCGCAGGTAGCCTTCCTGGTCGCGCTTGCCCGTGATCGCCACGACCTCGTAGCCGCGCTGCGCGAACATGTTGACCGCGAGGCTCCCCACGCCGCCGGTGGCGCCGGTGATGCCGACGGCGCCCATCGCGGGCGTCAGCCCGGCCTGCTCCAGCCGGTCGACGGCGAGCGCCGCGGTCAGCCCGGACGTGCCGAGGCCCATCGCCTCGTACAGCGACAGCCCGTCGGGCAGCGGGACGATCCAGTTGCCGGGCACCCGCGCGAAGTCGGCGTAGCCGCCGTCGTGCTCGTTGCCCAGCTTGTAGTTGGTGACGGCGACGCGGTCGCCCTTGGCGAAGCGCGGGTCGGCGGAACTCGCGACCACGCCGGAGAGGTCGACCCCGGTGACGCAGGGGCGGTCGGTGCGCACGTTCTTGCCCACGCCGCGCGCCGCCATCGCGTCCTTGTAGGTGATCGCCGAATACGCGGTCTCGATCACCACCTCGCCGGCGTCGAGGTCGTCGCGGGAGAGCCGCTCGAACCGGCAGACGGGCTTGCCCTCGATGGTGTGGACGCGGAAGGCCTTGAAGGTCGACATCGTGCTGCTCCGATCAACGTTGGCCCGGGCCGGGACCGGCCTGGGCGCGGGGGGGTGCGGGGACAGCGGCGGCCGGGTGGTCGAAGTGGACGACGCCGTCGCGGGCCAGCGCATCGATCTCGGCGTCGGACAGCCCGGCGAATTCGCGCAGCACCGCGCGCGTGTCCTGGCCGGTGCGGTGACCGGACCAGCGGATGGCGCCGGGCGTGCCGGAGAGCTTGGGCACGATGCCGGCGAGCGTCACCGAGCCCAGGTCGTCGTCGGGAACCTTCACCAGCATGTCGCGCGCCGCGTATTGCGGATCGCGGAAGATGTCGGCCATCGTGTAGATGCGGCTCGCCGGCACCTCGGCCGCCTCGAGCACCCGCTCCAGGTGGTCGAGGTCGTGCGCGGACGTCCACTGCGCGACCCGCGCGTCGATCTCGTCATCGTTCTCGTTCCGGATCGTCTGCTCCGCGAAGCGCGGATCGCTGCCCAGCTCCGGCTGTCCCATCGCCGCGGCGAGCCGCCGAAACACGGTGTCCGCCAGCGCCGCGATGTGGATGTAGCTGCCGTCGCGCGTCGGGTAGAGGTTGTTGGGCGCGCTGTTCGGCAGCTTCGCGCCGGCGCGCATGCCGGTCCTGCCGGTCTTCTCGTACCCCGGCACGAACGCCTCCATGAAGCTGAACGCCGACTCGACCAGCGCCGCGTCGACGCACTGCCCCAGCCCGGTCTTCTCGCGCGACAGCACCGCCATGACGGTGCCGAACGCCGCGTACAGCGCGGTGATGTAGTCGGTGAGCGGGATGGCGACGCGCGACGGCGGCCGGTCGGCATCGCCGATCATGTGGCGCAGGCCGCTCTTCGCCTCGCCGATCACGCCGTAGCCCGGGCGGTTGCGGTAGGGCCCGGTCTGGCCATAGCCGCTGATGCGGGTCATGATGAGATCGGGCCGGATCTTCGCGAGGTCGTCGTAGGCGAGCCCCCACTTCTCGAGCGTGCCCGGCCGGAAGTTCTCGATCACGACGTCGAACCGCGGAATCATCCGCTTCAGCAGCGCGGGCGCGGCGTCCTTCCTGAAGTCGAGCGACGCGATCCGCTTGTTGCGCAGGATGCTGGCCGCGTACAGCGACTTGCCGTCGACCGTCTCGCCCAGCATCCGGATCGGGTCGCCCTCGGGTCCTTCGATCTTGACCACCTCGGCGCCGAAGTCGGCGAGCAGCCGCGCGCAGAACGGCCCGGCCGCCGTCGAGCCGAGCTCGAGCACGCGGTAGCCGCTCAGCGGTCCCACTTGCCCCGCCCCGCGCGTGTTGCGGCGCAGCACCGTGCGCGCGTCCCGTACTGCCTGCCCATGCCGCCTCCTCGATTTCCGCGACACACCCCTCGTGCCAGCGCGCCCGAACACTAGCAGCCATCGAGCGTTCTGTGAATTTCTATTTTCCGGGGCTACCATTCGGTCTGGCCGAACGCTCCGGGAGATGCCCGGCGGCGTCCCGAACGGAGAATGCAATGCACTTCGACCTGTCCGACCTGCGCGTATTCGTGCACATCGCCGAGCTCGGCAACCTCACGCGCGGCGCGCGCCGCGCGTCGATCTCACCCGCGGCGGCGAGCAGCCGGATCAAGTCGCTGGAAGCCGAGCTCGGCAGCCGGCTCTTCTACCGCGAAAGCCGCGGCGTCAAGCTCACCCCCGCCGGCGACGCGCTGCTGCGCCACGCGCGCGTGATCCTGCGGCAGGTCGAGCACGTGCGCTCGGAGTTCGCGGTGCTGTCGTCCGACGCGGCCGGCCACATCCGGCTGTTCGCCAACACCACGGCCGTCACCGAGTTCCTGCCGGCGGTGCTGGCGCGCTTCATGGTCGAGCGCCCCGGGGTGACCGTCGACCTGCAGGAGCGCGCGACGCGCGACGTCGTGCGAGGGATCCTCGACAACGCGGCGGACATCGGCATCGTCGCCGGGTCCGTGCCGACCGCCGGGCTGGAAGCGTTGCGTTTCTCCACCGACCGCCTGGTGCTGGTCGTGCCCCAGGGCCACGCGCTCGCGCGGCGGGCGAGCATCGCGTTCGCCGACACGCTGATCTACGATCACATCGGGATGGACGAGGGCAGCACGCTGCATTCGTTCCTGGCCGACACCGTGCGCCAGATGGGCCGCCGGATGACGCTGCGCGTGCAGATGCGCAGCTTCGAGGCGATGTGCCGGATGATCGAGGTCGGCATCGGCGTGGGCGTGCTGCCGGAATCAGCCGCGCGCCACCAGAGCAAGACGATGCGCCTCGCGATCGTCCGACTGCGGGACAAGTGGGCGGTGCGCGAACGGCGGCTGCTGGTACGCGAGCTCGAGGCCCTGCCGGGATGCGCCCGCGCACTCGTCGGCAGCCTGATGGCGCTCGGCGCGGCGCCTCGGCAGCGCGCTGCGCGCTGACCCCTCGCCCCCGCCGAGGCGCCGGGTGATTGCCCGCCGGTGCGGCGAAGAGCGACAATCGCAACGCAAGCGAGCGCCAGAACCGACCGATTCCGCCCGATCGAACCCGTCACCAGGCAATCCCATGACCAACCCCGGACGCACCTCCGACGTGATGCTGCTCATCACCTACAGCCTGCGCGCCGGCGCCGATGCGCGCGGCTACGACGATTGGCTGCGTCGCGTCGACAACCCGTTCTTCAACGCCGCCGACTGCATCGCGCACTACAGCAACTGGAAGCTGACCATCGGTCCCGACGCGTTCGCGCCGCACACGCACTTCGACCTCGTCGCGCTGCCGGACCTCGAATCGCTCGACGCCGCGTGGAACGACCCCGGGCTCAACGACTTCCGCCGCGAATGGCGCCGGCTCTGGGCGATCGAGGATCCGACCGATCCGGCGGCGGACATCCAGACCTGCCTGTGCGAGCGCGTCGCGCGGTCGGACATGGCGTGGAGCGACCACCTGGCGCTGGTGCCCACGGCGCGCGCCGAGGTCGTCAAGGGCTGGGACACGTGGCACGTGGTGCGCTCGCTGCGCGGCATGCCGCTCGGCTTCGACGCCTTCCGCATCCGCTTCCACGCCCCCGGCGAAGCGGTCGACCCGCGCCACGCCAACGCCAACGGCGAGACGATGGCGACCTGCATCGCGGCGCCCGCCGACGGCTGATTCAGCCGCCGGCCGCCGGCGCGAACGCCGCGCGGATGAGGCGGACGCCACACGGGTGCGAATACGCGGCCTCGACCAGCTGCCGGGCCGCGGCGGCCAAGCGTGCGGCCAGCGCGGGATCGGACAGCACCCTGCAGCACGCCGCCGCGAAACCCTCGGGCGCATCGGCGATGACGAGATGCGCGCCGTGCTCCGCGGCGATGCCTTCCGCGCCGATCGTGGTCGCCACCACCGGCACGCCGTGGGCGAACGCCTCCAGCAGCTTGATCCGCGTGCCCCCGCCCGCCGCGATGGGAACGACCGCGAGGTCGGCCCATTCGTAGTGCGGGCGCAGGTCCGGCGGGTTGGCCACCACCACGATTCCCGGGTGTGCCGCGAGGCGCGCCACCTCCGGGGCCGGCGCGCCGCCGGCGATGCGCAGCGCGACGCCGTCGCCGTACCGCTCGCGCAGCCGTGGATAGACGTCGCGCACGAAGCCGCAGATGCCGTCGACGTTGGGCCGGTACGACAGGTTGCCGACGAACAGGATCCGGCCGCACGGCGCCGGCCGCGGGCGCGCGGACGTCGGCAGCGCGACGGTATTGGGAACGACCGCCGCCCGGCACCCGGGGTACGCGGCCGCGACCTGGCGGGCATGGGCATCGGTGCACGTCGTCAGGAGGTCGAAGCGCGGCAGCCACGCCGCCTCGTGGCGCACGTACCGCGCTGCCTCGGCCGCCGCAGCCCGCGCCTCGCCGGCGTCGCCGGCGCGCTCCGCCAGCGCCGCCAGCCGGATGTGCGTCGCGGCCTCGTCGTCGTCGAGGTCGAGGCTCGCCCAGGGCCGGGGCCCGCCGCCCGCGGGCACTAGGAACGGCTCCGCGTACGGCGCCATGTAGCTGCGCATCACGTGGACGGCGTCGAAGCGCTCGCCGCCGAGCGCCGCCGCAGCGTCGGCTCGATACGCGGCGCCCGCGTAGCGGCACGGCGCCGGATGGCGGTAGGCGGCCGCGGCGGCAGCGCGCGCACCGGCGTCTGCGATGCGCGACAACTGCGACCACAGCGGGTCGAGCTTGCCGTCGAGGTCGACGACGACGACGCGGCGCGTCCGCTCCGCGACGAAGCGCGACCCGCGGCCTCCCGTCGCGCCCGCGATCGGGACAACCAGCAGCGTCACCGTGAAGTCGGCCGCCAGCGCGTCGAGGAACACGCCCGCCCGCATGGCCAGGCCGTTGCCGCCCGCGGCCGGCAGGATCGGCGCGACGAACAGCAGGGCCGGCCGGCGCTGCATCGCGATGGCCGGCATCAGCCGGCGGCGTGCTGTCGCGCGCGAATCTCGGCCAGCATGCGTTTCGACCGGAATTCGAGGTTGCCGGGCGCCAGGGCCTCGGCCCGCGCGTAGTGGGCGGCGCTGGCGGCGAACCACTCGAGCCGGAACGCGCAGAGGCCGAGCGCCGCATGCGGCCCGGCGCCGAAGATCGCGGCATCGTACGCGATCGAGCCATCGGCGAGGCTGTCGGGGTCGACGCGCGTCAACGCTTCGAGCAGCGGCATCGCCGCCGCATGGTCACCGGCCGCGATGAGGCTGCAGGCCTTGAGCCACGCGAGCGCGTGGTTGCCGGGAAACGCGCGCAGGCCTTCGTCGAGCAGCGCCGCGGCGTCGCGCTTCCGGTCGACCAGGAATTGTGCGAGATGGAACCACGGCAGCGAGTCGCTCTCCGCCGGTGCCGCCCGGCCGGCGGCGCCGGGACCGGCGGCGGCCGGGCGCCGCACGACCTCGATCGCGCGCCGCCATGCCGCCTGCGCGCCTGCCTCGTCGCCCAGGGCAAGAAGCGTCGTGCCGAGGTGGTCGAGGCTGTACACGTGGTCGGGGTCACCGGCGAGCCGCGCCTGCAGCAGCGGCAGGTTGCGCGCGGGCTTGTGCCGCTGGTCGCCGTCGTAGCCCAGGTGGTCGAGCGCCAGCGGGCTCGACCCGACCAGCATTCCGGTCCGCGCGCACAGGAGGTCGAGGTCGGGCAGCAGCGACTCGTGGATGACGCCCCGGAAGCGCAGGTCCGGGCGGTTGCGGAACAGCCGGTACTCGCGGTAGCGCGTAAGTCCGGTCGCCGGCCGGAACAGCACCCGATAGCACGCGTAGCGCGGGTCGGCGAGCTGCGGCATGACGAGCGCGTGGTCGAATTCGGCCACGCGCTCGTCGGCGTCGATGTAGAGAATCCACTCGCCGCGGGCGGCGTCGACCGCCGCATTGCGGGCGGCCGCGAAATCCCCGGTCCAGGAGTGCTCCAGGACGCGCGCGCCCAGGTCGAGGGCGATGGTGCGGGAACGGTCGGTGGAGCCGGTGTCGACGACGACGATCTCGTCGACCCGGCCGGCCAGTGAGCGGAGGCAGGCTTCGAGGAAGCGCTCCTCGTTCCTGACGATCAGCGCCGCGGAAAGCAGCGGGCCGGACAATGCGGGCCCGTCTGGCGCGGCGTGCGGTCAGCCCTGGCGGCGGCGCCGCATCATGAACACGCCGGCGGCGCCGAGCGCTCCGGCCATCGTCACGAGGGTCCACTGCGACGTCGTCGGGACCGCGCAGGCGGAACCGCCGGGTCCCTGGTTCGCGCAGAACGGCGCAACTTGCTGCGCCATGGCGTCGAGGGAGAACGTCGCGACGACGGGCGCCGCGTACGCTGCCGTGACGAGGATCCTGCGCATGGCGTCCCGGCGACCCGGGTCAACGCGGGCGAGGATGCGGTCGAGTTTCGGATTCGAGCTCATGTTCAACTCCCAGTTTAATGGTGGTTTTCTCGAACGATAGTAGCCGGTTCACCGCGCCGTGGGAATACCCTTGTCGCCAGAAGTGGTTCGGGGGACGGGCCCGTGTGCGTCGGATGCAACAAGCAGGCCCTCGGCGAGGAGCGCGGTGACGCACGCCGCGATGTCGTCGGTCGGCGACACGTCGAGCGCAAACGCAGCCGCGACCAGCGCCGGCAGTTCATGCGCCGGCAGCGTGCCGTCGCAGCTTTCCAGCACCAGCGCGGCGGTCGGATTGAGGAAGTGGAGCCGGTCGCGGTCGCGCTGGTAGACGAGGAACCCGTCGGTCGCCTCGTTGATCTCGAGTTCCGGGGCCTGCCGGTGACAGCAATTCCAGTCCATGGTGTCGTGTCCGCGTGTGATCTCGTGGCGTCTCGCCCGCCTTGCCGCCGGAAGGGCGCTGATGCGCCCCCCGGGGGCCCCGGGCGAAGCGAGCTCGGGGGCACGGCGCTTTCAGCCGAGGAAGCCCCGCGCGATGACATTGTAGGTGGTGTCCACGTTCATCACGTGGTCCTCGGTGACGAGCCCGGCATGAAACGTCGTGAAATCGGTGCGCCACTCATCCCACCACAGGTGCGCCCAGAGGTGCATGCTGTAGACGTCGTGGAAGTCGGGATCGAGTCCCTCGAGCAGAGTCCGCACGCCGGCGGGCGTCGAGGCCAGCCGGTAGAAGTACCGCTGCGGCACCACGTGCACGGCGTCGGGCATCGCCGCCCACAACCGCGCGGCCTCCTGGCACGAGTGGCGGCTCCACGTGCCGTCGAACACCGCGGACATCCGCTCGCGCCAGCGCGCCGGGAAGGCGGCGCCCTTGCGGGCCAGCATCAGCGCATTGCACAGCGAGGGGCGAAGCACGCCGTCCGCGCCCGGCACCGGCGGTTCCTCGCCGATGACGAATTCCTCGCGGAACAGGCGCTGCGGCAGCGGCTGGACGAACAGCGTGTCCATGTCGGCATAGACGCCGCCCCATTCGTGCAGCGCGTCGAGCCGGATGAAGTCGGCCTCGTGCGCGTAGGTCATGCCGGCCGTCTCGATGTACCGGCCCTCGTCGGTCTCGCGGTAGCGCGCCGGATCGATGCCCTGGGGTTCCGGCCCGACGCGGTGCAGCGTCAGGTGCGGCCGGATCCGGTCCCACCATGCGCCGTGCGGTTCGTGCCGGCAGTGGAAATGGATCGCGTCGGGTCGATTGACGCGGCGGCAGGACTCGAGGCACAGGTAATGGACGAGGTGCATCGGCGCCACCTGCGGCGCGAGTCCGAACACGAAATGAAAGATGTTCGGGATCTCAGCCATCGATCGCGGCGATCAGTTCGCGGGTGACGACGGGCTCCGCATACCGGTTGCCGATCCGCTCGGCGGCCAGCGCGGCAGGCTCAAGGAACTCGCCGTAGCGCGCCACCATCGCGCGGAGCTTGCGCCCCGCATCGACCGGGTCCGGTTGCGCCCACCGCTGCGGCGGCTGGAACGAGGCTTCCGGTCCCCAGCCCGATACCGGAACCATCGTGTAGTCGATGCAGCCGGGATAGCCGGCGGGGAGGTAATCGGCTGGGCCCCCGAAGCGGGCGATCAGCACCGGCTTGCCCAGTGTCGCGGCGTCGAAGGCGCCCATGCCCCAGCCTTCGCCATGGGTCAGCGACACGAAGCAGTCGCCGGTGGCGTGCAGCGCGTCGATCGCGCGGCCCGATACGCCATCGGCGGCGAGCACGACGACGGGCGCCGGCGCCCGTCCGGTCTCGGCGGCGATCCTGTCCTGCGTCACGCGGATGTACTCCGGGATCGTGGCCGCCACCCGGCGTTCGCGGGAATGCGCATACCACGTCGTCGACGTCTTCACCACCAGCGTCACCTTGTCGTCGCGGCAGAACGTCCGCGAGAAGAGCTCGACGAGATCGGCCAGCGCCTTGCGCGGGTCCCAGACGCTGATCGCGTAGAAGAGGAAGTGGTCGTCGGCGACGCCGAGCTGGCGGCGCAGCGCGGCGCCCTCGACGGCCGACACGACGTTCCACGCATGGCGCCGGATGTGCGGGACCACCTCGACCGGCCGGGTGACGCCGCCGGCAGGGAACATTGTCCGGTTCATCGCGCAGGGAACGAGCACCTTGTCCGGCAGGTTGAGCAGCGGCGGCCAGTGCGCGGGGAGCGCATCGGTTTCCCAGACGGTGTAGCCGATGTTGCGCTTGCCGGGCTCGACCAGCAGCGGCCAGTGCTCCGGCAGCGTGTGGGCGAGCACCGTATCGAAGGGCTTGGGCCCGGTGGCTGCCAGCAGCGCCGGAAGGTCCTCGAGGCCGGCATCGTCGCCGGCGCGCTGCGCAAGGGGCAGGGCCGCGAGGCCATCTTCCGGGCGCCACGGCGCCGGTTGGCCGTCGACGAATACGAACGGCGCCCACCAGACCGGGACGCCCGCGTTGTGCAGCCCGCGCACGTAGGCGAGCGCGGAAAGGCCGTAGCCCGAGTGGTCGGGGTACGAGTAGTATTTGACGCCGAGGGTCATCGTGTCTGGAAAAGGCCGCAGCGTGCGTTTCGGTAGGACGATGATGACCGAAGTCACCGCCGGCGGCCAGCGCGTCGGCGCGGTGCCTCCCATCGGCGGAGGATGACGCATGGACTGGTTCGAGCGACTGACCGGCTTCCGCGAAGGCACGTATGCCGAGGCACAGGGTCGGCTGGAGGTGGCCGACGGCCGCCTGCGCTCGCGCGTCAACGGGCGGTCGTTCGCGGTCGGCGAACTCGAGACCCCGACGCTGCGCGAGCTCCGGCAGCGCGCGGCGGGTAGCCTGGGCGAGGTTGCCGGCAGGCTCACCGTGACGAACGTGTCGGGCGACGTGCGGCAGATGCACCGCGGCGCGCCGGCGGCGGCAGGCGCCCTGTTTCAGGTCGCGTCGCAGTTCAACCTGCTGGAGATGACGCAGCCGGGGCACACCCCCGAGGATGGCGTCACGCGCTACCAGCACGACGACACGCAGGGCCCGGCATGCGCGATCGCTGCCGGCGCGGCCACGATCTACCGCAACTACTTCGCCCCGGTCGACGATGGGATCGGCCAGACGCGCGACCGGCAGATCGACTGCCTGGCGGACATCGGCGCCGTGCTCGGCAATGCCGGGGATGCGCTGTGGCGGATGCGCAACGGGTACGCGCTATGCACCGCCGAGGGCCTGGCGAAGATCGACCGGCGGCTCCGCACGCTGACCGCGACGCAGACGGACGACCTGCGCGACCGGCTGCGGATCGGCATGCACTGGCGCGTCGAGGTGACGGACCGCCCGCCGCCCGCGCCGCTCGTGAGCCAGGCCTTCTGCTCCGCGCTGCCCGTCGCGTACACGTCGGTTCCCGCGGACGGGTGGCAGGGCTTCGCCACGCTCGTGCTCGAAGGCGCGTACGAGGCGACGCTGTGGGCCGCCGTGCACAACGCCGCCCGCCACGGCTCGCGGACGGTGTTCCTCACCCGGCTGGGCGGCGGCGCTTTCGGCAACCCGACGGCGTGGATCGATGCCGCGATGCGGCGGGCCCTGCACAAGCTCAAGGGCGTCGCCCTCGACGTGCGGATCGTCAGCTACCGGCGGCCGGACGATGCGCTCGTGCAGCTCGCGCAGGAGTTCCGGTAGGCGGGGGGGATCGCACGACGTGGTGACGGGATGGCCGTCGCGTCTCGGCGTTCATCCTCGGGGCGGCCCTTCGGGTGAATGGGACTGCCTTCGTGCTGCGCACTCCGGCGTTCACCCTCGGGGCGGCCCTTCGGGTGAATGGGACTGCCTTCGTGCTGCGCACTCCGGCGTTCACCCTCGGGGCGGCCCTTCGGGTGAACGGGACTGCCTTCGGGCTCACACCCTGAGCTACCCGGGGCGCTATCGTCGGGCTTCGATGTGATCCCGCCACGAGGAGGCTCCCCTGGATACCCGCCAAGCCCTGCCCAAACCCGGCGCGCCGGCTACGAAACCCGACATTCCCGCGCGCTTCGGCACGCTGCTGCTGCAGCATTGCGACATCCGCACCGGCGCGGGCGGCGGCGAACTGCTCACGCTGCCCAAGGCGGTGGGCGACCACCTGCGGCAGATCCTGGTCGACGCAGGCTACGTCACCGCCGCGCCGCAGCTCGGATTCTTTGCCGGCCGCCACGCCGGCGCGTTCGTGGTCGCCGCGCGGCCGCGCGGACGCACGACGATCCACTGAGTTGCGTGACCGGGGCACCGCGTCGGGCGACGGGTTCGATTGCGAAACCCGCCGTTGCTGCAGATTGCCACCGAGTTGAGCTCGCATCGCCAGAGAGTCTGACCACTTCTGCCAGAGTCGTTGACCAGAGCCTGCCAGTCGATTGCCCGAACCTCAGGTGCGCCTATCACTAGCCCGACAGCGGCTCATTGGCCGTCGCGAAGCGAGAACACGGTCCAATGTCTGCAACAAGCAGGTAAGGAGCCGTACGCCGCGGCTGGGGGAATGCGAACTAGCGACCCGAAGCTGCCGGCCACCGTTCTCCGAACCGGTCATAGAAATCGATTGAAGCCGCCGTTCAGTTTGCGGCGCCTCGGCGATGGCGTCGGCGTCGATCCCGGTTGCGGCATGGAAGACGACCCCGCCCGCGGCGGCGGCGTCGAACACACCGTCGATGACGACACCGTGAAAGTGTAGATTCGCATTGCTAGCAGTGGCACTTCGGAATGAAGTTGCACGTCGGCACCGACCGGCGCGGCCTGGTTCATAGCGTTGCGACGGGACCGGCGTCGCAGGGCGACATCACTCGCCTTGATGACCTGATGCATGGGCAGGAGCGGGAACTGTTCGGCGACCAAGCCGTCGCGATCGCCCTTTTGGGAAAAATTGTTTAGTTTGCTCAACCATGTTGCTTTTTGTAAAATTTAAGTATTCTAGCAATAGGAATAATTTGTGAATCTTGGCGATAGCATACAAGGAGTGAATCTATGACAGTTCTTAACGATATATTCAGCCATGAATTGCAGCAAATCGAAAAATTTAAAAAACTTTCAATACTGGACTTAATAAAGCAGGCAGCGGCTGATTTGCGTTCAGCCCCAGAGATTTTCAAATTTGCTTGGGCTTTAGAGCCTTTTGCCGTTTCGTTTCATCATTACAACTCAACTTTTCTACCTGCTGTTTTTGACGGGGATAGTATGTTGCACAAAGCTATTAGAGGTCATGCAGCCGAAGATGACAAACATTTAGAATGGTATTACGACGACCTGGTTTTTCTAAATCAAGACAGAAAACCACACATGATCAACTGTCCGTCCGCAAGGGTTGTAACTGGAATCGAGAAACTTTTAAGCGTCATGAAATCCGATGGAAACGACCTGGGATGCTTGGCGGCAATAGAATCCGTAGAAGAAACAGGAGCCGTGTTTTTTAAAGAATGCGCCGATGCTTCTAATGCTATCAGTGACAGAAATTTGAAATATTTTTCTCAAATTCATTTTGACCGTGAAACGGGATCTCTGCTTGGAACGCATACTGGATATGGACTAAAAGAATATTTATCCGAACATGATCCAACGCAGGATCAGATATATCGTGCGATGGATGCGATAGATTTTGTTTTTAAACTGTTTACCCAAATGTTAGATGATATAGCCTGTGAGGCTTAGGGAATCGCTGAATAATTCGTTGCAAACACAAGGCCCGCCCCCAACCAGCAGCCCGCCGCCGAACCGGGGCACCGCCCGCTACGCCTGGGCGCGCCTGCTCGCCCGCATCTACGAGATTTTTCCGCTGGTTTGCCCGCTCTGCGGCGCCGAAATGCGCATCATCGCCCTCCTTACTGATCGCCTGGCTGTGCGCGCGACCCTTGCGCACCTCGGCGAGCCGACCGCGCCACCGCGCATCGCGCCAGCCCGCGGCCCGCCGCTCTGGGACCTACCCGATGCCGGAACGGGTGACTTCGACCCCCACGCCCAGCCGGCACCCGAGTACGAGTTCGACCAGCGCCTCATCTGGTAACCACGACCGTCGACGCCCGCACCTGCGCGACGCCGGGCTTGCTCGCGCCTGCGCCCGCCCGCCTGGCCGCGCGCGCCCGCCCTGGCGTCGTTCGGTGCGCGGAACCAGCACGACAAACCTGCGGAGCAACCCTTTGCCGCCGCAAATCAACGCTTGACCCGCACCGACCGACCCAACCAGAATCAGGCTCGCGTGATTAAAATCGCTATCCGTTTACGGCGATATTCTTGGGGTTCGTTCAAACCTGTGTGTTAGGGCGCGGGCCTCGAAGAGGTAACACCATCTGAAGGCTGCTGTCGGTGACAACGCCGTATGGCCGAAGTTGGCCGGTCTGCGACCGTCGCCGCTCGACCCAATGCAGGCCATCCGATCACCAGAAAGGCGGAGGCAGCAGAGTTGGAAGCGGCCGTTAGCCGCGCGCCGACAGCACCGCATCAGCGACGAAGGGATTCGAGCGACGTTCGGCACCGAAGGTGGACATCGGCCCGTGGCCCGGGACGAAGCGCACGTCGTCGCCATACGGCCACAGTTGCGTCGTGATCGAGCGCACGAGCGTGCCCGCGTCGCCGCGCGGAAAGTCCGTGCGGCCGACGGAGCCCTTGAACAGGACGTCGCCGACGAATGCGATACGGACCCTGGATTCAACGAAGACCACATGCCCGGGCGTGTGACCGGGGTAGTGGCGCACCTCCAGTTGCAGGTCGCCGACCGTGACCTGATCGCCACCTTCAAGCCAGCGGTCAGGCGTGAAAGGTCGCGCGGTCGGCATGCCGAGCGCCGGTCCCTTGGCGGCCACCTGGTCGATCCAAAAGATGTCCTCGCGCTGCGGACCTTCGACGGGAACGCCGGTGCGTTCCGCGAGCTCGGCGACGCCACCGCAATGATCGGTGTGCCCGTGCGTAACCAGTATCCTCTCGAGCGTCGCGCCACTTTGCGCGAGCGCGGCGAGGAGGCGGTCGACTTCGCCACCGGGATCGACGAACGCCGCTCGGCGCGTGGCGGCGCAGACGACGAGCGAGCAGTTCTGCTGGAACGGCGTGACTGGAAGAATGGCGAGTTGCATGGCGGTACGGGATCGGGAAGTGGAGCGACGCCCGATGGCACTGTCCGGCGGCGAAGCTCCTGCCGCGGGTTGCGCCGTGCGCCGGTCATTGCACGACGCGCATTGTAACCTCGGCCCCTGCGTACGGCGGACGCGCCGCGAAGACATTCGGTCAGCGGACCGCAGATGGCCGGCTGGAGTCCCACGCAGCGGCGACCTCGACGGCCGGAATCGCGCAAAGCGGAAGTCAGCAATAGCCGGGAAGGAGCCGGTCGCAACCCGCGCGGGAAAGCGAAGTATCGACCCGTTACAGTCGCCGACGATTCTCCGAACCGGTCATAGAAATCGATTGAAGCCGCCGTTCAAGTTGCGGCAACGACGCGCCTTAACCTTCTCAGATTGGATACCTTCAAGAGAGGGCAAGGATCGCGCCCGCGTGGCCGCGCGCGGCCACCCTGGCGCCCTCGCGCGCCCGAAAGTGCCCCAAGAAGCGTGCGGAGCAGCCCGTTGCCACCGCAAATGGACGTTGGACCCGCCCGAGCTGCTCCTCCACACTCAGCCCAGTGCGCTTGAAATGGCTATCCGTCGAACGCTCACGCCCTTTGCCGGTCGAGCCCTCAGGGACGGACTCCTGCGGCAGCGAAGCACCCTTGCCACCCTTGCGCGATGAAGAGTGCCTTGTCGCAATACGCCGCGACCGGATAATACGCGCCCATCACCTTCCTGTCGCAGACGCCGGCGGCAACGATCGCACTGTAGGGGACGGGCACGCCTTGTTCGTTGTCGAACACGCATTCCTTCTTGGCGGCAGCCTCCTGCACCGATTGCTTGAAGCCGGACGCCGGCAGCATGTTCCGCAAGATCAGGATATTGGCAACCGCTGTCGATCCCCACGGCAGCCACGTGGCCGAAGGAGGCACCCAGGTCGGCGCGTTCCCGAGTTCGGCAGGGGAAACGACGTACGTGTAATAGCCCTGATCGTCCAGATTCGTCGCCCAATCCGCCGCGCAGTCGACAACGGGGTATGGCGCCGTCTGGTTGTTGTTGCACATCGACCAGTAGCGCAGGGCGATCTTTTCGCCTGGCGCCGGCGGCAGCCACACGGGAAACCCGTTGTACGTGTCCGGGAAGACCGCGCCTTCGCCCCTGACGACGACAATCCTGTCCGGCTGAAAGCACAGATCACTGGCAGCGATGTATTTGTTGGCTGGATTGGGAAAATAGCCACCCGTGTTCTTGGGGATTGCAAACGCCACCTTGTCCGGCGCGCAGGTGCCCGGCGGGCCGGCGCCGCCGTCGTCGCCTTCGACCAGCGCCTTCCTGGCGATGAAGCTGGCAGGCTTCTGGAAGCCGTTGGCGTTGAGATCGGCGATGACGCTCGCCGCCGCTGTGGCGAAGTCAGAAAAGCTGCAGGGCGTCAGCGGATGCGTCGTGCCGTCGTGGGCGACCAGCGTGACGCCCGGGAGAGGGACCCCGCCATCCCTGGCTTCCCCCTTGTCCGGCACGTACACGCGATAGATCACCCACCCCAGACCTGCGTCGTCCGCACCGATCGGGTTGCTGCCTTTCACCGCCTTCTTGCGCGGGTTCACGGTGACCGTGTAGTCGCGCCCGAAGACGGTGTTCACCTTCTTGCCGGGCAATGCGTCTCCGGGGTTGAACGGGTTCCTGCTGCCCGGATCCGGCTTGATGTCGACGTCCACGATTCCGTCAACCAGCGCTCCTTTGGCGTCGTAGGTCGTGAACGAGAAGAAGCGGGCTTCGGGATAGGTTCCCGCAATCGACAACGACCTCCACTTGCTGGAGTCGAAGGGCATCGTCCAGTAGGTCGCGTCGGTGTCCGGATAGGCGACGTTGGATGCGCCGGTTCCCGTGGTTTCCATGGGCCAGCTGCACGACGGTACCGAAGGCACGGCCAGCGCGGCGCCGGGGCAGAGCATGGCTGCGATCAGCGCGAGCGAGGTGATCACGTGAGCGGCTTTCGACGCGCCCGCGACCGTGTCGCCGCGCACTGCGCGCTTGGCGGCGCGGCCCGCTTCGACCAAACACCGGTAGCGGCGATCTTCGCCCGATTTGACGCATGACTGCGACATGTGAACCTCCTCAAAATGTCCGTGACGCCCAAGCGGAATGGACGGCCGGCGGGCGGCGATTGATTGGAGTGCGATCCGGGGTCGGGTCACCACCGGCTTTCATTCCGGTCGAAGCATAGGCGAGACTCCGCTGCCGCATCCATCCGTAACTATACCTAGCATTTGACGGGATCCGACTGAGCCTGACGGCGGTCGAGTCGCATGTAAACATAGGCATCACGGGCGACAAGCCAGATGAGCCCCATCGTCACGCCGGCGGCCACGAATGCCCGCGGCGATACGTCCATGCTGCGCAGGACGTACGCGGCCACCGGCCGCAGGAAGACGATGGCGTTCGCGCCGAACACCGTCAGGTAGAGAATCCCCGCCCACAACCGTCCCTGGCTTACCTGACCCAGCCCCGGCAACAGCGCCACCGCTACTTTGGTGCGTCCGTGCGTACGACCGCTTACTGGAAATTTTCGCCGCGACCTCGACCGTCTGGACGGTTCGGGCCAAGCGGAAGTTCGTCTTCCGTCGGACGCGTCCTGAGAACCGTCGCTGGTCATCCGCTCCATCCGGCGTTGCCAGACTGCTGGCGGTGCCGGTCGGTCTGCTTGCCGGAAACCGGACAAGGGCTATGGCGGTCCCGGGCAAGCACTTGGCGGCTTGCAGTTGTGCGACAGCGAACCCGGGGGGCGCGGCATCGGGCAAACCATGCCCGGCGCCACTCTCACCGATGGAGCCGCGCCGCGCGCTCGTGCTCGCGGCGAACCTTTTCCCGCAGCGCATCCGGTGCCAGCACCTCCACCTCCGCGCCGTGACGCAGGATGTCCCCCAGCAACTCCCGGTCGTCGGCGTACGGGAGTTCCAGCACGAAGCGGCCGTCGGCGTCGACGCTGCCCTTCTGCTGCGGATGCCACGCCTCGGTCGCCACCCAGCGCGCACGCTCGGCCGAGAACCGCAGCCGCGCCCAGGTCACGTTCTCGCCGGAAAAGATCCCGTAGCCCGCGTCCACCCACGCATCGAGCGCCTTCTCGGCCACGTCTCGCGCCGGCGCCGCCCGCATCGTCGCGTTGCGGATCGAGTCGACCGCGAAGCTGCGCAACCCCTTGCGCAGGTGGCACCACGCGTCGAGGTACCAGTTGTCGCGATAGTGGACGAGCCGCTGCGGCGACAGCTCGCGCACCGTCGTCTCGTCGGTGCTTCGCGCGTGGTATTCGATCTGCAGCCGCCGGCGCTTCACCAGCGCGGCGCCGACCGTCGAAAAATGGGCGAGCGGAAGATCGCGCGACGCAAGCGGAATGATCCGGATCCGCCGCCGGATTTCGTCGGCCCGGGTGTCACCCGCGCCGATGATCGCGTCGAGCCTCGCCTGCAGCGGCGCCAACTGCGGGCCGAGCAGCCCGCCGGGATCGAGCGTCGCGAGCAGGTGCCGCATCGTCGCCAGCGCGAACGCCTCGCGCTCGTTGAACCACACGCCGGGCAGCTCGAACCGGCGGCCTGCCTTCGGCGTACGGTCGTAGCGGTAGCCGCCTTGCTCGCGGTCCCAGATCACCGGCGCGTTGAAGCGGTCGCGCATGTACTCGAGGTCGCGCTTGAACGTGGCGAGCGAGATCTCCAGCTTGTCGAGGATCGTCGCGCGCGGCACCGCGGTGCCGCCCTGCAGCAGGTGGTCGATCACGTAGAAGCGCTCGAGTCGGTCCATGCTCGCCAGACTACCGGAAAAGCGGGTGCCCCCGCCGATCCGGCGCCGGCCGACGAACGGTCGGCTCCGCCACTTGACATTGACAGTTATACTGTCATAATCAACTGCATGAAAACCGAACAGCCCTCGCCGCGCACCTGCACGCTGGACGAACTCTGCGTGCTGGTCGAGCTACCCAAGCGCACGGTCCGCTACTACATCCAGCTGGGGCTGGTCGATCGCCCCGTCGGCGAAACCCGGGCGGCTCACTACACGAGCCACCACGTGGAGCAGCTTCTCAAGATCCGCAAGTGGACGGCGGCGGGCGTCTCGCTGGAACGCATCGGCGAACTGCTGGACGGCGCCCCGCCGCCGGTGGCCTCCCGCCCGCGGGGGCCGGGCACCGTGGAGGTCTGGAGCCACCTGGTGGTCGCGGACGGCGTCGAAGTCGTGCTCGAGCCCGGACGCGCGGGGCTTACGCCCGAACAGGCACGGGAATTCTTCCGGGGCGCAATGGCGCTGTACCGGACCATCAAGGACAAGGAATGAACATGGGTCACGAAGCCGCAATACTCCGGTCGGTCACCGGCGAACAAATGACGCTCGCAGGCGTCGATGCCGCAGGCACCGTCAACGGGCTGCTGTTCGAGCTGGCGGTGACGCAGCGCTACCGCAACCCTTCGGCGAGCAACATCGAGGCCGTCTACACGTTCCCGCTGCCGGCCGCCGCCGTGCTGCTCGACCTCGACGTGACGATCGGCGGCCGGCACCTGTCCGGCGTAGTGGTCGAGCGCAAGGCCGCCGAGGCGCAGTACGAGGAAGCCCTCGAGAAGGGCGACACCGCGATCATGCTGGAGCGCGCGGGCAACGGCCTCTGCACGGTCAACCTCGGCAACCTGATGGCCGGCGAGGAGGCGACGATCCGCTACCGCTACGGCCAGCTGCTGCGCTTCCAGCATGGCAGCATCCGCCTCGCCGTGCCCACCGTCATCGCGCCGCGCTACGGCGACCCCGCGGCGGCCGGGCTCGCGCCGCACCAGGTGCCGGGCACCGACCTCGCCGCCGCCTACCCGTTCGCGCTGTCGCTGACGCTCTCCGGCGCCATCGCCGCCGGCACCATCGCGTCGCCGTCGCACCCGATCGCCACCGCGCGCACGGCCGATGGCGTCACGGTCACGCTCGCCTCCGGCGCGGCGCTCGACCGCGACTTCGTGCTGTCGATCGCCGGGCTGCCGGCGCAGTCGGTAGCGACCGTCGCGCAAGACGGCGACGGCTACGTGGCGCTCGCGAGCTTCTGCGCCGACGTCCCGGCGTCCGCGGCCGCGCTGCCGCTGCGGCTGAAGATCCTCCTCGATTGCTCGGGCTCGATGAACGGCGACAGCATCGAGGCCGCCAGGCGGGCGCTGCACCTCGTCTTCGCCGACCTTGCTTCCGCCGACCGCTTCAGCTTCACGCGCTTCGGCAGCACCGTCGTGCACGAGATCGACACGCTCGTCGCCGCCGACCCGCCGGCGCTCTCCAAGGCCGCCGGCCGCGCGGCGGCGATGCGGGCCGACCTGGGCGGCACGGAGATGCAGGGAGCGCTGCAATCGGTGTTCGCATTGGGTGCCGCAGACGGAAACGCGGAAGGCGGCGCAGACCTCCTGCTGATCACCGACGGCGAGGTCTGGGGCGTCGATGCGCTCGTCGCCGAAGCGCAGCGCGCGCGGCAACGCGTGTTCGTCGTTGGCATCGGCAACGCGCCCGCCGAAGGCCTGCTGCACGCGCTGGCCGAGGCCACTGGCGGCGCCTGCGAATTCGTCGCGCCGAACGAGGACGCCGAGGCCGCGATCCTGCGGATGTTCGCGCGGCTGCGGGCACCGCGGATCGCGCGCGCCGGGATCGACTGGCCGCAGTCGCCGGCGTGGGTCAGCCCGCTGCCGCGCGGGCTGTTCGGCGGCGAGACTGTCCACGTCTGGGCCGGCTTCGATGCGCTGCCCGCAGGGGATGTCACGCTGCGCCTCGTTCCGGCCGACGCGGATGCCACGCTTCGCGCGTCGACCGCGCTGCCGTCGCCGATCGCCGACGGCGCCACGTTCGCGCGGATGGCCGCGGCGGCACGCCTTCCCGCCGCCGACGCCGAGGCCCAACTCGCGCTGGCGCTGCGCTACAGTCTGCTCACCGACCGGACCAACTTCATCGTGATCCACGCCCGCGCCGACGGCGAACGCGCGGAAGCGCTGCCGGAACTGCGCAAG
>CALQLA020000073.1 GCA_943331295.2 Bordetella parapertussis | reverse complement strand
GGCCCCCTTGGCGCTGTCGCGCCGTCCCCCCGAGGGGGAGCAATTCGCGCTTGGGGCGGCCCGGCGCGCTCATGGACGGCCCCCTTGGCGCTGTCGCGCCGTCCCCCCGAGGGGGAGCAATTCGCGCTTGGGGCGGCCCGGCGCGCTCACGCGGCCGCGCCGCCGCCTTCGGCGGCGGCTTGCGCGGCGACGTCGCGCCGCACGGCATCCATGTCGAGCGCACGCGCGGCGGCGATCACCTGCTCGAGCCCTGCCGGAGGCAGCGCGCCGGCTTCGGCGTAGACGATGATGTCGTCGCGGAAGATCATCAGCGTCGGGATCGAGCGGATGCCGAAGTGCGCCGCGAGCTGCTGCTCGTCTTCCGTGTTGATCTTGGCGAACAGGATGTCCGGATGGCGCGCCGCGGCGGCGCTGAACGTCGGCGCGAACGCGCGGCAGGGGGCGCACCACGGCGCCCAGAAGTCGACGATCGCGAACGAATGGCCGGTGACCGCCTCGGAAAAGCGCTCGGCGTCGAGTTCGACGACGGCGCCGCCGGCGGCAGCGGGGGCGGTCTCTTGCTGGGTCATGGAGTCAGCTCCGGATGCGGTTGACGAGGGCGGTGGTCGAGCGGTCGAAGGTGAACGGAATCGCGACGAAGCGGCCGCCGGCGGCGACGACCTCGGCCGCGCCGGCGGTGGTTTCGGCGGTGTAGTCGCCGCCCTTCACCAGGATGTCCGGCAGGCAGGCGACGATCAGCGCGCGGGGCGTGTCGTCGTCGAACGGCACGACGAGGTCGACGGCGGCGAGCGCGGCGAGCACCGCCATCCGGTCGTCCTGCCCGTTGAGGGGCCGGTCGTCGCCCTTCCCCAGGCGCCGCACCGAGGCGTCGGCGTTGACGGCGACGACCAGCGACGCACCCAGTCCGCGCGCCTGATCGAGATAGGTGACATGGCCGCGATGAAGCACGTCGAACACGCCGTTGGTGAACACCAGCGGACGCGGCAGCAGCGCGATGCGCGCGAGCGCGGTGTCGGCGGTCGCGATCTTCGCCGGGTACCGGGGCGGCGGAATGACGATCGGGTCGGGCATCGGCGTGCCGGCCGGGCGCGGCGCGCCGGCGGTGGCAAAAGGGTGGCGGTCAGTTCGTGTATTCGAAGACCTTGACCACGCGCGCGACGCCCGACGTGGTCGAGGCGATCTGCGCGGCGGCGTCGCCCTCGGCGCGGGTCACGATTCCCATGAGGTAGACGACCGCGCGCTCGGTGACGACCTTCACGTTGTTCGCGGAGAGCTTGTCCGACTCGACGAACCGCGCCTTCACCTTCGACGTGATGTACGAGTCGTTGGTGCGCGACGACATGTCGGTGTTCGGCCCGACCACGATGTGGTTCTCGACCGCCTTGACGCGCTCGGTGGTCCGCGCGACCTTCAGGACGTCGTCCAGGATCACCTTCGTCGGCACTTCGCCCGTCAGGAGCACCGTCGCGTTGTAGCTCGTGACGTTGACGTGCACGCTCTCGCCGTAGCTCGACATGATCGACGTGTTGATCTTGAGTTCGATCGACTCGTCGTCGACCTGCGCGCCCGCGGTGCGGCGGTCGGTCGCCACCATCGCCGTCGCGCCGACGCCGCCGGCGATCATCACCGGGATGCACCCGGTGACGGCAGGCAGCGCGAGCGCGGCGCAGGCGAGCGCACCGAGCAGCGCGACGGAGGGCAGCCGCGTGGCGCGCGGATTCATTCCTCGTCTCCGAGGAGGGCGTGGTCTACCGCGTCGCATAGGCTGTGGATCATGAGCAGGTGGACCTCCTGGATGCGCGCGGTGCGCTCGTGCGGAACGCACAGGTGGGAATCGTCGGCGTTGAGCATCTCGCCGATGCGCCCCCCGCCCTTGCCGGTCATCGCGATCACGCGCATCTCGCGCTCGTGCGCGGCGTTGATCGCGGCGATCACGTTGCCCGAGTTCCCCGATGTCGAGAACGCGAGCAGCACGTCGCCCCGGGCGCCGAGCGCCCGCACCTGCTTCGAGAAGATCTGCTCGAACGAGTAGTCGTTGGCGACCGCGGTGAGAATCGAGGTGTCGGTCGTCAGCGCGATCGCCGGCAGTTCCGGGCGTTCCCGCTCGAAGCGGCCGATCATCTCGGCAGCGAAGTGCTGCGCGTCGGCAGCCGACCCGCCGTTGCCGCACGCGAGGACCTTGCCGTCGGCCAGCAGGCATTCGGTGAGAAGCCCCGCCGCCCGCGCGATAGCCGGGACGAGGGCGTCCGCGGCATCCAGCTTCAGTTGCGCGCTGTCGGTGAAGTGCTGGCGAATGCGGTTGATCGAATCCATGGGCGGGTCAGTACGATTGCGATTGCGGGATATCGGCGCGGAGCGGCCATCGGCCGGCGGCAGGGTCGCCGCGCGCGCCCGCAGGTCGCGGCGGGAGCCTCGTGGCGCGCACCGCGGGCATGCGGCGCATTGTAGCAACAATCGCCCGTCGGCCCGGATCGCTCATCGGGCGACGGGCGCGCTCACGCCCCGAAGGCGTCGCGCAGCCACTCGATGCGTCCGGGCGCCAGTGCGTCGAACAGCACGGCGTCGAAGCGGCAGGGCGGCGCGTGCGCAAGGCGCGCGAGGTAGAGGCCCGCGGCGGCGACGATCCGCGCCTGCTTGGTCGCGGTGATGCTGGCCGCGGCACCGCCGAACGCGCCGCCCTTCCGCAGGCGCACCTCGACGAACACGAGCGTGTCGCCGTCGCGCGCGATGATGTCGATCTCGCCGCAGCGCCGGCGCCAGTTGCGCTCGACGATGGCGAGGCCCCGGCCCTCGAGGAACCGGGCGGCGATCGCCTCGGCGTCACTGCCCGCGACTGCGCGCGGGTCGCGCCGCTCCGCGCTCAATGCGGCTCGGCGCGGACGATCTCGCCGGCGCGGAACTGCAGCACCGTCGCCGTGCGCTGGAACTGGCGCGAACTGTCGAGCGCGAGGTGCCCGGTCGCGCCATCGAACTCGAGCGATCCCGGGGCCGCGTCGGCGAACGCCTGCGCGACGCGCAGCGCGTCGATGCCGAGCGCGTAGAGGCGGTCGAAGGCGGCGTTGGGGTAGTCCTGGCGCGCGACGCCGGCGAATGCCGGCGCGGAAGGCTCCGCCAGCCACGCCGTCTCGACGAAGGTCACGCCGTCGAGATCGCGCAATGCATCGCGCGGCTGCCGGTCGTTGACCTGGCTGCTGGCGTAGGCGGTGACCTGGCCGAGGTAGGGCTTGGCCAGCAGCGCGTCCGCGGCATCGACGGCGAGCAGCACGGCGTCCGGGGCGGCCCGCGCGAATTCACGCTTCAGGACCGTGAGCATCTCGGGCGCGCGGTCGAACCGGAAGTTCACCGGCTGCGCGCCGCCCAGCAGTATCCATTCGCCGACAAAGGCGCCGGCGAACCGCTTCTGCAGCGGCGAATCGCCGGCGAGTATCACCATCGACTGCGCGCCGGCGGCGCGCGCGCGCCGGGCGAGCTGCACGGCTTCGCTCTCGATCGACAGCGCGAGTGTGTAGACGCGGCCGGGCAGCGCGCTCGCGTCGTCCAGCTGGTTCAGCGCGATCGTGTTGGGCAGCTCGCCGCCGGCGCCGGCGACCGCCTTCACGTCGTCGCGCAGCAGCGGCCCGACGATCACGCGGGCGCCCGAGGTCCTCGCCTTGTCGAACGCCGCGAGGACGTCGCCGTCGGCGTGCGGGAACACGCGGTAAGAGACCCTGGCGGCCGTCGCGGCGGCGGCGAATCCGGACTTCACGGCATCGGCCGCGCGGCCGTAGGTGGGCGAGTCGAGCGGAAGCACCAGCGCGATCGCGACGGCGGGCGCCGGTGCGGGGGTGGCGTCGGCATCGGCCTTGGCATCGGTGCTGGCATCGGGCACCGGCGCGAGCGTCGGCGCGGCGGGCGCCACGGCGGCTTCCAGGGGGACGGGCACGCGCGTTTCGGGTGCTGCCGGCCTCGCATCGCTTGCCGCAGGGGTTTGCGCGACGGACAATGCCGGCAGCCACGCGAGCAACAGCAGCGCGAGCACCGTTGCCAGCGCGACGTTGCGGTACCGGCGAATCCGATCACTCATGCATACATTCATTCTGAAACGCGGGGCCTGACGTGCACGCAACGGACGGCGGAGAGGGGGGCGGGCCACCACCGGCGGGTGACCGGGACACGATACGGGGCAGCACCCGTTTCCGGGCGGATCCCGGAACATTATATGTGGTTGCCACGCCCCTCGGTAACCTGCGCGACATCACGCTGCGCGCGCTCGACATCCTCGAAACCGCCGACATCGTGGCGGCCGAGGACACGCGCGTGACGGCGGTCCTGCTGCGGCACTTCGGCATCCCGACGCGTCCGCTGTCGCTGCATGAGCACAACGAGGCGCGGCGCGCGGCGCCGGTCGTCGAGGCGCTGCGGTCGGGGCGCAGCGTGGCGCTGGTGAGCGACGCCGGCACGCCCGCGGTCAGCGACCCGGGCGCGCGGCTCGTCGCCGCAGTCCGCGCCGCCGGATTTCCCGTCGTGCCGATACCCGGGGCGAACGCCGCGGTCGCCGCGATCTCCGCCGCCGGTCTCGGCGCGCTGCAGTTCGCCTTCCTGGGCTTCCTGCCGACCGCGGCGAAAGCCCGTCGCGACGCGCTGGCCGCCGTCGCGGCGCTGCCGCTGGCGCTCGTCGTCTACGAGGCGCCGCATCGCGTCGGCGCGACGGTGGCGGCGATGGCCGAGGTGCTGGGCGGCGAGCGCGAACTGGTGGTCGCGCGCGAGCTGACCAAGAAGTTCGAGACGATCGCGCGGATGCCGCTGGCCGACGCGGCGGCGTGGGTGGCGGGCGACCCGAATCGCGAGCGCGGCGAGTTCGTGCTGCTGGTCGACGCGCCGCCGGCGCCGGACAAGGATGCACCGGCAGCGACAGTCCTTTCCGCCGGCGCGCTGCGCTGGCTCGGCGCGCTGTGCGCGGAATTGCCGCCCGCCCGCGCTGCCCGCGTGGTCGCCGCGATGACCGGCGAGTCGCGGGACCTGCTCTACGCGTCGGCGCTGGCCTTGAAGTGAGCGCCGCGCGCGGCGATGGCGGGCGAGTGAACGGCCCCCCGGACGCCGGCACCCCGCCGGCGGACATCCCGCTGGCCGCGGCGCCGCGCGGATGGGAGGCGAAGCTCGACCTCGGGTTCGCGCGCCGCGGCGACCGTTCGGTCCTGGCGCACCGCCGCCACACGGGTCCGCTCGTCGTGCAGAAGTCGCTGCACCCGGAAGGTCCCGGCGTCTGCCAGGCGATCGTCGTCCATCCGCCGGGCGGCATCGTCGGCGGCGACCGGCTCCTGCTCTCGATCGACGTCGGCGCCGGCGCGCATGCGCAACTCACCACACCCGGGGCCGCGAAATGGTACCGCTCGCCGGGCCTCACGGCCTCGCAGGCGATCGAGGCCGATGTCGGCGCCGCCGCCACCCTCGAGTGGCTGCCGCAGGAAACCATCCTGTTCGACGGCGCGCACGCGGAACTCTCGACCACCGTCACGCTGGCGGCCGATGCGACGCTGCTGGCCTGGGACATCGTGCGCCTCGGCCGCGTCGCCTCCGGCGAGCGGTTCGCCCGCGGCACCTACCGCCAGCGCTTCGAAGTGGTGCGCGACGGCGCCCTGATTTGGGCGGAGCGCGCCGTCCTCGACGCCGGCGACGGCCTCGCGACCTCGCCGGTGGGCCTGAACGGCTGTACGATGTTCGGGACCTTCATCGCCGTCGCGCCGACGGTGCCCGACGGCCTCGTGGCGGCGTGCCGGGCCGTGGCGCCACCGGCGGCCGGCGGCTTCGAATCCGCGGTGACGCACCTGCCGGGCATGGTCATTGCTCGCTGTCGTGGGAATTCGCCGGAGGCGGCGCGCCAATGGTTCGCCGCCGTATGGGCGGAACTGCGGCCGGCGCTCTGCGCCCGGCCGGCAATGCCGCCCCGGATCTGGAACACCTGAGACCTTCCCCATTCAACCGCAACAGCCAACCGACTGCCCGAACCCACCGTGGAACTGACGCCGAGAGAACGCGACAAGCTGCTGCTCTTCACCGCCTCGCTGCTGGCCGAGCGGCGCCTCGCCCGCGGGCTGCGCCTCAACTACCCCGAAGCCGTCGCCTACATCAGCGCGGCGATCATGGAGGGTGCCCGCGACGGGCGCACCGTGGCCGACCTGATGGGCTTCGGCGCCACGCTGCTGACGCGCGAGCAGGTGATGGACGGCATTCCCGAGATGATTCCCGAAATCCAGGTCGAAGCGACGTTCCCCGACGGAACCAAGCTCGTCACCGTGCACCACCCGATCCCATGATCCCAGGCGAACTCCTGCTGCAGGCCGGCGACATCGAGGCCAACGTCGGCCGCGCGACCCTCGTGCTGACGGTCGCCAACACCGGCGACCGGACGATCCAGGTCGGCTCCCATTACCACTTCGCCGAGACCAACGGCGCGCTCGAATTCGACCGCGCGGCCGCGCGCGGCCACCGGCTCAACATCGCCGCGGGCACCGCGGTTCGGTTCGAGCCGGGGCAGACGCGCACCGTCGAACTCGTGGCGCTCGCCGGTGATCGGATCGTCTACGGCTTCACCGCCGCGGTGATGGGTCCGCTCGACCTCCGCCGGAAGGCGGCCGTCGCGAAGAAGGCCGGCGCCGGGAAGCCGGCCGCGAACAAAGTCGCCGCGAAGAAGCCGGCGGCGAAGAAGCCGGCCGCGAAGCCGCGCCCGCCCGCGACGAAGAAACGGAGCGCCCGATGAAGATCTCCCGCGCCGCGTATGCGGAAATGTACGGGCCGACCACGGGCGACCGCGTCCGCCTCGCCGACACCGACCTGATCGTCGAGGTCGAACGCGACCTCACCGTGTACGGCGAGGAGGTCAAGTTCGGCGGCGGCAAGGTGATACGCGACGGCATGGGCCAGAGCCAGCGCCTCGCGAAGGACTGCGCCGACACCGTGATCACCAACGCGCTGGTGATCGACTGGTGGGGCATCGTCAAGTGCGACCTCGCGATCAAGGGCGGCAGGATCGCGAAGCTCGGCAAGGCCGGCAATCCCGACATCCAGCCCGGCGTCGACATCGTCATCGGCGCGGGCACGGAAATCATCGCGGGCGAAGGGATGATCGTCACCGCGGGCGGCATCGACTCGCACATCCACTTCATCTGCCCGCAGCAGATCGACGAGGCGCTGATGTCGGGCGTCACGACGATGATCGGCGGCGGCACGGGCCCGGCCACCGGCACGTTCGCCACCACCTGCACGCCGGGGCCCTGGCACATGCACCGGATGCTGGAGGCCGCCGAGGCGTTCCCGATGAACCTGGGCTTCCTCGGCAAGGGCAACGCGAGCCTCACCCCGCCGCTGGTCGAGCAGGTCGAGGCGGGCGCGATCGGCCTGAAGCTGCACGAGGACTGGGGCACGACGCCCGCTGCGATCGACGCGGCGCTCACGGTCGGCGACAGGATGGACGTGCAGGTCGCGATCCACACCGACACGCTGAACGAGTCGGGGTTCGTCGAGACCACGCTGGCCGCGATCGGCGGCCGCACGATCCACACGTACCACACCGAAGGCGCCGGCGGCGGCCACGCGCCGGACATCATCCGCGCCTGCGGCGAGCCCAACGTGCTGCCGTCGTCGACCAACCCGACGCGCCCGTACACGATCAACACGATCGACGAGCACCTCGACATGCTGATGGTGTGCCACCACCTCGACCCGACGATCGCCGAGGACATCGCGTTCGCCGAGTCGCGGATCCGGCGCGAGACGATCGCCGCCGAGGACATCCTGCACGACCTGGGAGCGTTCTCGATGCTGTCGTCGGATTCGCAGGCGATGGGCCGCGTCGGCGAGGTGATCATCCGCACGTGGCAGACCGCGCACAAGATGAAGCTGCAGCGCGGCAAGCTGGCGCCCGACCCGTCGGCGCACGACAACTTCCGCGTCAAGCGCTACATCGCCAAGTACACCATCAACCCGGCGCTGGCGCACGGCGTCGGCCATGTCGTCGGCTCCGTCGAGCCCGGCAAGCTCGCCGACCTCGTGCTGTGGAAGCCCGCGTTCTTCGGCGTGAAGCCGTCGCTGATCCTGAAGGGCGGCATGATCGCCGCGGCGGCGATGGGCGACCCGAACGCGTCGATCCCGACGCCGCAGCCGGTGCACTACCGGCCGATGTTCGGCGCGTTCGGCCGTGCGCTCGGGACCTCCGTCACGTTCGTGTCGAAGGCGGCCCTGAAGAATCCCGCGGTGGCGAAGCTGAAGCTCGGCAAGCCGCTGGTCGCGGTGAAGGACACGCGCAAGTTGGGCAAGCGCGACATGAAGCACAACGACCTCATGCCGCGGATCGACGTCGATCCCGAGACCTACGAGGTGCGCGCCGACGGCGTGCTGCTCGCCTGCGAGCCGGCCGCTTCGCTGCCGATGGCGCAGCGGTATTTCCTGTTCTGACCGGATGCTGGTCGTCGAGGCAAGGCTTTCCGCACCGGCGCCGCACGACGCCGAGGTCGTGCTGCCGTTCGAGCTGCGGCAGAAGAGCCGGCTGCGCACGACGGCCGCCGGCGGCGAGGAGATCGGGCTCTTCCTGCCGCGCGGCACCGTGCTGCGCGGCGGCGAGTTCCTGCGCGCCAACGACGGCCGCGTGGTTCGCGTCGTCGCCGCCGACGAGTCGCTGCTGGAGGTCCGTGCGCCCGACGCCGATGCGCTGGCGCGCGCCGCCTACCATCTCGGCAACCGGCACACGCCGGTTCAGGTCGGCGCGGGCTGGCTGCGCATCGCCGCCGACGACGTGCTCGCCGGGATGCTGCGCGGCTTGGGCGCGACGGTGACGCCGGTCCGCGCGCCGTTCGAGCCCGAGGCTGGCGCCTACGCCGCCGGGCCGCACTCGCATTCCGGCGAGGCGAAGCATGCCGGGGTCATCCACGACTTCGCGCAGCGCCGGCCCCCGGGCAAGTGACGACACTCTCGGAGCCGGCCGTGGCCGACGCAACGTCGGTCGGCGCATCCGCGCTGTCGTCGCTGCCGCTCGTCCGCCTGCTGCAGCTCGCGAGCCCGGCGCTGCCGATCGGCGGCTACAGCTATTCGCAGGGGCTCGAGGCGGCGATCGACGCCGGGACCATCGGCGATGCGGCCGGCGCGCAGCGCTGGATCGGCGACATGCTCCGATGGGTGATGGCGCGCGGCGAAGCGCCCGTCGTCGCGCGGCTCGCGGTCGCGGCGGACGGCGCCGACTGGGCCGCGTTCCGCCGCTGGAACGCCTGGTTCCGCGCCACCCGCGAAACCGCCGAGCTGCGGGCCGAGACGCAGCAGATGGGGCAGTCGCTGATCAGGCTCGCGCTGGACCTCGGCCTCGTCGACGCGCCGGCGCGCGCGGTGCTGCCGGCCCTGGCGCCGATCGGGCTGCCGGCCGCGTTCGCGCTGGCGGCGCGCGGCTTCGCGCTGCCGGTGGACGCCACGGTCGCCGCGTACGTGTGGTCGTGGCTCGAGAACCAGGTGCTGGCGGTGATCAAGCTGATGCCGGTGGGCCAGGTCGCGGGCCAGCGGATGCTGCAGGCACTCGGCGCGACGATCCCCGCCATAGCGGCGAAGGCACTGGCAACTGCCGACGACGACGTCGCCGCGTTCGCCCCCGGACTGGCGCTCGCGTCCGCACGCCATGAAACCCAGTACTCACGCCTTTTCCGATCCTGAAGGAATGCCCGCAATGACTCCCTCCCAACCCCTGCGCGTCGGCATCGGCGGCCCCGTCGGCTCCGGCAAGACGGCGCTGACGCTCGCGCTGTGCCGCGCGCTGCGCGACCGCTACCAGCTCGCCGTCGTCACCAACGACATCTACACCGAGGAGGACGCGCGGTTCCTCGTCAACAACGAGGCGCTCAGCCCCGACCGGATCATCGGCGTGGAGACAGGCGGCTGCCCGCACACGGCGATCCGCGAGGATGCGTCGATCAACCTCGAGGCGGTCGAGCGGCTCGCCGCGCGCTTCGGCAACCTCGACATCGTGTTCGTCGAGAGCGGCGGCGACAATCTCGCCGCGACCTTCTCGCCCGAGCTCTCCGACCTCACGCTGTACGTGATCGACGTCGCCGCCGGCGACAAGATTCCGCGCAAGGGCGGCCCCGGGATCACGCGCTCCGACCTCCTCGTGATCAACAAGATCGACCTGGCGCCGATGGTCGGCGCGTCGCTCGAGGTGATGGCCGTCGACGCCCGCAGGATGCGCGGCGACCGGCCGTTCGTCTTCACCAATCTCAAGACGGGGCAGGGCCTCGACACCGTGATCCGCTTCGTCGTCGAGCGCGGGATGGTGGCGGCCGCGTAGCGCGGGCCGGGCGCAGGCGAAACTCATCCATTCCGGTGCGCCGAGTAAAAAATGACGCACCAAATTGGCGAGTCGGGAGTCATGCTGCCCCGTGATCCGCGACGCGCGCGGTGCCCTGCGTTCGGCCAGTAACAGAAACAAAAACAGGAGCTTAAGCAACGACGGAAACCCGTGGCATGGATTGTGCGCTGCAGTAGTCCGAGGCCGCGCTGCACGCAATCCGGGGGGGCGGCGCTCACGACATTTGAGCGCGGCAGCGCTTTTCGACCAGCGACACGGGGACATCCATGGAGCGACGTACGGTACTCAAGAAAATCGCCCTTTGCGCTGCGCTCGCAGCCGCGGGCGTGACGGCTGGCGCACCTGCGCTTGCCGCCGACACCATCAAGGTCGGCGTCCTTCATTCGCTGTCGGGAACGATGGCGATCAGCGAAACGGTCCTGAGGGACGTCGCGCTGATGACGATCGACGAAATCAACGCCAAGGGCGGGCTGCTCGGCAAGAAGCTCGAGCCGGTCGTCGTCGACCCGGCGTCGAACTGACCGCTGTTCGCCGAGAAGGCGCGGCAGCTGATTTCGCAGGACAAGGTCGCGGCCGTGTTCGGCTGCTGGACGTCGGTGTCGCGCAAGTCGGTGCTGCCGGTGTTCGAGGAACTCAGCAGCGTCCTGTTCTGCCCGGTGCAGTACGAAGGCGAAGAACTCTCGAAGAACGTGTTCTACACCGGCGCGGCGCCGAACCAGCAGGCGATTCCCGCGGTCGAGTACCTGATAAGCGAGGAAGGCGGCGACTCCAACGTGCTGTTCTACAAGCAACTGGGCAACCAGGGCCTGAAGGCGACCGACGTCCCGGTCGTCGCGTTCTCGGTCGGTGAAGAAGAGCTGCGTGGCGTCGACACGAACCCGCTGGTCGGCCACCTCGCCGCGTGGAACTACTTCATGTCGCTGAAGAACCCCGCCAACGACGCGTTCAAGAAGAAGTGGGCTGCCTACGCCAAGGCCAAGAAGCTGCCCGGCGCCGACCGTCCGCTGACCAACGACCCGACGGAAGCCACCTACATCGGCATGCACATGTGGGCGCAGGCGGTCACGAAGGCGAAGTCGACCGATCCGGACAAGGTCATCGCCGCGATGGCCGGCCGGAAGTTCAACGCGCCCAACGGCTTCGAAGTCAAGATGGACGAGACCAACCACCATCTGTGGAAGCCGGTGTTCATCGGCGAAGTGCAGAAGGACGGCCAGTTCAACGTCGTCTGGAAGACCAAGGGCCCGATCCGCGCCCAGCCGTGGAGCCCGTTCATCGAAGGCAACGACAAGAAGAAGGACAGCCCGGAAAAGAAGTAACGGCAGCAGCTTGTAACGCGCCGCGGGCGGCGACTCCCGATCACTGGCTGTCGCCCGCGTCGTTTCCGCACCACCCCCTAATTTCCGGTTTCCTCGATGGCTTCCTGCGTGGCCCAGTTTCGTCGCAGCCTGCGGAGGTTCGGCCTCGCGGTGCTCGCCGCCGGCGATCGCCGCGCTGGCCGAGAGCCGCGATCCCAACACCAAGAAGCTGCTGCTGCCGCTGCTCGACAAGAAGGACGCCGATTTCGCGGAACCCGACAGCGACGTGCGGTCGGCGGCCGAGCTGTCGCTGCGGGCGATCGAAAGCCGGCTCGCGACCGGCGAGAGGGTCGGCCGCGTGTTCAGCGGCATCAGCCCGGGCAGCGTGCTGCTGCTGGCGGCGCTGGGCCTCGCGATCACCTGCGGCCTGATGGGCGTCATCAACATGGCGCACGGCGAGCTGATGATGATCGGCGCCTACGCGACCTACGTGATCCAGTACCTCTTCCGCGCCCACCTGCCGGGCGCCTTCGACTGGTACCTCGTCGCCGCGATCCCGGTCGCGTTCGCGGTGTCGGCGCTGGTCGGCATGGCGCTCGAGCGCAACGTGATCCGCTTCCTGTACGGCCGGCCGCTGGAGACGCTGCTGGCGACCTGGGGGATCAGCCTCATCCTGATCCAGCTGATGCGCACGATCTTCGGCGCGCAGAACGTCCAGGTCGAGAACCCGGCGTGGATGTCGGGCGGCATCGCGCTCTTCTCCAACCTGGTGCTGCCCTACAACCGCATCGTCATCATCGGCTTCGCGGCCGCGGTGGTGGCGAAGATCGGCGTGCTGGTCTTCATCATCGTGTTCATCCAGAAGCGGCCGCAGGGGCTCTTTGCCCTCAAGGGCCGGATGGCGGACAGCTGATGGATGCGCCCTTGAACCCAGCGGCCGCCGCGGCGCTGCCGGGCGCGGCGCCGCTGACCGCGCCGCGGCATCCGCTCCTCACGCCCCGCGGCTGGACGGCGTTCGCTGCGGCGGCGGTGATCATCCGCGCGCGGCTCTCCAGCGCCGACCTCGACCGCATCGCGGAGACGCTGGCGCTGATCCACCTGCGCAACCACGTGCAGCGGCCCGCCGGGCTGCTGCCGGCGCGCCCGGGCTCGGTGACGTTCGAGGACGTCGACGTGACGAAGCTCCCGCCGTACCAGCGTGCCCGCCTCGGCCTGGGGTACGTGCCGCAGGGCCGCGAGATCTTCCCGCGGCTGACCGTCGAGGAGAACCTGCGCCTCGGGCTTGCGACCAAGCCCGCGGGCACGCCGATTCCGCCGCGGATCTTCGAGATGTTCCCGGTGCTCGCCGACACGATGCAGCGGCGCGGCGGCGACCTCTCCGGCGGCCAGCAGCAGCAGCTGGCGATCGGCCGCGCGCTCGCGGTGGCGCCTAAGCTCCTGGTGCTGGCCGATCACTACGTCGTGCTGTCCCGCGGCGAGGTGATCAAGGCGGGGAAGGGCGCCGACATGGAAAGGGACGGCGTCCGCGAGTGCCTCACCGTCTGGCGGGGCGCGCCCGGCGCCGCGCGGGCGGCGCGCAGGGCGCGATCCGCTACAGCCAGAGCAGGAAGCCCTTCGGGTTCTTGGTCAGCGCGACGCTGACGATGTAGCCGAACGTCGCCAGCGCCGCGACGAACGCGGCGATGCGCACGCCGGCCGTCCTGCCCCGTTTCAGCGCGATCGTGCCCAGCACGATGTAGGCGACGAGCGCCACGAGCTTCGCCGCCAGCCAGCCGTGCGGCATCGCGGCGGGCAGCTTGGCGGCAAGCCACACCGCCGACACCAGCAGCACCGTGTCGATCACGTGCGGGGCGATCCGCACGAAGGCGAGTTCGAGCAGGCGCGGCGACCACGCGCGCCACGCGCCGCGCAGGATGAACAGCGTGATCGAAAGCGCGGCGGCGCCAGTGTGGATCGACTTCAGCGTTGCGTATTCCATCGGCAATGTCCGGCGTGAAGGTCCGGCATCATACCGGCGGTCCGCGGGTCACGCGCGGCGCGTTGCGCTACGGGTGGGGATTTCAATTGAAGCGGACGTACTCGAAGTCCACCGGCTGGCCGTTGACGCCGCGCGGCGGCGGCGCGATCCAGTTGGCGTACCGGCCCGGCTCGGCCACGCGGCCCATCAGCGACGTGACGAACGCGCGGTCGCCGGCGGTCGGGAGCCAGCGCTCGACGTTCGCCGCCCACTCGGCCGCGCCGACGACGTTGCCCGCCGGGTCGATGTGCGCCGCCGCGAGCGGCCCGATGCGCCGGTGGAACGCCTTGTGCGGCACCTCGAGCCGCTGCGGCAGGCCCTGCCTGGCGATCCCCCTGTTCCAGCGCGCGATACCGGCCGCCGCATCCTTGATGTAGTCGTCGCGGAGCTTCTCGTTGAGGGCGTTGAGCGCGGGCGCTTCGACGGGCACGAGCCTGCCGTCGCGGACTTCCAGCACCGGATACGTTGCGCCGGCGAGGAGGTGGTCGTCGTCGATCTTCGCCTCGTCGTAGCGGCCCTTGAGGCCGGTCGAATAGAACGTCGCCGCGTTCGACGACACGTCGGCGCCGAAGAGGTCCATCGTCACGCTGAAGTGGAAATTGAGATAGCGCTGGATCGTCGGCAGGTCGATGCAGCCCAGCGCGCGGATTCGCGCGGGGTCGTCGGTCTGGTGCTGGACCATCATCTCGCAGGTGCGGGCGACGATGCGGCCGACCCCGGTCTCGCCGACGAACATGTGGTGCGCTTCCTCGGTCAGCATGAAGCGGCAGGTGCGCGCCAGCGGATCGAAGCCGGATTCGGCGAGGGAGCACAGCTGGTACTTGCCGTCGCGGTCGGTGAAGAACGTGAACATGAAGAACGACAGCCAGTCCGGCGTCGGCTCGTTGAACGCGCCGAGGATCCGCGGGTTGTCGGCGTCGCCGGAGCGCCGCTCGAGCAGCGCCTCGGCCTCCTCGCGGCCGTCGCGCCCGAAATGCGCGTGCAGCAGGTACACCATCGCCCACAGGTGGCGGCCTTCCTCGACGTTGACCTGGAACAGGTTGCGCAGGTCGTAGAGCGACGGGCAGGTGAGGCCGAGGTGGCGCTGCTGCTCGACCGACGCCGGCTCGGTGTCGCCCTGCGTCACGATCAGCCGGCGCAGGTTGGCGCGGTACTCGCCGGGCACTTCCTGCCACGCCGCCTCGCCCTTGTGGGCGCCGAAATTGACCTTGCGGCCCTCCTCGGGCGGGGCGAGGAAGATGCCCCAGCGGTAGTCGGGCATCCGGACGTGGTCGAAATGGGCCCAGCCGCTCGGCTCCACGCTGACCGCCGTTCGCAGGTAGACGTCGGCGGTGGCGGTGCCGTCCGGCCCCATGTCGCGCCACCAGTCGAGGAATCCGGGCTGCCAGTGTTCGAGCGCGCGCTGCAGCGTCCGGTTGCCTGCGAGGTTGACGTTGTTCGGGATCCTGTCGCCGTAGTCGATCGTCATTGCGGGGTCCTTTGAGTGTCGTCGCGGGTCAGACGCGTTCGCGGTTGAAGCGGGCCTTGCTGCCGGTGCCGAACAGCTTCAGCGCGCCGGACTCGCCGGTCGCGTTGGGGCGGATGAAGATCCAGTTCTGCCACGCCGACAGGCGCGCGAAGATCCGGGTCTCCATCGTCTCGCCGCCGCCGAAGCGCAGATTCGCCTCCATGCCGGTCAGCGCATCGGGCGACAGGCTCGCGCGCTCTTCGAGCGCGACGCGGATTTCGTCGGTCCAGTCGAGGTCGTCGGGGCACGCGGTCACGAGTCCCAGCGCGAGCGCGTCCGCGGCGCCGAGCGCGCGGCCGATCGCGGCGCGCGCGGCCGCGATGGGCTCCGTTTCGCCGTAGAAACGCGCGGCGATCCGCGGCACCCCGCTCACCATCGGGCAGGCGCCGAAGTTGCGCGGCGACAGCGCCACGCGTGGCGCCTGTCCGTCTTCGTCCGGCAGCGCGAGCATGTAGCTGCGATCGGCGGCGAGCGCCAGTTCGAGCAGCGTGCCGGCGAAGCACGAGCCCGGCTCGATGAGCGCGTAGAGCGTCCGCGACGTCACGTCGAGCCGCGCCAGCGTCCGCCGGAGCATGCCGGCGGTCTCGCGGACGAACCAGTGCGCCGCGTGGGCATCGAGCGCGGCGTCGACGGCCAGCACATGCGCCGCAGCGCCGGTGGTCTTCAGTACCCAGGTGCCGATCTCGAGGTCGTTGGCCCGCAGCATCAGGATCGCGTCGTCGAGTTCGCGGGCCATCGCGAGCGGCCACCACGCGGCGCCGGCGGCGACGATCGCCGCGATACCGGCGGGCGGGGCCGCCGCGGGCGCGGCGACGGTGATCGTCGCCGCCCTCGCGCCGCGATCGATCGCCACGTCGACGTGGCCGTAGTGGTAGCCGGCATCGTCGATCCGGCGCTCGAGCGGCGGGAGAGGCACGCCGGCCGCGTCGCGCGGCCGGTCGCTGGCGGCGGCGAGTTCCTGCGCGCGCGCCGCGACGCGGGTGGCGAACTGCTGCGGCTTCGCCGCATCGTCGATCAGTCGCCATTCCTTCGCCCGCGCGGCGCGCACGCCTTCGGCCAGCGTGCAGAAGACGTCGGCCAGGTCGCGGCGCACATGGCGCTTGTCGGTCAGCCGCGTGAGGCCGCCGGTGCCGGGAAGCACGCCCAGCAGCGGCACCTCGGGCAGGCTGACCGCGGACGAGCGGTCGTCGACGAGGAGGATTTCGTCGCAGGCGAGCGCCAGCTCGTAGCCGCCGCCCGCCGTGGTGCCGTTGCAGGCCGCGATGAATTTCAGCCCCGAGTGCGCGCTCGCGTCCTCGATGCCGTTGCGCGTCTCGTTCGTGAACTTGCAGAAGTTGACCTTCCACGCGTGCGACGACAGGCCCAGCATGAAGATGTTGGCGCCGGAGCAGAAGATGCGTTCCTTCGCGCTCGTCAGGATCACGCAGCCCACCTCCGGGTGCTCGAAGCGGATGCGCTGCAGCGCGTCGGCCAGCTCGATGTCGACGCCGAGGTCGTACGAGTTGAGCTTCAGCTTGTAGCCGGGGCGAAGGCCGCGGTCCTCGTTCACGTCGAGGGCGAGCGTCGCCACCGGGCCGTCGAACGCGAGCTTCCAGTGCGCGTAGGTCGCCGGCTGCGCGTCGAAGCTGACGAGCGGGTTGTCCTCCCGGGTCGGCGCCGGCGTCGCGGCGGGGGTCGTCATCGGCTGTTCCTCGTGTCTCTCAGGGGGCCCGGCGGCCCGTCGCCGCCGGGATCGCGTGGTCCCCGCGGCTGGGGCGTCCAGGCGCTGGGTGCGGCCGTAGGCGCGGTCCGGCATCGGCCAGGGGGCAAAGACGTCGCACCATAGTCCATGGGGCCCCGCGACGTCAACGCGCCGGCGCGAGCGTGGAGTGTAATATCATGCGGCGCTGACGCAGGACCCGCCCAGGCCGGACCCGGATCGCAAAGGGGCGGCCGGCACCGGCAGCCGGTGCGATCTGCAGCAGGAGGAGCCATGCCGTCGCTGTCCACCGCCGATTTCTCGGCCAGCCCGCCCCGGGTCGACATTCCGCGCGTCTACAACGCGGCGCACGATCTCGTCGGCCGCAACCTCGCCGCCAGTCGTGGAGCGAAGGTCGCCTTCATCGACGACCGCGGCAGCTACGACTACGCGGAGCTCGACCGGCGCGTCAACCGGGCGGCGAACGCGCTGGCCGCGCTGGACCTGCAGCGCGAGCAGCGCGTGCTGCTGTGCCTGCACGACGGAATCGACTTCCCGGCCGCGTTCCTCGGGGCGATCAAGGCGGGCATTGTGCCGGTCGCCGGCAACACGCTGCTGACGACCCGCGACTACGAATTCATGCTGCGCGACAGCCGCGCGCAGGCGCTCGTCGTGTCGGCGCCGCTGCTGCCCGTGTTCGCGCCGCTCCTCGGCACGCTGCCCGACCTCCGGCACGTGATCGTCTCCGGCGCGACCGACGGTGCCGCGCCGCCGCACCACGACTTCGCCGCGCTGCAGGCGGCGGCGGGCACGACGTTCGCCCCCGTGGCGACGACCCGCGACGACGTCTGCTTCTGGCTCTATTCGTCGGGCTCCACCGGCGCCCCCAAGGGCACCGTGCACATCCAGTCGAGCCTGATCGAGACCGCTTACCTCTATGCGTGCCCGGTCCTCGGCATTCGCGAGGACGACGTCGTTTTCTCCGCGGCCAAGCTGTTCTTCGCCTACGGCCTCGGCAACGGGCTCACGTTTCCGCTCGCGGTCGGCGCCACGTCGGTCCTGATGGCCGAGCGGCCCACGCCCGCCGCCGTCGTCGCGCGGCTGACGAAGCACCGGCCGACGATCTTCTACGGCGTGCCGACGCTGTTCGCCGCCCTGCTCGCGAGCCCCGACCTGCCGGCGCGCGGCGCGGTCAACCTCCGCGTGTGCACCTCGGCCGGCGAGGCGCTGCCGGCGGACATCGGCCGGCGCTGGGCCGCGCATTTCGGCGTCGACATCCTCGACGGGCTGGGCTCGACCGAGATGCTGCACATCTTCCTGTCGAACCGGCCGGGACGCGTCCGCTACGGCACCACGGGGCTGCCGGTGCCGGGCTACGAGGTCCGGGTGCTGCGCGACGACGGGCAGCCGGTCGGGCCGGGCGAGGTGGGAGAGCTGCAGGTCAACGGGCCGACCGCCGCGATGGCGTACTGGAACAACCGCGACAAGAGCCGCGAGACGTTCCAGGGACCGTGGACGAAGAGCGGCGACAAGTACTCGATCGACGCGGAGGGCAGCTACGTCTACGCCGGGCGCACCGACGACATGCTGAAGGTCGGCGGCATCTACGTGTCGCCGGCGGAAGTCGAGTCGGCGCTGTTCACGCACCCCGCGGTGCTGGAGGCGGCGATCGTCGGCCGCGCGGACGACGAGGACCTCGTCAAGCCCGTCGCGTACGTGGTGCTGAAGCCGGGCCGGGCGCCGTCCCCGGCGCTGGCCGAGGAACTGCAGCGGCACGTCAAGTCGCAGCTCGCGCCCTACAAATATCCGCGCTGGATCGAGTTCATCGACGAACTGCCGAAGACGGCGACAGGTAAGATACAGCGCTTCAAGCTGCGCGCGAAGGCGGCTTGAGTTTCCGGCGGGGGCGCCCCGGTGGGCGGCCCCGGACATCTGGCAGCACAATGGGGGAGAAGGCATGAAGGCATCGGCAATCCTGGAACGCGGGGCAGCGCGCGCCGCAGTCGTGACCGCCATCGCGGCGGTCGGCCTGCTGCTGCAGGCGTCGCCGGCGTTCGCGCAGGCGAAGGTCAAGGTGGGGTTCATGCTGCCGTACACGGGCACGTACGCCGCGCTCGGCACCGCGATCACCAACGGCTTCAAGCTGGCCGTCGACGAAGGCGGCGGCAAGCTGGGCGGCCGCGACATCGAGTACTTCACCGTCGACGACGAGTCCGATCCGGCGAAGGCGCCCGACAATGCGAACAAGCTGATCAAGCGCGACGGCGTCGACGTCGTCGTCGGCACCGTCCATTCGGGCGTGGCGCTGGCGCTCGCCAAGGTCGCCCGCGACAACAACACGCTGCTGATCATCCCGAACGCCGGTGCCGACGAGATTACCGGCCCGCTGTGCGCGGCCAACATCTTCCGCACGTCGTTCTCGAACTCGCAGCCCGGCATCGCGATGGGCCGCGTGATGGCGGCCGAGAAGAAGAAGACCGCCGTCACGCTGACGTGGAAGTACGCGGCCGGCGAGGAGTCGATCGGCGGCTTCAAGGAGTCGTTCGAGGCCGGCGGCGGCAAGGTCGTCAAGGAGCTGTTCCTGCCGTTCCCGCAGGTGGAGTTCCAGTCGTACCTGACCGAGATCGCCGCGCTGAAGCCCGACGTCGTCTACGCGTTCTTCGCGGGCGGCGGCGCGGTCAAGTTCGTCAAGGACTACGCGGCCGCGGGCCTCAACAAGACGATCCCGCTGGTCGGCCCCGGGTTCCTGACCGACGGCACGCTCGAGGCGCAGGGCGACGCGGCGCAGGGGCTCCTGACCACGCTGCACTACGGCGACGGCCTCAACACCCCGAAGAACAACGCGTTCCGCGCGGCTTACGTCAAGGCGTACAAGGTCGAGCCCGACGTCTACGCGGTGCAGGGCTACGACGCCGGCCAACTGCTGATCGCCGGGATGACCGCGGTCAAGGGCGACATGGGCAAGCGCGCCGACCTGGTGAAGGCAATGGAGTCGGCCAAGCTCGACAGCCCGCGCGGCCCGATGTCGCTCACGCGCTCGCACAACCCGATCCACGACATCTACCTGCGCAAGGTCGAGGGCAAGGAGAACAAGGTCGTCAGCGTCGCGGTCAAGCAGCTGACGGACCCGCCGCGGGGCTGCAAGCTCTGACGCAAGGACTGACGCAAGGACTGGCCCGGCCGGTCGGTCCGGCCGGCGTCGCCGTCCTGTCGTAGCCCGGGTTGAGCGCCAGCGAAACCCGGG
>CALQLA020000072.1 GCA_943331295.2 Bordetella parapertussis | reverse complement strand
GCGGCCGCCCGGCCGCCCGAAGGCCGCTGACGCGCCCCCTCGGGGGGCAGCGAACACGAGGCCGAAGGCCGAAGGACAGCCGGAGGCTGGTCCCGCGAAGCGGGATGCGGCTTTGCCGCACAAAGTGAGCGTGGGGGCAGTCATCTCAGTGGGCATGGCGCCTGGCCAGCAGGCGGCTGAAGGTTAGGCCGATCACGAGCAGGCTGCACGCGCCGGCGACGATGACCGTCGCGGTCGACGTCCGCTCCACCACCACGCTCGCCACCGCGACGCCGAGCGCGTGGCCGATGAACAGGCACGATGCGAACAGCGCGACGGCGGCGCCGCGGCGCTCGGGCGCCATCTGCGTCGCGTGGATCTGCAGCGTGTTGTGCAGCATGTAGAAACCGAGTCCGGCAAGATAGCATGCGAGGAGCGCGTACGGCCAGTGCGACGCGAGCCCCACCAGCAGCAGCGAGCCGCACAGCACGATGCCGCCGCCCGCCGCGAGGCCCACCTCGCCGAGGCGCCGCACGAGGTACGGGGAGAGAACCGCATAGGTGAGTCCGCCGCCGCCGTAGAGCATGAGGCAGCTGCCGGCGACCGTCAGCGACAGCCCGTAGACGAGGTGCAGGTGGGTCGCGAGGAACGCGAACGGCCCGAACATCGCGGCACCCTCGACGAACGCGATGGCGAGGATGATGCGCGCCCAGCGGTGGCGCAGCACGTAGCGGAAATCGGCGACCAGCCGGCGCGGGATCGACTGCCCGGCCGCCGCCGCGGGCATCGCCATCGGCGGCGGCACCGTCCGGTTCATTCGAAGCAGGACGATGCCCGCCAGCGCGAACCAGAGTGCCAGCCCGATGAAAGGCGCGCGCCAGCTCGCATGGTCGGCGGCGAGGCCGCCCGCTAGCTGTCCCGCCGCCATGCCGAAGATCTGGCCGGTCAGGAAGCGCGCGATCACGGCCTGCCGGCGGTCGTAGGGAATGACGTCGCCGATCCATGCCATCGACAGCGGTATCACCGCCGCCGCGGTGCCGCCCGCGATGAACCGCGCGACGAGCAGCGCGTTGAAGCCGGGCGCGACCGCGCACAGCAGCGACGTGGCGCCCGAGGCGATGCAGGCCCAGGCGACGACGCGGTACTTCCCGAAGCGGTCGCCGAGCGGGCCATAGAACGCCTGCAGCAGCCCGTACGCGATCGAGAACGCGGTGACGACCTGCGCCGCTGCGCCGAGACCGACGCCGAACTCGGTATCGAGCCTCGGCAGCAGCGGATCCGCGACGCGCGTCGCCGCCGCGCTGGCGAATGCGGCGAACGACAGCGCCGCGATCGCCCAGTTGCTGACGGCGGGGACCGATGCCGAGGCGGCTGCACTCACCGGCGAGGGTCCGGCCGGGCAGTGCCGGGTGCGGGCGTGGGGCCATGGGTCGACTGCCGGCGGCGAGACGCCATCACGCGAGCCGCAGCGGCAGGTTCCGCAGCCGCTGGCCCGTGGCTGCGGCAAGCGCGTTGGCGACCGCCGGCGCGATCACCGGCGTGCCGGGCTCGCCGACGCCCGTCGGCTTGTTCGACGACGGGACGATGTGGACGTCGATCCTCGGCATCTCGTTGATCTGCAGCAGCGGGTAGTCGTTGAAATTCGACTGCTCGACCACGCCGTCCTTCAGCGTGATCTTCCCGTACAGCGCGGCCGACAGGCCGAACCCGATGCCGCCTTCCATCTGCGAACGGACGTTGTCCGGATTGACCGCGATGCCGCAGTCGACGGCGCAGACGACGCGATCGACGGTGAACGTCTTGCCCTTCACCGTGACCTCGACGACCTGCGCGACGACGGTGGCGAACGATTCGGCGACCGCGACGCCGCGCGCGCGCTTCTCGCCCGCCTTGCCGGCGGGCAGCGGCGTGCCCCAGCCCGCCTCCTTCGCGGCGAGGTCGAGCACGGCGAGATGGCGCGGGTGCTTGCCCAGCAGGGCGCGGCGGAACGCGACGGGATCCTTGCCCGCCGCCACCGCCAGTTCGTCGATGAACACCTCGGTGGCGTGCGCGTTGTGCGTGGCGCCGACGCTGCGCCACCACAGCACCGGCACGCCGACCTTCGGCGAATGCAGGTCGACCATGAGGTTCGGGATCGCGTAGGGCAGCGTCGATGCGCCCTCGACCGAGGTGCCGTCGACGCCGTCCTTTACCACGAACTGCTCGAACGCGGTGCCGGCGATGATCGACTGGCCGACGATCCGGTGCTGCCACGCGACGACGTTGCCCGCGGCGTCGAGGCCGGCCTTCAGCGCGTGGTAGTACGCCGGGCGGTAGTAGCCGGCCTGCATGTCGTCCTCGCGCGTCCAGACGAGCTTCACCGGGACGTCGTACTTGCCCCCGTCGGCGATCGCGCGCGCGATCGAGGCGGCCTCCACGACGTAGTCGCCCGCCGGGTTGGCCCGCCGGCCGAAGCTGCCGCCGGCGTACAGCAGGTTGATCTTCACCTGCTCGGGCTTCAGGCCGACCGCCTTCGCCACCGCCGCCTGGTCGCCGGTCTGGAACTGCGCGCCGTACCAGAGTTCGCAACCGTCCTTCGACAGCTTGACCACGCAGTTCATCGGTTCCATTGCCGCATGCGCGAGGTAGGGGAACTCGAACTCGGCATCGACCTTCTTCGCGCTGTCCGCGTATGCCTTCGCCGCGTCGCCGTCGTTGCGCGCCACGGCGCCGGGCTTCGCGGCCAGCGACTTGTACTCGGCGAGGATGTCGGCCGACGAGAAGCGGATCGCGGCGGATTCGTCCCACTCGACCTTCAGCGCGTCGCGGCCTTTCTTCGCCTGCCAGAATCCGGTGGCGACGACGGCGACGCCGCCGGGAATCTCGACCACGTAGCGCAGGCCGGGCACGCCGGACACGCTCTTCGCGTCGAACGACTTCACGCGCGCGCCGAAGCGCGGCGGGTGGGCGACCACGGCGACCAGCATGTCGGGCAGCTTCACGTCCTGCGTGAACTGCGCCGTGCCGTTCGATTTCGCGCGCGAGTCCTTGCGCGGCGCCGACTTGCCGATCAGCACCCAGTCCTTCGGGTCCTTCAGCCGCACTGTGGCGGGCACGGCTTCCGCGGCGGCGGCGTCGGCCAGGTCGCCGAACGACGCCGTCCTGCCGCCGCCGCTCACCACGCCGTTCTTCACGGTGATCGACGCGGCCGGCACGTTCCACTGCTTCGCGGCGGCAGCGACCAGCATCGCGCGCGCGGCAGCGCCCGCATTGCGCAGCTGCTCCCACGAGTTGGCGATCGCCGTCGAGCTGCCGGTGCCCTGCGAGGGCCCCCACAGCAGGTTGTTGTAGCGCTTCGCGTCGGCCGGCGCGCCCTCGACCTTCACCTGGGCCCATGCGGCGTCGAGCTCCTCGGCGACCAGTGTCGCGAGGCCCGTGTAGCTGCCCTGGCCCATCTCGAGGTGCTTGCAGACGACGGTGACGGAGCTGTCGCGGCCGACGCGCACGAACGCGTTGGGGTCGGGCGCCGGCGCAGCGGGCGCCTGCGCGTTCGCGACGGGCAGCCACAGCCCGAGCGTGAGGCCGGTGCCGGCGTAGAGGGAGGCCCCGGCGGAGGCCTGCAGGAAGCCGCGGCGGCTGACGTTGACGACGGCGGGTCGGCTCATGAGCGGTCCCTTCATGCGAGGCTCTTCGCCGCTGCATGAATCGCCGCCCGGATCCGGACGTACGTCGCGCAGCGGCACAGGTTGTCCTTCAGCGCGGCGTCGATGTCGGCGTCGGTGGGCTTCTTCTTCTTCGCGAGCAGCGCCGCGGCCGACATCACCTGCCCCGACTGGCAGTAGCCGCACTGGGGCACGTCGAGCTTTTCCCACGCCGCCTGCACCGCCAGCGCCTCCTTCGTCTTGAGGCCTTCGATGGTCGTGATCTCGGCGCCGGTCTTCAGCGACGACAGCGGCGTTGCGCAGGCGCGCACCGGCTGCCCTTCGATGTAGACGGTGCAGGCGCCGCACATCCCCACGCCGCAGCCGTACTTGGTGCCGGTCAGGTTGAGGTTGTCGCGCAGGATCCAGAGGAGCGGCGTGTCGCCGGGGAGGTTCGCACTGATGTCGACGCGTTCCTTGTTGATGAACAGGGTGGGCATGGTGGTGTGCTCCGGAAAAGGGGCATGCGGCGGCGCGTGAAGCGCAACCCACAATCATACCTGTCGTTCGGCCGCCGGTCGGCCGCCGGCGCCGGCCTCGGCCCCGCGTGGGGTATAATTTGCGATTGATTTTGCGGAAGATATCGCCAATGGAAGCCGAACGCATCAACCAGATCGCCGCCTCAATTTCGGGTCTGCGGGCACGCGCCGCCGATCTGCGGAGGTATCTTTGACTTCGATGTGAAGGCTGCGCGCCTGTCCGAAGTCGAACGCGAACTCGAAGACCCGAAGATCTGGGACAACCCGCAGCGGGCCCAGGAACTCGGCAAGGAAAAGAAGCAGCTCGAGGGCGTCGTCACGACGCTCGGCGCGCTCGATACCAACCTGCGCGACGGCGCCCTGCTGTTCGAGATGGCCCGCGCCGACGACGACGACAGCACGCTGGCCGCGGTCGCCGACGACCTCGCGGGGCTCGAGCGAATCGCCGCCGGCCTCGAGTTCCGCCGGATGTTCCACGACCCGATGGACCCGAATCCGTGCTTCCTGGATATCCAGGCCGGCGCGGGCGGCACCGAGGCGCAGGACTGGGCGTCGATGCTGCTGCGGATGTACCTCCGCTACTGCGAGCGGCGCGGCTTTACCACCGAGCTGCTCGAGGAGACGCCGGGCGAAGTCGCCGGCATCAAGAGCGCCTCGATCAAGGTCACCGGCGACCACGCCTTCGGCTACCTGCGCACCGAGACGGGCATCCACCGGCTCGTGCGCAAGAGCCCGTTCGACTCCAACGCGCGGCGCCACACGTCGTTCGCCAGCATCTTCGTCTATCCGGAAGTCGACGACTCGATCGTCGTCGACATCAACCCCGCGGATCTGCGCATCGACACGTTCCGCGCGTCGGGCGCGGGCGGCCAGCACATCAACAAGACCGACTCCGCGGTGCGCATCACGCACCTGCCCACCAACATCGTCGTCCAGTGCCAGAACGACCGCTCGCAGCACCGCAACCGGGCCGAGGCGATGACGATGCTGAAGTCGCGCCTCTACGAGCACGAGCTCCGGAAGCGCCAGGCCGAGCAGCAGAAGCTCGAGGACGCCAAGACCGACGTGGGCTGGGGCCACCAGATCCGCTCGTACGTGCTCGACCAGTCGCGGATCAAGGACCTGCGCACCAACCACGAGGTCGGCGACACGCAGCGCGTGCTCGACGGCGACCTCGACGATTTCATCGCCGCCAGCCTCAAACAGGGAGTTTGACGATGTCCGAGAACGAAGCCCCGGCGAATGCGCCCAAGGCCGCGCCGGCGGCAGCAGAGGACGAGAACCAGATCATCGCCGAGCGGCGCGGCAAGCTCGCCGCGCTGCGCGGCCACGGCAATGCGTTCCCGAACGATTTCCGCCGCGATGCGCTGGCCGCCGACCTGCACGCGCGCTACGGTGCCCTCGCCAACGAGGAACTCGAGCCGCAGCAGGTCGCCGTGGCGGTCGCCGGCCGGATGATGCTGAAGCGCGTGATGGGCAAGGCGAGCTTCGCGACGGTGCAGGACATGAGCGGTCGCATCCAGCTCTACGTCCAGTCCGACGCCGTCGGCGCCGAGGTCCACGACGCCTTCAAGCGCTGGGACTTGGGTGACATCCTCGGCGCCACGGGCCTCTTGTTCAAGACCCGGACCGGCGAGCTGTCGATCAAGGTGACCGGCATCCGGCTGCTCGCGAAGTCGCTGCGGCCCCTGCCCGAGAAGTTCCACGGGCTGTCGGACCAGGAGCAGAAGTACCGGCAGCGGCACGTCGACCTGATCACCAACCCGGGGTCGCGCGACGTGTTCGTCAAGCGCTCGCAGATCGTGCAGTCGATCCGCGAATTCTTCGTCGCCCGCGGCTACCTCGAGGTCGAGACGCCGATGATGCACGCGATCCCCGGCGGCGCCGCGGCGCGGCCGTTCGTCACGCATCACAACGCGCTCGACATGGAGCTGTTCCTGCGCATCGCGCCGGAGCTCTACCTCAAGAAGCTGGTCGTCGGCGGGCTGGAGAAGGTGTTCGAGATCAACCGCAACTTCAGGAACGAAGGCATCTCGACCCGGCACAACCCCGAGTTCACGATGCTCGAGTTCTACGAGGCCTACCAGGACTACCACTACCTGATGGACCTCACCGAGACGCTGATCCGCGAGGTCGCGCAGAAGGTGCTGGGCACCAAGGTGATCCACTACCAGGGCACGCGGATCGACCTCGGGCAGCCGTTCGACCGGCTGACGATGGCGCAGGCGATCCACAAGTACCATCCGCAGTACCCGATGACGGTGCTGGAAGACCCCGGCCAGCTCCGCATCGCGCTGGCGTCGTACGGCACCGAGGTGTTCCCCACCGACGGCCTCGGCGTGCTGCAGCTGAAGCTGTTCGAGGCGACCACCGAGGACAAGCTGATGCAGCCGACGTTCATCATCGCGCATCCGACCGACGTGAGCCCGCTGGCGCGCGCCAACGACGCGACGCCGACGGTCACCGACCGCTTCGAGCTGTTCATCACCGGCCGCGAGCTCGCCAACGGCTTCTCGGAGCTGAACGACCCCGAGGACCAGGCCGCGCGCTTCGCGGCGCAGGCCGAGGCGAAGGAGGCCGGCGACGAGGAGGCGATGTACTACGACGCCGACTACATCCGCGCGCTCGAGTACGGGCTGCCGCCGACGGCCGGCGAGGGTATCGGCATCGACCGGCTCGTGATGCTCTTGACCGACGCACCGTCGATCCGCGACGTGATCCTGTTCCCGCAGCTGAAGCGGGAAGGTCAGGGCTGACCGTAGCCGGGTTGAGCGAAGCGAAACCGGGGGCCGTCGCGGCCATTGCCGCATCCACCCGGGTTTCGCTTTGCTCGAGACCGGGCTACAACCCCGGGCGACGTGCTGGACCGTCCATTTGCGCACGACAGGCGAGGAGCGAAACCATGGCATCCGATTTCCGCAGCGACACCGTGACCCGTCCGACCGCCGCGATGCGCGCGGCGATGAGCGCGGCGCCCGTCGGCGACGACGTGTTCGGCGACGACCCCAGCATCAACGCACTGGAGGCGACGGCCGCCGACCTCCTCGGCTTCGATTCGGCGCTGTTCGTGCCGTCGGGCACGCAGTCGAACCTCGTCGGGATCATGACGCACTGCGCGCGGGGCGACGAGTACATCGTCGGCCAGGAGGCGCACACCTACCGCTACGAGGCCGGCGGCGCCGCGGTGCTGGGCAGCGTCCAGCCGCAGCCGCTCAACAACGCGAAGGACGGCACGCTGTCGCTGGCGGACGTCGAGGCGGCGATCAAGCCCGACGACTCGCATTTCGCCCGCACGCGGCTTCTGGCGCTAGAGAACACCATCGGCGGCCGCCCGCTGCCGGCGGGCTACACGGCCGCCGCGCGCGAGCTCGCCAGCCGCCGCGGCCTCGCGCTGCACCTCGACGGCGCGCGGCTCTGGAACGCCGCGGTCCACGGCAACGTCGCGCCGCGCGCGATCGCGCAGGGCTTCGACTCGGTGTCGGTGTGCCTGTCCAAGGGCCTCGGCGCGCCGGTGGGCTCGCTGCTGTGCGGCAGCCGCGACTACATCCGTGCCGCCCGCCGCTGGCGCAAGATGCTGGGCGGCGGCATGCGGCAGGCGGGCATCCTCGCCGCCGCCGGCAGCCATGCGCTCGCCCATCACATCCCGCGGCTTGCCGACGACCACGACAACGCGGCGCGGCTCGCCGCCGGGCTCGCGCAGTTCCCGCAGCTCGACGTCGCCGGCACGCCGACCAACATGGTGTTCGTCAACGTGCCCGGACCCATCGCCGCGCCGTTCGCCGCGCACCTCGCGGCCGCCGGCGTGATGATCACCGGCACGACGCGCCAGCGCTGGGTGACGCACCTCGACGTCGGGCGCGTCGACGTCGACCATGCGCTCGCCGCCGTCGGCCGGTTCTTCGCCGCCGCCTGACGGGCGGAGTCCGGCGGGGCCGCGGCCGGCGCCGGACGGTACCGTCCAGGGGTATGTTGACGTATACCTGTTAGGGGTATATTGTCGCCTGATGAATTCTGCGATTTCCGCACCATTGCAGCCCGCCGCTCCCTCCGCCACGACCCGCATCGAGTTCGGCATCGAGGGGATGACCTGCGCCGCCTGCGCGGCGCGCATCGAGAAGGTGCTGAACCGCGTGCCGGGCGTCGACGCGAACGTCAACTACGCGGCGGAGACCGCCACCGCGCGCGTCGATCCCGCGGCGGTCGGCCCGGAGGCGCTGATCGCGGCGGTCGAGCGGGCGGGCTATCGCGCCTTCGTGCGCCGCGATCCCGAACTCGAGCGCCGCGAGGCGGATGCCCGCAAGGCCGCGGCCTATTCGGCGCTGCAGCGCGAGGTGGCCGTCGCCTGCGCGCTGACGCTGCCGCTGGTCCTCCAGATGGTGCCGGCGCTGGTCGCCGGCGACTGGTTCGGCGCCGGCGCGCACCACGACCTGCTGCCCCGGTGGCTGCAGTTCGCGCTCGCGACGCCGGTGCAGTTCTGGATCGGCCGCCGCTTCTACACCGGCGCGTTCAATGCGCTGCGGGGCGGCGGCGCCAACATGGACGTGCTGATCGCGCTCGGCACCTCGATGGCGTGGGGCTTTTCCGCCGCCGTCACGGCGCTGGGCCTCGCGGGCCTGCACGTCTACTTCGAGGCGGGCGCGGCGGTGATCACGCTGGTGCTCGTGGGCAAGTTGCTCGAGATGCGGGCCAAGGCCGGCACGTCGGCCGCGCTCACGGGCCTGCTCGACCTGCAGCCGAAGACCGCCCGCATCGAGCGCGCGGGCGGCGTGGTCGAGGTGCCGCTCGCCGCCGTCGTGGCCGGCGACCGCTTCGTCGTTCGCGCCGGTGAGAGCGTGCCCGTCGACGGCACGGTCGTGGCCGGCGTCTCGACCGTCGACGAAAGCATGCTGACTGGCGAGAGCCGCCCCGCCGCCAAGGCCCCCGGCGCGCGCATCTTCGCGGGAACGGTCAACCAGGACGGGTTCATCACCGGCGAGGCCACCGGCATCGGCAGCGCGACGCTGCTCGCCGGCATCGTCCGCCTGGTCGGCGAGGCGCAGGGCTCCAAGGCCCCGATCCAGCGGCTCGCCGACCGCGTGTCGGGCGTGTTCGTCCCGGTGGTCATCGCGATCGCCGCGCTGACGTTCGCCCTCGTGTGGTGGCTTGCCGGCAGCGCGACGCAGGCGCTCGTCAACGCGGTTGCCGTGCTGGTGATCGCCTGCCCTTGCGCGCTCGGCCTCGCCACGCCGACTGCGATCATGGTGGCCACCGGCCGCGGCGCGCAGATGGGCGTGCTGATCCGCAACGCGACCGCGCTGGAAGTGGCCGGCCGCCTGCAGGTGCTGGTGGTCGACAAGACCGGCACGCTGACCGAAGGGCGGCCGGTCGTGACCGACGTCGTCCCGTTCGGCGCGCTGTCGCCGGTCGACGTGCTGCAGATCGCGGCCGGCCTCGAGCAGGGGGCGACGCACCCGCTCGCCCGCGCGATCGTCGCGGCCGCGAAGGAACAGGGCATCGCCGTGCACGCAATCCACGACTTCGTGTCGGTCCCCGGCAAGGGCGCGCGCGGCATGCTCACCGGGCCGGCGCGTGTCGTGCTCGCCGGGTCGCTCGCGTATCTCGCGGAGAACGGGATCGTGGTCGCCGCCGACGCCGCCGAACCGCTGCAGCACGCCGGCAAGACGGTCGTCGGCGTCGGCATCGACGGCAGCCTCGCGGGGCTCATCGGCCTTGCCGACCAGGTGCGGCCGTCGTCGGCCGGGGCCGTCGCGCGGCTGCAGGCCGCCGGCATCCGCGTCGTGCTGATCACCGGCGACAACGCGGAGACCGCGCGCGCCGTCGCGGCGGAGGTCGGCATCGCCGATTTTCGCGCCGGCGTGCTGCCCGCCGACAAGGCCGCGGCGGTGCGCGCGCTGCGCGCCGGCGGCACCGTCACCGGGATGGTCGGCGACGGCGTCAACGACGCTCCCGCGCTCGCCGCGGCCGACGTGAGCTTCGCGATCGGCGCGGGCTCCGACATCGCGATCGAGGCCGCGGACGTGACGCTGATGAGGAGCGATCTCAATGCGGTCGTCGATGCGATCCTGCTTTCGCGCGTGACGCTCGCGAAGATTCGCCAGAACCTGCTCTTCGCCTTCGGCTACAACGCGCTGGGCATTCCGCTCGCGGCGGTCGGCATGCTGAACCCGATGATCGCCGGCGCCGCGATGGCGGCCAGTTCGCTGTCCGTGGTCGGCAACGCGTTGCTGCTCTCGCGCTGGCGATCGCGCGCCCGCCGCTGACGCGGCATCTTGACCCTCGAGGAATACGACATGGAAACGATCACCCTGGGCGTGGAAGGAATGACCTGCGGCGGCTGCGTGGCCGGCGTGACGCGGGTGCTGCAGGCGGTGCCGGGCGTCGATGCCGTCGCGGTCACGCTGACCCCGGGCAGCGCGACGATCACGTTCGACGCCGCGCGCACCGGCGCGCCGCAGCTCCGCGCCGCGATCGAGGGTGCCGGGTATGACGTCGCCGGCTAAGCCCCGCCGGGCGCCTGCGGGAACGCCCGCTGCGGCGAAGAAAGCCGCCGCGGCACCCGCGCACGCCGCGCATCCCGCGCACCCGCTGGTGGCGCGGCCTGACAGCGTCGCGCTTGGCAAGCGCCTCAACCGGATCGAAGGGCAGGTGCGCGGGATCGGGCGGATGATCGAGGAAGACCGCTACTGCATCGATGTGCTGACGCAGGTGAGCGCGGTGCAGTCGGCGCTCGACGCGCTGGCGCTGCAGCTGCTCGAGCACCACCTGCACGGCTGCGTGAAGCATGCCGTGCGCTCGGGCGACGGCGACCATGCGATCACCGAGGCGCTGCAGGTGATCCGCAAGTTCGCGCGGTGAGCGGCGCGCGGTGCCGGCCGTGGCGCTGGGCGGCGTGGACCCTCGGCGTCCTGGCGACGATCGCGCTCGCCGCGGTCGTCGCGTTCGTGAACCTCGGGCGCTGGCTGGAAGCGCCTGCGGTGGCGCCGGCGATGGCGCCCGCCGGCAGCGACGTCATCGTCCTCCTGGGCGGCGACAACAAGGCGCGGCTCGCGACCGGCCTCGCCCTGTACCGGCGGGGTGCCGCGCCGCGGATATTCCTGGCGGGCGCGGAAGGCGACGACCTGCCAGGGAGCCGTCCGCTGCCGAACGTTCGCCTCGACTACCTGCTGGCCGAGGGCGTCCCGCGCGATGCCATCTTCCTCGACCCGCTGTCGCGCAACAGCTGGGACGAGGCGACGATGACACTGCGGCTCATGCGCCGCAACGGCTGGCAGCGCGCGCTGGTGGTGAGCGACCCGCCGCACATGCGCCGGCTGTCGTGGACCTGGCGCCGGGTCTTCGCCGACGGCGCCCCGTCCTGGACGCTGGTGTCGTCGGAGCCGCGCTGGTGGAAGAGCGGGCAATGGTGGCGCGACGAGTGGTCCGGGCAGTTCGTGATCACCGAGGTCATCAAGATCGGCTACTACTTCGCGGTCCGGTAGGTGCATCGCCGCGAGCCGGATCGCTCCATTCGCGCCAACGGCATCGCCGGGCGAAGGCGGCGCGCGGTGCCGGCCCGGCATCGCAGCGATCTTGACCTGCCGCAATGCGCTTTTCGGGCCCGTCGCGCAGACTGGCGGTGTCGTCGTAGAAGACCGCCGTCATGGCCGCAATCCGCAGGCAGGTTCACCCGGGGCATCGTGCGGCACCGTTGCTGTGCGCGCTCGCCCTCGTGCTTGCCGGATGCCAGGCGCTGCTGCCGAAGGAGGAAACCAAGGTCCAGAGCCCCTGGCCGAGCTTCGACGAGGCAAAGGCGGCGATCGAGCGGGTGGTTCCGTACCGGACCACGAAGTCCGAGCTGAAGGCCGCCGGCATCGATCCGTATGCCGGCCCCAACATCGCGCTGCTCACGTATTCGGACATCATCCTGCGCTTTCCGCTGGGGGGCGCCGTCCCCCAGGAACGGCTCGACCGCGGCCTGCGCGAGTGCCTCTACGCCGGCAAGGCCTGCTACGGCTACGCGATCACGGCACGCGACAAGAAGCGTGACCGTACCGCCAACTTCTGGCTGGACTCGCTCAACTTCTACCGGCAGGTCGACGTCACCGGCTGGAGCTTCGAGGCCACGATCCTGCTGGTCGACGACGTCGTCGTGTACACGATCTACGGCGGCCAGCCGATCATCCGCGAGCAGGAAGTGACGAAGCAGCCGCTCGGACCGCTGCAGAACTGGGGCGACACGATCCCGGCACTCATCCGCTGACCGGCCGCCTTCGCGCCAGCCGGTTAGCGCGGCGCGCCGCGGGGGGCCTCGACCGGCGCGCCTTCATGCTTGCCGGTTGGCCGGCGCAAGCGGGTAGCGTCCACCCACCTGCGCCGGGGCGCTCGACCCCGCGCTAGGGCTGGCGCCGGCGTGCGGCAACCGCGCCCGCGAGCAGCAGCAGCAGCGCGAGGGCGGCCAGCGCCGGCGGCGACACGGCGGGAATCGCGGCGATCAGGATCTCCGTGGTGACCGTGCTCCTGTTGTTGCCCGGCACCGGGTCCGTCGTGCCGGGCGGCGGCATGACGGATCCCGTGTTGACGATCGTGCCCGTCGCGGCAACCGTTCCGGTGATCGTGATCAACACCGAACCGCCGGCCGGCAGCGCCGGCAGCACGAGGCCGCCGTTCTGCAGCAGCGCCACGGTCGCATCAGCCAATGCGGGACACGCCGCTCCGCCTGCCGCATTGCCGCAGGTCACGCCCGTCACCGTGAAGTTGGGCACCGCCGGATCCCTGATCACCGCCTTGTCGGCCGGCGACGGCCCGAGGTTCACGACCTGCAGCGTGTAGGCGACGTGCCCATTCGGCTCGGTCAGCGCCGGTCCGGCTTTCTGGAGCGCGAGGTCGGATACGAACGACGGCGTCGTCGAGGCATGGGCCGTGTTGTTGTCGGGATTGGGATCGGTCGGCGCGCTGCCCGTGATCGTCACGACGTTGTCGTAGCTCCCCGCGGCCAGCACGGTTGCGGTGATCGTCAGCGTGACGCTGGCGCCGCTGGCGAGCGCGCCAACGGTCCAGACGCCGGTCCCGCCGTCGTAGCTCGTGCCTCCGCCCGCGAGCGCGGACTTCAGCGCATAGCCGGAAGGCAGCAGGTCCGACAGCGTGACACCGGTGGCGTTGGTCGGCCCGTAGTTGTGCGCGGTCATCGTGGACACGACGTCAGTGCCGACGGCCGGGGTCGCGTTGTTCACCGTCTTGGTCACGCCGACGTCGGCCAGCGCCTGCGTCGCATGGGTCGTGGTGTTGCTCGTCACCGGCGTCGTCGCGGCCGAGCCCGCGGTCGCCTGGTTCGTGATCGTCGAGGCGATGCCGGCAGGCGTGGTGACCTTCACCTGGAACGTGACGACCACGTTGTTGGCCGTGCCGCCGGGAGAACTCTCGGTCAGCAGCGTGCCGCCGTCACCCGAGGGATCGGCGCAGCAAGGCGAGTAGATCTTCATGTTCGAACCGAGCGGCCGAACGCCGGGCGACGGATCCGGGACCGCCGCGCTGTTCAGCGTCGTCGAGTTCGGCACGTACTCCGTGTTGGCGGGTATCGCGTCGGTGACGGTCGCCGTGAACGTATTGGCGTTGCCGATGTTCTTCACCACCAGCGTATAGGTGATCACCTGGTCGTGGGTCACGACGGTGCCCGATGCCGGGCTGGCCGACTTGATCACCGACAGCGCCGGCAGCGCCGCGATCGGATAGAAGACCGGCGGACTGCAGGTGTCGTACGCTGCGTCGACGCCGTCTGCCGCGATGCAGCCGGCGTTGGTGATGACCCGGCTGGAATCCGCGGGATTGTCGACCGTGACCTGGAACGTCAGCGTCACCGTCCCGCCGGCGGGGACCGTGCCGACCGTCCAGCTCACCGTCCGCGGCGGCCCGACAGCGTAGCCGCAGGTTGCGCCGGCGCAAGAGGCGGCGACGTACGTGGTCCCGTCCGGAATTTCGTCGGTCGCGACCACGTTGGTGGCAGGCACGGCGCCGGGCGGATTCGACACCGTCAGCGTGTACGTGATGGTGGCGCCCGGAATCACCGCCCCGTTGGCGTTCGGTGGCGGGTTGGTCGCGGCCTGCGACTTGACGACTGTCGCCCGCGGCGGTGCGACCAGGTAGTTCTGGACCGTGTTGCTCGATCCCGAGTAGCCGCCGCCCGAGCCGCTGCCGGTGAAGCCGGCAGTGTCGGGAATCGTGTACCTGCCCGCCTTGGCGGGAATGATCGTCCTGACCTGGAACGTGAGCATCGCGAGCTGGAACCCGGCCAGCGTGCCGACGCTGAACGTGACGGTACCGGCCGATTCGGCGCAGCTGCCGATGCTCGCGGTGCAGCTGCCCGGGACGTAGGTCGTGTTCGCGGGCACCACGTCGGTGACGGCCAGCGAGATGGCCTGCCCCGCGCTGGCGTTGTAGGCGGTGAGCGTGTAGGTCAGCGTGTCCTGCGGCGCGACCTCCGAGCCCGATACCGGGTTGACCGACTTGATCACCGTGATCTCTGGCGGCCGGTCGATCGGCGTGCGCACGTGATTGGAGCCGACGCCGTCGGCCAGGGCGAGATCGTCGGACAGGATCGCGGTGTTCATGACATCCGGGAACGTCGCGACGATGCTCGGGTCCACCTGCACCTGGAACGTCAGCGGCGGCGTGACCAGCACGCTGTTCGAGTCGGCGACGCCCCATGCCGGACCGCCGGTCGCGCCGGTGTGGAACACCAGCGTGCCGAACATGGCGGTCGCCTGCACGTTGGGGCAGGTCCAGGTGAAGTTGACCGGCGTGTTGGCGGGGATGCCGGCCGACAGCGGACTTGCCGTGCAGGTCGGAGAATTGGTGCCTGCCGCGGTGACCGACATCGGCCCGGGCGTCACCGAACCGACGGCGACGGTCGAGGTCAGCGTCTGCACGACGGTGATCGTGGCGGGCGTCGCCGCGGAGCCGGTGACGAGCGCCGGCGCCTGCAGGTGATGGCTGGTCGCCAGGTTGATGACGGGCACGTCCGGAGTGTTGCTGTTGGGCGCCGCAGGCGTCCAGGCAATCACGTTGCTGCCGGTCGCCGAGGAGATGCCGAGGATGGTGTTCGACGTGCCCGAATGGAACGCGTACGGGGCGCTGTTCCAGCTGCCCTGTGCCGAGCCGGCGAAACTCACCTCCGCGAAGCGCATGACGACGCAGGTATGCGTAAACGTTCCGGTGCCGCCCGCTGCCGCAATACTCGGGATCGAGGGCGGCGACGCCGCGCCGCACGTGCTCGTGCCGTCGGAGGCCACCAGCGCGCCGGGTGTCACGCCGGTGATCGCGCCGGCCGCGGCGTTGTTGGTCAGCGTCATCGTGACGGTCACCGTTTCACCGGTCATCACGGTGTGCGGACTCGTGCCGGCGACGAGGTGGTTGTTGGTGGCGGGATTCGGGCCGGCGTCGGTGCCGTCGATCGCCGGCAGCACCGGATAGGCGCCGAAGGCGCCACCCTGGTTGGCGCTGGCGGCGACATAGCTCGTGTGCTCGGGCAGCGCATCGAAGATACGCACGGCGTTGAGCAGTGCCGGCCCCGAGGACGCCGGCGCGAGCGAGTACGTGAGCGTCGAGCCGGCGAGCACGGTGCCGGGCGGCGAAACCGCCTTGGTCAGCGAGGCTTGCGCGGTGCCGACGTTGACGACGGCCGACGCCGATGCGCTGAAGGCGACGTTGTTCGCGTCCACGCCGGACAGCGTGACGTTGTTCGTGAACGGCTGGCCCACGGTGGTCTGCGCGATGCCGCTCAGCGTGATGGTCCCGCTCGCACCCGCGGCCAGCGGGGACGGCAGCGTCCAGTAGAGGCGCGAGCCGGTGCCGGGGATCGGCACGATGAACGACGGTGGCGGCGACGACTGGTGGAACTGAAGCCCCAGGGGCAGGACGTCGGAAATGACCGGGTTGAGGAGGGCTGCGGACCCGGGATTGGCGTACGTGATGACCCACAGCACCTCGTCGCCGACCGCTGTGGACTGCACCGCGGGCAGCTTGGTGATCGTCGGCGCCGGCGTCGGGTTGACCTCGATGCCCGCGCAGCTCAGGTCGGTGAACTTCTCGCCAAAGCTATCGCCGTAGGTGCCGGTGATCGTCGCCAGCTGCTTGCTGCCGGTGGTCGCGAAGAACGCGCTGGCGTTGATGACCAGCCCGGTCGCGCCGCCGCCGACATCGCCAATCGCCCCGAACGTGAGGATCGTCGTCCCGCCGGAACCCGCGGTCACCGTCGGCGCCGGCCCGGAAGCCATGCCGACATAGCTGATGCCGGGCTGCAGCGTGATGGTCACGCCACCGGTGACGCCGACGTTGGTGGCGGTTCCGGCGCCGGTGTTCCCGAACAGGAGCTGGAGCGGCGTCGTCGCGCCCTGCGACACGCTGGCCACGGACGGCTGCAGGATCATGTTGGCGACCGCCGCGCCGTTGAAGAACAGCGCGTTGAAGAAGAAGCGCAGGTACGGCGCCTCGAAGTTGGTGCTGTAGGGCAGCGTCGTCGAATAGCTGTGTCCGCCCAGCCAGCTCATCTTCCCCTTGCCCGAGCCATTGTGATAAACCCCGCTCACCGCCCAGTCGTACTGGGCGCCGGCGTCTGTGAAGTAGGCCGTCCGTTCGGTCGCGCCCCAGTACTGGACGTGGGCGGCAGTGCCGTCGGGAGCGTGCCACGACTGGACGGCGCCCCCCATCAGCTTCTCGACCCGACTGGTCGCGACCGCCTGCGCGAATGGCAGGTTCGGCGCGATCACCGTCCACGTGCCGTCGTCGCCCTTGTTCTCGGGATCGACGGGAAAACCGGACTGGGTCAGCGATCCCCCGCCGACCGGCGACTTGAACATGGCCTTCACGGCGGGGTTGCCGTTGGTGTAGAGGTCGTAGACTGCCTGCTCGTTGCTGAGGATCGAGTGGCACAGCGCCAGCCACCCGCCACCCTGCTGGACGAAGTTGTCGAGTTCGGCGTAGGCATTGGTGCCCACGTTGGTCGGGTCGGTCTTCGAGTACGGGAAGCCCTCGTTGTGCGGTGTCACGTAGATGTCGTACTTGCGCACCATGCACGCGCCGCCCTCGAACAGCGCGCCGTCGCCGGTCTTGCCCGCGCAGGACGCGGCCGACGGGTTGTTGCAGGCGATCAGGCCCTCGTTGAGGATGTTCGGCGACGCCTTGGACCACAGGTTGCCATTGCTGTCGGGAATCCCGGCGGCGTTGAAGTAGTCGATCGCGATGGACGCGTTGATCGACTCGAGTGCGATCCGTGGTGCGCTGCGCAGGACGATGTCGACATTGGCCGTGAACGGCGCCGTGGCGGCGTGGACGGCCGGCAGGTTCGAGTTGGCGAGGCGCCAGGCGCTGATGATCGGGTCTGCGACCGCGACGTCCGCGCTGTCGATGATGAACGGCCCACCGGTGTAGTTGTAGGGGCTGCCGATCGCTGCGCTCGAGTAATGGTCGATCGTCGTCGCCTGGAAGTCGACGCCGCCGAAGGCGTTCGGTGCCTTCGGATTCCCGATCGCCCAGCGGACGGGCACGCCCTTCTGCAGCAGCCGGTACACCAAGCCGTAGGCCCGGAACATCCCGGTGTCCTGGTAGGCCGTATCCATCGGGATGACGAGCGTGCCCGATGCGAAACTGGTCGGGGTCGCTGCGGCCGGAGGCAGAAAGGCGAGGACGGCGGCGAGGGTCAGCAATGAGGCAAAGGCAATGCCAGCCCAATGACGGGTACAGCGTGTCGACATGGTGGTCTCCGTATTCGCGCATCTGGCGCCGCGCAGGAGGGCATGTCGTCAATCACTCTCCCGCACCGTGCGCCGGATGGCGTGTGGTACGGCTATTTTCACTTGGCCGGGCACTTCCCCGGAAAGAAAGCGGGGGTTTGTTGTCTGAGATCAAGGAGGCGCTTGGTGTCGCGTCGCGGGCTGCGGCGTCGGGATGCGTCGCATCCGCGCCGGGCGATGCTGGCCGCGCGCTTCGTGCGCGCTATACGCCGAGGGCGCGGTTGCGGGCGTGCACCAGGTGGGCGTCGATCGCGGCGATTGACTGCCGAGGATCACGCGTGCGCAACGCAGCGATGACCGCCAGGTGCTCGGCCATCGCCGGTCCGAGCGCCTGGTCGTCGAGGATCACGCGGTCGAGCCGGATCAGCCGGATCAGCCGGATCCGCAGTCCGTTGACGCGATAGAGCCCCGAGATGATCTCGTTGCCCAGCGCGTCGACCATGCGGTCGTGCAGTCCCCAGTCGATCGCCTGGGCCTCGTCGAGCAGCGCCGGCGTGATGCCGCCGGCGATCCGCGCGATCACGCCGCGATGCGCCGCCTCGAGCGCATCGAGTTCCGCGTCGGTCACCGTCTGCGCGAACTGCGCGGCGGCCTCCCGCTCGATCATCTGCCGCAGCTGGAACGCGTTGCGCACGAGTTTCACGTCGACGCTCGCGATCTGCAGGCCGCGTTGCGGCACCGTCGTCAGCAGGCCTTCAGCTTCGAGCCGGGGAATGCGTTCCCGGATCGCGCCGAGCGGCAGCCCGATCAGCGCGGCCAGCTCCCACGGCGCGCATCAGGCCGCGCTCCGCAACGGCGCCGAGGCGTCGATCTCAAGATTGGCATGCTGCGCGATCAGCAGCTGCTGCACGCGGCGTACGTCGACGTTGCGGGGCTGCGTCGCGTTCAGCGACACGCTGCCGTCGGGCCTGGCCGTCGCCGACGACTCGCAGCCGGCGTGCGGCGGCACGCTGACCGATTCGCTGCCCGCCGGGATGCTCGTCGACAGCGCGCCCGCGCTCAGCAACACCTGCGGGGGCACGGCCACGGCGGTGGCGGGCTCGGGATCGGTGAGCCTCGCCGCCGGCAAGCTACCTGCCAACGGCAGTTGCACGGTGACGCTCCAGGTGCAGGCCGTGAAGCGCGGGACGTGGACCAACGCGGTTACGGTGAATGCGGCCGGTCTCGGCGACGGCAACACGGGCGAGGCAGTGCTGGTCGTGAGCGTCAGCACGCCGATTCCCGCCTTGCACGACTGGGCGCTGGTGCTGCTCGGGCTGCTGCTCGCGGGATTCGCCGCGCGCGTGCTGCGAAGGGAAGATCACCGCGCCTGATGTCCCGGGGTGGGGACGCCGCCGCCCCGCCGCGCTCCTCCGGGGCGGTGCCCCGGCCAATTCCAGGGCACGAGCGGCCGCGACGGCGGGTGCGCGGCGGGAGCCCCGCGACCGGCCGCGATGGCTAGCGGTAGAAGGCCTCCACCTTGCCCGCGAGCTTGATCAGCAGCGGACGGCCCTTGCGGTCGACCGTCTTGCCGGCGGGCACCTTGACCCAGCCTTCGCTGATGCAGTACTCCTCGACGTCCTTGCGTTCCTTGTCGTTGAGGCGAATGCCGATTTCGTGCTCGAACACGGCGGCCACGTAATGGGGGCTGCGCGCGTCCGCGGACAGGCGGTCGGGCAGCGGCGGGCGTTGGGGGGTGTCGGTCATGGCGGGCCCTGGTTTCTCGAATCCTCCGCACTATAGCAATTGCGCCGGCGCGCGCCGGTCCCTGCGCGCTTCCCGAGGTCTCTGCTGCGCGTGTCACGAAGCGGTGTCTGTTGGGCAGCGTACGCTGCCGGGCCGATCGCGCGGCGGCGGCCGAGGCGGGCCGGTGACCGGATCAGCCGGACAGGGCCCGCGTAATCGTGTCGGCGGCCGCCACGGTGCGTCGCCGGATGAGAGCCAGCGACCGCGCACTCTGGCTCGCGTGGATGTAGACGGCGACCAGCGAGCCCCGCGGCTCGGCGTCCTGCGGGCCGACCAGCGCCGCGGTCGCGCCGACGCCTTCGACGCCTTCGCCGTGGCTTGCCACGTGCCGGCGCGTCGCCAGCGCCGCGACATCGTGGGCGAGCCTCGCGCGCGAGGTGACCGTGCGCGACGCGACGCGCGGCAGCGGGCCCGCCAGCACCGCGGCGCGCACGTCCGCCGGCGCGTGGGCGAGCAGCAGCCGCTGCGACGCGCCGACGTGCAGCGGCAGCCGGGTGCCCACCTGCGAGGCGATGCAGGAATCGCGGCGGGGGATGACCACCGCGACGCTCACGGTCTCGAGGCCCTCGCGGACGACCAGCTTGACCGTCTCGCCCAGCGCCGCGGCGAGGCCCTCCATCGCCGGCCGTGCCACGGTCGCGAGGTCGCGCGAACCGGCGGCGCGCGCGGCGAGCTCCGCGCAGGCCGGGCCGAGCACGTAGCGTCCGCCGGCCCCGGGCGCCGGCGCCACGAAGCGATCGGCTGCCAGCGTGCGCAGCAGCCGGTACAGCGTGGCGCGCGGGGCGCCGACGACCGCGGCCAGCTCTGCGGCCGTGGCGCCGTCGCGGCGCGCGGAAAGCGCGCGCAGCACGGCGAGGCCGCGGGTCAGCGCGGGCGTCCCGGCGTCCATGGAACCGTCGCGGCGGTCATGCTATAGTTTTTCTCCATGAGACATTGT
>CALQLA020000071.1 GCA_943331295.2 Bordetella parapertussis | reverse complement strand
TGGTGTCGCGCGCCGGCCGCTGCAAGCGGGCGAGAAATTGCGGGACAAGATTGAGGGCCAACTCGCAGCACTGCAGCAAATGCCCGCCCTTGTCCGCTCATTTTTCCGGCATCCGTTTGTCGCCTATATTACCGACTGCTGAGTAAGCGCAATCGGGCACGGGTGTCCGGTCGCGCGCAAACGGCGGGATTGGCGTCCTTGAACCGGGCCGGAGCGCGCCTGCCTCGCTGTGCTATCCTGCGCGCGGGCCGACATCGGGCCGGCCGTTTCCGGCCGGTCGTCCGGACCCCACGGCAAACCCTCTCGCACGCTCGCGCATGCCAAACGACTCCGGACGGATGTGGTTGACGGTCGCCGGTCCGGTCATCGGCCTGGTCGGATTCGCCGCCGCGCTGGCGCTCGGTGCCTGGCTGTTCGGATGGTACGCTGCGGAGACCTACGTGGTCTTCGTCATCTTCGGCGCATCGATCCTCGGCTTCACGGCCTTCATGCTGCTGCGCCAGGGCTACGAGCGCGAGGCGATGGCGGTGACGCTGCGCGCCGTGGAGACGCGCGTCGGCGGCATCGTCGACTCGGCGATGGACCCGATCGTCACCGTGGACAATGCGCAGACGATCGTGCTGTTCAACGCGGCGGCCGAGGAAGTCTTCGGCTGGCCCCGCGACGCGATCCTCGGGCAGCCGCTCGACCGGCTCATTCCGGCCGCGTCGCGCGAAGCGCACCGTGCCAAGGTCGAGGCGTTCGGGGAAGCCGGCGCCGCGTCGCGCCGTATGGGCGGGCGCGCGCCTCTCACCGCGCTGCGCGCCAACGGCGAGCAGTTCCCGATCGACGCGTCGATCTCGCATCACATCGAGAACGGCCGCCGCTTCTTCACGGTGATCCTGCGCGACATCACCGAGCGCGTCCGCGCCGAGACGCTGCTCGCCCGGAGCGAGGCGCGGCTGCGCGGGATCCTCGACTCGGCGATGGATGCGATCATCACCATCGACGAGCAGCAGCGCGTCGTCATGTTCAACGCTGCGGCGGAGACGATGTTCGGCTGGCCGCAGTCCGAGGCCATCGGCGCGTCGCTCGCGACGTTCCTGCCGCCGCGATTCCGCGACAGTCACGGCGAGCATGTGCGCCGTTTCGGCGGGACCGGCATCGGCTCGCGCCGGATGGGCGCGCAGCGGCTCATCACCGGCCTGCGCCGCGACGGCGAGGAGTTCCCGATCGATGCGTCGATATCGCAGCACACCGACGGCGTCGCGCGGTTCTATACCGTGGTGCTCCGCGACGTGACCGACCGTGTCGCGGCGGAGAAGGCGCTGCTGCGCTCGAAGGAGGAGCTGAAGGTGCTGGCTGCGTCGTCGCACCAGGCACGCGAACAGGAGCAGCACCGGATCGCCCGCGAGCTGCACGACGAGCTGGGGCAGTCGCTGACGGCGCTCAAGATGATGACCGTCTGGGTGCGCGGCCGCGCCGGCGAGGGCGACGACGAGCTGGCGGCCAAGCTGGCGCGGATGGGGGCGCTCCTCGACGACACGGTCGCGGCGACCCGCCGGATATCCTCGGAGCTGCGGCCGCTGATCCTCGACGACCTCGGGCTCGGTCCTGCCATCGAGTCGATGGTCGAGCAGTTCACCGAGCGGACCGGCGTGGCCTGCGGGCTAACGCTCGACGACGCGGCGCTCGAGCTCGCCGACGCCCACAAGACAGCGGTCTTCCGCATCGTCCAGGAGTCGCTGACGAACATCGCGAAGCACGCGCGGGCGACGCGGGTCGATGTCGTCATCCGGCACGCGGAGGGCGCCGTGACCATCGAGGTCCGCGACGACGGGGTCGGGTTCGCGCCCGACGACCCGCAGCCCAAGGGGTCGCACGGACTGCTGGGCTTGCGCGAGCGCGCCTACCTGCTCGGCGGCCAGGTCGCGATCGCCAGCGCGCCGGGCGCGGGCACCACGCTCGGGATCACGCTGCCGCTCGGTGCGGAGGGGGCCGCGTCATGATCCGCGTCGTCATCGCCGACGATCACACCATCGTGCGCGAAGGCCTGCGCCAGCTGCTGGAAGCGGCCGGCGACATCGCGGTCGTGGCCGAGGCGGTGAACGGGCACGAGGTCGTCGACCGGATTCGCGACAGCGAGTTCGACATCCTGCTGCTGGACCTGTCGATGCCGGGCAAGAGCGGCATGGAGCTGATCCGCCAGGTCAAGGGCGAGAAGCCCCGGCTTCGCATCCTCGTGCTCAGCATGCACCAGGAAAACCAGTATGCGGTGCGCGCGATCCGGGCCGGCGCGTCGGGCTATCTCACGAAGGACAGCGCGTCGTCGCTGCTCGTCTCCGCGATCCGCAAGCTCGCCGCGGGCGGCGCGTTCATCAGCGCCGAGGTCGCCGAGCAGCTCGCGCACGACGCGCACGGGGCCGGCGACGCGCCGCCGCACACCCTGCTGTCGGACCGGGAATTTCAGGTCTTCCGCATGATTGTCGCCGGCACGTCGCTCACGCGGATCGGCGACGAGCTCAACCTTTCCATCAAGACGATCAGCACGCACAAGGCGCGGCTGATGCAGAAAATGAACGTCGCCAGCCAGGCGGAGCTGATCCGCTATGCGATCGCGCACAAGCTGACCGACGACGACGCGCCAGGCTGAACCGGCGCCGGTCCGGCGCGGCCGTCGCGCGGTAGGACAATTCCTACCCCTCGAATAGGAAGTCCTTGATGCGCGGATTCAGCCCCGTCCGATGGCGGGTGCCGCCGCGCAATCCCATACTTCGTCCCATGGGTGAGCGCACAAATACCGATGTCTTCATCGTCGAGGATTCCCCGGCGGTCCGGGACGGCCTGATCGACCTGCTGAAGGATCTCGAGGGCGTGCGGGTTGTCGGCACGGCCGACAGCCCGGGATCGGCGATCGAGGCGATCCTGCAGACGCGTCCGCAGTGCGTCGTGCTCGACTTCCAGCTCATCGGCGGCACTGCGATCGACGTGCTGCGCGGCGTGCGGCCGGCGCTTCCCGACGCCGTCGTCAGCGTCCTCACCAATTATCCGAATCCGACCTGCCGCCGCGCCTGCATCAAGGCCGGGGCGGACTGGTTTCTCGACAAGAGCACCGAATTCGAGAGTATCCGCACCATCGTCGCGGGACTGGCACCGTCCGCCGCGCTCACCTGCACCGGCTAGTCGACCGGCACCAGCGAGGAAGAACATGCACACCATGCACACCATGCAAACCCTGACCACGGGAACCAAGGCCAGCGCCGGCAAGGCCGCGACACCGCTGCACCCGCGGCCGCACCTGCGCGACGTCAGCTGGAACTCGTCCGGCTGCGCTTCCTGCGCGCTCCACGCCCTCTGTGTGCCCGGGGGCCTCTCCGACGCCGACCTCATGCTGGTGCACGATTTCATCGGCATCCGCCGCCGCATCAAGCGCGGCGCGATCCTCTGGGAGACCGGCAACCCCCTGCATGCGCTGTACGCGGTGCGGACGGGCTTCCTCAAGACGTTCATCACCACCGGCGACGGGCAGGTCCAGGTCACCGGGTTCCAGATGGCGGGCGAAGTCGTCGGCCTCGACGCCATCGCGACCGGCCGGCACACCACGACCACCGTCGCCCTCGAAGACACCGAAGTCTGCCCGATCCCGTTCGACGCCCTGGAGACGCTGATGGACCGCGTGCCGGCGCTGCAGCGACAATTCTTCCGGATGATGAGCCAGGAGATCGTCCGCGAGCAGGACAACATGGCGCTGCTGGGGACCATGCGCGCCGAGCAGCGCCTTGCCAATTTCCTGCTCCGCCTCTCGGCGCTCTACCACAAGCGCGGCTACTCCGCGACCGAATTCGTGCTGCGGATGACGCGCGAGGAACTCGGCAACTATCTGGGGCTGAAGCTGGAGACGGTGAGCCGCCTGCTGTCGAAGATGCAGCAGGACGGCCTGATCAACGTCGAGAGCAAGATCGTCAAGCTCCTCGACGTATGCGGCCTGCGGGCGCTGTCCGGCCGCGAAGAGCAGAAGGCCTAGCCGCCGATCAGGAGCGGTGCCGGCAAAGGCTGGCGAGAACACGCCGTCGGATGCCAGGTGGCATCGCCGGCGGGCGGGGGGGAGCGCGTGGAGTCGATCCGGATCATCCGCGACGAGCACCGGTCGCTTTCGGCCGTGCTGCGCGGCATGCTGTACCTGGTGCGGGAAATCCGCTACGCCGGCGCCGCGCCGGACTTCGAGGTCTTCCGGGCCATGGTCCACTACCTCGAGGCGTTTTCCGAGCGCTTCCACCACCCCAAGGAAGACGCCTACCTGTTCCGACGCCTTCGCGTGCGCTGCCCGGACGCCGGGCCGCTGCTCGACCGCCTGCACGCCGAACACGCGGTCGGCACCGAAAAAGTCCGGGAACTCGTCGCTGCGCTGGCGACCTACGAGCGGGATCCGGCAGGCTTTGCCGGGTTCGCCACGGCGCTCGCCGCGTACGCCGCGTTCCACTACAGCCACATGCGGGCCGAGGAGGATGAGGTGCTGCCGCTGGCCCGGGCGCACCTCGGGCCGGAGGACTGGAAAGAGATCGACAGCGCATTCGCGGGGCACACGAATCCGCTCTTCAGCCCCGACGCCAGCGCCCGCTATACGCAACTCTTCCGCCGCATCGTCGACCTGGCGCCGCCGCCGATCGGAACCGGCGCGGCCCGCTGACCGCGCCGCCGGCCGGGTCAGGCCGGGGAGCCGGACGCCTTGCGGGACTTGCCTTCGGCGTGCGAGGCCTCCTCGAGCTGCCGCGTGACGGCGTCGAACGCGTCGCGCAGCGCGACATAGACATCGTGGGCATGCGGCCGGGTGGCGACGATCTCGCCGTGCCCCGGTATGCGGACGTCGACATGAACCTCGTACTGCCGGTCCGGCCGCCGGCTCGCCTCGCCGACGGTGACGCGGCAGCTGGTGATCCGCGGCTGCAGGCGTTCCAGCGCGGCGACCTTCTCCCGGATCCGCGCGTCGAGCGCGTCCGAATGGGCCATGTCGCGGATCGTGATCTGGAGGGGGATTTGCATGTCGTGCCTCCTTTGGTTGGCGCAGTGCGGGGCCCGGCGCGCCCGCGACGGCGGGCAGGGCGCCGGAAACCCTCGCATCCAAGGTAGATCCGGCGCCCCGGGCGCGTGTTGACCTGGGTCAAGCGCGATGTAAGGACGTTGCGCCAGATCAAGTGCGCGCCAGCGGCCGACGTTACAATCGACCGCAAGTGCCCACCCGATCTTCCTGCCGGGAGTCAACATGCCTCTTACGAAGCGCCAGATGACGACCCTTGCAACCGCCCTCGACAAGCGCCACGCCACGCTGCTGGCCGAGGTCCGGTCCGAGCTCGAGCATAGCGAGAACCAGCAGTACGTCGAGCTGATCGATCGCGAGCACGGGGACATCGGCGACCAGTCCGTCGCGGACACGCTGGCGGACATGAACCTGGTGATCGTCGACCGCCACATCCTGGAGCTGCGCGAGCTGGAGGCCGCCAAGGCGCGGATCAAGGACGCGACGTTCGGCACCTGCATCGACTGCGAGGGCTCGATTCCGGTCGAGCGCCTGGCCGTCTATCCGGCCGCGCTGCGCTGCATCACCTGCCAGCAGCAGAAGGAACGCCTGTACGCGCACGCGCCGCAGCCGACGCTCTGAGGCTGGCCGCCGCCAACCGATGTGTCGCGGCGTAGCCCGGGTTGAGCGGAGCGAAACCCGGGTGGACCGTGCCTATCGCCGCTGCCACCCGGGTTACGACGGAGGAATCCGAAGCGCGAGTCAGTGGATCAGCACCACCGGAACGGTGGCGAGGTGCAGCACCTTCGCCGCGGTCGACCCCAGCACCATGTTGCCCAGCGGCGTCATCCCGCGCGTGCCCATGTAGATCATGTCGGCGCCGGACTCCTTGGCGTGGCGGACGATCGTCTCCGCGACGGGGCCGACCAGCGTGTGCTCGGCAAACGTGGCTCCGGCGGCTTCGAGCAGCGCCTTGCCGGGCGCGTGCATCCGGGCCGACTCCTCGGTGTAGTAGCGGTCGATCATCGCCTTGTTGACGACGACCCCCATGCCTTCGAAGTGCGGCACCGGCAGTTGCACCGAGACGAGGTCGATGTGCGGCGGCGACTTGTACCAGTCGAGCGTTTGCAGGAGCTTCCGGGTGGCGCGCAATGCGCTTTCCGAACCGTCGACGGCGAGCAGCAGTTTGAGCATGGCAATCTCCGGATGCGCGACGCGCAAGGGTGGATGATTATCGCACGGGCTCGGCGCGCCGACCGGCCACCCGGTCCCACAGTGCGGCGATCGTCTCGGGGGTCAGCGGTGTCCCGCCGTCGCAGGGAACCGCGTCCGCGCACTCGTCCGCCGCCAGCGCCTCGGCCGTGCGCTGCTGGTGCAGGAGAACGGCGACATCTGCTTCGGAGGCATCGTCGGCGCGCGCCGCGCGCGCGCGCACGCGGTCGCCGAGCGTCGCCGCCGGCGCCGAGACGTCCAGGATCACCCTCGGCACGCCGGCTTCCTGCGCCAGGTCGCGGAACAGGTCGCGCTGCCAGCGCCTGAGGCAGGCGGCGTCGACGATGACCGTCCTGCCGGCGGCGACGACCGTGCGCGCGAGCAGCGCGACCCGCGCGTACGTCGCGCGGGTGGCGTCGTCGGCGTAGAGATCCCCGGCCACGCCGGAGCCGCTGCGCGCCATCGCGTCCATCCCCCGCAGCCGCTTGCGCTCGACGTCCGACCGGATGCGGATGGCGCCGCCGTGCTCGAGCAGCGCCTGCGCCACCGTGGACTTGCCGCTGCCCGCGACGCCGTGGGTGATCACGACCGTCGGACGCTGCGTGTCGGCCGCGGCTTCGGCCTCGGCCAGCCGCAGGTGCGCGCGAAAATCCCGCAGCAGCGGCGCGGCCTCGGCCGCCGACGCGACCTCCGCCGTGCGCAGGCACGCGACCTTCGCGCGCACCATCGCGCGGTAGACGAGGTAGAAGCGCAGCACGCCGACGGCTGCGTAGTCGCCCGTCCCCTCGAGGTACGCATTGAGGAAGCGGCGGGCGAGCGCCGGCGCGCCACGATGCTCGAGGTCCATGATCGTGAACGCGATCTCGCTCGCCACGTCGATCCACCGCATCCGCTCGTTGAATTCGATGGCATCGAAAATCACGATGTCGCCGCCGACGAGCGCGATGTTGGCAAGGTGCAGGTCGCCGTGGCATTCGCGGACGAAGCCCGCAGCCCGGCGCGCGCGGAACGCCTCGTCGCATCGCGCGCCCTCGGCGCGCGTCCAGCGCCTGAGCGCGTGGAGCGCCGCGATGTCGCCGGCATCGCCGACGAGCGGCCGGATCTCGGCGAAGTTGGCGAGGGCGAGTGCCTGCACCGCCTCGGGCGTGCCGAAGGGCGAGTCGGCGCCGGCGACCGCGATGCGCCGGTGAAAGTTCGCGACGAGCGCCGCCAGGCGGTCGACGTGGGCAGGGGTGAGCTCGCCGCGCAGCAGCGCCGCATCGAGCAGTCCCTCCTGCCGAAACTCGCGCATCCGGACCGCGTATTCGAGCACCGGGCCGGAGCCGCCGATCGCCGGGTGCCGGTCGGTGCCCGTGATCGCGACGACGTCGAGGTACAGGTCCGGCGCGAGGCGGCGATTGAGGCGCAGTTCCTCCTCGCAATCGAAACGGCGCGCCTCGAGCGTCGAGAAATCGAGGAAGCCCAGGCGAACCGCCTTGCGAATCTTGTACGCGTGACGGCCGGTGAGGAGCACCCACGAGATGTGCGTCTCGATCAGCCCGACGTTCACCACCGTGCCGTCGTGGCGGGCCGGATCGCGCAGGGCCTCGACGAGCCGCGCCTGCCGCGCCAGCGCGGCATCGCCGCAGGGCGGACCGGTCGGGCCATCGGGGCGGGCCGCAGGCCCGCCGGCGCGGGACATGGTCAGTTCTTCGAGAGGATGGCGCGGATCATCACCGCCGCCTCGGCATCGGAGATTTCCGGATGCGGCGGCATGTGCCACAACCCGCCGTGGGTGCCGCCGTTCCGGATGGCCGCGGCGAGCCTCGCGGCGGCCCTCGGGTCGCGGCGGTATTGCTGCGCGATGTCGACATACGATGGGCCGGTCTTGGCGTCGGTCTCGTCGTGGCAGGCATTGCACTTGTGCTGCTCGAGGAGCATCGGCGCGTCGTCAGCGCCGGCGCCACTCGCGCCGAGCGACGCAACGGCCAACATCAGGCAAACGAGCTTCACGCTACCGCTCCCTCGGAACTGCGGGCATGACGCAATCCCGGTCGCCTCCATGATGCGCCAACGACCGGGCGGGAGCTTGACCCCGGTCAAGCCCAGGCGCCTTGCGTGCCCGCCGTGGCGGCCGCACGACATCGCCGGGGAGGCAAGGGGCGAATCCTAGTCCAGGGCGATGCGCTCCGCGAGCGCCGGCATCGTCGTCGGCCGGCCCCGCTTCGCCAGCGCGGCCGCCATTCCCTTCATCCCGCGCTCCGGGTCGCCATGGACGAGGAACGTCATCGCCGGCTTGCCGGTCGCCGCGTGCCAGGCGAGGAGCTCGTCGCGGTCCGCATGCGCGGAGAAGCCGTTGATCGTGTGGATTCGCGCGCGCACCCGCACCGGCTCGCCGAAGATGTCGACGGACTGCAGGCCGTCGACGATCTGCCGCGCCAGCGTTCCGTCGGCCGCGTAGCCGACGAAGATCACGGAGGACGCCGCCCGCCACAGGTGGTTGCGCAGGTGGTGCCGGACGCGCCCGCCGGTGCACATGCCGGACCCGGCGAGGATGACCGCGCCGCCGGTGATCCGGTTGATCGCCATCGAATCGCTTGCGTCGCGGCACAGGGACAGCCCCGGCGGCGCGAACGGGTCGCCCGCCGCGAGGGCGTCCTTCATGTCGTCGTCGAAGCACTCCGGGTGCCGGCGCATGATGTCGGTCGCCGAAATGGCCATCGGCGAGTCGAGGAACACCGGCATGCTCGCCGGCAGGCGTCCCTTGGCGACGGCTTCGCGGAGGTAGTAGAGGATCTCCTGGCTGCGCTCCAGCGCGAACGTCGGAATGATCGCGTTGCCGCCGCGCGCCAGCGTGTCGTGGACGGCCTGCCAGAGCTCCTCGACCGATTCCGGCAGCGCGCGGTGGCAGCGGTCGCCGTAGGTGGTTTCCATCACCACGTAGTCGGCCTGCGGCGGCGGCACCGGGTTGCGGACGATGGGGTGCCCGGTGCCGCCGATGTCGCCGGAAAAGACGATCCGACGCCTGCCGCTGCCGACGGCAACGTCGATCACGACGGAAGCGGAGCCCAGGATGTGCCCGGCGTCGATGAACGTGACGGTCACGCTGTCGTTGAGGGCGATCGACCGGCCGTAGGCCGCGGTGCGGCCGAAGCGGTCGAACGACCACATCGCGTCGGCGACGGTATAGAGGGCGCCCGGCGGCGCCGCGCCGCGGCGCGAGGCGCGGCGTGCGCCGCGCTTGGCCTCTTCCTCCTGCAGGTGCGCGGCGTCGAGCAGCACCAGCCGCGCGAGCTCGCGCGTCGCCGCCGTGCAGATGACTTCGCCCTTGAAGCCGTTCAATGCGAGCAGGGGGATGCGGCCGCAGTGATCGAGGTGGGCGTGGGTGAGCAGGACGTAGTCGATGTCCTTCGCGTCGAAGCCGAACGGGTGCCGGTTCTCGTCGACGATTTCGCGCTCGCCCTGGAACAGGCCGCAGTCGACCAGCAACCGGAGGCCGCCGGCGCGGAGTTCGTGGCAGGAGCCGGTGACGCCCTGGTCGGCGCCGTGGAACGTGATCTGCATTCCCGGACGCGGCGCAATCATGTCAGTGCGAGAACAGCACCGGGACGGTCATTGCCCGCAGGATGGTGCGGGTGACGCCGCCCAGGATCAGCTCGCGCATCCGGGTGTGGCCGTAGCCGCCCATCACGATGAGGTCGCTGCCCAAGTCCGCCGCGCGCGACAGCATCCACTCGCCGATGCTGATGCCGGGAACGTCGTAGGTCCCGATCTCGGCGGTGATGCCGTGCTGCAGCAGCCACGCCGCCAGCCGGTCGCCGCCCGGGTGTTCGCCGGCGTGCTCGTGGCCGTTGCCCTTCACCGCGATCACGTGGATCTGCTGCGCGCGCTTCAACAGCGGCAGGGCGTCGGCGACGGCGCGGGCGGCTTCGCGCCCGCCGTCCCAGGCGATCAGCACGTTGTCGCAGTAGGATGGGCGCGCGCCGATGTAGGGGACGACCAGCAGCGGGCGGCCCGAGGCCAGCATGACCTCGCTGACGAGCTCCTCGTCGAACGCCGCGCCCGGCCCTTCGCGCTGGCCCAGCACGAACAGGTCGGCGCAGCGGCCGTGCGCGACCGCCGCCTCGAGCGGGTTGCCGGCCGGCGCGCGCCACTCGACGCGGGCGAGGCCTTCGGCCGCCACCGCCTTCCGGAACGCCGCCTCGGCGTGGTGCTGTTCCTCGCCGATGGCGCGGACCCGCGCGTCGACGATGTCGTTCGGGAGCAGCGCCGCGACGGACGGGCTCAACTCGGTGTCGGGCACGAGGTAGATGCCCACCAGCTGTGCATCGAAGTCCTGCGCGATGCGCATCGCGGTGGCGAGCCGGAACCGGCAGCGCTCCGCGCCGTCGATGTGGACGAGTACGCTCTTGATCGCCATGATGCCTCCAGTCTGACTGCCGTTTGCGTTCGAATCTCTTGCGTGGAATCGTAGCGCGTTGCGCCGGATCGGTCCTTGCGTCAGATCAAAGGGTTCCGGCGGCCTGCCTCGGGGCGTGAGCTAGGGCCGCGCCCGGGCAAGGTACTTGCCGTATCCCGGTTTGCCGACGACCTTCCCGTCCTGCATCACCGTGACGCCGCGCAGGATCGTCGCCACCGGCCACCCCTTGAGGTTCCAGCCGTCGTAAAGGCTGTAGTCGGAATAGGAGCCGAGTTCCGCGGCGTCGACCACGCGCTCGCGGTCGAGGTCCACCAGCGCGAAATCGGCATCGCCGCCGACGGCGATGTCGCCCTTGGCCGGCGCGATGTCGAAGATGCCCGCCGGCCCCGACGTCAGCACCTGCGCGATCCGCTGCAGCGACAGCCGGCCCTTGTGGTAGCCCTCCGACAGCAGCACGGGAAGGATCGTCGCCGTGCCCGGAAAGCCCTGCGAGGCGAGCCATAGCGGCTTGTCCTTGGTGGCGCGCTTGCGGGGGCAGTGGTCGGAGGCGACGACGTCGATCGAGCCGTCGGCCAGCCCCGCCCACAGCGCCGCGCAGTCGTCGGCGGCGCGGAAAGGCGGGTTGGCCTTGCCCCGGCCGCCCAGGTCCGAGTCCTCGGTATGCGTGAGGTAGTGCGTGCAGGTCTCGACGAACACGTCGCGGTAGCGGCCACGCCAGCGGCGGACTTCGTCGAGCGCCATCCGCGTCGACAGGTGCGGGATGTAGAGGCGGGCGCCGTGGTGCTCGGCGAAGTACATCGCGCGCACGCAGCTCTCGGCCTCGGTGAACGGCGGCTTGGCCCGCGCCCAGTCCTTCAGCGTGTCGCCGCCGGCGGCCTGCACGCGCCGCCGCAGCCGGTTGACGACCTCGATGTTCTCCGTGTGGCAGACGACCGTGGCGCGGCCCGCGCGGACCGACTGCGCGAAGAGGTCGTACAGGTAGCCGTCGTCGGTGCCGTCCAGGCCGAGGTAGCGGCCTTCCTCGCCCTTGAAGTTCATGAAGTACTTGAACGACGTGACGCCGTAGTCCTTCACGTAGCGCGGGAGATCGAGGATGTGCTGCTCGTTCGCCGCCGAAAAGTGGAAGCCGTAGTCGATGCGGCAGCGGGTCTCGGCATAGCCCTGCTCGCGGCGGAAGACCTCGGTGTAGTCCTCGTTGTTGAGGAAGTGCGCGAGGATCGTCGTGAAGCCGCCCTGCGCCGCGTAGACCGTCTCGGTGTCGTACTCGGTGATCTTCTCGCCGAAGCCGAAATGAACGTGGGCGTCGATCAGCCCCGGGAACACGTGGAGGCCGGCGGCGGAGCGGACCGGCGTGCCCTCGGGCACGGGCTCGCCGGGTGCCAGCAGGCCGGCGATGCGGCCGTCGCGCACCAGCACGTCGAGCGGCGCCGGCGCGTGGGCCGGGCGCACGACGACGCCGCCGCGCAGTACGAAATCCTGGCTCATTGCAGATTCCTTTCGAGTTTTAGGTCGGCGAGGGAGAGTTCCGGAGGCATCCCGGCGGGAAGTCCGAAGGCGTCGAGCGAGAGCCGCAGTTCGTCCGGGTCCACGTCGCGCGTGATGCACACGATGCGGGACCGGTGGTCGTCATCCGGCCAGCCGGCAAGCGTCTCCGGCGCATGAAAGACCCGCTGCACGCCCTGGATGAACACGATCCGGTCCGTGTCGGCGATCTGCAGGATGCCCTTGCAGCGCAGCAGCCGGTCGCCATAGCGCATGCTGACGAGCTGCCACCAGGCGGCCACGCCGGCCCACGACGGGGGCGCCGGCAGCACGAAGCTGTCGGCACGGATCCCGCGGTCGTGCGGGCCGCCGCCTGCCACCGCCAGGTAGCGACCCGGGGCGGCCACCGGGAGCCGGTGCCGCTCGCCGGGGGCGAACGCGGCCGAGGCCGTCGCCGGCTCGCGGCCGTCGAGGCGCATCGCCGCGGGATTGAGCGCGTCGAGGCGGGCGAGGAGTGGCGCCGACAGGGGCACGAGGTCGAGCTTGGTCAGGACCAGCCGGTCGGCCACGGCGATCTGCTTCGCGACTTCCGGATGCCGGTCGAACTCCGCGGCCGCATGCTGGGAGTCGACGGTGACGACGACCGCCTCGAGCCGGTAGAAGTCGGTGACGAGGCGATGCCCGAGCAGCGTGTTGAGGATCGGCCCGGGATCGGCGAGCCCGGTGGTCTCGACGATCACCCGCGCGAACGCGGGAATCTCGCCGCGCACCCGGCGAAAGTTGAGGTCCGCGAGCGTCTCGTGCAGCGAGTCGACGATGGTGCAGCAAAGGCAGCCGGACTCGAGCAGCCGCACGTTGTCGGCGGCAGTCGCGAACAGCAGGTGATCGAGGCCGATGGCGCCCAGTTCGTTGACGATCAGCGCCGTGTCGGCGAACGCCGGGTCGCGGAGCAGCGCGTTGATGAGCGTGGTCTTGCCGCTGCCCAGGAAGCCGGTCAGCAGGAAGACGGGAAACCGGGGCGTGCTCACCGGGTGCCGTGCGCTGCCATCGTCAGTTGGCGACGAGGAGGTCGCGCCCGAGGCGCGTGAACAGCTCGAGCCCGTCCTCGCGCACGACGACCGAGTCCTCGAAGTGCATCCCCCCTTCGCGGGGATGGCGGTAGAACACCTCGAAGTTCATCACGTTGTTGGCCTCGATCTCCCAGCCCCCGAACGCGTGCTCGGGCGCCGCGTAGTCGAAGATCTCGAGCCCGATCGGATGGACGACGAGGGTGGTGAGTCGCGGCTCGAGGCCGTGCTTCTCGAGCACCGTCGCGGCGATCTTGGCCACGTCGGTCGTGTGCCGGCCGGGCCGCATCGCGGCTTCGGCTGCGGCGAGGGCGTCGGTAACGGCACGATGCAGGTGCAGCTGCGTCGCCGTGGGCTCGCCCACCACCGCCGTGCGCGCCATGTCGGCATGGTAGAGGCGGTATTCGCAGATGCAGTCGAGCAGCACCGTCTCGCCGGCGGCGAAGTGGCGCGACTCGACGTACTCGTGGTCGAGCACGAACGCGCCGTCGGGGCCGCTGTTGAACAGCATGCCTCGCTCGCCCAGCGGCTTCGCGCCTTCGCGCGCCAGAACGGCGCGGTAGGCGAGCACCATCTCCGCCCACGGCGTGCCGGGATGGATGGCGGCGGCGGCGCGCTCCAGCGCCCGGTCGTTGATCCTTGCGGCGTGGCGCAGGAGGTCGATCTCGGGCTCGGTCTTGACGGCGCGGATGCGGCGCAGGATCGGCCTGGCGTCGACGATCGTCACCCGGTCGCCCAGCGCCTGGCGCAGGACTTCGGCGTAGCGCAGGTCGTCGCAGGCGACGGTCAGCCGCCGGCCCGAGAAGTGCTCGTCGATGTAGGTCGTGACGGCGTCGGTCAGCGTCGCCCTCAGCGTCGGTCGGGTCTTGGCGAACAGCGCCCGCAGCGGCGCGCGCAGCTCGGTCTCGACGCCGACGCCGGCATAGATCTCCTTCAGCAGCGAGCTGGCGCTCGACCATTCCGAGCCGTAGGCGCGCAGTTGCGGCAGCCAGGTGGGCTTGGTGACCTGGTAGGCGAGGTCGTAGTCCGGCACGAACAGCGTGCCCGGGATCGACGCCGACGTCGGATAGGCCACGCACGCCCAGTCGTCGTAGAAGTGGCAGCGCGACGAGTCGGAGAAATAGCCCGACAGGTAGTACAGGTGCTCGTCGCTCTTGACGCAGACGAGGTCGACGCCGGCGGCCGCGAGCATCCGGCGCGCGCGCGCCTCGTCGACCAGCTTTGCCGCGGGGTGCGATATCCGCCGCGCCGCGTCGGGGTTTGCGATTGCACTGTTGCTCATCGGGAGTTTCCTGTTCGTTGCGGTCGGCGCCGGTCGCGCCGCGAGGGTCAGGCCCGCTCGGCCGTGATCACGGTCCACGGGTAGCGCCAGGCCCGGAAATCCGGCGCCAGCGCCTCGTCCGTCTCTGCGAACGGCTCGATCCGGACGTTGCGGAAGCCCAGCCGCTCCATCGTCGCGGCGAGGTCCATCTCGGCCAGCGGCTCCATGTAGGGCTCATTGTTGCGGCGCCCGTGCGAGTAGTGGATGAAGCGCGCGAACGGGTCCTGCAGGTGATAGAAGTCGAGATGCACCATCTTGCCGCCGGGCTGCAGCACGCGCGCCGCTTCGGCGAGCGTCTTCTCGATCACCGTGGGCGGCATCTCGTGCAGGAACATCGTCGACGTCACCAGGTCGAAATGACGGTCGGGATAGTCGGTCGCGGCCGCATCCATCTGGCGGTAGCGGATGTTCGGCGTGTTCCGCGTCGCCGCGAGCTTGAGGCAGGGCGCCGCGAGGTCGATCGCCTCGACCTTTGCCGCGGGAAACCGTTCCGCGATCGGCCGCGTGCTCTTGCCGAAGCCGCAGCCCATGTCGAGCACCTGCGTCGGCGCCGGGCAGTTGCGGTCGATGACGTCGGTGAAGCGATCGTGGAGGTCGGCGTGGCGATGGCCCACGAGCGGTGTCGTGGTCGATGCCGCGCGCTCGTAGACCATTCCCCCGACCGGCTCGCTCCAGACGCCGCCGGGGTGCTGGTGGATGTCGCAGTTCACGTAGTAGCGCGGCAGCTCGAGGTCGGGGTTCAGCTCGACGGCGCCGGAGGCGGCGACCGCGGCGTCGAGTTCGCGCGCCGCCGTCTCGCCGTGCTGCCGGAACCACGGGATCAGCCCGTAGCGCCCGGCGTACTTCATGCGCTGCATGTGGCGCTCGTACCAGCCGAAGCAGCGGTACATCGTGCTGTCCTCGAGCAGCCGCGCGACATCGGCCACCGCCTGCGGCGGGGTCGGGGCCGCGGCGGCACGGCGCTCGTATTCAGCGGAGAGCGTCGGGAACATCTCGGTGTGCCAGAAGATCTTGACGCCGGTGACGAAGCTCTGGCCGGCGGCGAAGCTGCGGGCGGAAATCGGCGCGGCGGTGGTTGACTGGGTCATCACACGACTCCTTTGGAGGCCTGGAGGCCGAGCACCGACGACATCAGGTGCGCGACGAAGGCGTCGCGGTCGGCCTTCATCGCGGCCGTCTCGGCGGCGGTCGGCTCGGCGTCGAGGCGCGCGAGGTCGAGCGCGCCGCGCTCGACCAGCTGGCGCTCGAGTGCGCCCTGGCGGTCGCGCAGCACGTAGACCTCGGCCGCGAGTGCCATTACCACGCCGAGGACGCGGTCGAGGGCAGGGTCGGCAAAGAAAGTCTGCTCGGGCCGCGGCGTGAAGCCGGGCGCGGTGGCGGGGGCGGAGGCAGGCATCGGAGGCACCTTCAGCGTGGGTCGGGTGGCACGGCCGGGTGCATCGCGGCCGCGGTGGCGGTCAGGGCGTCAGTCGCACCACAGCCCGCCGTTGAGATCGAGGACTTCGCCGTTGACGTAACCGGACTCCTCGGCGATGAGGAACAGGATCGCGTTGACGGCGTCGGCGAGCGTTCCCATCCGGCCGGCCGGGATCAGCGCCTGGAGGTTCGCCGGGAAGTTGCGCGTCATCGTCGTGGCGATGGGGCCGGGCGCGATGGCGTTGACGGTGATGCCGTCGGCGGCGAGTTCCTTCGCCAGGAACCCCGTCATCGCGTGGACGCCGGCCTTCGACACGCCGTAGACGACGTTGCCCGCGCGATCCTGCTCGCCGCGGTCGACCCAGGGGCGCGCGTTGCCGGCGTTCTTGCCGACGACGGACCCGATGTTGACGATCCGGCCATGGCGCTTCTTCCGCATGCCGGGGATCGCGGCCTGGCAGCAGAGGAACGTGCCCTTGAGGTTGATCGCGATGACGCGGTCCCATTCCTCCTCGGCAAGCCCCTCGGCCGAGCCGTAGGACACGACGCCGGCCACGTTGACGAGGACGTCGATGCCGGAGAGGTCGGCGTCGATCCGCGCGACGAGCGCGGCGACGTCGGCGCGACGCGTCACGTCGAGCCGCACGTCGGTGCGCTGCCCGCGCGCCAGGCGGCCGCTGCCGGCGTCGGCCGCGGTGCCGATGTCGGCCGCCACCACCGTCGCGCCGCGCTCGCCGAGCGCCGTCGCCACCGCGCGGCCGATGCCGCCGGCGCCGCCGGTGACCAGCGCCACCCGTCCGTCGAATTGCCTGCCGTTTGCCATGCGTCCTTCGCGTCAGCCGAGATAGGCGCGGAACATGTCGTCCGCGTTGTCGATTCTGGAGGCTTCGGACTCGAGGACGATCTCGCCCATCCGGATCACGTAGACGTAGTCGGCGACCGACAGCGCCACCCGGACGTTCTGCTCGACGAGCAGGATCGTCTGGCCCTTCGCGTGCAGCCCGCGCAGCGCGCGGGCGAGCTCCTGCACGATGATCGGCGCGAGGCCGTTGGTGGGTTCGTCCAGCAGCAGCACCGACGGCCGCGACATCATCGCGCGGCCGGTGGCGAGCATCTGCTGCTCGCCGCCGGACAGCGAGCCGGCGCGCTGCGCGGCGCGCTCGGCCAGCCGCGGGAAGAGCTGGTAGACGTCGTCGAGCAGGGCGGCGAGCGTGGTGCCCGCCGTGCCGCGCGACAGCGCGCCCAGCTCCAGGTTCTCGGCCACCGACATGTCCGGGAACAGCTCGCGGCCCTGCGGCACGAGCGCGATGCCCCGGCCGAAGATCGCGTGCGACGGGAGGCGCTCGATCCGCTCGCCGTCGAGCGTCACCTCGCCCGCGGTCGCGCGCAGCACGCCGGTGATCGTCTTCATCGTCGTCGTCTTGCCGGCGCCGTTGCCGCCCAGCAGCGCGACGACCTTGCCCCTGGGGACCTTGAGGCTGATGCCGCGCAGCACGCGGAGCGCGCCGTAGCCCGATTCGAGGCCGCGCAGTTCAAGCATTGTCGTCTCCGAGGTAGGCGAGCTTGACGCGGGGGTCCGCGGCGACGTCGGCCGGTGCACCCTCGGCGATGACCCGGCCGCTCTCGAACACGGTGATCCGGTCCGACACGTCGAACACCAGCGACAGCACGTGCTCGACCAGGATCACGGTTACCCTCGACTCGGCGCGGATCCGGCGCAGCAGCGCGTTGAGCCCCGCGACTTCGTTGGGGCTCAAGCCGGCGGCCGGCTCGTCCAGCATCAGGAGCTTGGGTCGCGCGACCAGCGCGCGGGCGATCTCGACGAACCGCTGCTCGGCGAAGCTGAGCTCGACCGGGCGCTTCCACAGCGTGTGCCCGATGCCGAGGAACGCCAGCGTGGCGACGACGTCCTGCTGCGCGGCTTCCTCGGCCGCGCTGCGCCCGCTGGGGGAGAAGATGGAGGTGAGCGGGTTCTCCCGGATCCGGTCGTGGAGCCCGATCATCACGTTTTCCAGCACGGTGAACTGCGGGATCAGCTGCACCGACTGGAACGTCCGGCGCATGCCGAGCCGCGCGCGGCGGTAGGTCGGCAGTCGCGTCACGTTCTCGCCGGCGAAGATGATCTCGCCGGCGCTGGTGTCGACGAGCCCGGTGATGGCGTTGAAGAAGGTGGTCTTGCCGGCGCCGTTGGGGCCGATGATCCCGTGGATCACGCCTTCGGGGATCGTCAGGGCGACGGCGTCGGTGGCGACCAGCCCGCCGAAGCGGACAGTGAGGCCGCGGGTCTCCAGCAGCGTCGTCACTTGGGCTCCGGGGTCGAGGCGGCGGCCGCGGGCGCCGTGACGTCGCCGGCGGGGTGGCGCAGCCTCAGCGCGCGCCAGTTGCGCGACAGGATCTCCTCGGGCAGCCAGCCGCGCCGCTTGCCGAGGCCTGCGAGCCCGGCCGGCATGAACACGATGAAGATCATCAGCAGGATGCCGAAGATGATCTCCTGCAGCGACTGGAAGCCGCGCAGCACCTCGGGCAGCGTGGTCAGCATGATCGCGCCCAGCACCGAGCCGTACATGCTGATCAGCCCGCCGATGACGACGATCGAAAAATGGATCACCAGCTGGAACATGCCAAAGCCCTCGGGCACGATGAAACCCAGCGTGGCGGCGTACAGCGCGCCGCCGATGCCGGCGTAGAACGCCGACAGCGCGAACACGAGGCCCTTGGTGCGGGCGACGCTGATGCCGTTGCACTGGGCGACGATCTCGTTCTCGCGGATCGCCACCAGCGAGCGGCCGATCTTCGACTCGACGACCCGCCGGCCGACGACGTAGAGCAGTACGGTCACCGCGAGCAGCAGGTAGAACATCCGGTAGTCGCCCTTGAGCGACCAGCCGAAGATCTCGGGCGCGCGGACCCGCACGCCGTCGGTGCCGAAGGTCAGCCACTTCCACTGGATCAGCACCCACTGGATCAGCTCGGCGAACGCGAGCGTGACGAGCGACAGATAGACGCGCTTCATTCGCAGCGCCGGCAGCGCGCAGAGCGAGCCGATCGCGGTGGCGGCGAGCCCGGCGGCGGGCAGCGCGAGCCAGAACGAGACCTGCAGCCGGTACATCAGCAGCGCCGCCGTGTAGGCGCCGATGCCCATCAGCGCCGCGTGCGCGAACGCGAACTGGCCGGCGTAGCCCAGCAGCAGGTTGAGCCCGATGGCGATGATCACGTACACCAGCACGAGGTTCATCACGTACTGGACGTAGCGGTCGGTGACCAGCGGCGCCAGCAGCAGCACCACGAGCAGGGCCGGCGCGAACCACCGGTGGAGTGTCTTCCGGTTCATGGCGTCAGACCCGGTGCGTCGGCTTGTGTCCGAACAGCCCGTGGGGACGGATGAACAGGACGATGATGATGATGCAGAACGCCGAGACGTGCTGGAACGCGGTGGAGACGTAGCCGCCGAACAGCATCTCGATCACGCCGATGAGGAGGCCGCCGACGATCGCGCCGGGGACGCTCTCGAAGCCGCCCAGCACCGCTGCCGCGAAGCCCTTCAGCAGGAAGTTGCCGCCCATGTCGGGGTAGAGCAGCGAGACGGGCGCCGCGAGCACGCCGGCCGCGCCGCCGGCCGCGCAGGCCAGCGCCCACGTGCCCGAGTAGATCCGGCCGGTGTTGATGCCGACGAAGCGGGCGCCCATCAGGTTCTGCTGCGTCGCGCGCATCTGCTTGCCCATCGTCGTCGACTTGAAGAACACGAACATCAGCAGCGTCAGCACCAGCGCCACGCCGATCGTGACGAGGTTCTGGGGGGAGATCACCGCCGTGCCGACGATGATCGGCGCCGCGTTCCCGAAGATCGGGGGGAACGTGTAGATGTCGCCGCCGAACGGCAGCCGGGCGGCGCCCTTCAGCGTGAACGACAGGCCCACGGTCACCATCGCCAGCGTGATGTGGTGCTGGTCGGCGAGCGGCCGGAACGCGATCCGCTCGATGGCGGCGCCCATCAGCCCGCAGGCGATCACCGCGACGAACAGCGCCAGCGGGTACGACCAGCCCAGCATCTGGAACACCGTGTAGCCGACGAACGCGCCGATCATCAGCACCTCGCCGTGCGCGAAGTTGACGACGTCCTGCGTCTTGTAGATCAGCACCAGTCCGAGTGCGACCAGCGCGTACAGGCTGCCGTTGGCGAGCCCTGCGACCACGAGGGTTAGCGCGTCCATGTGATTTCGCTTTGCGGTCCGGTTGGCAAGGCATCGGGAGCCCGGGACGCGGGTGGGCGTTCGGGCCGCCGGAGGGTTCCGGGCGGCGCCATCGAGGTGCCGCCGCCCGGCCAGATCACCGCGTCACTTCGGCCAGGTGGTTCCCAGGCTGACGATCTTGTCGTTCTTCAGCGTCCAGATCGAGCCCTCGAGGCAGCCCTGGTGCTTGTCGGCGCTGAAGTTCACCTGGCAGTACGCCGGGCCCGCGTCGCCGGCCTTGATGGCCTCGAGCGCCGCGATGAACTTGTCGCGCGTCAGGTCCTTGCCCGACTTCCGGATCGCGTCGGCAACGGTGATCGCGCCCGACATCCCGTAGAACGACAGCGACTGCAGCTTGTCGTTCGGGAACTGCTTCTTGTAGAGCTCGGTGTACTTGGCGAGCTCGGGGCTGCCCACGGGTCCCTTGAGGAACGACGTGACGTAGACGTCCTTCACCGCCGTCTTGCTGCCGGCGCGCTCGGCGAGGTCCTGCAGGTCCTGGACCGAGGTGGTGCCGACGAACGGTCCCTTCAGGCTGTACTTCTCGGCGTCGCGCAGGAACACCGCCGATTCGCCGGGATAGAGCAGGAACATCGTGACGTCGGGATTGGCCGCCTTGATCTTCAGCACCGCGGAGGTGGCGTCGGAGGCCTTCGACTCGAGCTGCACGTCGGCGACGAGCTCGAACCCCGCCGCCTTGTAGCCCGACTCGACCTTCTTCCACTTGGCGTCGGCCCACTCGTTGGCGTGGCGCACGACGGCGAGGCGCTTGACGTTGGGGATCGTCTTGGCGAAGTTCAGCATCACGCCGCTGTCGCCGCTGCCGGGCAGCGCGGTGGTGAAGATGTACTTGCTGGTGGGCACGCTGATCGCGTCGAGCGTGGCCGCCATCACCATGAACGGCACCTTGGCGTCGATGAACTCCTCGCGCGCCGCGACCACCGCCGCGCTGCAGCTGCCGCCGTGGATCATGAACACCTTGTCGCTGTAGATCAGCTTCTTGACCGCGGCCCGCGCCTTGGCCGGGTCGCAGGCGTCGTCCTCGTGGACGATCTCGATCTTGCGGCCGTTGATGCCGCCCTGTTCGTTGATTTCCTTGTAGATAGCGATGGCGCCGTTGTTGATCGGGTAGCCGTAGATGCTGGTGGCGCCCGTCAGCGGACCGAACATGCCGATCTTGATCGTGGTGTCGGTGACGCCCTCCTCGGCGCCGACGGCGGTGGCCGTGACGGCGAGGGAGATGAAGCATGCCCCCGCCAGTCCGCGGGACAGGTGTCGCATCTTGGATTGAATCTTGCCCATTGTCGCGTCCTCGAAGTTTGTCTCTCGGTGAAAGGTGTGATGC
>CALQLA020000070.1 GCA_943331295.2 Bordetella parapertussis | reverse complement strand
GCCAGAGGCTTCCGCGACACCGAGTACCTAAAGCTCAAAATCTACCAAACCAATACCCCTGACGTCCCTTCCATGCTGTTCTCACACCTATCCACGAAAATCACCGTATGAAACCGGCGAAGAGCCCGATTTCTTGGGACACTGGCGGGACACTGACCCGCAGAAAAGGGCAACAAGCCAGAAATCAGCGGAACAGTTAAGCCGCTGATTGCATTGTTGTTGTGTGCTCTGGATTTCCCCGCTTTTCTCGATACCCGCGACTTTTAATCCGTTGGTCGCAGGTTCGAGTCCCGCACGGCCTACCAGAGAATCAAACACTTAGCCTCGGCTTCGGTCGGGGCTTTTTGTTTTGCAGCCGTCTGGTGCCACTCTGGTGCCACTTCACGCGCTGTCTGGGGGTTGTTTCGTGGCGTTCGCTTTGCCGGGGTGAGCCTCACTCTGCGCGAAGGCGTGATCGCGTCGTTGATCGGTCCCAACGGCGCCGGCAAGTCGACGCTGTTCGCGCTGATGTCCGGATTTCTGGCACCGGCGCGCGGCAGCGTGACGCTCGGCGGCGACGTCATCACCGGTCTCGCCCCGCATCTCGTGTGCCGGCGCGGCATGGTGCGCACGTTCCAGATCGTGCAGCCGTTCGCGGCCCAGACCGTGCGCGAGAACATCGCGGTCGGCGCCTATCTGCGTCACCCGAACCGGCGCGATGCGCTCGCGCACGCCGAGGACGTCGCCCGCCGCGTCGGACTCGCCTCGCAACTCGACAAGGTCGCATCGAGCCTCACGATCGCCGGCCGCAAGCGGCTCGAACTCGCCCGCGCGCTCGCGACCGAGCCGAAGCTGCTGCTGCTCGACGAGGTGCTGGCCGGACTCAATCCGCAGGAGGTCGGCGAGATGCTGCCGGTGATCCGCGCGATCCGCGACGGCCGCGGCGGTCACGACGGCATCACCGTGCTGATGATCGAGCACGTGATGCAGGCGGTGATGAGCCTCTCCGAATACACGTGGGTGCTGAATCAGGGCCGGCTGATCGCGGAAGGCACGCCGGCTGCGGTCAGCAACGATCCGCGGGTGATCGAAGCGTATCTCGGTCGCGGGACCGCCGAGCGCCTGCGGCGGGCAGCGACATGACCACGGAGGCGTTGCTGCAGATCGACGCGCTGCGCGGCGGCTACGGCGCGGTGGAGGTGCTGCGCGGCATCACGATGGCGATCGGCGCCGGCGAGATCGTCGCGGTGCTGGGCTCGAACGGCGCGGGAAAGTCGACGCTCAACAACACGCTGTGTGGCATCCTGCCTGCGTTCGGCGGTGGCGTGCGCTTCGACGGCCGGGACGTGACGCGTGCCCGGTATGCGGACATCGTCGCCGCCGGTCTCATTCAGGTGCCGGAAGGCCGCCGCGTCTTCCCCAATCTCTCCGTCCTCGAGAATCTCGAGCTGGGCAGCTACCGCCGGGGCCGCGCCGGCCGCAAACGCAATCTCGAACGCGTCCGTGCGATCTTCCCGCGGCTGGCGGAGCGGCCGGCCCAGCGCGCCGGCACACTCTCCGGCGGCGAGCAACAGATGCTCGCGATCGGGCGCGGACTGATGAGCGAGCCGCGCCTCCTCATCCTCGACGAGCCTTCGCTCGGCCTCTCGCCGCTGCTGGTCGAGGAGATGTTTACGCTGATCAAGCGCCTCAATGACGACGGCCTGACGATCCTGCTGGTCGAGCAGAACGTCGCCCAGTCGCTCGAAATCGCGAGCCGGGCCTTCGTGCTGGAGAATGGTGCGATCATCTTCACCGGCACACCCGACGCGCTGCTCGCCAACAGCGAACTCAAGCGGGCCTACCTCGGCCTTTAGAACCGGATGACGGCACGCACCCTCGCCCAGAAGATCATCGCCCGCGCGGCCGGTCGCGACGCAGTGACGCCGGGCGAGATCGTCACCTGCCGCGTCGACCTCGCGCTGATGCACGACTCGGGCGGGCCGCGGCGCGTGAAGCCACTGCTCGACAAGCTGGGTGCTACGGTGTGGGACCCCGACAAGGTCGTCGTCGTCACCGATCATTACGTTCCGGCGGACGACGACGAGAGCCGCCGCATCATCCGCATCGCCCGCGATTGGGTACGGGAGGCCGGCGTGACGCGCTTCCACGACGGCATCGGCATCTGCCACGTCGTGCTGCCGGAGAAGGGGTACCTCGCGCCCGGAATGTTCGCGGTCGGTGGCGACAGCCATTCGCCGACCGGCGGTGCGTTCGGCGCCTATATGTTCGGCATCGGTGCCACCGAAATGGTCGGCGTGCTGGTCACGGGGGAAATCTGGCTCAAGGTGCCGCACACGATCCTGGTCGAATGGACCGGACGCCTCGGTCCCGCGGTATCGGCGAAGGACATGATGCTCGCCCTCTGCGCGACGATCGGTCTCGACGGCGGGCAATATCAGGCGATCGAGTACGCAGGCGACGCGATTGCGGCGCTGCCGATGCAGGAGCGCATGACCCTCTGCAACATGGCCGCGGAAGTCGGCGCGCAGACCGGCCTCGTCGCGCCGGATGCGGTCACTCGCGCGTATCTCGACGCCGTCGGCGCCACGCCCTGCGACGTCGCTCCATGGCAGACGGACGCCGGCGCCCCGCTCCTCGCGCGCCACCGCTTCGACGCCACTGCGCTGCAGCCGCAGGTCGCGGCGCCGCACAGCCCGGCGAACGCGGCGCCGGTCGCGCGGCATGTTGGCACGCGCATCGACACCGCCTACATCGGCGCCTGCACCGGGGCGAAGATCGAGGATTTGCGGATGGCCGCGCGTGTGCTCGCGGGCAGACGGATCGCGTCCTCCGTCCGTTTGATCGTTGCGCCTGCCTCGGCGCACGACCAATCGCTGGCCGAGCGCGACGGCACGTTGCGCGCGCTCGTCGATGCCGGTGCGGAACTGCGGGCGAATTCGTGCGGCATGTGCGCGGGCTACGGCACATCGCGACTCGCGGAAGGCGAAGTCGCGATCTCGTCGACGGCGCGAAATTTCAAGGGACGGATGGGCGCGGCGAGCGCGCAGGTGTATCTCGCGTCGCCGTACACCGTCGCCGCGTCCGCGCTGTCCGGACGGATTGCCGATCCGCGCGAGGTCCTCGGTTGAACGCCATCGATGGCGGCCGGGCATGGGTTTTCGGCGACAACGTCGATACCGATGCGCTCGCCCCGGGCATTTACATGAAGTCCGAACTCGGGGCGCTCGCCCGCCACTGCCTCGAATCGATCGACGTGCAGTTCGCCGGCGACGTGCGCGCGGGTGACGTGGTCGTCGGCGGCCGCAACTTTGGCACCGGATCGTCGCGCGAGCAGGCGCCGCAGGCCCTGCTGTATCTGGGCGTGACCGCGCTGATCGCGGAATCGTTCGCGGGCCTCTTCTACCGCAACGCGCTGAACCTCGGGTTGCCGGCCGTGGTGTGCCGGGACGCACGCCGCATTCGCGCCGGAGACCGCGTGCGCGTCGACGCGGCCGCCGGCCGCATCGAGAACCTGACCAGCGGCGAAACGTTCGCCTGCGAACCCATCCCCGAACACCTGATGCAGATGCTGCGCGACGGCGGCCTCATGCCGCATCTCGCCCGGCGCCTGGAGCATTCACTGAAAAAATAGTACTTACCGATACAATTTAGTTGACAAATACTGTGCGGCTCCGTATGGTCAGCCAACCCCATACGCAGGGTGGCAATGCAGATTCTCACGCACCGGAGGGGTGAACGCATTCGCGGGGCGCGGCAGCGCCACGCGACGGCGTTGCGACGTGCCGGCGGATGGGGAGCGGCGCGATGACCCGGTTCGTCGCGTCGAAGGTGCTGCAGTCGATCCTCACGATCTTGGGCGTGCTCACGGCGGCGTTTTTCCTCGTCCACCTGAGCGGCGATCCGACGGCGCTGATGCTCTCGGAACAGGCGTCCGCCGCCGAGGTCGCGGCACTGCGGTCGGAACTCGGCCTCGACCGCCCGCTCTGGTTTCAGTACGGGCTGTTCCTCGACCGGGCCTTGCATGCCGAATTCGGCAACTCGCTGCGCCAGCACATTTCGGCGCTGAGCCTGGTTCTCGATCGACTACCGGCGACGCTGGAACTTGCCTTGACCGCCTTCGCGCTCGGCCTCTTCCTGGCCTTTGTGGCCGTGCTCGGCGTGCGCCTTTCCGGAAGCAGGCGGCTGCGGACCGTCCTGTTCTGGTTCGCGTTGACGCGCCAGGCGATCCCGGTCTTCTGGTTCGGGCTGCTGCTGATCCTGCTGTTCTCGGTGACGCTGCGCTGGCTGCCTTCGCTGGGACGAGGCGGCATCGAGCATCTGATTCTTCCGGCGCTGACGCTGGCGACGTTCGAATTGGCGCTCTACATTCGCCTTCTCGACTCGGCATTCGCCGAGCAGCAAAGCCAGGACTACGTCAGGACCGCCTACGCCAAGGGTCAAACGCGGACCAGGGTCATCCTGCGGCACATGCTGCCCAACGCGATGCTGCCGCTCATCACCATCGCCGGCATCAATCTCGGCGTCCTGCTCGGCGGCACCGTGGTCACGGAAACGGTCTTCAGCTGGCCCGGCGTAGGCCGCCTGATCGTCCAGGCGGTCAGCCAGCGCGACTATCCGGTCGTCATCGCCGGCGTGCTGGTGACGTCGATCATCTTCGTCGCGCTCAATCTGCTGGTGGATCTGCTGTACGCGGTGCTCGATCCGAGGGTCCGGCTGTCATGAGCGGCACGAATCCCGTGCCGGGCAGGAGCACGGCGACCGCGGCGAGTGCGCGCGCGGCGCCGTGGCGCAGGCTCGCCGCCTTGCCTGCATCGACCGTGATCGCGAGCGCGATGCTGGGAGTCGTGCTGACCGCGATGATCGTGGTGCCTCTCCTTCCCCACTATGACCCCTATGCGCAGAACCTGGCCGCGGGTTTCCTCGAACCGTTCAAGACGGCCGACGGGCAGTTCTACCCGCTGGGCGCGGACGCGCTCGGGCGCGACCTGTTGAGCCGTCTTGCGCTGGCGGCGCGGATCTCGCTGTTCATCGGTGCGACGGCGGTGGCACTCAGCATGGCGATCGGCATCGTGCTGGGCCTGGTCGCGGGCTATTTCCGCGGCATCCCGGAATCGGTCATCATGGGCATCGCCGATCTCCAGTTGTCGATTCCGCGCGTGCTGCTGCTGATCGCCGTCACCGCCGTCATCGGGCCGAGCCTCCTCAACCTGACATTGCTGCTGGGGCTCACCAGCTGGGTCGCCTACGGCCGTGTCGCTCGCGCGATGGCATTGTCGCTGCGCGAGCGCGAGTTCGTGCTGTCGGCGATCACGCAGGGCGCATCACCTGCGTGGAACATTCGCCGCCACCTGCTGCCGAACGTGCTGCCGCAGATGCTGATCGTGGCCTCGTTCGACCTCACCCAGATCATCATCCTGGAGGCTTCGCTCAGTTATCTCGGCGTCGGCATCCAGCCCCCGCTGCCGAGCCTGGGGCGAATGATAAGCGAGGGGCAGACGGCGCTCGAGCTGAACCCATGGATCTCCGTGCTGCCGGGGATCATCATCTTCATGCTGGTGGCCGGCGTGCAGTTCGTGAGCCAGCGCTTCACGGCGGAGCGCGACGTCGAAGCGCAGCTAGCCGGCACCGGATCCGCATGAGCGCATCGGCTGCCTTCCCCTCGACCGCCGGCGATCCGGTGCTGTCCGTCCGCGACCTTGTGATCGAAGCGGTGACCGCCGACGGCCCGGTGCGCATCGTCGACAACGTGTCCTTCGACGTCGCCCGCAACGAAGTCCTGAGCGTCGTCGGCGAATCCGGTTCCGGCAAGAGCATCACGATGCTCGCGATCATGGGCCTGCTGCCCCCGGGCCGCGTCGGCGTGACCGGCGGCGAGATCCTGTTCGGCGGCGACAACCTGCTCCAACTCCCGGCCGAACGCCTGCGCCAGCTGCGCGGGAAGAGCATCGCGATGATCTTCCAGGATCCGATGACCTCGCTCAATCCGGTGATCCGCATCGGCAATCAGATCGGCGAAATCATCCGCATACACCAGCCCAAGGCGAGTTCGGCGCAGATCCGCGACCGCGCGATCGAGCTCCTCGAACTGGTCGAAGTCCCCGACCCGCAGCGACGCTATCGCCAATACCCGCATCAATTCTCCGGCGGCATGCGCCAGCGCACGATGATCGCGATGGCGATGGCGAACGAGCCCACGCTGCTGATCGCCGACGAGCCGACGACGGCGCTCGACGTGACGATTCAGGCGCAGGTGATGGACGTGCTGGCGAAGGTGCGCGCACGAACCGGGACGTCGATGCTCCTGGTGACGCACGATCTCGGCCTGGTGGCGGGCACTGCAGACCACGTCGCCGTCATGTACGGCGGACGGATCGTCGAACGCGGCGACGTGGATACGATCTTCGCGCAGCCGCGTCACCCCTACACCGTCGGCCTCCTGCGCAGTCTTCCCCGCTTCGACGCCGCTGTGCCGGCGCTGTATTCGATCCCGGGTCAACCGTCGTCGACGGGGGCATGGCCGCCCGGCTGCGGCTTCCATCCGCGCTGCGGCCTGGGTCGGGACCGGTTGCTGTGCCGGGAGCAGACTCCGCCGATGCGCCCGCTCGCGCCGGCCCATGCCGCTGCGTGCCATTTCACGCAGGAGACCGCCGAGTGGGCGCGGCGCTCGCTCGCCGACGCTGCGTCGATGGACGTTTGCACCGGCTGACGAGCACTGCAATGACCGATCACGCGCATCCCTCTGCCGCCGCATTGCTCCGTGTCGAGGATCTGCACACGCATTTTCGCGTGCCCAAGGCACGCGGCTGGGGCAAGGAGACGCTGCGCGCGCTCAACGGCGTCAGCTTCTCGCTGGAACGCGGCAAGACGCTGGGCCTTGTCGGCGAATCCGGTTGCGGCAAATCGACGCTGGGGCGCACCTTGCTGGGACTCTACGAGCCCACCAGCGGCACCGTCGTCCTCGCCGGGCAGGACCTCGCGCGGATGAACCGGCGCCGGCCGCGAAAATTTCGACGGCTGATGCAGGTCGTCTTCCAGGATCCGTACGCGTCGCTCGATCCGCGCATGAACGTGCACGAAATCGTCGCCGAGCCGCTGCGGATCAACGGGGAATATCGGCGCGAGCGGGTCGACGAATTGATCGAACTTGTCGGCCTCCCTGCCGCTGCGGCCGGCCGCAAGCCCGCTGACTTCTCCGGCGGACAACGTCAGCGCATCGCCATTGCCCGGGCGCTCGCACTCAACCCCGAACTGCTGATCCTCGACGAGGCGGTGTCGGCGCTCGACGTATCGATCCAGGCGCAGATCATCAATCTGCTGAAGCGGCTCCAGCGCGAACTGGGTGTTGCGTATCTCTTCATTTCGCACAACCTCGCGGTCGTTCGCCATGTCTCCGACCACGTCGCGGTGATGTACCTTGGACGGATCGTGGAGATGGGGCCCGGCGCGCAGATCTTCGAGGCTCCGCGACATCCGTATACGCAAGCCCTGTTGTCCGACGTGCCGGTGCCCGATCCCGGCAAGCGGCGCGGCACGACGCGGCTGATTCTGCGTGGCGAGCTGCCCAATCCCGTCAAGCCCCCGTCCGGCTGCGCGTTCCGGTCGCGCTGCCCGAAAGCACAGCCCGAATGCGCTGCCGCCGTTCCGCCGCTGCGTGCGCAAACGCACGCCGATCATGTGGCCGCATGTTTTTTCCCGTCGCCGACGGCCTCGGCGAGATCAACGACCTGAAGGAGCCGACATGTCGCATCGAATTGGCCATGAAATGTTTGGGAGTGCCCGGTCCGCATGGGGCGGGATGATATTGGCCGCTTCGCTGCCGTGGGCGGCGCTCCCGCTCGTCGCACACGCACAGGAGACGAAGGTCGTCGTCGCCCAGAGCGCCGACGTTCCGACGCTCGACCCGACCGCCACCACATCGTCGCTCGGCATCAACGTTTACCAGAACGTGTTCGACCATTTGACCACCATCGCCGCCGATGGCTCGGTCACGCCGCGGCTGGGGGAGAAATGGGACATCGCCGACAAGGCGAAAGTATGGACGTTCAAGATCCGCAACGGCGTCAAGTTCCACGACGGCAGCCCGCTGACGGTGGACGACGTCATCTGGACCTATCAAAAGGTGATGGCCGACGCGAAGTCGCCGGTCAAGCCCTACTTGAAGATGGTCAAGTCGATCGACAAGGTGGGCACCGACTCCGTCCGCTTCACGCTCGACGAATCCTTCATCACGTTCGACCGCCAGGTGTCGCTGGTTTCGATCCTGCCGCAAAAGGCATACGAACGGCTCGGCGCGGAAAAATTCTCGCTGCAGCCGGTCGGCAGCGGCGCATTCAAGGTTGTGCAGTGGGTGAAGGACGGCTACCTCGAGCTCGCGGCCAATCCCGACTTCTGGGGTGGCGCGCCGAAGGTCGGCAAGGTCGTCTTCCGCCCGGTTCCCTCGGAGCCGGCGCGCGCGGCGGGCCTCGCATCCGGCGAACTCGACATCGTTCCGCTGCTGCCGCCGACGCTCGTCGCGAGCCTCGCAACGCGGCCCAACATCAAGGTTGAAAAGGTCGGCAGCAACAGGACGATCTTTCTCGGGTACAACCCGGCGAATCCGCAGCTGGCGAACCTCAAGCTGCGCCAGGCCATCGATCACGCGATCGACCGCGACGCCATCGCGACCAAGCTGCTGCGCGGCCTCGGCAAGCCGGTCGGACAGATTCCGGCGCCCGTGCTCTTCGGCTACGACCCGTCGGTCGCACCGACCAGGTACGATCCCGAGCTCGCGAAGAAACTGGTGGCGGAGTCGGGGTACAAGGGCGAAAAAATCGTCTTCCAGTACCCGAACAACCGTTGGGCTTTCGCGGAGGAAGTCGCACAGGCGGTGGGCGGTTACCTCAAGACGGTCGGTATCCAGGCCGAGCTGCAGAGCATGGAGTTCTCGGCCTTCTTCCCGCTGTGGCTCGGCAACAAGCTCGGCAGCATGTACATGTTCTCGCTGGGCATCACCGTCATGGACGCCGACCTGATCCTCAATCTCGAATACGAGAGCGGGTCGAGCCACGGTTACTGGGTCAATGCCGAAGTCGATGCGCTGGCGAAGCAGCAGCGCGCCGAAACCAATCCGCAGGTGCGCAAGGAAATCCTCGGCCGGATCTGGCGCATGAGTCAGCAGAACGCATGGTTCGCGCCCCTGTACCAGGAAATCCAGGCCTACGGCATCAGCGATCGCGTCAAGTGGGCGCCGCGGCCGGACGAGCGGCTCAATTTCGAGAACGTCGAGGTCGTGGCCAAAAAATGAGTCCGCGCGCCGCCCTGGGATCACCATCAACCACATAAGGGACGAAGCATGACAAGTCACCTCGTCGATTCGCTCAAAGACCGCGACCTCGCCTCGATCTCGATCGCGGAGTTTCTGGCGTTCTACGACCGCCGCGGCTACGGATTCACGTTCGGCCGCGGCGTCAGGCCGGCGCTCGTGATCGTCGACTTTTCCGTTGCATTCACCCGCGGCACCGAGAATTTTCCCGGCGGCGGGTACGACGCCGAAGTGGGGCAGACCGCGCGCCTGCTGCGCGCAGCCCGCGGCCGCGCGCCGGTCTACTTCACCACGATCGCCTACGAGCCGCACATGCGCGACGCCGGCTTGTGGGCCGTCAAGATTCCGTGGATCGCAGGCCTGCAGCGCTCGACGATCGAAGTGGCGATCGACGAGCGGCTGGCGCCTCTGCCGGCGGAGACGGTCATCGTCAAGAAATACCCCTCCGCGTTCTTCGGGACGGATCTCGACGACCGGCTGCGGCGCGACGGCGTCGACACCGTGATTCTGGCCGGATGCACGACGAGCGCCTGCGTGCGCGCAACCGCCATCGATTCGATGCAGCGCGGGTACCGCACGCAGCTCGCTGCCGAGGCCGTCGGCGACATGAACAAGGCGTTACACGCGATCCACCTCGCGGACCTGCGATCGCGGTACGCCGACGTCGTGGGCGTCGATGAACTGATTCCGTACCTGGAGAGCGTCGAGGCGACCGCCCCCTCCGCGTCGCGGGACGCGCAACGGGCAAAGGTCTAGCGTGAATATCGCCTCGCCGCTGGCCCAGTACGCGCGCACGCGGGCCAATCACCCGGCAATCGTGCACGGCGACCACGTCGTCCTGTATCGGGATCTCGATGCGCGCGTGCGGCGCACTGCGGCGCATCTGTTGTCCGCGGGAGTGAAACCGGGAGACGTGGTGGGCGTCGCGCTGAGCGACAGCATCGAGCACGTCGTCGTCCTGTTCGCATTGGCCCGCGCCGGCATCGTGATGCTTCCCCTCGACTGGCGCTGGACCGCCGGAGAGCAGGAGCGTGTGGGTGTGCACTTCGGAGCGGCACGGGTGCTCGCCGAGCCCGGCGCCGCGCCCTTGCAGTCGATCGCGAGCATCACCGTCGACGACGACTGGCTCGCGGCGGTCGCGAGCGCATCGCCCGACCATGCGTTTTCGGACGACGACGGCCCGTTGCTGATGTCGTTGTCGTCGGGCACGACGGGCCGGCCCAAGGGCCCCCGGCTCAGTCACACCCAGTTCCTTCGCCGCTTCCTGGTCCACTGGGTGAGCCTCGGCTTCAACAGCCAGGACCGCTACATTTCGGCGACACCCCTCTACTATGGGGGCGGGCGCGCGTTCTGCATGCAAATGATCTATTCGGGCGGAACCGTGCTGATGTTCCCTCCGCCCTACGAGCCGGAGGCACTGTGTCACGCCATCGAAGCGCAGCGCGCGACGGCGGTGTTTCTGGTGCCCACGCTGCTACGACGGCTGCTCGCGCTGCCGGACGCAACGCTCGCGCCGATGCAATCGATGCGGCTCGTGCTTTCGTCGGGCGCCGCGCTGCACCGCGACGAACGGCGCGAGATGCGCGCGCGGATCTGCCCCGGGTTCATCGAGTACTACAGTTCGACCGAGGGTGGCGGCGTGAGCTGTCTCACGGCCATGGATCCGGAGCGCTACGACGAATCCGTAGGCCGGGCGGTGTTCGGGGTCGACGTGCAATGCGTCGGCGATGACCATCTGCCGCTCCCGCCGGGACACATCGGGCGCATCCGGTATCGCGGACCGGGTGTCGCCGAGGGATTCTGGAACGATCCCGATGCGACCCGGGACGCATTCCGCGAGGGCTGGTACTACCCCGGCGACCTCGGCAAGATGGACGAGGACGGCTATCTGTACCTGAAGGGCCGCTCCAAGGACATGATCATTCGCGGCGGCATCAACATCTACCCAGCCGAAGTCGAGGCCGCGTTGCAGTCGCATCCGGCCGTGCGCGAATGCGCGGTGGTCGGCTGGCCGTCGCGCGAGTTCAACGAGGAAGTCGCCGCATTCGTCATTCTGCAGGGAGAGGTGTCGGCGACGGAGCTGCGGGAGCTGTGCCGCGCCCGATTGGCGCCGTACAAGGTGCCCCGCGACGTGTTCATCGTCGAGGAATTCCCCCGCAATACACTGGGCAAGGTGATCAAGCCCGCGCTCACCGCCACGCTGCCCGCGTTGTGACCTGATGCACAGTCTTCGAATCGACAGGCGAGCTCCACCGACATGATCGACTTTGCGCTGACCGCCGAGCAGAAGGAAATGCTTGCGACCGTCGATCGCTATTGCGCGAAGCGGCTGCCGACGGCCGAAATCCGCCGGCGCGACCAGGAACACCTGCCGCCGTACGACCTGCTGCCCGACCTCGCCGAACTGGGCATTCTCGGGCTGCCGTTCGCGGCCGAGTACGGCGGTCTCGATCAACCCTGGATCAGCCTGGCGCTGGTGCAGGAGAGGATCGCCCGGCACGCCTATTTCGCGGCGTCGATCGTTTCGCGCGTGGTCGCGTTCGGCGGCATGTCGCTGACTTCGTATGGAACCGATGCGCAGAAGCGTCGCTGGCTCCCGGAATTGATCGCCGGCCGGGCGCTCTTCGCGCTCGCACTGTCGGAGCCGCAGGCCGGCAGCGACGCGGCGGCGATCGTCACCCGCGCCACACCCGTCGCCGGCGGCTGGCGCATCGTCGGCCGCAAGACGTGGATCAGCGATGCCGGGGGCGCCAGCCACCTGGTCGTCGCGGCGAGAACCGAAAAAGGCAGCAGCGGATCGAAGGGCATTTCGGTGTTCCTCGTGCCGCGCGATACCCCGGGCATTGCGATGACCGTCCTCGACAAGGTCGGTAACCACTGCATGCCGAGCTTCGACATCGGTTTCGACGATGTCGTCGTCGATGCCGACGCGCTGATGGGTGAGGCGGGCCGCGGCTTTGCGCACGTGCTGTCGACGCTCCATTACTCGCGCGCCAGCATGGCCGCGTCCGCCGTCGGCTGCGCGCAGGCAGCGGTGGACATCGCGCTCGCCCACGCCAAGGAAAGAATCCAGTTCGGCAAGCCGATCGGCGCAAACCAGGCGCTGCGGCATCGCCTCGCCGACATGCAGATGCGCGTGGACCAGGCGCGACTGACGCTGTGGCACCTTGCCTGGCTGATCACTGAAGGGCAGCCGTGCCGCCGCCAGTCGGCGCAGGCCAAGGTCATCGCGACCGAAACGCTGCAATACGTCACGCACCACGGCATGCAGATCCTCGCCAGCGCCGGCTATGCGGTGGAGTCGGACATGCAGCGCATGTGGCGCGACGCACGGCTGTATTCGTTCGGCGAAGGCACCAACGAAATACAACGCGATCTGATCGCGCGCGAGCTCGGGCTATGAGCGACGGCCTCGCTGCTCGCAACGGTGCTGGCCGCGGCGCATCGTCGGCACCGCGTGCGCCCATGCCCGACACCTCCCCACCTCCTTTCCGGAAATGACCATGCCCGACACCTCCGACGTGGCCGCGATCGACATCGTGGTAAATATCTGGACGCCGGAAGCCAACGCGATCCGTCCCCGGCGCGACGCATTCTTCGGCGGCAAGATGAAGGTCCGGTCGGATACGCTGGCCGGAATCTCGCACGAAGAGATGCTGCGCCGCATGGATGCTGCCGGAATCGAGCGCGCCTTCCTCGTCGCCACCAAAGTCGGCCGGCTCGGTCATCCCGCGTGCTACCACCTGCCCTACAGCCTCGTGGCGGAAGCCGTGCAGCGCCACCCCAATCGCTTCTACGGGCTTGCCGGACTCGATCCGTACGAAGGGATGCAGGGGGTGCGCGCCCTGGAGCGCGCGGTGCGCGACGACGGATTCATCGGCGCACATTTCTATCCGCACTGGTACGAATTGGCGCCCGATCATGCGAAGTGGTACCCGTTCTACGCCAAGTGCGTCGAACTCGACATCCCGGTCCAATTGCAGGTCGGGCAGTCGATGATCTACGACCCCACGTATCCGCTGAAAAGCGTCGGGAGACCGATCACGCTCGACGCGGTCGCCTGCGATTTTCCTGAACTGGTGCTGATCGGCATTCATGTCGGCATCCCCTGGACGGACGAGATGATCGCGATGGCGTGGAAACACGCCAACGTCTACATCGGCACCGATGCCCACAGCCCGAAGTACTGGCCCGAATCGTTCGTGCGCTACATCAACAGTTTCGGTCAGGACAAGGTGATGTTCGGCACCGATTTTCCCGTGCTCGATTTCGAGCGCACGCGGACTGAAATCGATGCGCTGGGGTTGAAGCCCGAAGCCCGACGAAAGCTGCTTCGCGACAACGCGGTGCGCGTGTACAAGCTTCCGATCTAAGGCCTGTTCACAGGAGACTGCGGTGCAGACAACGAATCTGCGATTCATTCATGCCCTCACCGGGACTCTGGTGTTTGCCCTGTGCGTTGCGGGCGCCGCCGCGCAGGACTATCCGAACCGGGCCATCAAGGTGATCAACCCGTGGCCGGCCGGGGGCGCCGCCGACGTGATCGCCCGGCCCATCCTGCAAAAGCTTTCGGAGACGCTGGGTCAGCCGGTCGTTATGGGAAACAAATCCGGCGCGAACGGCACCATCGGGGCCGCTGCGGCCACGCAGGCGGCACCGGATGGCTACACGCTCTTTCTGGCGCACGTCGGGCCGATCGCAATCAGTCCGGCAATGCAGGCGTTGCCGTACGACTCGGTCAAGGATTTCCAGCCGATCACGCAGCTGGTTTCCGGACCACTGGTGCTGGTGGTCCGCCCGGAATTGCCGATCAGGAACACGAACGAGTTGATCGCCTATGCCAAGGCCAACCCGGGCAAAGTGAGCTATGGCCCGGTCGGTCAGGGCAGCACGACGCATCTGGCGGGCGAGATGTTGGGGTTGATGGCAGGCGTCAAGTTGCTGCACATCCCCTACCGCGGCAAAGGCGCAGTCACCACCGACCTGCTGGGGGGCCAGATCGACATCGCGTTGATCAACATCGCGGGCGCCTTGCCGTTCGTGAACCCGGAGCGCCTGCGTCCGATCGCCGTCACCACGCTCAAGCGTTCGGCCGTGCTACCCAACCTGCCGACGGTCGCGGAAACGCTGCCGGGATTCGAAGTCAACTCCTGGTACGGGCTGATGGCACCGGCCGGCACGCCGAAGCCGATCATCAACCGCCTCTACCTTGAGGTCGCGAAGATCCTCAAGGCACCCGACATCATCGAGCAGATGAAGACGGCCGGGCTCGACATCGAAGGGTCGACGCCCGAACAGTATTCGGCGAAAATCAAGGACGACCTGGCGCGCTGGTCGAAGCTGGTGAAGACCACCGGCGTCACCGCGGCCAACTGAGAAACTGTGAACGATTCCGCCATGCCCGCTCGTGCCGCGCGGATGATTCGATGACGATCCGACGGGGTTTCGCCGATGTCGCGGAGGGCCAGGTGCACTACCGCGAGGCCGGGCATGGCGTCGGAAGCGGCGTGCCGCTGGTGATGCTGCACGCGTCGCCCGGCTCGGCCAAGCTGCTGGAGCCCCTGATGCGGCCGCTGGGCATGTCGCGGCATGTCGTCGCACCGGACACGCTGGGCAACGGCGACTCCGCGGCACCGCGCGGCGACGCGCCTCCGCTCGCCTATTTTGCCGACGCGCATGTGCGTGCGCTCGACGCCCTTCGCATCGACCGCTTCGACCTGTACGGCAGCCACACCGGCGCGAACATCGCGTGCGAGATCGCCATCGGCCACCCCGATCGCGTGCGCCGGTTGATTCTCGACGGCATCTCGCTCTACAGCGCGGAAGAGCGCGCCGACATGCTCGCGCATTACGCCCCCGGCGTGCCCATCGATCACATCGGCAGCCAGTTCAACTGGATCTGGCACTTCGTCCGCGATGTCTATCTGTTCTGGCCCTGGTATCGCCGCGACGCGTCGCACCGCCGAAACCTGGGCCTGCCGAGCGCCGACGACCTGCACGACAAAGTCGTCGAGGTCCTGAAGGCGACGCGCACGTATCACATTCCCTACCGCGCCGCGATCGGCTACGACAAGGAGCCGCGCCTGCCTCTGGTGCGCGTTCCCACGCTGCTCGCCTGCGCCGCCACCGACATGTTCATCGAGTATTTCGACCGAGTTCGACAACTGATGCCCGCCGCGGCGCCCGTGGTGACGCAGGGAACGGCGACGCGCGCAGCGCTGCTCGACACGGTCGCGATATTCGAACGATTTCTCGACGCCGCCGCACGGAAGTGACCATTCCGCCACGCACCGGGCATCCGCGTCATGGGGCCGAATTGCAACGGCCTGATCAATTTCGTTGACCGCTTCGCGCTGACATCCACCGCGGCGATCGCTGGGACGACGGCACCGGCGGGCGACATCGGCATCGTCAGCCAGAGCGGCGGCGCAGGCCAGATCAACGTCATGTGGCGCGCACAACAAGCCGGCTTGCGGGTGAGCTATCAGGTGAGCAGCGGCAACGATGCGGACCTCGATCTGCTCGACTACGCCGACTACATGCTCGACTCCGGCGAGACGTCGGTGGTGCTGGAGGTAGTCGAGCGATTTTCCGGTGACGCCAAGCTGAAGGCACTGGCGGAAAAGGCCGCGCGGTGCGACAAGCCGATCGCGGCGGTCAAGGTCGGCCGGAGCGACGCCGGACGTCGCGCGGCCGCCTCGCACACGGGTTCGGTAACGGGATCGGACGACATCTGCGACACCGCGCTGCGACAATTCGGCATCGTGCGTGTCGACGACACGAACGATTTGTACGAATTCGCGAAGGTGCTGCGGCGACGGAATCGACGGCGAGGCCCGCCGGTGGCCGCAACGTCGATTTCCGGCGGCAACCTGGTGCTGGCCGTCGATCTCGCCACGCGCGCCGGGCTGGAGTGGCCCGCGTTCGGCGCGGACACGCGCGCGCCATGCTGCGTTCGTTGCGCCTGTGGCCGACCCTGGAAGGCTATCGCGGCCAACCCGGCTACGATGTGGAGGCCGTCGTCGAGTGCATCGTCGGCGTTTCCGATCTCGCCATGGACCTGGGCGCCCAGATCGCCGCGATCGATGTGAACCCGCTTCGGGTGGGACGCGACGGATCGGGCGCGCGCGTCGTCGACGCACTCGTCGTCGGCGCGGCGGCAACGTGATGGCGCGCCAACGCAGCGCGCGCGCCGGCGGATCACGATGAGTTCCCTGCGCGATATCGCGATCACCGGCATCGGTGAAAGCCCGCTCGGCGAATACCCGCAGTACGACTCGGCGCACCTGGTCCGCATGGCGGCGCAGTCCGCAGTCGACGACGCGGGCCTTTCGTGGGCCGATGTGGACGGCATTCTGACCACACCGGCGCGCGTCGCCGGCTGGGCCATGCCCTGCGGCAGCATCGCCCGCGAATTGGGCATCGCGCCGCGGTACCTCGCCACCCTCGACCTCGCGGGAGCGTCGGGCACTGCGATGGTCCACCACGCCGCCATGGCGATCGCGACCGGCCAATGCCACACGGTGCTGTGCGTCGCCGGGCAGAACCTGCTTTCCAATAAACAGCGCGACGCCGCCGTGCAGTCGATGGCGGGCGCGGGCTGGGCGGAAGCCAGCATCGAGACCCCTTGCGGGCCGCTGGTGCCCTCGCTCTACGCACTGGTGGCGCAGCGGCACATGCACGAGTACGGCACGACGCCGGAGCAACTCGCCGAGGTCGCCGTCGTCCTGCGCGCCAACGCGGCGCGCAACGACAACGCACACATGACGAAACCGATCTCGGTGCAGGACGCGAACCGGTGCGGTGGAATCGGGCGCCGACGCCTTCGCCCGTGCCGGCGTCACACCGGCGGACATCGACGTGGCCCAACTCTACGATTGCTTCACGATCACCGTGATCGTCGAACTGGAAGATCTCGGCTTTTTGTCCGAAGGGCGAAGGCGGCCGGTTCGTCGCCGACGGACACATCCGGCGCGGCGGCTTCGCGTTCGTGAACCGCGTTATCATTGTCGCCGCCGTGCCTGCAGCACGGTCCACCAGACGACGGTCCCGGAAGCGCCTGTCCCGCCGACTGCCTTCCCGTTGCACAGCAGGATGACGCCATGATCGAACCTCTCGACACCCTCATCAAGAACGTCCGCATCGTCCGGCCGCGCCGAACGTCGGTCGATCTTCTGGATATCGGCATCAAGGACGGCAAGTTCGCGCGCCTTGCACCGGAGATTCCGCCCACCGCGGCGAAGGAGGTCATCGACGGGCACAACCTGCTCGCGTTTCCGGGGTGCGTCGACGCCCACATGCACGTCGGCATCTACCAGCCGCTTGCGCAGGATGCCGTCACCGAAAGCAAGGCCGCGGCGATGGGCGGCGTCACGTCGAGCCTCACGTACACGCGCACCGGACAGTATTACCTCAATCGCGGCGGGCCCTATCGCGACTTCATGCCCGAGGCGCTGCGCCTGTCCGACGGCAATTACTGGGTCGACTACGGCTATCACGTCGCGCCGATCGAAGCGAGCCACATCGACGAAATGGACGCGCTGGCCACCGAATTCGGCGTGCCGTCGTTCAAGATCTTCATGTTCTACGGCGGCTACGGGCTGCACGGCAAATCGGCGAGCCAAAACGAGTTCCTGATGATCGGCCCCGACGAGCGTTACGACATCGCGCACTTCGAGTTCATCATGCGCGGCGCGCGCCGGATGATGGATGCGCACCCGGAACTCGCACCGTACATCAGCGTCAGCCTGCACTGCGAGCTGGCCGAGATCCTCACCGCCTACACCAAGCTCGTCGAGAGCGAGGGCAAGCTCACGGGCCTCGCCGCCTAGAGCGCCGCGCGGCCGCCGCATTCGGAGGGGCTCGCGATCTGGATCGCCGCGTATCTCGCGCACGAGACCGACTGCCTCAACATCAACCTGCTGCACCTGTCGTCGCGCAAGGCGATCGAAGCGGCGCTGATGATGCGCGACGGGTTCCCGCACATCAGCTTCCGCCGCGAGGTGACGGTGGGCCATCTTCTGCTCGACATCGACTCGCCCTGTGCGGTGCACGCCAAGGTGAATCCGCCCATCCGCCCGCGCGCCGACGTCGAGCGGCTGTGGGAGGCGGTGCTCAACCGCGACGTCGACTGGATCGTCAGCGACCACGCCTGCTGCGCGGCCGAGCAGAAGTGGTCGGCGAGCGACCCGACCAACATCTGGCTCGCGAAATCCGGGTTCGGCGGCACCGAGTACCTGCTCTCCGGCGTGCTGTCAGAAGGTTCGAAACGCGGCATGTCGTACAGCCACATGGCGGAGCTGCTGAGCTTCAATCCCGCGCAGCGCTTCGGGCTGCGCAACAAGGGCGACATCGCAATCGGGTACGACGCCGACGTGGTGCTGGTCGATCCGCAGGAAACGTTCGTCGTCCACGCCGCCGATTCGGAATCGCAGCAGGGCTACACGCCGTTCGAGGGGCAGGAGCTGACCGGGCGGGTAAAGAGCACGTTCCTGCGCGGGCAACGGATTTTCCACAACGGAGATATCGTCGGGCCCGCGCGCGGACGCTATCTGCGCCGACCGACGGCGGCCGTGTAGGCCGTCGGCACGACGAACGCGGCCGCGACGCTGACGCCGATCCGCTTCGATGGCGGTCGTCTTCGACAACGCCAGGCGCTTCGACGCGACGGTTCCGGTCGTCATCGTCGGCGCCGGCGCGTGCGGACTGATCTCCGCACTCGCGGCGACGGAGGCCGGCGCCGACGTGCTGGTCCTCGAGCGCGATCGGGTTCCCGCAGGATCGACGGCGTTGTCGTCGGGATTCATTCCCGCCGCCGGCACGCGCCATCAACGCGACGCCGGCGTGGCGGACACGCCGGCGCAATTCGCCGCCGACGTGCTGCGCAAGAATCGCGGCGAGGCCGATCCGCGGATCGTCGCCACGATCTGCGCCGCTGCCGGTCCCGCGATCGAGTGGCTGGCGGATCGCTGCGCCGTTCCGTTCGTGCTGATCGAGGGTTTCCTCTACCCCGGCCACTCGGTGCCGCGGATGCATTCGCTGCCGGACAAGACCGGTCAGGCGCTGATGGCTGCGCTCACCGCCGCCTGCGCCCGTGCCGGTGTGGACATCCTCTGCGAAGCGCAGGTGACCACGCTGCATGCGGACCTGCAGCGACGCATCCGCGGCGTGTCGTTCGGGCGCCCCGACGGCACGGTGGAGGACATCGGCTGCGATGCGCTCGTGCTCGCGTGCTCGGGTTTCGGCGGCAATCCAGCGATGGTCGCGAGCGAGATCCCGGAGCTCGCGGATGCGCCGTACTTCGGTCATTCGGGCAACCGCGGCGACGCGATCGCGTGGGGGCGTGCGCTCGGTGCCGCGGTCGCGGACATGGCGGCGTACCAGGGCCACGGGTCGGTCGCCACCCCGCACGGCATCCTCATCACGTGGGCGCTGATGACGGAAGGCGGCATCCAGGTGAATGCGCAGGGCCGGCGGTTCTCGAACGAGCACGACGGCTACTCGGAGCAGTGCGCGCGCGTGCTCGCGCAGCCGGGGCGCTGCGCGTGGAACGTGTACGACGCGCGGCTGCACCAGTTGGGCCTCGCGTTTCCCGATTACCGCGATGCGGTGGCGGCGGGCGCGATCCGGTCGGCCGCGACGGTCGAGTCACTCGCGCAGGTGCTGGGACTTCCCGCGGCGGTCCTCCCGGAGACGATCGCGAGCACGATGAGGTTCGCGGCGGGCACGGCAAGCGACCCCTTCGGCCGCGACTTCACGACGAAGCCTGCGTTGCACCCCCCCTACCATGCGGTTACGGTCACCGGCGCGCTGTTCCACACGCAGGGCGGCCTCGCCGTCGACGCGAATGCGCGCGTGTGCAACGCGTCGGGTGTGCCGCTGCCCAACCTCTGCGCCGGCGGTGGCGCCGCGCGCGGCGTGTCCGGCAGCCACGATTCCGGCTATCTCTCCGGGAACGGACTGCTGAGCGCCGTCGCGCTCGGGCGGATCGCCGGCAGGACGTCCGCGGGGCTCGCGTCGCGCATCGCGTGAACGGATGACAATGCATTGACCGTGAGGCACGTTCCCTTCGGGATCTCGCCATCCTGAACACCGGGGCGCGTGATGCACGAGCATCGAGTTCCCGCAGGAGACGACGAAACCGCGAACTGCAGCGCGGCCGCGACGACCCTGCGCGCGTCGTTTGCCGTTGCGCTGATGTGCCTCGCGCTCGCGGCCGGGCCCGCGCTCGCCGCGACGTTCGCCGTCGACAGCACGACCGACGCGGTCGATGACAACCCCGGCACCGGCACCTTCGGCACGACGATCATCGACGGCCGGAACGCCACGCAGATCTTCAACGTGCAGGGCGGCACGGTGAGGCTCGACAACCTCGTGCTCCGGCGCGCGTTCCTGCAATTCAACGACCCCGGCATCTTCGGCGCCTGCGTCGGCCCGGCGCTGTTCGTCGCCGGGACCGGCGTGGTCGTCAACGTGACGGGGATCGTCATCCAGAACAATGCGGCGATCAACGGCTCGTGGGGCGGCATCTGCGTGTACTCCGGCACGCTGAATCTCGATCGCAGCTCGGTGCTCAACAACACGGCGACCTTCGGCGGCGGCATCCGCGTGCTCTTCGCGCCGGGCACCCTCAACGTCACCACCAGCACGATCAGCGGCAACACGGCCTCGAGTGGCGGCAGCGGCGTCATCGCTTTGGTCGGGACGAATCCCGACAGCGGCAAGGGCTGCGGGTTTGCGTCGCCCGGCGATCTCGTCGACACCGACCCGCTGCTGGGACCGCTCGTCAATGATCTGGTACCCGAAAAATGGACGCCACGAGGCATGGCAGCTTGACCTTGTGGAGGTTCGACATGAAGCGAATGAATCGGAGTTACACGCCGGAGTTTCGGGCGGCGGCAATGCAACAGGTGATCGATGGCCGGCGCAGCGTTCCTAAGGTGGCGCGGTCGTTGGAGATGCCGGCGAAGACTGATCTTGCTGTACCTACTGCAGACGATGAGCCTGCTCCGGCTCCCGGCGGACCTGATGATGGAGATGGCGATGCCCAGGCCACAGGGAGTCGCCGAACTCGCGCAGGGGATCGAGGTGGTCGCACCAGGGGGGATGGCGGTCTCGCAATTCGAGATCCACGAGCCCGACGTGGAGTGACGACGCGGCCGCCTAAGCATGGATCAAAGGCGTGGCTGGCCGGGCCGGCTTCGTTGCGCGTCGGCCAGTTGGCGAGTGTAGGACCGAGCACAAGGGCTCATAACCCGTCGTCCCACCCATCCTGCGGCTTGGTATGTGTGTGACACGCGGTGACCTGCGGGCGTGTCGACGCGCCGTTCGCGGACCGACGCGTCCTTGGTCGAGTGCAGGTAGCAGCGCTGCTAACTCCGTCTCGGGACGCGGGCTAAGCGGACGCTGGCGAAACCCGCATCCGGCCAAGAGCGGCTATTGGCCCGAACTTCGAAAATACTCCAATCCGGTCATTGATCGCGCAGATTTTCCTAGCGCACCGCGAGCGTTACGTAAGCAGCGTTCCCGGCGAGCATCGCGGCAATGATTGTCGCGTGCGCAATCGCCGCGGCGATGGCGCCCCGAATCCAGGACAGTACCCGGGGACCGGGATAGAACTGCGAGGCGGCCCAGCCGAAGTACACATACCAAGCAGCCCAGAAAGCGTAGACCTGTCCCGGACTCGGCGCACTGGTCGACATCAAGTACGCGAGCGGCACGACGAGCGCGAGGAATACCGCGCGCACGCTCAGTGCAAAAGCTGCCAGAACCATATGTTCCGGCAGCGTCAACCGTGCGCCTCGGAATAGAACCGCGCAGGCGCCGCCCAGCAACGGTAGCTGTACCAGCAACAGCAGGTTGAAATGGCGTTGCAAAAGGTTGGTCGGAGCTGACGGCAGGCCGTCTTGCGACAGGTGTTAGTGGCTGCGTAGAACCGCGGACATTTGCCGCGGAGTAGCCGGTGCCGGCTGCCCGTCGGCGCCGACGGCGGCCTCAGAACGGCGAATCGGGGTCGAAGCAGAGCGGACGCTGGCGCGGATCGTGGTGGTCGATCTGGTCGCG
>CALQLA020000069.1 GCA_943331295.2 Bordetella parapertussis | reverse complement strand
GGAGGCGGTGGTGGTGGCGACGGCGCGGCGTTCTGCGACGAGTTGATCGCCGCGCCCAGCGCGAACGCGCCGACGATCCCCGCCGCGATCGCCGCGTTGTTGTTGCGGCTGTCGTCCTGCCCGTAGCGGAATTCGCCGCGGCAGCCGCGATCGACCCAGATGCCGCCGTTGTCGAAGCCCCAGCCGCTCCCCTGCCGGCACAGGTTGCCGGTCGAGAGTTCGCGGATCAGGTTCACCCTGCCACGGGTGTTGGCATTGCAGTAACGGTAGCGATAACCGATGCTCTCGCAGGTCAGCCGGCCGTCGCGATCCCAGCTGCCGCCGCCGTCGTCGCGGCCGTAGCTGAACTCGCCGCGGCAGCCGTGGTCGACCCAGATGCCGTTGCCGTCGTAGCCCCAGCCGCGGCCCTGGCGGCAGAGGTTGCCGGTCGAGAGTTCGCGCAGCAGCACCACGCGGCCCTGCGTGTTCGCGTTGCAGAAGTTGTACCGGTAGCCGGTGCTCTCGCATCGCATCAGTCCCTGCGACGCGTGGACTTGCGGCGCGGGGGCCAGGAGCCAGAGGGCGACGATGGTCGCCAGGATGTTCCACGGTTTCACGTGCGGGGGCCTTTTGTCGTTGGACCGGAGCCGATGCCACAATACGGACCCGTATTGTCCGCGTATTGTCCGGTTGGACGGCCGCGGCGACAAGGGCTTCCCGACCCGGCGCCAGGCGGGTCATTTTCGCCGGAGATTGCGATGCCAGCCGAAACGGTCGATCCCGCGGCGCCGCTGTTCGTGATCCTGAACGCGGGATCCGGCCGGCAGGGCGCGGCCGACACGCGCGCGACCGTCGAACGGGTGCTGGCAGGCGCCGGGCGCGCGCACGCGATCACGCTCGTCACCGATCCGACGGAGCTTGTGCAGATCGCGCGCGCCGTCGTCGCCCGCGCGCGCGGCGCGGGCGGCGTGGTCGTCGCTGCCGGCGGCGACGGCACGCTGAACGCGGTGGCGCACGCGACGCTCGGCAGCGGCTGCGCTTTCGGCGTGCTGCCGCAGGGCACGTTCAACTACTTCGGCCGCGCGCACGGCATTCCCGACGACGCCGAGGCCGCGACGCGACTGCTGCTCACCGCGCGCGCGCATCCCGTGCAGGTCGGCCTCGTCAACGATCGCATCTTCCTCGTCAACGCGAGCCTCGGCCTCTATCCGCAGCTGCTCGAGGACCGCGAGGCCTACAACCGGCAATACGGCCGCAGCCGCTTCGGCGCGCTCGCGGCGGGCATCGCGACCCTGCTCACGCACCGGCGCAACCTGCACGTCAATCTCGAGCACTCGATGGCGAACGAAGACCTCGCGACACGCACGCTGTTCGTCGGCAACAACGTGCTGCAGCTCGAGCAGATCGGCATTCCGCTCGCGCCGGCCGTGGGCGAGGGGCGGCTGGTCGCGATCGCGCTGCGGCCGGTCGGTACGCCGGCGATGCTGTGGCTGCTGCTGCGCGGCGCGCTGGGCCAGCTGGGCGAGGCGGACAACGTGCGGAGCTTCGCCTTCGGCGCGCTCACCGTGCGCCGCGCGCGCCTGTTCCGCGCGCGCCGGATGAAGGTCGCCACCGACGGCGAGGTCGCGTGGCTGGTGCCCCCGATCGAATTCCGCGTCTCGCCGGAGCCGTTGCAGCTGCTGAAGCCGGAGCCGGTGGCCGCGCCGCCTGGCGCGGTGGTCGTGGGAGGCTCGGCATGAAGACCGTGCTGCAGATCTCCGACCCGCACTTCGGCACCGAGGTGCCCGCGGTGGTCGAGGCACTGGTGCGGTTCGTCCACGGCGAGGCGCCGGATCTCGTCATCCTCTCCGGCGACATCACGCAGCGCGCGCGACCCAGCCAGTTCCGCGCCGCGCGGCACTTCGTCGACCGGCTGGGCGCTCCGGCGATGCTGGCGATCCCGGGCAACCACGACATACCGCTGTGGAACGCGGGCGCGCGGCTGTTCACGCCCTACGCCAATCACTGCCGCGAGTTCGGCGCCGACCTCGAGCCGGTGTTCGAGGCGGACTGGCTGCTCGCGCAGGCGGTCAATACCACGCGCCGGTTGCGGCACACCGAAGGCGTGGTCTCGCGGCGGCAGGTCGAGCGTGTCGCGCGCCGGCTCGAAGCGGCGACGGAAGCGCAGCTGCGGATCGTCGTGATGCACCAGCCGGTCTTCGTCACGAAGCCCGAGGACATCCCGAACCTGCTGCACGGCCACGCGCGGGCCGTGCGCCGCTGGTCGGCGGCGGGCGCCGACCTGATCCTCGGCGGCCATATCCACCTGCCGTACGTGCGGGCGCTCTCCGACGCGTTCGTCGGGCTGCCGCGCGCCCTGTGGGCCGTGCAGGCCGGGACCTGCGTGTCGCGCCGCCTGCGCCACGAGGCAGGCAATTCCGTCAACCTGATCCGCTATCGCGGCCCCGGCACAGCCCGCGAGGGTGCGGTCGAGCGCTGGGACTACCAGCCGGTGACGCAAGCCTTCGCGCTGGCGGCCGTCGACGAACTGAGCTTCGCGCCGTCGCTCGATGCCTGCTGATCCGGCCATCGCCGACGTCCTGCGCTGGCTGGCGGCCAACGCGGTGCCGGGATTCTTCGTGAGCCTGTCGGTGGTGCTCGTCGCCGTCGCGACGATTACGCGCTCGGTCGCGCGGTTCGGTGCCGTCCGCGGCCACCCGCGCTGGGAGGGCGTGCCGCTGCTCGCGCTGCGCTTCGGCCTGGGCTTCGCGCTGATCGTCGCCGCGGGGCTGATCTTCGCGGGCATCGCCGGCGAGATCGGCGTCGGCGAAGCGGTCGGTCGGCTCGACGTGATCTTCTCCGACGCCTTGCGCGGGTCGACATCGCCCGCGGTGCTGCGTGCCTTCGACGCGGTGACCCGATTCGGCGATCCGCTGACGCTGACCGTGCTGTGCGCCGTCGTCGCCGTCGTGCTGGTCGTGCGCCGGGAACGCTGGCTGGCGCTGGCCTGGGTGATCGCGATCGCCGGCAACGGCATCCTCAACCGGACGCTGAAGGCCGAGTTCGAGCGCGTGCGGCCGCTGCATCCCGAGGGCCACGTGCTGGCCGACGGCTGGAGCTTTCCGAGCGGGCATTCGTCGGGCGCGCTGGTCGCCTACGGGATGCTCGCCTACGTGCTGATACGACTCGCGCCGGATGCGTGGCGAATGCCCGCCGTGCTGCTGGCTGCGGCGATCGCGTTCGCGACCGGATGCAGTCGCGTGTTCCTTCAGGTTCACTACGCGACTGACGTGATGGCCGGCTTCGCGTCGGGCGCGGCGTGGCTCGCGATCTGCATCGGCACCGTCGAGGCGACGCGGCTCTATCGCGGCCGGCGGCGCCGGCAGGACGCGTAACCGATTCTTTCGTAGCCCGGGTTGAGCGAACGCGAAACCCGGGTGGACCGTGCCCTCGTTCGCCTCCCCCCGGGTTTCGCCCCGCTCAACGCCGGGCTGCCGAATCGCGGCGACGCGATGGATCGCTACCGCGCGCCGCCGACGTCGAGCAGCGCGCCGCCGACGTACGACGACGCATCCGTGGCGAGGAACAGCACGGCCGCCGCCACCTCCTCGGCCGTGCCGACGCGGCCGAACGGAATGGCGGCGCGCATCCGGTTCGGCCGCTCCGGGTCGCCGCTGCGCGCGTGGATCTCGGTGTCGATGAGGCCGGGGCGTACCGCGTTGACGCGGATGCCCTCGCCGCCGACTTCGCGCGCGAGCCCGATGGTGAACGTGTCGACGGCGCCCTTCGACGCCGCGTAGTGCACCCACTCGTTGGGGCTGCCCAGCGCGGCCGCGCGCGACGAGATGTTGACGATGGCACCGCCGGCGCCGCCGGCGGCGGTCGACATCCTGCGGATCGCCTCGCGCGCGCAGACGAAGTAGCCGACGACGTTGGTCTCCAGCACCTGCCGCAGCATGGCCGCGTCGATGTCGGCGACGCGCGTCTTGCTGCCGATGATGCCGGCGTTGTTGACGAGCACGGCCAGCGTGCCGAGCTCGCGGTCGACCGCTTCGAACATCCGCCGCACGTCGCTCTCGTTCGCCGTGTCCGCCGCGACCGCGATCGCGCGGCCGCCCGCGGCGACGATCGACGCGACGACCGCCGCGGCGTCGTCGCCGCTCGACCGGTGGTTGACGCAGACCGCGTAACCGGCGGCCCCCAGCGCGCGGGCGCAGGCGGCGCCGATGCCGCGACTTGCGCCGGTGACGATCGCGGCCCTGTTCGTGCTGTTCATGGCGTTTCCCGCAGGTGGATGACGAATGCCCGCCGCAGACCGCCGCGCGGTGGCGGACGCGGCGCGCTATTCGGGCTTGATGCCGATGGACTTGACCAGCGCGCCGAAGCGCGCGACGTCCTCGCGCACCGTCGCCGCCATCGCCTCGGGTGTGCCGCCGGTCGGCACCAGGCCCGCCGCGACGAAGCGCTCCGCCACGTCCGGCGCCGTCACCGCGCGCTTCAGTTCGGCATTGAGCTTCGCGACGATCGGCGCCGGCGTGCCCGCGGGCGCGGCCAGCGCGAAGAACGTGGGGATCAGCAGGTCCGCGCCGCCGCCGGCCTCGGCCGTGGTCGGCACGTCGGGCAGCAGCGAGAGACGGCGGTCGGCACCGACCGCCAGCGCGCGCACGCGCCCGTCGCGAATGAAGCCCAGCACGCCGGGAACCGACGCGACCGTCACGCCGACTTCGCCGGCGACGACCGCCGCGACCGCCGGGCCGGCGCCCTTGTACGGCACGTGCGCGAGATCGATTCCGAAGCGCCGGTTGAGCGCCTCGAGGTTCAGCTGCGCCATGCTGCCGATGCCGAAGCTCGCGTAGTTGAGCGAGCCGGGCTTCGCCTTGGCGAGCGCCACCAGTTCGGCGAGCGTCTTCGCCGGCACGGCCGGGTTCACGACCAGCACGTAGGGGCCCTCGGTCGCGATGCCGATGAACGCGAAATCACGCAGCGGGTCGTACTGGAGCTTCGCGTACAGGCTGGGATTGATGCCGAGCGCGCCGCGGTCGACGAGCAGCAGCGTGTAGCCGTCGGGCGCCGCCTTGGCGACCAGGTCGGTGCCGACGACGCCGTTGGCGCCGGGCCGGTTGTCGACGACGATCGGCTGGCCCATCGACTCGCTCATCTTCTGCGCGACGGTGCGCGCGGTGAGGTCGGCGCCGCCCCCGGACGGAAACGGCACGATCAGCCGGATCGCGTGGTTCGGGTAGGCACCGGCAGCCTGGGCCATGACGGTGCCCGCGGGCAGCAGCAGGGCAAGCGCGCAGGCGACCGATCGCAGCGTGACGAAGAGCGACGGCAGGACGGGCATTCGCATCGGGTGTGCCTCGATGAAGTGGGGCGGAGCGGGTAGTGCCGGGAATCAGGCGCCCGGCGCCGTGTGGAACTTCGCCTTCCACAGCGCCCAGGGCCGCATGACGACGCGGCGGTTGGTTTCGTCCGCGCGCAACGCCTCGCCCGGGTCGAGATAGGTGACGGCGCCGCCCAGCAGGATCGCCTGCTGCTGCAGCGCGGCGTTGGCCTGCGTGTAGACGGCGCGGAAGACCGCCACCGGCACGCTGTCGCCGACGGTGCAGAAGCCGTGGCCGCGCATCAGGATCACGCTGCCGGCGCCGAGCGAGCCGGCCAGCGCGTCGCCCTGCGCGCCGTTCTTCACCAGCATGTCGGTGGCGCCGAAGCGCTCGCGGATCTCGAACACCGGCGCGCCGGCGGCGAGGAAGCTGCTCATGTGGTAGATCGGCTGGAGGCGCACCGACGACGCGGCGAAGGGAACGACCGCGGGTGAATGGCTGTGCACGATGGCCCGGACGTCGGGCCGCTGCGCGTAGATCGCGCCGTGGATGAAGCGCTCGAGATACGGCGCGCGCGTGTCGCCGTCCTCGGCGTTCGACGCGAGGTCGAACGTCATGATGTCGTTGCCGGTGACGAGTTCCGGCGCGACCGAGCGGGCGAGCAGGTAGCGATCGGACCGATCCGGGTGGCGCGCGCTGACGTGGCCGAAGCCGTCCAGCACGCCCAGGCCCGCGAGGATGCGGTTGGCGGCGACGAGGTCGTCGATCGCCGCGTGCAGCGCGCGCGCGACGGCGGGAGTGTGCGTGTCGATGGCTTGAATATTTCGATTCGGGAACGAGATATGGTACACAGCAACCGGAGGCCAGTGTGCGCGGTCATGCGCATGCCGCCGCCGGCCCGGAGCCCCCGATGCGCAATCTTCAGTTCGACAACACCTTCGTGCGTGCGCTGCCCGCCGATCCCGAGACCGGATCGCGCCGGCGGCAGGTGCACGGCGCGCTCTACTCGCGCGTGGACCCGACGCCCGTGTCGGCGCCGCGGCTCCTCGCCTATTCGCGCGAGGTCGCGGCGATGCTCGGCATCGGCGCGGCGGAAATCGCCGACCCGGCCTTCGCCGAGGTCTTTGCCGGCAACGTGCTGGTCGAAGGCATGGAGCCGCACGCGGCCAACTACGGCGGCCACCAGTTCGGGCATTGGGCGGGCCAGCTGGGCGACGGCCGCGCCATTTCGCTGGGTGAAACCATAAACGCCGCGGGCGAGCGCTGGGAACTGCAGCTGAAGGGCGCGGGGCTCACCCCGTATTCACGCACGGCCGACGGCCGCGCCGTGCTGCGCTCGTCGGTGCGCGAGTTCCTGTGCAGCGAGGCGATGCACCACCTCGGCGTGCCGACCACCCGCGCGCTGTGCCTCGTGGCCACCGGTGACCGCGTGATCCGCGACATGTTCTACGACGGCAATGCGAAGGCCGAGCCGGGGGCGATCGTGTGTCGCGTCGCGCCGTCGTTCATCCGCTTCGGCAACTTCGAGTTGCCTGCTGCGCGCGGCGACACGGCGCTCCTCGACCAATTGATCGACTTCACCGTCGAGCGCGACTATCCCGCGCTCTTCGCCGCGCACGCCGGAGGGCCGCGCGAGGCCCGCAACGCCGCGTGGTTCGCCGAGATCTGCGAGCGCACGGCGGGGATGGTCGCGCACTGGATGCGCGTGGGCTTCGTCCACGGCGTGATGAACACCGACAACATGTCGATCCTGGGCCTCACGATCGACTACGGGCCGTACGGCTGGATCGACGATTTCGACCTCGACTGGACGCCCAACACCACGGACGCCGAAGGCCGGCGCTATCGCTTCGGGCAGCAGGCGCAGATCGCCTACTGGAACCTGTCGCGGCTTGCGAGCGCGCTGGCGCCGGCGTTCGCCAGCATCGAGCCGCTGCAGGCGGGCTTGAAGCGCTATGCCGATGCCTGGCACGCGGCCGACCGCGCCGGCATCGCCGCCAAGCTGGGGCTGGCCGATTGCGGCGACGACGACGTCGCGCTGATGCACGACTTGTACACGCTGCTGCAGGCGGGCGAGGTCGACATGACGATCTTCTTTCGCGCGCTCTGCGACGTCGACCCCGACGCGCCGGCGATGGCGCCGTTCGACGGCGCGTTCTATGACGACGGGAAGCGGCGCGAAACTGCGGCCGGGTTCGAGGCCTGGCTCGCGCGCCACGCGGCACGGGTGCGGCAGGACGCCCGGCCCGTCCAGGCGCGGCGCGCCGGCATGCAGGCGGTCAATCCGCGCTATGTGCTGCGCAATTACCTCGCGCAGGAGGCGATCGACCGCGCCGAAGCGGGCGATCCGGGCGGCATCGACCTGCTGCTCGACGTGCTGCGCCGGCCGTACGACGAGCAGCCTGGCAACGAGCGCTATGCCGCGCTGCGGCCCGACTGGGCGCGGAGCCGCGCGGGGTGCTCGATGCTGTCCTGCAGTTCCTGAGCCTGCCTCAGCCGCGCAGGTTCGCGTTGAAGAACGCGATGGTGCGCTCCCACGCGAGCTTGGCTGCCGCCTTGTCGTAGCGCGGCGTGGTGTCGTTGTTGAAGCCGTGCTCGGTGGCGGGATAGATGAACGCCTCGTACCTGACGCCGGCCGCCTTCAGCGCGGCCTCGTAGGCGGGCCAGCCGGCGTTGATGCGCTCGTCGTTGGAGGCATAGTGGATGAGCAGCGGCGCCTTGATCTTGGCGGCGTCCGCGGCCGCCGGATGCACGCCGTAGAACGGCACCGCCGCGCCGAGGTCGGGCAGGCGCGTGGCCAGCAGGTTCGAGATGCCGCCGCCGTAGCAGAACCCGACGACGCCGATCCTGCCCGTGGTTTCGGGCAGGCCCTTCAGGAAGCCGGCGGCCGCCACGAAGTCGGCGCGCGACTTGTCCTGGTCGAGCTTGGCGAAGAGCTCGCGCGCCTTGTCCTCGTCGCCTGGGTAGCCGCCCACCGGGAACAGCGCGTCGGGCGCGAAGGCGACGAAGTTGTCGAGCGCGAGGCGGCGGGTAATGTCCTCGATGTGCGGGTTGAGCCCGCGGTTCTCGTGCACCACCAGCACGCCCGGCAGCTTGCCCGTGGCGCCGGCGGGGCGCACGAGGTAGCCGCGCATCCTGCCCGAGCCGTCCGGCGATGCGTACTCGACGAATTTCGCGTCGATCCGCCTGTCGTCCCTCGCGACCTGCTGTGCCTGCGCAAACTTCGGCGACAGCGACTCCAGCAGCATCGCCGCCGTCACCCCGCCGACGGCGTGCTTGCGGACGCCGTCGAGGAACCCGCGGCGATCGACGAACCCGTGCACGTACCGGTCGAACCACTTGAGGACTTCCGGGTGGAAGTCGCTGGCTTTCGGTTGCTGCATGACGGGTGCTCCTTGCGGTTGGGTTACCATGAACTGAGACTGCGTGGGGCGGATGGCGCTTCCCGCCGGTTGCAGGCGAACCGCTGCCGCCGCTGTACCAAACTGCCACTCCGACCACGGGGACGTTGAATTGTTCGACCAGACCATGACGCCCAGCGCCATCGTAGCCGCCCTCGGCGAGTACGTGATCGGGCAGGACGACGCCAAGAAAACAGTCGCCGTCGCCGTCTATTCCCATTTCAAGAAGATCGAGAAGTGGCGTCGCGACGGAACGCCGATCACCAAGAGCAACATCCTGCTGATCGGCTCGTCGGGCACCGGCAAGACGCTGCTGTGCGAGACGCTGTCGGCGATCCTCGGGGTGCCGTTCGTCACCGCCGAGGCGACGTCGCTGGCGCAGACCCGCTTCGTCAACGAGGAGATCGAGTCGATCCTGCAGCGGCTGGTCGAGAAGGCGGGCGGCGACGTCGCGGCGGCGCAGGGCGGGATCATCTTCATCGACGAGATCGACAAGCTGAAGAGCGCGCGCGACGCGGCGAACGGCGGGTCGGGCGAGGGCGTCCAGCACGCGCTCCTGAAGATCATGGAGGGCGTGCCGTTCAAGCTCTCGGACGGGCGCTTCCTCGACACCACCAACGTGCTGTTCGTCTGCGGCGGCGCGTTCGTCGGCCTCGAGGAGATCATGTCGCAGACGCACGGCTACGGCTTCATCTCGACGTCGAACGTCGTCAACCTCAACAGCCAGCACATCCTCGACCGCCTCAATTCGCGGGTGAAGCCGACCGACCTGTTCGTCTACGGGCTGATCCCGGAGTTCACCGGCCGCCTGCCGATCATCGCGCGGTTCGCCGATCTCACGCGGCCGATGCTGGTGCGGATCATGACCGAGCCGAGGAACTCGATCTACAACCAGTTCCGCGAGATCTTCGCCAACGAGGGCGTCGAGCTCGTCGTGGAGCGGCAGGTGTTCGAGCAGATCGCGGAGCTCTCCGCCGAGTACAAGACGGGCGCGCGCAGCCTGCGCGGCATCTTCGAGGAGCTGATGACGCCGGTGCTGTTCGTCGTGCCCGACTCGCCGGACATCCGCAAGGTGACGCTGGCCTCGCTGTTCGCGGACCCCGTCTTCGAGCGCGCGCCGGCCGCCGGCTGATCGCCCGCCCTGCCGCGTCAGCTTTCCGTCGCGGCGGCCGCGAATTTCCCGCGCCCCGCTGCCCGTATTCGAAGCCGACGGTCTCCACGCGTTCGTAGCGCTCGAGCGCCGCCGCGAGGCAGGTGGTCGAATCCTGCCCGCCCGAGAACAGTACCAGCGCCCGCTCGTTCACCGGGGAAATTCCTTCCGGTGTTGGCTCATAATGCGCATCTTGCCATCCGGCGGCCGCCGGCGGGAAAGCGGCCAGGCGGCGCCGGCGGTGCGCGCTGCCACGTTTCCCCAGCAACCCGAACATCACAGGTGACCGGTTGTCCCAATCCAGCGTTTCGGCCTTGCCCCTCTGGAGCCTCGCGCTCCCGGTCGTCGGCTGCGCCCTCCTTTTCGTCGCCTTCGGAGGCGTCCGCGGCCCGATGTGGACGGTGCTCTTCACCGCGATGCTGGTGGGCAGCGTGCTCGCCGCCGTCCACCACGCCGAGGTCGTCGCGCACCGCACCGGCGAGCCCTTCGGCACGCTGATCCTCGCGGTCGCGGTGACGGTGATCGAGGTCGCGCTGATCGTCTCGATGATGCTGAGCGGCAGCCCCGACGCGCCGCTGATCGCGCGCGATACGGTGTTCGCGGCGATCATGATCGTCTGCAACGGCGTGGTCGGGCTGTGCATCCTGCTGGGCGGCATCCGCCATCGCGAGCTGACGTTCCGGGTCGAGGGCACGAACCCGACGCTGACGGTGCTGGCGGCGCTTTCCACGCTGACGCTGGTGCTGCCCACGTTCACGACGAGTTCCCCGGGGCCGACGTTCACGCCGGCGCAGCTGATGTTCGCCGGCTTCTCGTCGCTCGTGCTCTACGGCACGTTCGTTTTCATCCAGACCGTCCGCCACCGCGACTATTTCCTGCCGACCGTCGCCGACGACATCAACGCGCATGCGCCGCCGCCATCGGCGAAGGCGACGCTGGTGAGCGGCTTCCTGCTGCTGGTGTCGCTGGTCGCGGTGATCGGGCTCGCCAAGGCGCTGAGCCCCGCGATCGAGCAGGGGATCCGCGCGATGGGCGCGCCGAAAGCCCTCGTCGGCGTGGCGATCGCGCTGCTCGTGCTGATGCCGGAGAGCCTGTCCGCGGTGCGCGCCGCGCTCGCGAACCGGCTGCAGACGAGCCTCAACCTGGCATTGGGCTCCGCGCTCGCGAGCATCGGACTGTCCATCCCGGCCGTCGCGATGGTGTCGATCTGGTTCCACCTGCCGCTGAGCCTCGGGCTGGGCGCCACCGGCATCACGCTGCTCGCGCTGACGCTGATCGTCGGCGTGCTGTCGCTCGCCACCGGCCGGACCACGGTGCTGCAGGGCGTGGTCCACATCGTGATCTTCGCGGCCTACCTGTTCCTCACGCTGGTGCCCTGAGGTTGCGCAACCCCGCCGGGAGCCGTGGCCCGGGTTGCGCCTGGCGCAACCCGGGTGGCTGCGGCAATGGCCCGATCCACCCGGGTTTCGCTTTCGCTCAACCCGGCTCCACATTGCCTGCCCGCATTGCCGGGCTATGGCAACGCGTTGAAGCTCCACGTCGCGCCGGCCGACAGGTTCGGCTGGCCGTTGATCGGGTGCAGCGGATCCGACCCTTCCGAATGACTGTAGCGGTGCCGGCCGTGGAGCGGGATCGTGAGCTGCAGCGGATACGCCTGGTTGATGACGACCGGACCGAACGGCGTGGCGCAGGTCGCCTTCGCGGCGAACGGGATCGGCGTCAGTGTCGCGATCTGGCCGGTGACGGTGCCGTTGGCCTCGAACAGGAGGTAGCTGTTGCCGAGCGCAGAGGCGAGCGTCACTGTCTGGTCACCCTCGACCGCGCACGTCACGTTCTGCCCGGCGACCGGGAGCGAGGCCGTCCCCGTGATGTGGACCGTCGCGGTGCCGCCGGAAATGACGTAGGCCTGGTTGGGCGTCACTGTCGTCGCGAACGTCACGCCGGGAGGCGCCGCTGTGGTCTGCGTCCACTGGACGTCGCCGTCGGCGGTCGCCGTCAGGATGTCGGTGCCGGGCGGATCATTGACTGCGATGCCCGAATAGGTGCCACCCCAGCGCGCCGGCAGGGACGACAGCGGCGGGTTGGCGAGCTGCGGCTGGACGATGGTCGTCACCGTCTTCCCCGGGCCGCCGCCGGCGACCTCGTCGGACAGCGTGAACGTCGCGCTTTCGAGCGACGCGAAATTCATCGTGATCCTGCCGGCAGGCGTCACGGTGGTCGGAGCCTTGTAGGGACCGTTCAGCACCTGCCCCCCGGTAATCGCAAGCAGCGTGCCGGTGTAGGCGCTGGGCGTCGTCATCTTGCCCGACGAGATGTACCAGACCGGGTTGCCGGCGGCGTCGTACATGAACGCGACGATGTCCATGGTGTCGCCCTGGACCTCGACGCTGAATCCGCGTCCGCTTTCGGCCGGGTTCCACCACCAACCCGAGGGCTGGACGCTCGCGGTGCCGGTGCCGAAGACCTGGCGCTCGATCGTGGTGGTGCCGCCCGGCCACGTCAACGTGCCATGCGTTTCATCGGTGAACGTCAGTGTCACCTGCCCGATGTCGACCGCCGAGGGCGGAGCGACATAGGGACCGACGAGCGTCTGCCCGCCGCTCACTGCGAGCATCCGGCCGGTGAACGAGTTGGTATCGGTGATCGAGCCGCCCGAGACCGCCCACGTGCCGCGCCCGCTGGCCTCGTAGAAATAGCCGGCCATGAACAGCGTCTGGTCCTTCATCTCGATGAAGAAGCCACGCCCGCTCTCGCTCGGATTCCACCACCAGCCCACCTGCGGCGCCGCGCTGGCGCCGCCCGCCTGCAGGAACATCAGCATGGCCGCAAAGATCGCGGCGATCCATCCTCTTGCACTGCGCATGGCCGCCCCCTTGGTAAGAGATTGACGCCACCGGATCGCAACCTCGGCGCGACAGGCAGGCAGGCCATGCAGGCGCGCCGGTAGCCTCCGCCGAGTCACAACCCCTATACACATAATTTGCGCCGCGAAGGAGGAAGTCAAGCACCGGCTGACGGAAACCGGGGCGGGCGCGGCGACTGGAATGCCGGCGCCGCGATTACCCGGGGACGGCGGCAATCGCCTTCACTTCCAGCAGGATCCCCGGCGCGGTGAGCGACGCCACGCCGATCGCCGTCCAGGCGCACTTCCCGCGCGGGAACACCCGGTTCTTGACGGCGTAGAACGCGGGACGGTGCCGGTCCATGTCGACGTGGAACGTGGTGAGGTCGACCACGTCGTCGAAGCCGCAGCCTGCGGCGGCCAGGACAGTGGCGAGGTGCGCGAAGCACGCCTCGAACTGCGCGGTCGGGTCGTGGATCACCTCGAAATCGGCGGTCCGTCCCACCTGGCCCGCGACGAAGAGCAGGTTGCCGACGCGGACCGCCGGCGCATAACCTTTTTCCGACACGATGTTCCGCATCGATTCGGGGACGATGATCTCGCGATCCATGTAGCGCTCCTCAAGTCTGCGCGTCGGCGCCGCATGCCGGTGCGGCCGGGCCTGCCCCGCAACGGCATTCTATCCGCGGCGGCGGGCGCGGGTGTCGTACAATATCCGGACGCTGTCCGGGGAACCAAAGCCGGCCTCCGCGGATCAATGACCTGCGCGCCGGTTCCGGCGCTGCGGAAGCGACAACGTCACCATGGAGGGCAGGCCCATGCGCTCCTGCAAGTTCGTCATAGCGAACCCGGGCGGGCTGCACGCCCAGACCTGCTCGCGCATCGCCGCGATCGCAAGGCGTTGCCACTGCCGGCTTTCGCTCGTCGTCAAGGGTCGTCGCGCCAGCGCGCGCAACATGGTGGCGATGGTGATGCTGACCGCCGTCGTCGGCGCGACGGTGCGCATCGAGGCCGACGGCCCGGACGAGGACGTTGCGATCAGGGCCATCGCCGCGCTGCTGCACGACGGGCTGGGCGAGCGCCGCTAGCGCTACTTGCAGTACGTTCCGGGCGGCACGATCACCTCGCGCGTGATCGCCTTGGTCTGCGCCGCGCCGTTCACCGTGTACGCGAACGCGGCGTTGATGCCGTCGCTGAAGGTGAACTTTGCCGTCCCGACTTCCACCGGCTTCACCAGCGCCGGATCGAATGGCACGGTGCTGAACGCGGGTCCGGTGCCCGTGTAGAGCCGGCCCGAGTAGACTTTCGGCGCGGTCTTGTTCGCGGCCACGGTGAGCCACAGCGGCTTGCCGTCCAGGCCGAAGGTGAACCACGTCGCGAAGATGACGTCCCCCTGGTGCGTGAAGTTGATGCCCCAGCCGGATTCCGTTCCCCCTGGCGCCGCCCACCAGAGCCCCTGGTAGTTGGTGATCGTCGCCGCGGCCGGCGCGGTGCCCCACGTGCACGTCGGCACCGGGGTCGCGAACACCTGGCGGACGATCGGCTTGGACTGCGACACGCCGCCGATGGTGTAGGCGAACGTCCCGGTGCCGCTGTCCGCGAACGTGAACGTCGCCGTGCCGGCCACGACGCCGTTCACCTTCGCCGGATCGAACGGCACCGCGTTGTATGCCGGACCGGTGCCGCGGTAGAGCGTGCCCGCGAATGCGTTCGCTGCCGTCCGGTCGGCGCCGACGACGAACCACAGCGGCGCCCCGTCCACGTCGAACGTGAACCATGTCGCGAAGATCGTGTCGCCGTCATGATTCAGGTTGACGCCCCAGCCCGATTCGGAGCCGCCCGGCGAATTCCACCACAAGCCCTGGTAGTTAGCGCTCGCTTCGGGTGGGCCGGACTGCGCGTTGAAGCGCGCGCCGACCGTCGTCGCGCGGTCGACCGTGACGGTGCAGGTGCCGGAGCCCGGACAGGTGGCGCCGGTCCAGCCGTCGAAGACCGAACCGGGTGCTGCGACCGCCGTCAGCTTGACGACGGCGCCGGGGTAGATGTCGGTGCAGACCGTGCCGCAGTCGATCGCGCCGGTGTCGGCGGTGACGCGGCCGGTGCCGGTCCCGCTCCGGGTCACCTCGAGGGTGCGGCCGACGACGATGTCGAACGTCGCGTCGCTCATCGACCAGTCCTTGCCCGTCGCGTCGGTAACGACGGACATCCGGTCCGTCGGCTGGATCCGGTACGTGCCGAGCGGGGTCGTGGCGTTCGCCGCGAGCGTTATCGTTGCGAGCAGGATGCCGTTCGCGGGGGCGACCGCGACGAGCCCGGCGGTGCCGAGGCCGAGGTTCGCCTGGTTGGTCGGCGCGAGCAGGTTGCCCGGCGCCTTCGTGATCGCGGCCTCGCTGGTGCCGGTCGACGGGTCGTTGAACGGGCTGCCGGCGACGCTGCGGCCGGTGATCGAGAAAAAGCCGCTTGCGGCGGGCGCGGTCTGCGTGAGCCGGTACGCCGTGCCGACCGTCCGCACCGTGGGTGCGTCGATGCGCATCTCGAACGAGACCGCGGCGCCGGGCTCGGTCTTCGCGCTCGTCGCGGCCGAGCCGGGGAGGACCATCCGGGTCGTGACGGGGAGCGTCACCGCGTCGGCCGCGGCCTTGGTTGCGCCCGGCGAGACGTCGGCGGCAGCAGGCACCGTCCAGCCGGCAAAGAGCGCGAGGATCGGCAGCGTGGATTTCAGCAGCGATTTCATGGCATGCATTGCGCGGGCGCCGGCAGCGTCAGCTCCGGACGAAGAGCGTCACCAGCGGCGAATCGCCGCGCTGGGCGCTCCAGTGACCGTGGACGGCGGGATCGAAGGTCGCCCCCGCGGGCACCGTGTCGGTGGAAAAGAAATGGTCGCCGGGGCGGAAGAGCCGGGACGTGCCGTCGTGGAGCCCGACTTCCATCTCGCCGGCGAGGATGAACACCCACTGCGGCGTGGTCGAGCAGTGGAACGCGCTCCGGAAGCCGACGGGGCTGTGGCGCAGCTGGCAGCCGGAGGCGGGCAGCAACGGCGACAGCATGACCTGCGGCGTGCCTTCGGTGAGCGGCACGGCTTCCTCGCGGAAATGCGCGCCGCCATCGGGTCCGGTGAAGAGAACGATTCGGGTGAACGTGGCCATGACGGAGCTTCCATTGACGGACAATCCAATATAGCACGCGCGCCGCGCCGGGCCGGCGACGGCCAATGTGCCTGCCCGCGGCTTCTGCTATCGTCGCGGCCATGCCAGCCATCATCGACATCGCCGGGCTGTCCAAGACCTACGCCACCGGCTTCCAGGCGCTGAAGAACGTCGACCTCCGGATCCGGCGCGGCGAGATCTTCGCGCTGCTCGGCCCGAACGGCGCGGGCAAGACGACGCTGATCAGCATCGTCTGCGGCATCGTCAACGCGACGACCGGCACCGTGCGCGTCGACGGCCACGACATCGTCGCCGACTACCGCGCCGCGCGCGCGCTGATCGGCCTCGTGCCGCAGGAGCTCACGACCGACGCGTTCGAGTCGGTATGGACGACGGTGTCGTTCAGCCGCGGCCTGTTCGGCAAGCCGGCGAACCCGGCGCACATCGAGCGCGTGCTGCGCGACCTCTCGCTGTGGGACAAGAAGGACAACCGCGTGATGACGCTGTCGGGCGGCATGAAGCGCCGGCTGCTGATCGCGAAGGCGCTCTCGCACGAGCCGCGGATCCTGTTCCTCGACGAGCCGACGGCGGGCGTCGACGTGCAGCTGCGCCGCGACATGTGGGACCTCGTGCGCTCGATGCGCGACCGCGGCGTGACCGTCATCCTGACCACGCACTACATCGACGAGGCGCAGGAGATGGCCGACCGCATCGGCGTGATCAGCAAGGGCGAGCTGATCCTCGTCGAGGACAAGGCGGTGCTGATGCACAAGCTCGGCCGCAAGCGGCTGACGCTGCAGCTCGTGCACGCGCTCCCCGTCGTGCCCGCGTCCCTCGCGGGCTATCCGCTGGCGCTCGCGGCCGGCGGGCGCGAGCTCGTGTTCACCTACGACACCGAGGGCGAGCACACCGGGATCGCCGCGCTCCTCGCCGACCTCGCCCGCGCCGGCATCGAGTTCCGCGACCTGCAGACGACGCAGGATTCGCTGGAGGACATCTTCGTGAGCCTCGTGAGCGAGGCCGCATGAACCTCCACGCGATCCGGGCGATCTACGGGTTCGAGATGGCGCGGGCCTGGCGCACGCTGATGCAGAGCATCATCTCGCCGGTGATCTCGACGTCGCTGTACTTCGTCGTCTTCGGCGCGGCGATCGGCTCGCGCATCCAGGAGGTCGACGGCATCAGCTACGGCGCGTTCATCGTGCCGGGTCTCATCATGCTGTCGCTGCTGACGCAGAGCATCTCCAACGCGTCGTTCGGCATCTACTTCCCGCGCTTCACCGGCACCATCTACGAGCTGCTGTCGGCGCCGGTCTCGTACGTCGAGATCATCATCAGCTACGTCGGCGCGGCGGCGACCAAGTCGATCGTCGTTGGCCTCATCATCCTGGCGACCGCCGCGCTGTTCGTTCCGCTGCGCGTCGACCATCCGTTCTGGATGCTGCTGTTCCTGGTGCTGACGGCAGTCACGTTCAGCCTTTTCGGGTTCATCATCGGCCTCTGGGCCGACGGCTTCGAGAAGCTGCAGCTGATCCCGTTGCTGATCGTCACGCCGCTCACGTTCCTGGGGGGCAGCTTCTACTCGATCCACATGCTGCCGCCGTTCTGGAAGACGGTGACGCTGTTCAATCCGGTGGTGTACCTCGTCAGCGGGTTCCGCTGGAGCTTCTACGGGCACGCCGACGTCGACGTCGCGGTCAGCTTCGGGATGACCGCGGTGTTTCTCGCGGTTTTCCTCGCGATCGTCGCGTGGATGTTCCGCACCGGATACCGGCTGAAGACGTAGCGCCGGAAGTGCTAGGGGGAAGGCGCGCCTTTCCCGGGAACCACCCGCAGCACCGCGGTCAGCGGATTGTGGTCCGACGACGTCACCTCGATCGCGGCGGCCCCGAGCACCGCGAGGCCGCGCACGTAGATGTGGTCGACCTGGCGCCCGAGGAACACGGTGCGGCGGTCGTCGCCGAACGCCACCGCGGCGAGGCCCAGCGCGGCCGCGGTCTCCTCGAGCGCGGTCGCGCGCGCCTCGTTCCACGTGTTGAAGTCGCCGGCGAAAACGATCGGCCCGCGGTGGGCGTGAAGCTGCCGCGCGAGCATTCCCAGCTGCTCGCGGTAGGCGTCGAGCGTCAGCGTGAAATTGACCGCATGGACGTTGACCACCGCGAGGGTGTCGGCGATGCCTTCCAGCGCGAACCAGCTGACCAGCGCCGACTTCGGCAACCGCAGCAGGGGTTCGGCCACGCGCTGCGTGCAGGTCGCGAGCGGGGCGGCGCGAGCCGCCGTCAGCACACCCTGATCGAGATCGCCGCCCAGCCAGGAACTTGCCATCACCCAGCGCATGCCGGCGCCTTCGACCACCCGGCGGACGGCAGGCGTGAGCTCGACTTCCTGGAGCAGCAGGACGTCGTTCGCGGCGGCCAGGCGCGCGAGGTCGTCGTCCCAGCCGGGGTCGGCTTCCTTGTGCACGTTCCAGGCCGCGACGCGGAGCGCCAGCGGATCGAGCGCGCCGGCCGGTCCCCTCGCGTCCTTCGGGGCGCCTGGCGGCGAATCGGGCGCGCACGCCAGTTCCGCCGCCGCGACCGCGCCGTCCGCCTGTAGCACCAGCGCGCGGGGCGCGGGCGGGATCGAGACACACGCGGCGACGAGCGCCGTCGCGAGCAGCGCGGCAAGACGGCGCAGGGCGTCGCGACGGCGCCCCCCGCCGGGCCTCAATTCACTTCACCACGTTGATCGTCAGCGTCTGCAGGTTTTCGTGCCCGGCGCTGTCCTTCACCGCGATCGCGATCTGGTGCGTGCCGACCGGCAGCGACACGTCGGCAAGCTCGATCCCGTTCGCCGAGATGCGGCCCTCGAAACGGGGCGTGAGGTCGACGATCGGGGTCTTGAGGTAAAGGACCTTGACGCTTTCCGGACGCACGCTGACGGGCTTGGCGTCCTTGCGTGCAGTTGCTTTCCGGTAAGGCTCGAACGTCACCGTGAAGTCGAAGGGGCTGCGGGTTTCGGTCGCGGTGGCCGCGGGCGACACGAATGTGATGCCGGGCCAGTGCACGGCGCCGCGCATGGCGATTCCCTTGCGCGGCGGCGGTAGCGCCGCCTCCTCGTCGCTGACGAGCACCACGGCGCCTGCCCATGCGGGCATGATCGAGATCAGCAGGGCGCACAGGACCAGTTGCCGACGGATCATCGAGTTTCTCCTGGGATTCGGGTAGCGGGAAGGAAGGGGGCGCGGCGCGCAATGCTACCCGAAAACCGGCCGCGTCAACCCGGAGCGCTTTCCTGCGCCGCTCTCCGGTGCAAGCGCCCGGGGCCGACCGGCTTCCTCATGCCCCGGGGGCGGTGCCGCGGATGTCGAGCACCATGCGCACGAGTTCGGGCAGCGAGCGCGCTTCCATCTTTTCCATGATGCGCGCGCGGTGGTTCTCGATCGTGCGGGTGCTGGTGCCGAGCATGTAGGCGATCATCTTGTTGGCATTGCCGGCGACGAGGATGTCGAGCACCTCGACCTCGCGCGGCGTGAGGCGGGACAGGCGCTGCTCGACGGCCTGCCGGCGGCTGTCGTCGCGCTGCGTCGGCAGTGCCAGCGCCTCGGAATAGAACTCGCAGGAACCGCGGCGGTGCTCTTTCGCGTACGACATCGCGACGTCGGCGTTGTGCAGCAGCGTATCGACGGAGGTGCCGTCGGCGGGATAGAACGCCACCCCCACGGTCGTCGTGACCACGACCTCCTCGCCCGCGATCGACAGCGGCCGCGACAGGGCGCGCTGCACCCGCTGCGCGGCGATGATGGCGCCTTCCTTCTGCTCGAGCTCCTCCAGGATCACCGAGAACTCGTCGCCCCCCAGGCGGGCGATCGAGTCGCCGGTGCGCGTCGCGCGGCGCAGCCGGTCCGCCATGCGCTTCAGCACGAGATCGGAGGTCCGCAGCCCGTATTTCGCGTTCAGCTGCTTGAAGTGGTCCAGGTTGAGCAGCATCACTCCGAGCAGCCGGTCGCTGCGCGTCGCGCGGGCCATCGCGCCCATCAGCCGGTCGAGGAACTGCGCGCGGTTGGGCAGGTCCGTGAGCAGGTCGAACTGGGCGAAATGACCGAGCCAGTATTCGAGCTGCTTGCGCTTGGTGGCGTCGCGGCCGCCGCGCTGCGTCAGTGTCCCGATCCGCGTGATCGGATCCGCGGCGCCCGGGCTGCCGTCGTGGAGGTGTTCGATCGAATCGGGATCCCGGATCATGGTCGCTCGAGCGCGTGCTGGACAGCCTGGTGCGATCGCGCGCTGCCGGCGGCGCCGGCGCGGGCGGCACCCCTTGCGGTATTCTAGCCCATGCCTGGCCGCGTTGCGCTCCGTCGCGCAGGTGGCCCGCCATGCCGTCAGGCGCGCCGCAACGGCGGCGCGCCCGCCCCGGACCGCCTTTCCCGAAACCGCTTCGCGCCGCGGCCGGTTTCCGGTCCGCGAATTCGGTAACATGCTGCACTCCGGTGCCAGACGAGGGAGACGACCGCGTGAGCGTCAAGGAAAAGATCCTGGTGGTGGACGACACTCCCCACAACGTCAAGCTGCTGGCCGACCTGCTGGCGGTCAAGGGGTACGCGGTGACGACCGCCACCAACGGCGAGGAAGCGCTCGCGCAGGTGGCTGCCGCGCGTCCCGACCTGATCCTGCTCGACGTCATGATGCCGGGCATGTCGGGCTACGAGGTCTGCCGCCGGATCCGCGCCGACCCGGCGACGGCGCTGCTGCCGATCGTCTTCTGCACCTCGCTCGATCCGCAGCAGGAGCGCATCAACGGCATCGCGGCCGGCGCCGACGACTTCCTCGGCAAGCCGATCAACCAGCCCGAACTGTTCGCGCGGGTCGCGTCGCTGCTGCGGATCAAGCGGCTGCACGACGAGACGCAGCGGCAGGCGGTGGAGCTGGCCGAATGGGGCGCCACGCTCGAGCGGCGCGTCGCCGAGCAGGTGGCGGAGAACGAGCGCCTGTCGCGGCTGAAGCGCTTCTTCTCGCCCAAGCTCGCCGAGATGATCGTCGACGGCAGCGGCGAGGATCCGCTGAAAAGCCGGCGGCGCGAGATCGTCGTCGTCTATTCCGACCTGCGCGGGTTCACCGCGTTCGCCGAGTCGTCCGAGCCGGAAGAGCTGATGCGCACGCTGGGCTCGTTCCATGCGGCGATGGGGCGGCTGGTGCTCGAGCACGAAGCCACGCTCGAGCGGTTCACCGGCGACGGGATGATGGTCTTCCTCGGCGATCCGGTGCCCATCGACGACGCTGCGGCGAAGGGCGTGGCGCTGGCGCTGGCGATGCGCGCGGCCGCCGCCGAGCTGTCGGCACGGTGGAAGAAGCGGGGCGTCGACCTCGGCCTCGGCATCGGCATCGCGCAGGGCTTCGCGACCGTCGGCGCGATCGGATTCGAGGGACGGATCGACTACGGCGCGATCGGCACGGTGACCAACCTGTCCGCCCGGCTGTGCCAGCAGGCGAAGGCCGGCGAGATCATCATCTCGCAGCGCGTCTACGCCGAGGTCAGCGAAGAGGTCGAGACCGAAGACCTCGGCGAGCTGCAGCTGCACGGCTTCGCGCGCCCGGCGCGCGCCTACCGCTGCCTCGGTCCGGTCGCGGCGGCATCGCCGCCAGCCTAGCGCGCCCGACGCGGAGGCCACGTGCGACCAGCCATTTCCATCCCGCCATCGATCCCGTCGCGCGCAGGCGGGGTGCTCCGGTGACCGGCCGGCGCGCGTTCGTCGCCGGCGTCGCCGCGCTCGGCGCGACGACGGCCGTGCGCGCGCAATCCGCAACCGGGCCCCGGATCGGGTGGCTGGCCTACGCGTCCCCCGGCGAAGCGCTGCCTGCGTTCCTGGAAGGGATGCGCGAGCAGGGCTACACCGGCGTCAACGAGCCTCGCATCGAGGTCAGGGTCGTGCCTCCCGATGCCGAGCGCGTGCGGGCCGCCGTCGAGGAACTGAGGGCGCTGCCGGTGGTGCTGATCATCGCCCAGGCCGGCGTCGGACCGATCGCGCACCGGGTGATCGCCGGGCGCGTCCCGATGGTGTTCGCGTTCAGCGGCGACCCCGTCGTCGGCGGCATGGTGGAGAGCCTGGGCCGGCCGGGCGGGAGCTCGACCGGCATGTCCTTCCTCGCGCTCGAGCTGGTCGGCAAGCGGCTCGAGATCATGCAGGAGATCCTGCCGGCGCTGCGCCGCGTCGCGATCCTCGCCAATCCCCAGCATCCCGGCGAAAAGGCCGAGCTCAAGGCATCGCTGGACGCGGCGCAGCGGCTGAACCTGCAGGCGGCCTACGTCGAGATCGTCCCCGGCGAGACCACCGACGCCGCCTTCGAGCGGATCCGCCAGGAGCGCGTCCAGGGCATCGTCGTGTTCCAGGATGCGGGCATGGTCGCGCGCGCGGCGGCGATCGCGGAGTTCGCGCAGAAGGAACGCCTGCTCGCAATCTCCGGCTGGTCGCAGTTCGCGCAGGCGGGTTTCATCGCAACCTACGGACCCAGCCTGCGCGATGCCTATCGGCACCTCCCCGTCTACGTCTCCCGCATTCTCAAGGGCGCGCGTCCGGCGGACCTGCCGGTGGAGATCCCCGCCCGCATCGAGCTGGTCGTCAACCTCAGGACGGCGAAGGCGCTGGGGGTGACGGTTCCGCAATCGCTGCTGCTGCGCGCCGACGAGGTGATCAATTGACCTGCCGGCGCACGCTGCTCCGCGCCGCAGCGGCAGGCCTCGCCGGCCTCGCCCTCGGCGCGCGCGGCCAGTCGCGGGGCAGGCTGCCGGTCGTGGGCTTCCTCTCGCCGCAGCGCAGGCGCGTCGCCGTGCTGTGGGACGCGACGACCGGAAGGGCGCAGCTCGCGGCGGCCG
>CALQLA020000068.1 GCA_943331295.2 Bordetella parapertussis | reverse complement strand
GCACACTTGGACGGTCTCTTGGCTTGGTAACCGGAGACTCCCCCAAAGGGTTCGTTTGTTCAAGTGCCCCGAGGGGGATCAACCCGCTTCCATCACGTTGCTTGATCAAAAAGCAACGGATTGCCATCGCGCAGGGTGACCATACTCACGGGCCCTGCCGAGTGGAAAGACCCCCTGTCGGAGAAGGCGGGGGCGCAGTTCTTCTTCATCGACCAATGCGAAGTGCTAGGCGTAGAGAGGTCAAACTGTGGAGCCTTGTCGTGGAATACCGCAGGATAATCGAGGGTCCGCTCGGCTCTTGGGGTATCTGCGATAATCAAAACAACTGAAGCACGACAGGATCAAACCGGAGATAGAAGTATGGTCGCTCCTAGTGTCGATGGGCTTTTACCGCGCCTGACGCGCCTGTACCCATTTTACAAAGGGCGAGGCCGCTTGGCGCTGTCCCCAATGTTCCGGTCCCATTCAGGTGTCGTCGCGGAAACGATACGAGTGTCGCTTCGTACTGGGGAAACAATTCATGTCGTTGAGAACGATTACATTGGCAGGATGGTGCGATTCTTCGGCGACCTCGATCCGGCGGTGAGCGGTGTTGTGCGCGATCTGGTGCGCCGAGGGGACGTTGTGCTTGATGTTGGCGCAAACGTAGGCATTGTCACTCTATTAGCGGCTTCAATTGTTGGCAATGATGGGCATGTGTTTGCTTTTGAGCCGATCAAATTGCTCTCGACACTCTTGTCGCGTTCAGCCGCCGAGAACCGTTTGGACAATATTTCGATCTTCAACATTGCGCTGTCGGACTTTGCCGGCAAAGGCAGCATGGACGTTCATGATGGCTCTTTAGGAGGGTCCACCCTGAATTTGCAAGGTGAGGGCCAACCCTGCGAGATCAGAGTCTTGGATGAGATAGATTTCGGCGACAATTTCAGAAGACCGAGAGTTCTTAAAATTGATGTCGAGGGCCATGAAGCGAAGGTACTTGCGGGAGGGCGAGCATTTCTCGCTGAGTATCCTCCGGACTATGTGCTCTTTGAATCACACGCCGACCGTGGCCACTTTTGGGAGCGCCCAGAGATAACAATACTTCGCGAATGTGGGTACGATTTTGCGGTCATCCTCCGGACTGCCTTTGGAAGGCCGGTCTTGCGGAAGATTGCCGCGAGCGATTCCATTTTCACCGAGTCCTACGATTTCTTGGCGACAAATAGGACGCTTGGAGTCTGAATGGCTCGACTATTGTCTGCCCACGACCATGTTGATCGCGGGAAGGGCGCGGCCAAAGCGCTGCGCGATGTGAGTTCTGGCGTTGTAATTGTTGCCCACAAGGAGGATACGGCTCCGTTGAGAGTGGTACTTGAAGCGGATGGATTCTCCGTCGATGAAGTGCGGGGGCCCTACACAAGCGAGCAGTTGGCGTTTTCCGCAATCATGCGATGCTTTGTTAACCATGCAAACGCATGGCGGATTGCGGTAAGCCGCGACCGACCGACTATCATAGTTGAGGCTGACTTTGTTCCCGTAAGAGGGTTTGGAAATCTGCCTGCACCTGTTCCGGCAGACAGGTGCAGTAACAGCCTCGCGTATCTCTATTCAGTTGGCCCGCAGGTGTGGGATCTTGCGACGCCGAGCGTCGCCCGTGGACATGGGGGCGGGATGGTCGCGCTGCTGATTCCACCGAAGGTAGCAGAACTCATGTTGGAGTTCTTTCATGAGGAGCTACAGAACAACCCGCTTGGGCAATACTTTCCCTTTGATAGCAAGATCGGATATTGGCTCAAAGATCGTGGTGTCGAGAGCTACATTCCGTACCGCCACTACGGAGAACATGGGGGCATGGGGAACCCCGAGCATGTCAGCGCCGGTTTGGGCCGTCCGCATCAAGCAGATGCCCTGCAAGGACCTCTCGCCTTCCTTCCAATGTATGCACAGGGGAATGCGTTACGGTTCTGGAAGACCAGAAGCCGGGCCCATACGTGGGGAGTACTGCGCTTGCTTTACGGTCGATTCTTGGCGTGGCACGACTTTGCCCGATCAGATCGACCACGGATGGTTCGATTCGCGGTAGGTCGCCTTCTACTTAGAACGCAACCGGCCACGGGGCCCTAGATGTTACTGTGGTGGCGGCCTATGGCTGGACCGACTACCACGCCAGCGATCCCAGACCGCGAAGTCCTGCACCGGTTGCTGGCGCTAAACGTCAAACGGGCACGTGCCCCAATCGCGAACGGAGAGTGATGGTGATGAAGGTTACGCGGGTTGAAGTGAACGCCGCGTTGGAGGCATGGAAAGCAGCACGCGACAAGGCGGCGCTTGAGTGGGACGCTTACGGGGTGTTGCTGAGGAATCACAAGACCCTGATCGACTCGATGCGCGAAAACGGGTACTCGGCTGCGAAGGTCGCTCAGGAGTTTGATGCGATTCTGTCAGGCCACCATGACGCGGTCCTCAACTCATGGACGGACATGGATCGGAAGTGTGCGGAGTACCGCAAACTCAAGACCCAGTTCGATATGCAGTAGGCGTTCACCCGCAACATCGGCCGAGATCACCGTCGCCGTAAGCAAACTCGCTATGGACACAACGGCCCTTTGAACCATGGAAAATGACGTTTCCCATGGACATCGTCAGCGCATACTGTTTCATCTTATACAACAAGCACTTACATGACTGTCCATAGACCGTCAAGAAATGGGGGCTGCGGTCACGGCAGCGGCGACATCGCGCTGGCGTTCTCCACCGCGGCGACGGTGCCGCACTATTCGCCGCCACCGGTCCATGTCACGCGCGCGCTCGTCGAGACCGACCTCGAAGCGCTGTTCGAGGCCGCCGCCGAGGCGACCGAGCACGCGATCGCCGACGCGCTGCTCTCCGCGACGACCGTCACCGGCTACGCGGGACACACCCGCTACGCGCTGGCCGACATCGCGCCCGACTGGGCGGACCTCGTTGGCTGACGCGCCGCAGCTGCCCTCGTCCCCGATGCCACCGGCCACGCCGACGGTACCTGCGACGGCCCGGACGACGCTGGTCGCCCTCTGCCGCGCCGGCTTCGAACCGGAGGCCGCGGCCGACCTGCGGCAGATCGCGGCCGCCACCGGGACGACGCTCGCTGCCGACGGTCCTTCGGGGCGCGGCTTCGTCGTCGCGCGCCCCGCCTATTTCGCGCCGGCGAAGTGGGCGCGCGCGCTCGACGCGTCGGCGCCGGTGTTCGTGCGATCGCTGTTCGTCGGCAGCGGCCCGCATCCGCTGCTGGACTTGGGCGGCGACGGCGCGCGGCCCGATCGGGTCGCCCCGCTCGTCGCGCTGTGCGCCGCGTTGCACGCGGAGTCGCCGCTTGCCGACGGCGCCGACGGCCCGCCGTTCGGCGCGCTGCGCCTCGAATACGCCGACACCAACGACGGCAAGCAGATGACGGCGTTGTGCCGCGCGCTGGCCGGGCCGCTGGCACAGGCGCTGCGCGACCGGGGGCTCCTCGTCGCGGGCAACGGCGACGAATCGAACGAAACCGCCGGCGCCGACGCCTCCGGCAGCGCGACGCCGTGCGCCCACGTGCTGCTCGTCGACGGCGCGACGGCCTTCGTCGGCCTGAGCCTGCCGCCCTGGACGAGCGCGTGGCCGATGGGCATACCGCGAATCGCGATGCCGGGCGCGGCGCCGTCGCGCTCGACGCTGAAGCTCGCCGAGGCGTTCGCCGCCTTCCTCGGCCCCCGCGAGCCGCAGCTGCTGCGCGCCGGCATGCGTGCGGTGGACCTGGGTGCCGCCCCCGGCGGCTGGACCTGGCAGCTCGCGCACCGCGGCCTGCGCGTCACCGCCGTCGACAACGGCCCGCTGAAGGGCGCGGTCGCCGTCGATCCGCTCGTCGCGCACGTCACCGCGGACGGCCTCAAGTACCGGCCGCAGCGCCCGGTCGACTGGATGGTCTGCGACATCGTCGACCAGCCGGCGCGCATCGCGACGCTGGTCGGGGAGTGGCTGGCGCAGGGCCATGCGCGCAGCATGATCTTCAACCTCAAGCTGCCGATGAAGAAGCGCCACGCCGAAGTGCTGCGCTGCGCGGCGATCATCGCCGACGCGGCGCGCGCCGCGGGGGTGCCGTATTCGCTTGCGCTGCGGCAGCTCTACCACGATCGCGAGGAAGTCACCGGCTATTGCACGGCAACGCGCCGCCGCTAACGGCGTAGCCCGCACCCCGCGTCGTCGGCAATAGCTCTCGCGCGTACGGGATTCGGGTGGGGACCGCCGTCCTTACGCGTCGTCGGTGATGATGCCGAGCCGCCGATAGACCGGATGCATCCATTCGGCCAGCGCCGGCAGCCGGCGCCAGAACCACGCCGCGGCCGCCACGCATACCACGCCGTTCAGCAGGAACGTCGCGGGCACGCCGAAGCGTTCGGCCAGCGCGCCGGCCGCGAGGTTGCCTAGCGGCGCGAAGCCCAGGAACGCCATCGCGTAGAAGCTCGACACGCGGCCGCGCAGGCGATCGTCGACGATGGTCTGCAGGATCGTATGCGACGACGCGCCGGCGAGGATCAGGCCGCCGCCCACCATCGCCATCAGCACCAGCGCGAGCGGGAACACGCGCAGGTAGGAAAAGGCAGCCAGCGCCAGCCCCGCGACCGCCGCGGCGCCGGCGATCACGCGGCCCAGCCCGCGGATCGTCCTCCGGTTCGCGAGGTAGACCATGCACAGCAGCGCGCCGGCGCCGGCGGCGGCCAGCAGGAGGCCCAGCGTGTACGGCCCGCCGCCGTACAGGTCCTTCGCGTAGACGGGCATCAGCGACGAGTACGGCATGATCGTCCACGACAGCACGGCGACGAGCGCCAGCATCGCGCGCGCCGGCGGGAAGCCGAACGCCCAGCGCGCGCCCTCGACCCAGCTCCGCCACCAGCCGTCCGGCGACGCGGCGTGCGACTCGCGCGGCCAGCGCAGACGGGCGATCGCAATGATCACGGCGACGAACGACAGCGCGTTGAGCGCGAAGCAGACCGCCTCGCCCACCAGGCCCAGCAGCAGCCCGGCGAGCGCGGGCCCGACGATCCGCGCGGTGTTGACGAGCAAGGAGTTGAGCGCGATCGCATTGGGCAGGTCGGCGCGGTCGTCGACGAGGTGCACGTAGAGCGACTGCCGCAGCGGCACGTCGAACGCGGTGACGATCCCGAGCCACAGCGCGAAGGCGACGAGATGCCAGACCTCGACGTGCCCGGTCGCGGTGAGGATCGCGAGCCCCGCCGACTGCGCAAGCATCAGGCCCTGCGTGACGAACAGCGCACGGCGGCGGTTGACGCGATCGGCGACGATGCCGGCGAGCGGCCCCAGCACCAGGATGCCGATGCTGCCGCAGAAGCCGATGACGCCGAGCAGCCACGCCGAGCCCGAGATCCGGTACGCGAGCCAGCCGAGCGCCACCTGTTGCAGCCAGGTGCCGATCATCGACAGGCCCTGCCCGGTGAAGAACAGCCGGTAGTTCCGGTGGCGCAGCGCGCGGAAGGTCCGCGAAGGAAGGAAGCGCATCGCCCGGGCCGGCCGGCAGCCGGCGCCTTACGCCGACAGCCGGGTGAGTTGCGCCCGGAGCTTCTCCAGCGTCGAAGAAAAGCCCGCCAGCCGCGCGCGCTCCTGCTCCACCACCGCCGCCGGCGCGCGGGCGACGAAGCCCTCGTTGCCGAGCTTCGCGGTCGCCTTCACCACCTCGCCCTCGATCCGCGCGATCTCCTTGCCGATGCGCTCGCGCTCGGCGGCGGCGTTGACCTCGATGTGCAGCATCAGGCGCGTCTCGCCGACGATCTGCACCGGCGCGTCGGTGGCCGGCAACTCGTCGGCGATCTTGACGTCGGCGAGCCGGGCGAGCGGCGTGAGGTAGGCGACGAACGACGCGAGCCGCGCGCGATCCTGCGCGTTCCCCGGCGCGGCGAACAGCGGGACCTTCTGCGCCGGCGACACGTTCATCTCGCCGCGCAGCGTGCGGCAGGCGTTGACGAACGCCTTCAGCGCGGCGATCTCGGCCTCGGCCGCCGGGTCGCGGTTGGCGTCCTGCGCCTGCGGGTATGGCGCGAGCGAGATCGTGGCGCCGGTCTTGCCCGCGAGCGGGGCCACGGTCTGCCACAGTTCCTCGGTGATGAACGGGATGAACGGATGCGCGAGCCGCAGCGTGGCCTCGAGCACACGCAGCAGCGTGCGCCGCGTGCCGCGCTGCGCCGCCTCGTCGCCGCGCGCGAGGTCGGCCTTCGCGAGCTCGAGGTACCAGTCGCAGTACTCGTCCCAGACGAATTCGTAGATCGCCTTCGCCGCGAGGTCGAAGCGGTAGCTCGCAAGCTGCGCGGCGACCTCGGCCTCGGTCGCCTGCAGCAGCGAGACGATCCAGCGGTCGGCGACGGAATGCGTGACAGGCAGCGCCGGATCGAGCCCCGTGTCGCGGTCGGCGACGTTCATCAGCACGAAGCGCGTGGCGTTCCACAGCTTGTTGCAGAAGTTGCGGTAGCCCTCGCAGCGCTGCAGGTCGAAGTTGAGCGTGCGGCTGTACGTGGCGAGCGACGCGAACGTGAACCGCAGCGCGTCGGCGCCGAACGACGGGATGCCGGCCGGGAACTGCTTCTTCGTGCGCTTCTCGATCGGCCCGCGCTGGCTTTCCAGCATCAGGCCGTAGGTGCGCTTGGCGACCAGCGTGTCGAGGTCGACGCCGTCGATCACGTCGATCGGGTCGAGCGTGTTGCCCTTCGACTTCGACATCTTCTGGCCTTCCTCGTCGCGCACGATCGCATTGATGTACACGTGACGGAAGGGGACCTCGCCGGTGAAGTAGGTGGTCGTCATGACCATCCGCGCCACCCAGAAGAAGATGATGTCGAAGCCGGTGACCAGCACCGACGACGGCAGGAAGGTCCGCAGTTCTTCGGTGTCCTCCGGCCAGCCGAGCGTCGAATGGCACCACAGCGCCGACGAGAACCACGTGTCGAGCACGTCCTCGTCCTGCGCGAACGTCGCGGGCTCGCGGCCCAGCTTCGCCCGCGCCTGCTCGCGGGCCGCGGCCTCGTCGCGCGCGACGTAGATGTTGCCCGCCTCGTCGTACCACGCGGGGATGCGGTGGCCCCACCACAGCTGGCGCGAGATGCACCAGTCCTGGATGTTGTTGATCCAGTGCAGGTAGGTCGACAGCCACTGCTCCGGCACGAAGTCGACGCGGCCGGTGCTGCCGTCGCGCTTGCTGGTGATGCCGTCGCCGACCGCGGCGAGGCACAGCTCCTGGATCGACTTGCCCGGTGCGAACGGGTGCGTCTGCGGCGCCGGCTTCTGCATCGCGACGAACCACTGGTCGGTCAGCATCGGCTCGATCACCTCGCCGCTGCGCTCGCCGCGCGGCACGATCATCTTGTGCGGCTTCTCGCTGACGAGGAGGCCCTGCGCGGCGAGGTCGGCGAGCACCGCGCGGCGCGCCGCGTAGCGGTCGAGGCCGCGGTACTTCGCCGGCGCGTTGTCGCTGATCGTGGCGTCGAGGTTCAGGATGGAGATCGGCGCCAGGTGGTGGCGGACGCCGACCTGCCAGTCGTTGAAGTCGTGCGCGGGCGTGATCTTCACGCAGCCGGTGCCGAACTCGCGGTCGACGTAGGCGTCGGCGATGATCGGGATGCGCCGATCGGAGAGCGGCAGCACGAGTTCGCGGCCGACCAGCGCCGCGTAGCGCTCGTCGGCCGGGTTCACCGCCACCGCGACGTCGCCCAGCATCGTCTCCGGGCGCGTGGTCGCGACGACCAGCGAGCCCGAGCCGTCGGCGAGCGGGTAGCGGATCTCCCACAGCTTGCCCTGCTCCTCCTCGTTGGCGACCTCGAGGTCCGACACCGCGGTGCCGAGCTTCGGGTCCCAGTGGACGAGCCGCTTGCCGCGGTAGATGAGGCCGTCCTCGTGCAGGCGCACGAAGGTTTCGCGCACCGCGGCGGACAGGCCCTCGTCCATCGTGAAGCGCTCGCGCGACCAGTCGCCCGACGCCCCCAGCCGGCGCATCTGCCGGGTGATCGTCGAGCCCGACTCCTCCTTCCACGCCCACACGCGCTCGAGGAACGCCTCGCGCCCCAGGTCGCGCCGCGACGTGCCGGCGGCGCGGAGCTGGTTCTCGACGACGATCTGCGTGGCGATACCCGCGTGGTCGGTGCCAAGCTGCCACAGCGTGTTGAAGCCGCGCATCCGGTGGTAGCGGGTCAGCACGTCCATCAGCGTGAGCTGGAACGCGTGGCCCATGTGCAGGGTGCCGGTGACGTTCGGCGGCGGAAGCTGGATGCAGTAGGCCGGTGCGGCGGGATCGCGCGACGGCTTGAAGTAACCGTTGGTCTCCCAGACCGGGTACCACTTTGCTTCTATGGCGTGCGGATCGAAGCTTTTGGCGAGTTCCATGGGCGGCCGCCTCCGCGGGATGGGCCGGAAGGCGTGCAAAAGCTTGAAATTATAGCGGAAACCGCCCCTTCTCCCCGACGGCGCGCGAGTCTCCGGCGGCTCGCGCGCACGCGCCGCCGGGCTCGGGGGACGCTATTGCCGCGGCGGCGGCGGCGACAGGGTGCTGCCCGGGGGCGGCGCGTACTGCGTCGGCGGCGGGCCGTACGACCCCTGCGGCGGGCCGCCGTAGCTGCCGGGCGGCGGGCCGGCGTAGTTGCCCGGGGGCGGACCGCCGTAGTTGCCGCGCGGCTGGACCGCGCCACGGACGGGAACCTGGTTGCCCCTCGCGTACATGCACTGGACGTACGCGCCGTCGTAGCGCTGCTGCAGCGCATAGGACGACGCGTAGCCCGAATTGCCGGCCGCCGAGCCGCCGGCCAGGAGGCCCATCCCGGCGCCAATGGCAGCGCCCTGTCCTGCCTGCCCGGTCACCGCGCCGATCGCGGCGCCCGCCGCCGCGCCCAGCAACGTCGCGCCGACCGCACTGGCCGTCGCGGCATCGGTAGCGGCCTGGCTCGCGCCGCCGATCGCGCCCGACGCGTAGTTGCGGCAGTCGAGGTCGTCGACGCGGAACTGGTCGAACGGCTTGTATTGCCCCGGCAGCACCATCACCGCCGGCGCCGTGGGCACGGTCACGCAGCCGGCCAGAGCCAGCGTGGCCACAAGTGCCGCCGCAGCGAGGCGCAGGTGCCTGCTCCGTGCGCTCATTGCGGCGCTCCCTGGCCGGGAAACTGCGGCGCGTACTGCGGGTCGTTCGGCGCTGGCGCGTACTGCTGCTGCGGCGCCGCCGGGCGATCGGGAACCACCTTCAGCCAGTTGGTGCTGCAGCTCGGAACCGCGGGAAAGAAGCCCGCCGGATTGGGACAGTAGTAGCGGTAGCCCGGATCGCGCTCGACCCACGTGGCGGGCGCCGGCGCCGAATACACCATTTCCGGGGCCGAGTAGACGACCGCGCCGTCGACGGCCGCAAATGCCGGCCCGCCGCCCCAGTATCCCGCCGGAAAGCCGACGTTGACGCCGAGCCACGGCGCGCCCCACCAGCCCCCCCATGGATAGAAGCCGCCCCATCCCCAGCCGCCCCATCCCCAGCCGCCGCCGCGCCACCCGTTGTTCCAGCTGCCGCCACGCCAGCCGTTGTTCCAGCCGCCGTTCCAGTTGCCGCCGCCGCCGTGCCAGCCACCGCCGTTCCAGCTGCCGCCGCCACCCTGCCAGCTGCCGCCGCCGTTGCCGCCACCGCCGTGCCAGCCGCCCCCGCCGCCCGAGCCGCCGCCCCAGCCACCGCCACCGCCGGACCCGCCGCCGCCCCAGCCACCGCCGCTGCCGCCCGATCCGCCGCCGCCACCGCCACCACCGCCGTGACCGCCGCCACCGCCGCCACCGCGCTGCGCGTACGTCGCGCCGCTGACGGCCAGCGCGACGGCTGCCGCGAGCGTCAGGAATCCGAGCTTGTTCATTGCATGCCTCCTGCCTTCATTTACCGATGCAAGGTAGAACCCATTCTGCGCCATTAGTTCGGTCGCTGACGCCTCTGGCGACCGCCTCGCGCGTCACGCCGGGCCGGGATTTTGTAACGAACTGTGTCGACCCCCGACGAGCGGGGTCGATTTGCATCGCCGAACCGCGCAACACCGATGCGGCCGGGCGCTAAGTCGTCCGGCCGAGCGATCCGATCGCGCAACCGCGTTACACTGTGCGCCGCATCGAGCCTGACCAGATTAACGCTGCGCCGACGACAACAGTTGACCGCCCCGAGATGCCCCACCGGTTCCGCTCCGCGTTCGCGATCCTTCTCTGCCTGCTGCTGGTTGGCGCGCAGCACGAGGCGCTGCGGCACGCGCTGTCGCACGTCGCCTCGCATGCCGCGACGCAGCCGCTGGCGCTGCCCGCGACCGCGGACGTCGCCTGCATCGAATGCGCGCTGATCGCGGGCGGAACTGCCGCCGTTGGCGGGCGCATCCACGCGTCGGCCGCGCCCGTGCCTGCCTCGGCGCACCCGCTGCCCCCGCCGGCCGCGTGGTCGCAGCCGGCGCCCGCCTACTACCGGAGCCGTGCCCCGCCCTCGCTTTCCTGACGTGCCGCACGCGGCAGCGCTGCCAGGGCGCTGCAGTCCCACGTTGATGAAAGGAGTGCTTCCGTGTCCCGATACACCGGATTGGCCGGCGCGTGTGCGCTGGCACTGACCATCGCATCGCCAAGCCACGCCGCGACCGACGCCGAGCTCGACGAGATTCGCGCGCAGATCCGCCAGCTGAAGGAATCGTACGAGGCGCGCATCCAGGCGCTCGAGCAGCGCGTGAAGGAGGCCGAGGCCAGTGTCGCGAAGGCGCCACCCGCGGCAACCGCGCCACCGGCGGGCGCCGCGGCCGCGCCGACCGCGGACGCGACGGCAAATGCGAACGCGTCCGCAGCGACGGGCGCGCCGCCGGCATCCGCCAGCGCGTTCAATCCCGCGATTTCCGCAGTGCTGCAGGGCGTCTACACGAACCAGTCGCAGGATCCTTCGCAGTACGCGATCGCCGGCTTCGTGCCGAGCGGCGACATCGCGCCGCCGAAGCGCGGTTTCGGCGTCAGCGAGTCCGAGCTCACGCTCTCCGCCAGCGTCGACGACAAGATCTTCGGCAGCCTCACCTTCTCGCTCTCGCCCGAGAACACCGTCGAGGTCGAGGAAGCCTACGGCGTGCTGACGGCGCTGCCCGGAGGCCTGACGCCGAAGTTCGGCCGTTTCCTGTCGTCGATCGGCTACCTCAACGACCAGCACCAGCACGTCTGGGATTTCTACGATGCTCCCCTGCCGTATCTCGCATTCCTGGGCGGCCAGTTCCGCAGCGACGGCCTGCAGCTCAAATGGGTGGCGCCGACCGACACCTACGTCGAGCTGGGCGCCGAGATCGGCGACGGAGCGAGCTTTCCCGGCACCGGCCGGAGCGGCAACGGCATCGGCAGCGTCGCCGCCTATGTTCATGCCGGCGGCGACGTCGGCGCCAGCAGCACGTGGCGCGCGGGCCTGTCGTGGCTCGGGCTGCGGCCGCAGGACCGGCAATATGCGCAGGCCGACATCGCCGGCAACGACGCGCAGTTGGGGTTCTCGGGCCGGAGCCAACTCGCGATCGCCGATTTCGTCTGGAAATACGCGCCGAACGGCAACGCGCGGGACACCAGCTTCAAGCTGCAGGGGGAGTATTTCTGGCGCCGGGAAAGCGGCGACCTCACGTACGACCGCGACGCGGCGCTGGGGCTTGCGCGCACCGCTGCCTATTCGTCGCGGCAGAGCGGCTTCTACGTCGACGGCGTGTACCAGTTCATGCCGGCGTGGCGCGTCGGGGCGCGCTACGACCGGCTCGACACGGGCCGGGTCGACTACGGCGCCAATGCCGCGTACCTCGACAACGCGGGATTCAATCCGCAGCGCTACGCGCTGATGCTCGACTACACGCCGTCGGAGTTCAGCCGCTTCCGCGTGCAGTTCCAGCAGAACCGGCTGCGTCCGGACCTGACCGACAACCAGGTTTTCGTGCAGTACATCCTGACCCTTGGCGCGCACGCCGCGCACAAGTACTGAAGAGGCCCGACGATGAAGAACCTCCCGCAATTCCTGCTGGCGCTCGCAGCCGCCGCCTGCGCCCTGCCCGCCGCCGCGGCGCTGTCCGTCGTCGCCACCGTGCCCGAGTGGGGCGCGCTGGTCGAGGAACTGGGCGGCGACAAGGTCAAGGTCTACACCGCGACCAACGCGCTGCAGGACCCGCATCACGTCGAGGCGAAGCCCAGCCTGATCGCGCGCGCGCGGAGCGCCGACCTCGTCGCCGCCACCGGCGCCGAGCTGGAAGTCGGCTGGCTGCCGCTCGTGCTGCGCCAGGCCGGCAACCCGAAGGTGCAGCCCGGCAAACCCGGCTACTTCGAGGCGACGCAGTACGTGACGATGCAAGACAAGCCCGCGCGCCTCGACCGCGCCGACGGCGACGTGCACCCGGGCGGCAACCCGCACATCCAGACCGACCCGCGCAACATCGCGCGCGTCGCGACAGCGCTCGCGGCGCGGCTCGCGGAGCTCGATACCGCCAACGCCGCGCACTACCAGGCGCGGTACAAGGCGTTCGCCGAACGCTGGACCGCGGCGATCGCGAAGTGGGAGAAGCAGGCGGCACCGTTGCGCGGCACGCCGATCCTCGTCCAGCACAAGGCCTTCACCTACCTCGAGGACTGGCTGGGGCTGAAGGAGGTCGCCGCGCTGGAGCCGAAGCCCGGCGTCGAGCCGACCACCGCGCATCTGTCGGAGGTGCTGGCGACGCTGCAGCGCCAGCCGGTGAAGATGGTGATCCGCGCGGCCTACCAGGGCGACCGCGCATCGCAGTGGATCGCCGAGCGCGCGAAGATCAACGCCGTGATGCTGCCCTTCACCGTCGGCGGCACCGATGCGGCGAAGGACCTTTACGGCCTGTTCGACGACACGATCGAGCGGCTCCTGAAGGGCGCGCAATGAACTTCGGCGCGGTCGAGCTCTCGATCCTGCTGCCGGCGTTCGCCGCCGGCGCGCTGGTCACCGCCACCCACGTCCCGCTCGGCATGCAGGTGCTCGCGCGCGGCATCGTGTTCATCGACCTCGCCATCGCGCAGATCGCCGGCTGCGGCGTGCTGCTCGCCGACCAGCTGGGGTTCGAGCCCGCCGGCGCGGCGGTGCAGGTCGCCGCGCTGGCGGCGGCGCTGGGCGGCGCGCTGCTGCTCACGTGGACCGAAAAGATGTGGCCCGACGTGCAGGAGGCGGTGATCGGCGTGACCTTCGTGCTGGGCGCCACCGGCAGCGTGCTGCTGCTCGCCAGCAACGTGCACGGCAGCGAGCACCTGCGCGACCTGCTGGTGGGGCAGATCCTGTGGGCGCAGCCGATGCTGCTGGCCTGGGCCGCCGCCGTCTACGTCGCGATCCTTGCCGTGTGGTTCGGCTTCCGCGCGCGGCTGCCCCGCACCGGCTTCTACCTGCTGTTCGCGGTGGCGGTCACCGTGTCGGTGCAGCTCGTGGGGCTGTACCTCGTGTTCGCGACGCTGATCGTGCCGCCGCTCGCCACGCGCCGGATGCAGCGCGGCCGCCTCGCGGCGGCGTGGGGGCTGGGGCTCGCCGGCTATGCGCTGGGACTGGTGCTCGCCACGGCGCTCGACCTGCCGCCCGGACCGGTGATCGTGTGGGTGCTGGTGGCGCTGGCGCTGGCGTGCAACGCGGTGACCGCGCGCCGCGCGTAGCCGCCGCGGTCAGCCCGCGTTTTCGCGCCAGCGCTCGATCTCGCGCTCGATGGCTTCGGCGACGTAGGCGCGCAGCAGCTGTCCCACCTGCTGGTTGATCGTTGCGACGAGGTCGGCGCTCGCGCGGTCGACGATCGGCTGCAGCCGGGCGGCCAGCTGCTCCTGCAGCCCGGTGTCGGTGAAGATGTCGATCCGCTGCAGCACCTGGATGCGGATTTCCTCGGCCAGCGCAGCCCAGCGCGCCGCGTCGTCGGGGTCGTGCGCGGCGGGCGCCGTCTCCGCGCCGGCCGTGGCCGCGACAACCGTCGCCGCGGCGGGCACCGCCTCGTAGGTGCCGTCGGCCGCGCGCGTGGTCGCGTAGCCGGTCGCGGCGATGGCGCTGGCGGCCGCCGCCACGCCGCTCGCGGGCAGGTCCGGTATCGGCGTCAGCCAGGGCGGGTCCTCGGGCAGCAGCACGGGCGCCTGCGCAGCGACCGTTGGCAACGGCTCCCCTGGCGACGGGGCATCCACGGGCGCCAACGCGGGGACGTCCTCCGGCGTCGCGGCCGGCACGTCGACCAGCGACGGCGACGCGGGGCGGGTGACGATCACGTCGTCGTCGAATCGTGACCACTGCGCCTCGTCGGCGGGACTCTCGGGCAGGCCGCGGATCGACGTGCTCTCGAAGTCCTCGATCACGTCGGTCAGCATCGGCACGTCGTCGGCCGCCGTCGCGGGCGCAGGCAGCGGCGCGCCTACCTCCGCCAGCGAAGACGCGGCGACCGGCGGCATCGACTCGGCCCGGCCTTCCGGCACGGCTGCCAGCGGCTCGATGCCGTCCGCGACGGCGTCGGTGAGCACCGGAAAATCCGACGGCGCAAACTCGACGGGCAGTGCGAGGTCGACGGGCAGTGCGAGGTCGACGGGCAGTGCGAGGTCGACGGGCAGCGCGACTTCGACGGGCAGCGCGGCGGGCGGCGCGGCCGCGGCATCGGCCAGCCGGTTGCGGCGCATCAGCGCATCGGCCTGGGCGAGGAGCTCGCGCGCGGTCGCCATGCGCTACCCGTGCCCGAGATCGTGCAGGCGCAGCTCGTAGCCGCGCTCCTTGTAGAAGCGCCAGCGGCTGCGCCCGGCCGCGACGCCCTCGTCGTCGTCGCCGACGATCTCGACCAGCCGCTCGAAGCGCGAGAAGAACGGCGGCGGCGACGCATGCAGGTTGATGAGCACCGCCGCCGGCCCCTGGTGCTCGAGCACGTGGTCGACCAGCACCGGCGTCTGCCCGGCGAGCGGGCTCGCGAGCCGGCAATGGGGCACGAAGCCCGTCGCGGGCGTCTGCCACAGCATGAGGTCGAGCGTCGCGGTAAGCCGGTCGTCGGCCGTCAGAACGCGCACGCTGCCGTGCTGCGCCAGCGCCTTGTGCACGAGGCGCGCGGCAACGTCGAGGCGGTCGCCGACGTGGGTGTAGAAGTCGATCGTGGTCATGGCAACCACCCCGGGTTCCGGCTCGTCGCGGGACCGGCCGCGATCACTGCGGCGCTGCCTCCTGCGCAAGCAGCCAGGTGGTGAGCAGCGGAACCGGACGGCCCGTCGCCCCCTTGTCCTTGCCTTCGGTCCAGGCGACGCCGGCGATGTCGAGGTGCGCCCAGTCGAATTTCTTGGTGAAGCGCGACAGGAAGCACGCCGCGGTGATGCTGCCGCCCGCGCGCCCGGCGACGTTCGCGAAATCGGCGAAGTTGCTGGAGAGGCCCTCCTGGTAGTCGTCCCACACGGGCATCTGCCAGCCCCGGTCGTGCGCGTCGTCGCCGGCGGCGATCAGCGCGCGCGCCAGCGTGTCGCTGTTGCTGAAGACGCCGCAGGCGACGTGGCCCAGCGCGATGACGATGGCGCCGGTCAGCGTGGCGACGTCGACCACCGTCTCCGGCTCGTAGCGCTCGGCGTAGGTCAGCGCGTCGGCGAGGATCAGCCGCCCTTCCGAGTCGGTGTTGAGGATCTCGATCGTCTGGCCGGACATGCTCTTCACCACGTCGCCCGGCTTGGTGGCGCGGCCCGACGGCATGTTCTCGCACGCGGCGACGATGCCGACCAGGTTGACGGCCGCCTTCAGCTCGGCGATCGCGCGGACGGTGCCGAACACCGACGCCGCGCCGCACATGTCGAACTTCATCTGGTCCATGTCGAGCGCCGGCTTCAGCGAGATGCCGCCGGTGTCGAAGGTGACGCCCTTGCCCACCAGCACCACGGGCTTCTGCTTGCGCTGGCTGCCGTTGTACTCGAACACGATGAAGCGCGGCGGCTCCTCGCTGCCGCTGGTGACCGACAGGAACGAGCCCATGCCGAGCGCCTCGATCTCCTGCCGCCCCAGCACCTGCACCTTGACGGCGGGGAACTCGACGCCGAGCTGCAGCGCGCGCTCGCCTAGGAAGGTCGGCGTGCAGATGTTGCCCGGCATGTTGCCGAGGTCGCGCGCCAGTTCCGTGCCGTGGGAGATCGCGAGCCCGCGCGCGGCCGCGGCTTCGCCGGCGACGAGGTCGGAGCGCTGCGGCACCGACAGCGTCAGCTTGCGCAGCGGCCGGCGCACCTCGGTGGGCTGGCTCTTCATCTGCTCGAAGCGGTAGATGGCGTCCATCGCCGCCATCACCGCGTGCTCGACGCGCCAGGCGACCTCGCGCCGCTTCACCTTTTCCTCGGTCAGGTAGATGACCGCCTCGTAGGAGCCGGTTTCGTTCAGCAGCTTCACCGCCGACTTCACCGCCTGCCGGAATTCCTTGTCGCGGAAATCGCGTTCCTTGCCGAGGCCGACCAACAGCACGCGGTCGGCCAGCGTGCCGCGGACGTTGTGCAGCAGCAGCGTGCTGCCGAGCTTGCCCTCCATGTCGCCGCGCCGGATGATTTCGCTGACGTAGCCGTTGGACGCGCGGTCGATCAGTTCGGCGGACAGCGACGGCTTGCGGTTGTCGAACACGCCGACGACGACGCAGGCGCTCCGCTGCTTCTCGGGGCTTCCGCTTTTTATGGTAAATTCCATCGCTACCCCTCCCCTTCCGACATTGGCTTTCCTTGTGCTAACGCAGCCGAGTTCGCATTATCGGCAAATAAGCCCGAAAAAGTCAAAATTCTCCCCGCGTCATGATCTTCCGGCGCAGCCTGATGCGCGAACTTACGGCAACGGCCATCGGCCTGTTCGTCGTCCTGCTCGCCATCCTTTTCACCAATCTCGTGCTGCGCCTGCTGGCGCGGGCGGCGGGCGGCGCCGTGGCGCCGGAGGGCATTCTCGCCCTCCTGGGTTTCAATGCTCTGTTCTATCTCAACATCCTGCTGTCGGTGACGCTGTTCCTGACGGTATTGATGACATTGTCACGCTGGTACCGGGACAGCGAGATGATCGTGTGGTTCACGTCCGGGCAGAGCCTGGTCGCGTGCCTGCGTCCGATTCTGCTGTTCGCCGCGCCGTTTTTCGTCGCGATCGTCGTTTTGTCGCTTTGGCTGTCGCCATGGGCTGAACTGCGCAAGCTCGAATACGAACGACAACTCGAGTCGCGCGACGAATTCGTGCTCGTGGCGCCGGGACTCTTCAAGGAATTCCGGCGGGCGAACCTCGTCGTCTACGTCGAGAGCATCAACCCGCTGACCGGGACCATCCGCAACGTCTTCCTGCACTCGGTCGACGACGGCAAGGACGTCACCACCGTCGCGCGTTCGGGATCGCTCCAGGAGATGAAGAACGGCGACCGCTTCATCGTGCTGGAGAACGGCCGGCGCTACGAGGGCAAGCCGGGCGCGGCCGACTACCGGATCGTCGAGTTCGAGCGGCTGGGGCGACGGATCGAGCCGGCGGAACTCCGCGCGGTCCCGTCGTCGGCGAAGGCGATCCCGACGCCCGCGCTGGTCGCGCTCAACGGCAACATCGAGCGCGCCGAGCTGTTCTGGCGGCTGTCGGTGCCGATCTCGGCGCTGGTGCTGACGCTGCTCGGCATCCCGCTGTCCTACGTCAATCCGCGGATGGGGCGCTCGTTCAACCTTATCGCCGCCGCGCTGATGTACCTCGTCTACAGCAACTGCCTCAACATCTTCCAGAGCTTCATCGCGCAGGGGAAGCTCGGGTTCTGGACCGGGCTCGCGATCCCGCACCTCGTCGCCGCGACCGTGGTGGTGCTGCTGTTCGCCAACCAGCTGTCGCTGTTCGGGCGGCTGCGGCGTCCGCGGGCGGCGCAGCCGCCGGCCACCCCATGAAGACGCTGACACGCCACATCGGCCGCGAGGTGCTGTCGGCGATCATGCTGATCTTCGGCGCGCTGGTGATGCTGTTCGCGTTCTTCGACCTGATCCACGAGCTGGCCGACGTCGGCAAGGCCAACTACGGAATCACCTCGGCGATCCTGTTCGTCGCGCTGCAGATGCCGTCTCGGATGTACGAGCTGTTCCCGGTGGCCGCGCTGATCGGCACGCTGTTCGCGATGGCGCAGCTCGTCGCGAATTCCGAGTACACGGTGATGCGCGCGTCCGGCGCGTCGCTGCTGCAGGTCACCTGGGCGATCGTCCGCGTCGGCATCCCGATCGCCGTGCTGACGTTCCTGGCCGGCGAGTTCGTGGCGCCGCCCGCCGAGCGGCTCGCGCAGCAGGTGCGCGGGCAGGCGATGGGCGACACCCGCCGCATCGTCGCGCAGCAGTTCCAGTCCGGCTTCTGGTTCAAGCAGGACGCGACGTTCGTCAACATCCGCAGCGTGCTCGCCGACATGACGCTCTCCGGCGTCCGGCTCTACGAGTTCGACGCCAACCTCGCCATGACGCGGATGCGCGTCGCCGAGCGCGGCACGTTCACCGGCGAAGGGGAATGGAAGCTCGTCAACGTGGCGACGACCGACTTCACGCCCGAGGGCACGAAAGTCACCATGGTCCCCGAATGGGCGTGGAAGACCGTGCTGCGGCCGTCGCTGCTCAACGTGTTCCAGGTGGCGCCGGAGCGGCTCGAGCTGAACGCCCTCTACGACAACATCCGCGTGCTCAAGAACCAGAAGACCTCGCGGTTCGAGATCGCCTTCTGGAACAAGGTGTTCTACCCGGCCGCGGTGGTCGTGATGATGATCCTCGCGATGCCGTTCGCGTACTTCCAGCGCCGCGCCGGCGGCGTGGGCTTCCGCATCTTCGCCGGCACGATGCTGGGCCTCGCCTTCTTCCTGATCGGCCGGCTGTTCTCGAACCTGGGCGTGCTGAACGACTGGCAGCCGCTGTTCTCGGCGGTCTTTCCGCTCACGATGTTCGTCGCCGTCGCCGTGGCGATGCTGTACTGGCTCGAGCGGCGCTGACGGCCGCCCGGCCGCCCGCCCGTCAGCCCTTCGTCGCCGGCGCTGCCTGCCGCGGCTCGCGCCATTCGCGCGGCGCCGGCACCCGGTCCCAGCGGCCCTGCCAGTAGGCTTTGCGCCCGTACCAGTGCTGGCGCTGGTAATGCGTGTCCCAGTACGTCCCCAGCACGAACTCGGCCTGCGGCAGGCCCAGGTTGGGGCCCCCGTTGAGGATGGTGACCGCGGTGCCGTTGAACCGGTACGACAGGAAGCGCGAGTAGATCCAGCCGCGGTCGCGGCCCGCGGTGACGTCGCACCAGCGCCAGTTGGCGGTGCAGCCGTTGATGGTGACCGAGGTGCCGGAGAGGAGCCAGGTCACCGTCGGGAACATGTTGTCCGGGCCGGCGCGGACGTTGACGGAGCCCGTGGTCAGCGCCGTTTCCTCTGCCGCGAGCGGAAGGCAGTAGAACAGCGGGAGAAGCAGCAGCAGCTTGAGGCGAGTGCGCATGGCGGTCCTGTCGGGGTTGGAGGGGTGAGGTGTCACTGCGGTTGCCGTCCGCCCGCGGCGTCAGGCTGCGCGCCGCCGCGGTGTCCGGTCGCGACGAGCGTTCGTCGGGTCAGCATCCAGCAGACGGCGATCCCGGCGGCGGCGGCCGCGAAGTGCTTCAGCGTATGCCCGCTCACGACCTCGTGGGTCGCGGCCAGCACCTTCGCGTCGAACGTTTCGAGCAGCTTGCTTGCCACGTACCAGCCGAACACCCAGTAGAGGCCGGGGCCCAGCGTGTAGCGCGACGGCTTCAGCACCGCCAGCAGCAGCAGCACGACGACCGAGTAGCCCTGCAGCACGCCGTACGGGATGACGTTGCCGGCGCCGGCGCGCTCGGTGACGCGCCAGTAGATGACCGACGCGGCGCCCAGCATCAGCATCGGCAGCAGCAGCGCGAGTCCCGCGCGAATACTGATGCGGTCGACGATCTGGCTGCAGACGAGCCCCATGAACGCGATCGTCATCGGCAGCCGGTCCCAGAACAGCGTCTCGTTGTCCGGCGCGAGATGATAGTAGGCCGACCCCGCGGCCGTCAGCGTCACGCCGATGAAGAAGATCACGTAGGGGATGCGCTCGATGCCGAACTCGAACCGCGCGCGCCGGCCGAGCGCGACGTACAGCCCGTATCCGCCCACGAACAGGAACCCGGCATTCGATGCGACGTCGAGGAAGTTGTGGATACCGAACGCGTCGCGGTGATCGGCAAAGTCGTGGTACGCCACCGGCTGCGGCATCGCGGGGATCAGCAGCGCTGCGGCGAGCGCGACCACCTTGATGCCGATGATGAGCCAGGTGTGCGGGTGCAGCCCCTTTGCCGCGGGTTCGTTCACGGTGCGCCCGTCTTCACTGCGCGGTGGCCGTCATCGAACGCTCGCCGTCGCCGCGATGCATGTCGAGCTGCCCGCCCTCGACCGCCCAGGCCGTCGTCGCCTGCAGCGCCGCCAGGAACTCCCGCTCCTGCTGCATCACGCCCTCCGCCGGGCACAGCCGGCGGGTCGCCGCCACGGGGCCGATCTTGATGCCGTTCGCGTCGGCCGTGTAGGTCGCGTGAAACCTGTTGCAGCCGGCGGAGCCCGTCACGGTCCCGCGGGCGAACGCCATCGTCAGCGTCGTGCCGGAGCGCGTGCTCACGACGGCCTGCCGGCCGTTGTTGAAGCCGGTGATCTTCCAGGTCACGCCCTCGAGCGTCGGCGCCGGCAGCGCCTCGAACACGAGGACGGGCTCGGCGTCGTTGCGCAGCGTCAGGCGCCCTCCGGCGATCGCGTACGCGAAGGTGCCGGCCAGCGCGGACTGGAACGCCCGCTCCAATGCCATCGCCGGTTCGTCGCAGGCCATCATCGAGCCCGCCAGCGGCCCGATCGTCACGCGATCGCGCTCGACGGTGTAGCCGCCGAAGAAACGGTTGCAACCGGAGAACCCGGTGACGCGCCCCGCCTTGAACGTGGCTGTCACCGGCTGCGCTGCGCCCCGCAGCGCACCGGCGTCGACCCCGCGCAGGCTCGCGAGCCGCCACGTCGCGCCGTCGAGCGTCGGCGCGAGCGGCACCCCGGCGGCGCCCGCGCCGGAAATCCGGCAGCAACCGGCGAGCAGGCGGCCGTCCGGCAGCGAAACGCGGGCCGTCACCGGATGCTTCGTGTCGGACATGCCGTCGCTGCACGCCGACGGGCTGAGGAACGCGACGACGTCGCGCCCGCCGCCGGCGGCGCGCCGGCCGCGCCAGGCCCGGTCGCCGCCGGGTTCGAGCCGCGTCTCGCGGCCCTTCAGTTCGAGCGACGGCCTGTCGGGCAGCAGCAGGCGGGCCGCCTCCGGCCCGGCGAAGTGGAGGCCCCAGGACGGTTCGTTGCCGAAGCAGGTCAGCGGCGGCTCGCTGGCGGCGGCAAGGGCCGGCAGCAGCGACAGGAGGATCGGCAGCAATCGCGACTTCACGTTCACCTCGCCCGGATCATTGGCATGCGCGCCACGACGTCGGCCGGACGCCGTCAATACGCCATCGTAACCGACGGCGGCGCGGCGCAAAAAAAACCCTGCCGGCGCGAGCGGGCAGGGGTTCTTGCACGCGGTGGCGCGCGGTTACGCGCAGTTACCTTATGCCGCTTCGGCGACCGCTTCCGGAACGATGTTCACGAACTTGCGCTTTTCCTTGCCCTTGGTCGTGAACAGGACCTTGCCGCGGACGAGCGCGAACAGCGTGTGGTCCTTGCCGATCCCGACGTTGGTGCCCGGGTGGAACGGCGTGCCGCGCTGGCGGACGATGATGCTGCCGGCGTTGATGAGTTCGCCGCCGTAGGACTTGACGCCGAGGCGCTTCGACTCCGAATCGCGGCCGTTGCGGGAACTGCCGCCTGCCTTTTTGTGTGCCATGGTGGTTGGTCTCCGTCAGCCGACGATGCTTTCGATCTTGAGTTCGGTGTAGTTCTGGCGATGGCCCTGGTTCTTGCGGTAGTGCTTGCGCCGGCGCATCTTGAAGATGGTGACCTTCTCGCCGCGACCATGCGCGACCACGGTTGCCTTCACCGTGGCACCGACTACGATTGGCTGACCCAGACGGACGCTATCACCGTCACCGACCATCAAGACCTGATCGATGATCACTTCTGCGCCCACGTCCGCCGGTATCTGTTCTACTTTGAGTTTTTCGCCGGGGGCAACTTTGTACTGCTTGCCGCCGGTTTTTATGACCGCGTACATGAGGGGAACTCCGAGTGATCTCCGCGGACATCGCGGAAAAGCCAGAGATTATAAGGCTTTAGACCCGGACCTGTCAAAACCCCCGGTGCCCCCGCGGCAGGCCGCCGGCAGCGCAGCGCCGGCGGCGCGGTTTCGGCGGTTCCGAACCCCGGCGACGGGCGACGATGACGGCGCGGCAGGGGGCCTTTATGAACGGATTCGGGCCCGTGCGGGCGGGAAACGGGCGGCTGTCGGGTACAATGCGTTCCGATTCGGCACAAATACGACCGGAATTGCTTTTCCGAGCCCCAAAAGCAGCACTTTGGCCGCGCCGAACGCCGCAAGCCACGCCCTCCCGACACCCGTGACCACCGACGTCCTGAAACCCCTGATCGCGGCCGACATGGCCGAAGTCGACCGGGTGCTCCGCACGAACCTCGATTCGGACGTGGTGCTGGTCCGGCAGGTCGCCGAGTACATCATCGGCGGCGGCGGCAAGCGTCTGCGCCCCGCGCTCCTGCTGCTGTGCGCCCGCGCCTGCGGCTACACCGGCACCCGGCACCAGATCCTGGCTGCGGTGATCGAGATGATCCACACCGCGACGCTGCTGCACGACGACGTCGTCGACGAATCCAAGCTGCGGCGCGGCCACGCAACCGCCAACATGACCTTCGGCAACGCCGCGAGCGTGCTGGTCGGCGACTTCCTCTACTCCCGCGCGGTCCAGCTGATGGTGGGCCTGGGGTCGCTGCGCGTCCTCGAGATCCTGTCGGCCGCGACCAACGTGATCGCCGAGGGCGAGGTGCTGCAGCTCATCAACTCGGGCGACCCCGACCTGGGCGAGGAAGCCTACCTGACCGTGGTCCGCCGCAAGACGTCGAAGCTGTTCGAGGCCGCCGCGCAGCTGGGCGCCGTGCAGGGCGATGCCGCCCCGGAAATCGAGGATGCCCTGGCGCGCTACGGCATGCACCTCGGCACCGCGTTCCAGCTGATCGACGACGTGCTCGACTACTCGGGCGACCTCGACGCGATCGGCAAGAACCTGGGCGACGACCTCGCCGAGGGCAAGATGACGCTGCCGCTGATCCGCGCGCGCGCGGTCGGCACGGCCGCCGAGTCGGCGCTGGTGCGTGACGCGATCACCGCCGGCGGGCTGGCCGAATTCGGGCCGGTCGTCGACGTGCTGGTGCGCACCGGCTCGCTCGACTATGCCCGCCGCTGCGCCGGGAAGGAAAGCGACATGGCCGCTACGTGCCTCGCTGGCCTGCCCGATAGTCCGCACCGCGAAAGTCTGCTAGAATTGGCGTCCTTCGCGGCCCGGCGGTCGTACTGAAGGCGTAATGAAATCGAGCGGACCCCACGGGTCCGCCGCGCTGGGCGAAGACGAAGTCGCAAACCCGCGGAAGTGCAGTTTCCCGTCGCGGGTCTTGCCTTGCAGGACTGCCGCAATCGGCATTCGGGGTGTAGCTTAGCCTGGTAGAGCGCTACGTTCGGGACGTAGAGGCCGGAGGTTCGAATCCTCTCACCCCGACCAGATTCCCTCTTGAAAACAACGCGTGGCTCGATTGAGCCCACCCCGCGTTTGGGCCCAAATGTTGATGCGCGACGCCGATTATCCGGTACGCGCGACAACTATGGTCCAGACGGGCCGGTCCTATCCCCCCAAAAGGACAAGCATTCCCCGCGCAACTCGGTGAGGCATCGAATCCGCGCACGGTGAGTGTGGTCACCCAATTTGATGGTTCGTTTTTCACGTTGGTTGATGGTCGGCCGCCGAGTTGAATGATGGGAATGGGCCAGCCTCTTCGACGACGGGCTGGCCCATTTTACGGTTGATGGTCAGAACGGATCGTCGTCGGCG